>NZ_LFLZ01000059.1 GCF_001189845.1 Bradyrhizobium tropiciagri
AGCAACGCAAATCGCGCTTGAACCGTCATCCTGAGGAGCCGCGTAAGCGGCGTCTCGAAGGATGAATCGGCCACCAGCCGGGCCGTGCATCCTTCGAGACGCGCTGCGCGCTCCTCAGGATGACGGTCGGTCATTAGGTTGGTGAACTAGGCCTTCTCATCGCCCGCCGCCAGCTCGGCGAGCTTGGCGATGGTGTTGAGATTGCGCGCGGTGCCGCTCGCGGCGGCGGGGATCTTCAGCTTCGAACGGCCCATGCCGCTGCCATAGGCGACGTAGATCTCGCGCTTGCCGAGCCGCATCTGCTCGTCCTGCTGGCCCTTGACGTCCTTCAGGGCGTCCTTGGGCGGCGGCTCGTCGAGGAAGATCGCAACCGTAAAATTCGGCGGCGCTTTCGGAAACGGATTGGCCTTCAGCACCGCGGCGATCTCGTCTGCGCTCCTGACGGCAACGCCGACCGGCTTACCGGCATAGGCCTGCAGCCGCTGCTCCAGCGCGGCCTTGACCTTGGCCGCGCCGAGTTTGGACGAGAACACGACATTGCCGCTGGCGATATAGGTCTCGACGTCGGCAAATCCGGCGTCGACGCACGTCGCCTTCAATTCGGCCATCGGCAGCTTGCCGGTGCCGCCGACATTGACCGCGCGCAACAAAGCGACGTAACGCGGCATCACGGCCTCACGTCAGCAGCAGCGCCATGCCGGGATCGCCCTTCTGCATCGCGCGCTGATAGGCCGGGCGCGCGGCGATGCGGCCGAGATAGTTCCTGATGTTGGGGCAGCGGCCGAGGTCGTAGGGCAGGAAATAACGCATCGTCGTCAGCGAGAAGCCGATCATGATGTCGGCCGTCGTGAAGGCCTCGCCCGCGAGATATTGGGCGTCGCGCACCCGCGCCTCGATCAGGTCGAACGAACGGTCGACCCTTGCTTTGGTCGCGACCAGCATCGGATTGTCGGCCGCGAGATTGAGCCGATGCAGGATCATGCTGCGGCCCATCTGTGCCTGGAGCGTGCCGTTGGCGAAGTGTAACCAGTACAGGAACTGGGCGAAGTCGGGATGGTCGAGCTGCAGGGTCAGCCGTCCATTGCCGTATTTGGCGACGATGTATTCGACAACAGCGCCGGATTCGGCAAGCACCAACTCGCCGTCGGTGATGACGGGCGCAGCGCCGATCGGATGCAGCGCCTTGTAGTCGGCCGGCGCCAGCATCGTGACCGGATCGCGCGCGGTGCACTTCAGCTCATACGGGATCTCCAGCTCCTCGCACAGCCAGACGATCCGCTCCGATTGCGACTTACCGAGATGGTGGACGGTGAGCATGTGGGGCTGCCTCTCTTGCGTCCTATTTCTTCTTCGCCGGCTTCTTCTCGGATTTCTTGTCGGGTTTCATCTCAGATTTCTTCTGAGATTCCGTGGCCGGCGGCGGCTCTTCCATCGCCTTCTTCATGGCGCGGGCATAGGCGTCGGCGGCGTTCTCGGCCGAATTCTGCAACCGCTTGGCGGTCGCGGTCGCGGTCAGGATCGTGCTCTTGGCGAGGTGGCGGAAGCGCGCCTTGGTCTCCTTGTCCTTGGCCTTGGCGGCGCGCGCGACCCACACGGCCTGGCGCTTCTTGGCAGCCGCCATCACGGCCTTGGTCTGCGCTCTTGCGGTTTGCCGGATGACGGCGTCGAGGTCGGCTTCGGCCATTCAGATACACTCATTGACTGGACATGCGCCGAGCGGGCGCACGGAAGGAGGGGAGCTATCACTAGCTCAACCGGCGCGGTTTGAACATGCCGATCCTCTCGCGATGCCCCCGGGGGGCGGCCACACCAGCGGCTGGCGTGCCGGTCAAGCGAATGAACGCCCTACCGGGCGTACGGTTCAGCATGATATCACGCTCAACCGGTTCGCCTCCGGGTGCACCGGCAAGCGGCCGGCGGTGTTGATGCTGCACGGCTCGCGCGGCTTCGATCTCAGGCCGCAGGCCTATGAGCGTTATGCCAATGCGCTGACGGCAGGCGGCATCGACGCCTATTTCGTTCGTTACTACACGCCGGCGACGAGCAGGCGCTTGCGACGATGCACACGAGCGAGAGCCGGGCGCCCTATGAAGCCGGGCGGTTCGACGCCTGGCCCGCGCGCGTCTCGTCGGTGCTGTCAAGGGTGCTGGCGGGCGCGGACAGTGCCGGCCGGATCGGACTGCTCGGCTTTTCGCTTGGCGGTTACGTGGCGGCGGCCGCGGCGGCGCGTGACGAGCGGGTATCCGCGCTGGCCGTGCTGTACGGCGGCATGCCCGACAAGATCGCGCCTCAGGTGAAACATCTGCCGCCGATGATCGAGCTGCACGGCGAGGCCGATCGCAACGTGCCGCTTGCCAGCGGTGAGCAGCTTGTCAGGCTGGGCAAATCGGTCGGTGCCGCGGCGGAGATCGTCCGGTATCCGGGCAAGGCGCACGGTTTTGATTTTGCGGACAATGACCCAATGACCGCTGACGCGGTCAGCCGTGTTGCCGGATTCTTCCAGGCTCGCCTGCGCGCGGCGTAAGTCTATTCCGCGGACGGACCCGGCGGCACCTTGGCGCCGGCGAGCAGTCCGGCCAGCTCCACCTGCCGGCCGAGCCCGGTCTTCGCCAGCACGGCCTTGAGCTGGTTGCGTACCGTTTCGCGGGAGATTCCGAATGCGACGGCGATGGCCTCGACGGTGCGTCCCTCGCCGATGCCGCGCGCGACGCGCGCTTCTGCCGGCGTCAGGTCGAACAGGCCCTGCAACACTTCCGCGGTCGGCACCTCTGATGGCACCACCGGCGTCACGATCACGATCGCCACCGCGCGGTCAAACAGGTCGCGCGCCGCGCCCTGGATCGGGACCAGATGCACGATCAGTGGCGGACGATCGGCCTGTGCCGCGATCGGGACCGAGCGGACCTCCACGCTGATGAGGCCGTGATCGAGGGCTCCGACCGCCTGCGCGAACAGCGCATCGGCGGCAGGCACTGCCAGCGTCAGGCGATCGGTACGATCCTGCATCACATCGGGCACCAGGCGGTCGAACAGCGTGTTGGCCGCCATCAGGCGACCGCCGCGCCGCAGCACCGCCGCGGGCAGGCCGAGCATCGCCAGCGACTCGGTTGCCGCCCTGGCGCGCTCCATCCCGAGCCGGGCCGACAGCAGCGCGGCCCGCGCCAGGTGCGGGCGCAGCGCGTCGAGCTGTTCGATCGCTTTCGGCTCGATCGGCCCGTGCTGGTACTCGCGCTCGACGCTGAAGATCAGCACGTCGCCGCTCGGCACCGGGATCGCGGTACCGGCGCCCCATCCGAGCCCCCGCGGCCGGAAGAATTCGCGGATCTGGAAATCCTGCTGCACTTCCTCGGGCGTATCGAACACGTCGATGTCGCGCAGGAAGCCGGCATGATTGGCCGCGAGCAGGCGCGGCAACCGCCCGTTGCGCTCGTGCCAGCCGCCTTCGACATAGGCAACCGTGTCGTCGTGCATGTCGGGGGAGGCGACCCAGCGGACGTCGTGCGGGTCTGCCGTCAGCAGCACGATACCGCGCGCCCGCGCGATCCCACCGACCTGATGCAGGACGTTCGGCCACAACTCCGGGAAGACCGCGGCCTCATAGGCCAGCTCAATCAGATGCTCGTGCAGGTCGTTCGCCATCGGCCATTCCAGAAATGCTGTTGCCCAACAGATAACCCTTCGATCGCGGATTTATTGCCTAGAGCAATTCAGTGTGGCCCACGAGTCCGGGCTATTCCGGTGCGACCAGCCGTATCACGAGGAATTCCGGTGTTTGGCGGGTCTTGCGGGTGAGCGTCGCGGCGGCGTGTCGGGCCTCGCTCGCTTGGCGGCGACCCGGCGTGCGGCGGCCCGACGAGGTCCAGCCCTGAGCGCTCAACGTGCAGATCGGCTTCCAGAAGAAGCTCGATTTCGGCGACGCGCCGAATGCTCCGATACCAAGGTCACCGAGATCAAGCCGAAGACTTGATGACTCGATGGTCGGGACTTGGTGATCAAGCTCGATGGCTGGGACCTGACGATCGTCGGGGGTTGTGGCGAAATTGAACCGGCGTGACAGTCAGACATCTTTCCGAAGCGTCTCGAAACGCACTCGCCATGAATTGCCGCAGCGCCCGGCGCGGCAGCGTCACACGTTTGCAACGCTGCGCGCGATCGTTCGACCATGAACATCCTTTAATTTGTATCCGCGCGATTTGTTGCGCCTGCTAGGCGGCCATCTTGTGATAGTCAGTCGAGCCATCGCCGGCTCGGGGAGGGCCGATGATCAGCCGCAGGGCGCTTTCCGGATTGTTGATGACGCTGGTCGGCCCCTCATCGGTCACCGGCAACACGCTGGGGCTGGGGCATTGCCGGGGATCGTGCGCGAATGTCGATCTGCCGGCGCTCGGCTACGATACGTTCTGCCGGTCGTTCTTCGATATCGCGGCGAAGGGAAAACTGCGCGCGATCGCAACTGGCCCGGACATTCGGCGGGAGATGCGGTCGCTGTTCCGGGAGCGGCGGCTCTATCGGCCTTCCCGCGATGACATCCGGATTCTCTGGCGCGACACGGCGGACGGATTCTCGGTCGCGAAAGTCGAGTTCGATCTGGAATGCGGCGTGCCGGTGCGCGGATGTCTCGGGATTCCCGACGGCGCGTTCAAGGGATTGATCCTGCTCGGTCACGGCATGGCAAGCACGCCGGAGCGATGCTTCGATGATGCCGACAAGGACTACATGAACGCGCTCGGCAAGCAGCTTTGCCAGGACGGCTATGTCGTCTGGTGTCCCTACATCGTCCAGATCGGAAATCAGGAGAGCCAGAACAACATCGCCGCGATGCTGGCATCCCATGGCGTCTCCGCGCACAACGTGTCGTGCGCATCGGTCGACGCCGGCGAAACCGTCTGCCGGAAGCTGACCGGCGAGTCCGGTCTGAATATCGGCGTCTACGGGGTGTCCTCCGGCGCATTTCTCGCGCTGCATCTGGAAGCCGCGACGGGGCGGATGCGGCCGACCGTCGTCTCCGGATACATGCGTGACGAGAAGAAGTTTCTGATGTCGTCCACCATCAGCAAGAACCTCGGCATCGAACTTGCGGCCTACATTCATTTCGCCAACAGCCGCGCCAAATACACCGGCGCGGAGCTGGCGTACCTGGTCTCTCCGTGCCCGCTGTTCGTCGAGATCGGCAGCCGCGATAGTGCAAACGCGATCGAGCTCGGGCGCGACGAGAAGTTCGCCGAAATGCAGTCCGTCTACGCGGCGTCGGATCATCCGCATTCGATCGAGATGGCGGTGTTCGATGGCGTGCACGAGGTCAGCGGCAAGCGCGCGGCCATGGCTCTACGAGCAGCTGGCATCACCTGCCTACCAGGTCACCTCGCGCCTGAAGAACGCTGTTGCGTTGTGATGATCCGCGGGTGCCGTCCTTGCCGCGCCCCGCGGCGGATGGGGCATCGCCAAAACCGTTGATCATCGGTCGGCCGCGGCGCGCCGCCTGGCCAGGCTGGATTCGACCAGCGCGATCAGTTCCCGTCTGAACAGCGGCGAGGCGAGCAACCCGAGCCGTGTCGCATCGTGGACGGCGCCCGCCACCGCGGCAGCGAGGACCTGAGCGGCGATCGCGCTATCCACGGCGGTGTCGCCTCGCCTGTTGGCCGTGAAGAACGCGTCGCATCCCCTGCGATATTCGGTCTCGAACCGGCGGTGTGTGGCCTCGCTGGCTGTGTCGCGGGGGGCTTCCTCGAGCAGCACCCGGTGTGCGGCGGGAAAGCGACGATGCACCGCGATCATGCCGTCGACGAACGCGGCGACACGGCGTACCCGAGGCGTCGCGGCGTCGGTCGCTGCGCGCAGCACCGCCAGCACCTCGTCGAAGTGACGGCGTCGGACCGCCTCGACCAGCGCGAGCTTGTTGGGAAAATACTGATACAGCGACCCGATGCTGACGCCTGCCGTCGCGGCAACCGCGTTGGTGGTCGTCGCGGCCCAGCCGCGCTCGCCGAGAATGCGAGCCGCGCCCTCGAGGATGATCTCGATGGTGGCGCGCGAGCGGGCCTGTCGCGGGGCTTTCCGCATCGTGCTCGTCGGTTTCGGAATGCGAGTGGTCAGGCGCGCCTCTCCGCCGGTAATGTGAGCATAGTACTCACATTCTGTCCGACGGCGGATCAAGTCAAAGGATATTCATGATGGCGGGGGAGACCGCGCGCGAGGTCAGGCTGACGATCAGGCCCGAGGGACTGCCGGGGCCGCAGCATTTCGAGCTCGTGGAAGTGCCGCTGCCGGTTGCAGGCGCGGGTGAGGTGTTGGTGCGCAATCGCTGCTTCCTGGTCTCGGCTTCGCTCCGCCAGATGGTGAGCCAGGGCGCGGAGGATGTGCCGGGGGTTCCGTTTCCCGCGCTGTGCCCGGGCGACGGCCTGCGCGGCGAGGCGATCGGCGAGGTCGTGATGGCGCCGACAAGCAGCGGGCTGTCACCTGGTGACATGGTGCTGCACATGTTCGGCTGGCGCGATTACGCCGTTGTTCCGGCCGCCCAGTGCCTCCGGCTGGCTGCGCCGTTGCCCGATCCGCTCGGTTACCTCGGCTATCTCGGGCATGGCTGGACCGCCTACGCGGCGCTGACGCGTGGCGTGCAGATCCGGGCCGGCGACACCGTCTTCATATCGAGCGCGGCCGGAGCGATCGGCTCGATGGCCGGGCAGATCGCTCGACTGCTCGGGGCGGGGCGCGTGATCGGCAGCACCAGTGCATCGGCGAAAGCGGATCGGCTGGTCGCGAGCTCGGCTATGACGCCGCGGTGATCCGCGGCACCGACAAGTCGTTCGTTGCGCAACTGCGGGAGGCGGCGCCCGACGGCATCGATGTCTTTCTCGACAATGTGGGGGGCGAGCAGTTGCAGGCCGCCATGGCCGTCGCGCGCGAGCAGGCGCGCTTCGTCATCACGGGGACATTGTCGGGGCAGCTAGCCGCGGCCGGAACCGGGCGTGTGGCGCCTGTCGTGTTGGACTCCACCCAGATCCTGCTACGGAAGATCACCATCCGGGGCTATAGCGCCGACGACTATCCGCAAGCACGCGACGAGTGGTTCCGCCGTCTGGCCGATTGGTGCCGCTCCGGCGATATCGCTCTTCCCCATGTCGTGATCGACGGGCTGGAGCAAGCCACGCTTGCGTTGGCTGATACCGCACAGGGCCGCTACTTCGGTATGGTCGTCATCAGGCTTTGATGGCCTGTCGAGCCGACGGCACTCGATTCATGTCAATCGGTGCTCCGTTGTCGCCGCTCAAATCGAGGCGACTGTGTTGATCGGCGGCCGACACGCATGCTCATGCGGTCCGCCGTCCCTCCAATCCGCTGTCGTCGGCCTAAACCCGGAACCAGGGTTACAGGATTGTCGGATTGGACTCGTTATGATCTGCTGCAACGCATCTTGCCTATTCCTGGCCTTTCCGAGTCGGAGGGAACTCAACGTCATATCCGTCTCGTAGAGCTTGTTGGTAGCCGAAGGGTTGAACAGCATGAGTGGTACGGAACGAAGCTTCGGTGGACTGACGAGGTTTCTGGTATCGGCGGGATTGGCGGTGGCGGGAGTTTCAGCGGCCCATGCGCAGGCGGGGCCGCCCGGGCCTCCCGCCGTTGGCGTGTTCGAGGCCGTGAAGCGGCCGGTCACCGAAACCAATGAGTTTCTGGGGCGCATCGAGGCCCCCAACCGTGTCAATGTGGTGGCGCGTGTCACCGCGTTCCTGGACAAGCGGAACTTCGTCGAGGGCTCCGAGGTCAAGGCCGGCGACCTCTTGTATCAGCTCGAGCGCGGCCCGTTCGAGGCCGACCTCGCATCGAAGAAGGCGCAGGTCGCGCAGTTGCAGGCGACGCTGGTCAACGCCAAGCTGACCACCGACCGCGCCAAGGCCCTGATGGGCGGGCCGGCCGGCCAGCAATCGAACGTCGACGCCGCGGTCGCCAATCAGCAGAGCCTCGAGGCCCAGGTGCAGGCCGCGCAGGCGCAGGTCGACCTGTCCCAGATCAATCTCGACTACACCATGATCCACTCGCCGATCGACGGCAGGATCGGGCGCACCGCGGTCACCGAAGGCAACGTCGTAACGCCGAGTTCGGGAACCCTGACGACCATCGTCAGCCAGGATCCGATGTATGTCACGTTCCCGGTGCCGGTGCGCGAGGCGCTCGATCTGCGCGAGCGCTATGCGACGCGCGGCGGCTTCAAGGCCGTCGTGATCCGCCTGCGTTTGACGGACGGCCGGCTCTACGACAAGGTCGGCGAGCTGAATTTCGTCAACAACACGATCGCTCAGAACACCGACACCATTTCGCTGCGCGGCACGATTCCCAACCCGTCGACATACACCTCGGTCGCAACCGGCGGTGCGGTCCGCGAACTCACCGACAACGAGTTCGTCACCGTTCTGCTGGAAGGCGTGCAACCGGTCGAGGTGCTGGCGATCCCGCGCTCGGCGGTGCTGTCGGACCAGCAGGGCGAATACGTCTACGTCGTCGGCGCGGACAACAAGGCCGAGCAGAAGCGGATCCAGCTCGGGCAATCGACGTCGACGATTGCGGCAGTGACGAGCGGCATCGCGCTTGGCGACAAGGTCATCGTCGAAGGATTGCAGAAGGTCAAACCGGGCGAGGTGGTCGCGCCGGGGCCTGCAAGCGCGCTGATCCAGTCGAGCATGAAGGTCTCGGCGGATGGTGACGCCAGCAGCGCGCCGAAATCGACGGGCAATAACCCATGATTTCCGCTGTTTTCGTCGATCGTCCGCGGCTTGCGATCGTCATCGCGTTCGTGATCACGATCGCGGGCGCGCTGGCGCTGATGCAAATCCCTGTCGCCCAGTTCCCGGACATCGTGCCGCCGCAGGTCACGGTCTCGGCCGTGTTCCCCGGCGCTTCGGCCGAAGTCGTCGAATCGAGCGTCGCCCAGCCGCTGGAAGCGCAGGTCGTCGGCGTCGACAAGATGCTCTACATGAAGTCGACCAGCGGCAATGACGGCAGCTACACGCTGACGGTCTCGTTCGCACTCGGTACCGATCCCGACATCAACACCGTCAACGTCAACAACCGCGTGCAGAGCGCGCTGGCGCAATTGCCGACCGAGGTGCAGGCGCAAGGCCTGACCGTGCAGAAGAAATCCTCGGCCGTGCTGCAGTTCATCGTGCTGTACAGCAAGAGCGGCGAGCAGGACCCGCTGTTCATCACCAACTACGCCATCATCAACGTGCTGGACGCGATTTCGCGCACCCCGGGCGTCGGGCAGGCGTCGCTGTTCGCCAAGCTGAACTATTCGATGCGGATCTGGTTCGACACCCAGCGCCTGACCAGCCTCAATCTGGCGCCGTCGGACGTGATCGCTGCGATCCGTGCCCAGAGCGTGCAGGCGCCGGTCGGTCGCATCGGCGCGCGTCCGATCAGCAACGATCAGCAGTTCCAGTTCAACGTGCAGACCCAGGGCCGCCTGACCACATCCAAGCAGTTCGGCGACATCGTGCTGCGCGCCAATCCGGACGGATCGGTGCTGCGGATCAGGGACGTCGCCCGCGTCGAGATCGGCGCGCAGAATATGGATTCGGAGTCGCGGATCGACGGCAATCCCGGCGTGCCGATGGGCATCTATCTTGCGCCCGGCGCCAACGCCGTGACCACGGCCAAGGCCGTGCAGGCGACGCTTGCGAAATTGTCGGAGCGGTTCCCGCCGGGTCTGACCTACCTCGTGCAGTACGATTCCACGACCTTCGTCTCCGACACGATCAAGGAAGTGATCAAGACGCTCGGCGAGGCCTTCGTGCTCGTCGTGATCGTGGTGTTCCTGTTCCTCGGCAATCTGCGCGCCACGGTGATTCCGGCGGTCGCGGTTCCGGTCAGCCTGATCGGTGCCTTCGCGGTGCTGCTGGCGCTCGGCTATTCGGCCAACACGGTCTCGCTGCTGGCAATGGTGCTTGCGATCGGCATCGTGGTCGACGACGCCATCGTCGTGGTCGAGAACGTCGAACGCGTGATGGAAGAGGAACCTGAGCTGTCGCCGGCCGACGCCACCAAGAAGGCGATGGCGCAGATCACCGCGCCGATCATCGCGATCTCGCTGGTGCTGCTCTCGGTGTTCGTGCCGATTGCGTTCATCCCCGGCATCTCCGGCACGCTGTTCCGCCAGTTCGCGGTGACGATCAGTGCGGCGATGGTGATCTCGGCGCTGAACGCGCTGACCTTGTCGCCGGCGCTGTGCGCCGTGTTCCTGCGCCACGGCGGACCGCGCCGCGGCATGATGGGGCGGGTGCTCGACAGCATCGACTGGGTGCGCGACCGCTATGCCGGCGTGGTGCAGCGGCTGGTCCGCCTTGCGGTACTGTCGCTGGTCGCGGTGCTGGTGTTTGCCGGCGCGGTGTTCGGCGTGTCGAAGATCACGCCGACCGGCTTCCTGCCTGAAGAGGACCAGGGCGCCTTCTTCATCGCGGTGCAACTGCCCGACGGCGCCTCCGTGGCGCGCACCAGCGAGGTCACCAAGCAGGTCGAGGCGCTGTTGAAGAAGAACCCGGCGGTCGATCACGTGCTGTCGATCATCGGCTTCTCGTTGCTCGATGGTGCGAGCGAGCCGAATTCCGCCTTCATGGTGGCGCGCATGAAGGCGTTCGCCGACCGCAAGGCGGTCACCGAATCGGTGCAGGCCGCGATCGGGCAGACCTTCGTCGGCGGATCGCAGATCCGCCAGGCGTCGGTGCTGCCGTTCAACCTGCCGCCGATCATCGGGCTCTCGACATCAGGCGGCTTCGAGTATCAGCTCGAGGCGCTGGAAGGGCAGGACCCGGCGTCGCTCAGCAGCGTGATGGGCGGGCTGATCGGCGCCGCCAACCGCAATCCGAACCTGGCCCGCGTGTTCTCGACCTTCACCGCGACCAATCCATCGGTTTATCTCGACATCGATCGCGCCAAGGCACAGGCGCTCGGCCTCAACATGGCCGACGTCTTCACTGCGCTGCAGGCCACGCTCGGCGGCATCTATGTCAACAATTTCAACCTGTTTGGCCGCACCTGGCAGGTCAATGTGCAGGGCGATGCCGCCAATCGCCGCGACATTCCCGACATCTGGCAGATCTATGTGCGCAACACCGGCGGCGAGATGGTGCCGATCCGCTCGATCGCAAGTCTGCGGATCGTCACCGGCCCGCAGGTGATCACGCGCTACAACAACTATCGCTCGGTCACGGTGAACGGCAGCCCGGCGGCGGGCGTGTCGTCGGGCACCGCGATCGCGACGATGGCCGACCTCTCGAAGACGACGTTGCCGGCCGGCTACTCGTATGAGTGGACCGGCACCGCCTATCAGGAGCAGGCAGCCTCCGGCCAGACCGGCATCATCCTCGCGCTCGCGGTGCTGTTTGCCTATCTGTTCCTGGTGGCGCTGTATGAGAGCTGGACGATTCCGATTCCCGTGCTGCTGTCGGTCACGGTCGGCGTGTTCGGCTCCTATCTCGCGATCAAGCTCGCAGGGCTGAACCTCGATCTCTACGGCCAGATCGGCCTCGTGGTGCTGATCGCGCTCGCCGCCAAGAACGGCATCCTGATCGTCGAGTTCGCCAAGGAGCAGCGCGAAGCTGGCCAGCCGATCGCGGAAGCCGCGACGATGGGCGCGCAGATGCGCTTCCGCGCGGTGATGATGACCTCGATCGCGTTCATCCTCGGCCTGGTGCCGCTGGTGGTCGCGACCGGCGCCGCGGAAATCAGCCGCCGCGCGGTCGGCACCGCGGTGTTCGGCGGCATGCTCGCCGCGAGCTCGATCGGCATTTTCCTGGTGCCGATGCTCTTTGTCACCTTCCAGGGTTGGCGCGAAGCTGTGAAGAACCGCTTTGGCAGGCGGAGCAAGACGGAACAACCGGCGTCGCACTAGATCCGGCCTAATCCCATCGCGCATTAGCGGGACGCGTGAAGCGGGGCTATACTGCCCGCCTCACGATGGAGTTCCGGATTGAGCGTTGCCTTCACCAAGGAAGAAAGTGCCGAGACCGCGTCCGAAACGCTGTTGCCGGACCGTCCCATCTCGCCGCATCCCAATCTGGTGACCGAAGCGGGACGCAAGACGCTGGAGCGCCAGCTTCAGGAGGCGCGCGCCGCCTACGAGGCCGCGCAGCAGCTGGACGACGTCAACGAACGGCGGCGGCAGTCGGCGGTTCCGCTGCGCGATGCGCGCTATCTCGCCGAAAGGCTGCGCACCGCGCAGGTCGTGCCCGATCCTGCTTCGACCGAAACCGTTGCCTTCGGCAGCACCGTGACCTTCAGCCGCGCCGATGGCCGCGTGCAGACCTACCGCATCGTCGGTGAGGACGAAGCCGATCCGAAGGCGGGCTCGATTTCGTTTGTCTCGCCGGTGGCAAGGTCGTTGATGGGCAAGGCCCTGGGCGATGTCGTCGGCACTGGCGATCAGGAGCTGGAGATCGTGGCGATCGCCTAGCGGACAGTGACTCCCAATCACGCCGCCGGCAGCGCAAGCCGCTCGATGGTTTGAATATGCCGCGCGAGCAGGCTGCAGGCCTGCTCGATGTTGCGGGCGCGCAGCGCCTGCAGGATCACGCGATGATCCTGGCTCGGCCGTGGCCGCCAGCCGGCGTTGCGGGCCATCGCGAACACCAGGCGTGAGTTCGCCAGTTGCAGGCCGTCGAGGCTGGCGAGCAGACGCGGCATCGCACAGGGCGCCACCAGCGCGTGATGAAAGGCGCGATTGGCCATCTCGAAGTCCTGCACCGTCTCGGCATTGTCGCCTTCGACCAGCGCGACCTCGATCCGTGCCAGATGGGATGACGTGAATTTGGGCGCCGCATTGCGCAACGCGACCACCTCGAGCGCAGCGCGCATCTCGGCGATCTCCTTCACCGACTTGGTGTCGAGCGGCGCAACCCGCACCCCGCGGCGCGGCACCGCAACGACGAGGTGCTGCGCCTCCAATTGCCTGAAGGCCTCGCGCACCGGGACGTGGCTGGAATGGAATTCCCGCGCGACATGGTCCTGCCGCAGCGGCGCATCCGGCGCCAAGGCGCCGCTGATGATGCGCTCGCCGATCGCTTCGGCGATGCGCCCGGCGGTGGTCGTGTTCTCGCCCTCGTCCATCATAGATTATCTATCACAAAAACGAGTGCGCTCTCGCGGAGCCTCGGCTAGCATCATTCTAAGTCCAAGATCATAGATAATATACCAGATTATCTATAATTCACAGCAGAAGGCAAGCCAAATGGTTGATGTCGTAGAAATCGAACGGACCGAGCGCCGCATCAGCGTAGCGCCCCACAAGCACTGGGAGCGCGCCGAGGCTGAGGCGCTCTATAATTTGCCGTTCGCTGACCTGATGTTCCAGGCGCAGGGCGTTCACCGCGCCAATTTCAATCCGAATCACGTCGAAACCGCGAGCCTGCTCAGCATCAAGACCGGCGGCTGTCCGGAAGACTGCGGCTATTGCTCCCAGAGCGCGCAATACGACACCGGCCTAAAGGCGACGCGCCTGATGCCGCGCGACGAGGTGGTTGCGGTGGCGCAGCGCGCAAAGGACGCCGGCGCAACCCGGTTCTGCATGGCCGCGGCCTGGCGCAGTCCCAAGGACCGCGATCTCGATCAGGTCTGCGACATGGTCAGCTCGGTGAAGGGGCTCGGCATGGAGACCTGCGTCACGCTCGGCATGCTGACGCCGGACCAGGCCGAACGCCTCTCCGAGGCCGGGCTCGATTTCTACAACCACAACGTCGACACCTCGCCGGAGTACTACGACAAGATCATCACCACCCGCACCTTGCAGGACCGCATCGATACGCTGGCGCATGTGCGCGACGCCGGCATCAAGGTCTGCTGCGGCGGCATCATCGGGATGGGCGAACAGGTCGACGACCGCCTCGGCATGCTGATGCTGCTCGCCAACCTCCCGAGCCATCCCGAAAGCGTGCCGATCAATCTGTGGAACGAGGTCAAGGGCGTGCCGGTCAACGACACCGCGGAGCGTCCCGATCCGATCGCGCTGGTGCGATTGGTCGCCACCGCGCGGATCATGATGCCGAACAGCGTGGTGCGGCTGTCGGCAGGACGGCAATACATGACCGATGAGCTGCAGGCGCTGTGCTTCCTGGCCGGTGCGAATTCGATCTTCATCGGCGATGTGCTGCTGACCACCAAGAACCCGCAGCGCGACCGCGATGCCGATCTGCTGGATCGGCTCGGCATCAACTCCGCCCTCGCCTGATCTTCGCCTCCGGCACACGCGCGGCGTCATTCGCCGCGCGATCAACTGCAAATCTGTGAGTGAAGCATGAGCGCAATCCATGCGGCCAACGCCGCTGATTACGCCGCGGCCTTGCACGCCCTGAGCAAGGACGATCGGCTGCGCGGCCTCAAGCCGCGCGCGGGCATCGATTTCGTTTCGAACGACTACCTGGCGCTCGCGAATGCGCCGCGCATCAAGCAGGCGGTCGCGGCCGCGCTCGCAGCCGGCACGCCGATCGGCGCCGGCGGCTCGCGGCTTTTGCGCGGCAATTGCGAGGAGCACGAACGGCTGGAGGCGGAGGCCGCCGCGTTCTTCCGCGCCGAGACCGCATTGTTCTTCGGCGGCGGCTATGTCGCCAATTTTGCCCTGCTGACGACGCTGCCGCAGCGCGGCGATCTGCTCGTGCTCGATGCGCTGGTGCATGCCAGCATCCATGAAGGCGCGCGGGCCGGCCGGGCCGAATTCCGGTTCAGCGCGCACAACGATCCGCAATCGGTCGAGGACACCATTCGCGGCTGGCGCGCCGAGGGCGGAACGGGCCGGGTCTGGATCGTGGTCGAAAGCGTCTACAGCATGGACGGCGACATCGCGCCGCTCGACGACCTCGTCGCCATCGCCGAGCGGCACGACGCGTTCCTGATGGTGGATGAGGCGCACGGCACCGGCGTCTATGGCGAGCAGGGGCGAGGGCTGACAGCGCCCTATGAAGGGCGCGAGAATCTCGTGATCGTTCATACCTGCGGCAAGGCGCTGGGCGTCGCGGGCGCGCTGGTCACGGCCCCGACCGTACTGCGCGACTTCATGGTCAATCGCTGCCGCCCATTCATCTTCGCCACCGCGCCGTCGCCGCTCACGGCGGTTGCCGTGCGCGAGGCGCTGTTGATCCTGCAACAGGAACCTGAGCATCAACAGCGCCTGGCAAGTCTGGTCGCGTTAACGCATCGCGAGCTCGATCGGCGCGGCTGGCACAGCCCATCGCGCTCGCAGATCGTGCCCTATATCGTCGGTAACAATGCGCGCGCGATGCAGCTCGCATCTGCGCTGCAGGCGCGCGGCTTCGACGTCAGAGGCATCAGGCCGCCGACCGTGCCGGCGGGCACGGCCCGATTGCGGATTGCGCTGACCCTCAATGTCGACGAGGATGACGTGCGCGCGCTGCTCGACGCGCTCGTCGCGGAGACCAACGGGTGGCCGCAATGACCGGCCGGATCGTGGTGACCGGAACCGACACCGGGATCGGCAAGACGGTGTTCTCCGCGGGGCTCGCGAATTTTCTCGGCGCGCGCTACTGGAAACCGGTCCAGTCCGGCCTCGACGAGGAGACCGATGCGCAACTGGTGGCGCGGCTTGGCGGTCTGTCCGCCGATCGCATCGTGCCGGAATGCTACCGGCTTCGCACGCCGGCGTCGCCGCATCAGTCCGCCGCGATCGACGGCGTGCGCATCGACCCCGCCGCGCTCGACGTGCCCGACATCTCGGACCGGCCGCTGGTGATCGAAGGCGCCGGCGGGCTGATGGTGCCGCTGAACGACGACACGCTCTACATCGACATCTTCGAGCGATGGCGGCTTCCGGTCGTGCTCTGCGCACGCACCGCGCTCGGCACCATCAATCATTCGCTGCTGTCAGTCGAGGCGCTGCGCAAGCGCCAGATCGACATCCTTGGGATCGCGTTCATCGGCGAAAGCAACCCCGAGAGCGAGCGCGCCATCTGCGATTTTGGCCAGGTGCGCCGGTTGGGCCGGTTGCCCCGGCTTTCACGGCTTACGGAGGACACGCTGCGCATAGCGTTCGAGGCATCGTTCCGGAGCGAAGATTTCAACGCATGACATCGCCCAGGAAGTCGCCGGTCTGGCACCCCTTCACCCAGCACGCGCTGCACAGCGAGATGACGAGGATCGTGCGCGGCGAGGGCGCCTATCTCTACACGGCGGATGACCGTCGCATCATCGATGCGATCGCGTCCTGGTGGGTGGTGACCCATGGCCACTGCCATCCGCACATCGTGCGTGCGATCCAGGAGCAGGCGGAACAGCTCAACCAGATCATCTTCGCCGGCCACACCCACGATCCCGCCGAACAGGTTGCAGCGCAGCTTCTGAAGTTGGCGCCCCGTGGTCTCGACTACGTGTTCTTCTCCGATAGCGGCTCGACAAGCGTGGAAGTGGCGCTGAAGATGGCGCTCGGCTACTGGCACAATATCGGCGTGCCGCGCACGCAGATCATCGTCATGGAGCACTCCTACCATGGCGACACGGTGGGAACGATGTCGGTCGGCGCGCGCGGCGTCTTTAACAAGGCCTACGAGCCGCTGCTGTTCGATGTCGCATCGATCCCGTTTCCAGCCGCCGGCCGCGAGCAGGCGACGCTCGATGCGCTCGAAGCCGCGTGCAAGAACGAAACGGCGGCAGCGTTCATCGTCGAGCCGCTGATCCTGGGTGCGGGCGGGATGCTGATGTATCCGCCGTCGGTGCTCAAGGAAATGAAGCGCATCTGCGAGGCCTCTGGCGTGCTCTTCATCGCTGACGAGGTCATGACCGGCTGGGGCCGGACCGGCACCTTGTTCGCGTGCGAGCAGGCCGATGTCAGCCCGGATATCGCCTGTTACTCAAAGGGCCTCACCGGCGGATCCCTGCCGCTCGCGGTGACGCTGTGCCGCGCCGAGATCTACGACGCGCATTATTCCAATGATCGTTCGCGGACCTTCTTCCATTCGAGCTCCTATACGGCAAACCCGGTCGCCTGCGCCGCCGCCAGGGCGAACCTCGAACTCTGGCAACACGGCGCGAGCGATCGTGTCGCGTCGGTCGCCGCGATGCAGGAGCGCCTGATCGCACCATTCCGTGCCGACCCGCGCTTTGAAAACGTCCGCCGCACCGGGACCGTCACCGCAGTTGATCTGAAGGCAAGTGATGCCGGTTATCTCGCAGGCATCGGGCCGAAGCTTCAGGCTTTCTTCCAACGCAGAGACCTGCTGCTGCGGCCGCTGGGCAATACGATCTACGTCATGCCGCCTTACTGCGCCACGGAGGCGGACCTCGAGGAAATCTATGCCGCGATCGGGGATGCAGCCGACGAACTGGCGTGACGCCGCCGCCCAGAGCGGACGCGCCCTATGCGCAGGGCAAGCCTCGCAACTTCACGCTGGTCTATGCGGCGGGACAGGGAGACGGCAAGCACCGCGGCCTCAACCATTCCGCACATGAGGGACTGGTGCGGCGCGTGATCGGCGGCCATTGAGGAGCGGGTCATCGACTTGATCACGCTGACAGCCGAGCCCGGTGTGATCGGCGGCGTGCCGGCGAGCGGGATCGATTTCGGTGCCGCCGTGAACACGCAGGCGGTGATCGACCAGCCCTATCAGTTCGATTTCTATGACGGCGGCGGTCTCGATGCTGCGTTTCTCGGTCTTGCCCAGGTCGATCGCGCCGGCGATCTCAACGTCAGCAAATTTGGTCCCAAGCTCGCCGGTGCCGGAGGCTTCATCAACATCAGCCAGAACGCCAAGAAGGTGGTCTTCGTCGGCACGTTTGGTGCGGGACGCCAGCGCATTGGCGTCGCCGACGGCAAGCTGGTCATCGCTGAAGAAGCGCAGGCCCGCAAATTCGTCGAGGCCGTCGAGCATGTGACGTTCAGCGGCGCCGTTGCCGCCCGGCGTGGGCAGACCGTGCACTACGTTACCGAGCGCTGCGTCGAAGCCGGGCTCGCCCCGTAGCCGGACCGAAACGGGCACGCGGCGCAGCGTTTCCCCTGACGGAGCGGACACGGGCATTGCCAGGATCGGGATCCGGTTTCATACTCCGGTACAAGCCGGAGGCAACCAGCTAACCTGACGGTACGACCAACCCGAAGAATGAAAGAGACAAAGCCGGGTTGCTGAAAGCGGAGAGACGGCGATGTCGTTTCGTCTCGCATTTGCCCTTGTGTCGGTAGCGGCGCTGCTCGTTGATCCGACTGACGCTGTGTCGCAGGACATGCTGTACGGGGTCGATCTCAACGGTCCCGATATGACGGCGTCGGAAATGACGCGCGCCGAGGTCGACACGCTCCTCAAGGCGGTACCTCAAGGGGACCGAAATTCTGCAGATTTGGAGGGTAAGCGACTGTCGCACCTCGATCTCTCGGGCCTCGACTTCTCCGGTGGCAACCTTCATCTCGCAAGGCTCAACCGGACCAATCTGAAAGGCGCCCGCTTCGATCGGGCCAACCTGAACCAGGCTTGGCTCATTGAAGCAGATTTGACGGAGGCATCCCTCGCAAAGGCATCGCTGCTCGGCACGCAGATGCATCGCGCCAAGCTTGGTGGCGCCGATTTGCGCGGCGCTCGCATAACCGCCGATCTTTCCGGTGCCAGCCTGATCGGGGCCAAGCTGGCGGGCGCCGATTTGAGCGCGGATATGCGCAATCAATCGATGGGCCTGATGCGTGGCGTGCTCAAATCCGCCGATCTCCGCAATGCGGATTTGAGCGGCGCCAATCTCGCCCGCGCCGATCTCGAATTCGCGCGGCTGCAGAACGCCAATTTGACGAATTGCAACCTCAACAAGGCCGACCTTGCGGGCGCCGACTTATCCGACGCCAATGTGGCCGGCGCCGATTTCACCGAGACCGACCTTGCGTCGGCCCTCTTGCCGAGCGCGGCCGCGCTGGCTGAGGCCCGCAATCTGGACAAGGCCCGGAACTTGAACCTGGCGCGGCGCCCACGTTAGGGGCGTTTTCCGGCGAAGTACCCGTTCGCGTGAAGAAAACACGTCAAAACTGGAATCTGGAACCTCGTTCCGATTCAATCGGAACGAGGCTCTAGGGATCGAATTGCAGTGTCCTACGACAGGACTTATGCTCGGTCTTGGGAACTACGCAGCCGCTCATCGTGCGGCGGGGCGGGACCACGGTGGATGGTTGCATATCGCACCGGAGGTGACGCTATGACCATTTCGCCCACACTGCATAAATATCTCGCTGTCGAAAACATCGAGTACGACGAAATCCCGCACGTGCTGACGATGTCGTCCGCGCTTACCGCCCAGGCCTGTCACGTCCCGGGCGATCGGCTGGCCAAGGCCATAGTGCTGCGCCGCAACGGCGGCTATCTGCTCGCCGTGCTGCCGGCGTCGCATCGCCTCAGGCTGACGGATCTAAAGGCGAGATTCGGTGACGATATCGCCCTGGCCGCTGAAAGCGAGATCGATAGGCTGTTCGCAGACTGTGCGCATGGGGCGGTTCCAGCCGCCGGCATCTGCTATGGGCTCGAGGTTATCGTTGATGACAGCATTCAGACGCAGCCCGAAATCTATATCGAAGCCGGCGATCATGAGACGTTGCTTCATCTCGGTCGCGCGCAATTCGATCGCTTGACTGCCGGTTCTCTGCACGGCCGCTTCAGTACCCACGACTGAAACGGTATGATGCCTGGATCATCTGTCGGTGCGCCTGACCAAGGTGCAGCATGCAGTCGCGCCGGCTCTGTTGTATAATTGCCAGCGAGGGGGCTGTTGCCTTGAAAGGGAGGTCCTCCATGAAAGTCAAGGACGTGATGCATCGGGGCGTCGACTGGGTGAGCCCTGACACGCCAATCACCGAAATCGCGAAACTGATGCAAGGGCACGACGTCGGCTGCATTCCGATCGGCAAAGACGACCATTTGATCGGGATGGTGACCGATCGCGACATTGTCTGCAAAGGCCTCGCGAGCAAGGACTTCAACGCCGCGCGCATGACCGCGCGGGACGTGATGACCGAAGGCATTCATTGCTGCCGGGAGGACGACGATCTGGCGAAAGCCGTGCATCATATGGAGACGCTAAAAATCCGCAGGTTGCCTGTGATCAACAAGAGCAAGCGGATGGTCGGCATGATCAGCCTGGGCGATGTCGGCCAATCCGCCACCGTCGATCTGTTGACCCAGTGCGTCAAGGGCGTGTCGGCTCATCACCATTGAGACGTCGATGGCTCTCATATGAAATCGGCGTGCCCTTGCAGGCACGCCGATGAGTTGGATCATGCGTGCCGGTGTGGCGCCGGCCTCGCAGCGGGATGCTGCGGCCGTGGCGCAGGATGAGGCCGCGGTGCCGGCCGCGACACGTGCGGTGCTGCAGGCCGGGGCGGCGGAGCACGATGTACGGCCGCTTGCGCGACGTGCGGTGCCGGCGGATGCGCAGGCGGGTGTGGCGCAGGCGGTGGCGGTGCATGCCGTGCGATCTGCGGCGTCGGCGCATGCACGGCCGGCGCGGCGATGTGCGGCGCCGGGGCAGGATGGTTGCCCGCGGCGGGCAAGGCGTGCTGCCGGGGGCGCGTGCCCTGTCGTTTGAGCGTGTTCCGTCGGTGGAGCGTGCACTGCCGGCAGAGCGTTTCCTGTCGGGAGAGCGTGTCCTGCCGGCGGAGCATTCCCTGCCGGTTGAGTGTGTCCTGCCGGCAGAGCATTTCCTGACGGGAGAGCGTGACCCGTCGTTTGAGCGTGGTCTGCCGGTGCGGCGTGCACGGGCGGCAATGCGTTTCCGGTCGGCAGAGCGTGTCCGGGCGGCACGGCATTCCCCGTCGGCAGAGCGTGGCTTGCTGTCGGCTGCGCATGCCCGGGCGGCGGCGCCGCGATCGGCTTGCCCGGTCGCGCGGCGATCACGCCCGCGCCGCTGAATTGTGCGGCGTGTGCGGTCGCGGCGACCGCCGGATGACCATGGTTGTTGGCGAGCGTCAGCGCCGGGTCTTTCATCGCCGCTGCCGCGTGCCGCGTCTGCTCGGCGGTCGCAGCCACATGCTGCCCGTTCTGGGCGGCGAGCTGCTGCGGCGTCGGCCTCACCGTGGTGCCGCCAGTGCCGCCATTGTAGCTGACGTTGGTCGTGTTGTTGATGACGGTCTTGTTGTAGACGTTGGTGACCGAGACGTTGGAGATGTTGTTGACGGAGCTGTTGTAGAAGAAGCTGCCGCCGCGCCAGTAGCCGCCCTCATAGCCGACGCCGGTGTAGCCGAAGCCGTAGGAGATGCCGCCGTAGAAGCCGACGGTCGCTCCCCAATATCCGGCGTGGAACGCGTAGACGCCATCGTTCCAGCCCCAATAGCCGGGCGTCCACAGCAACTCAGGTGCGGGCGGAAGCACCCATGTGCCGGGCACCCAGTAGTAACCGATATCGTCGCTCCAGGCCCAATAGCCGGGGGTCCAGATGTAGCCGACCGCGGGCATCGGCGGCTGCACATAGACGGGCAAAGGCGGCGGTGCCGCATTCACGGTGATGCCGATGCCGAGCTGCGCGTGTGCAGCGTCGGGCAGCGAGAGACAGCAGAGGCTGAGAGCTAAGGCGAGAGGCAGTCCGGCGATGCGGCGCATGGCACATACTCCAATCTTCTTCCCCCAGCGTTGGAGTCGAATAGTGGCGGCGACATGAACTCGTTGTGAATGTTTGTGGCGATCCGCGATCATCAGGCTGCGTCACTGCGAAATTTTTCGCAGTGGTGAATGCAGTTCAGCTTGGTGTCAGGATGGAACGCGATCGCGCCGGTGCGTAAGCCCTTCGATCCGGCACCGCGAGCCGCCCGCATCATCGACGTTGTGCAGCACCAGTGCGGCTACGCACAATCTCGCATCTCTTGAAATGCCGAGATCCTTTCACAGGCCTGTACGGCAGCCGACCGCTGGTTCCCCGCAGCAACGAATTCCTAACCAACCGTGTTCACCCAATTGAAGGCCGAGGGCAGTATTCCTGTCGCGAGAGGCATGGCGCGACAGTTAAAAAATCCACATAGAAGATGACCCGCGCCAAATTGAGCACATGTCCAACTGGGATTTCGCATTCCTGCAATTGAAACGTAGGGGGACGGCCAACGTAGACGGTCTGAACGGGGACACAGGCATGCTGCACACGCTCGAAGGCGCGCGTGGCAGCTTTGACAGGAGGCTGTCGCTCCGGTTTGCTCTGGTGATCGTATGCACTGCGTTTCTGGCCTTCGTCATCGTCGCGCCAACGTATCGGGACTACACGCTCGCGCGCCACAATCTCTTTGATATGCAGCGTTTTCGGCTGATGCTCGATACCGCCACCCTTCTGGCGGCTGAGCGGGGACCGGCCAACAATGCGATGTCGACCGGCTCCTCGCCCGACGGCGAGAAGGCGCGCCGGCTGGCGGAGTTCCGGGCACGCAGCGATGCCGCGCTTGCACAGTTGACCAACGCGGCCGACGTGCCGCTTGGTCTGCACGACGACGAACTCCCTTTGGAACTGCTGCAAAGCGTACGCGAACAGCTCGCGGTTGCGAGAGCCGAGGTCGACCGTGTCGTGGCTCGCGCCGCAGCCGGGCCATCCCGGGAGGAGTTTCAGCGGGCCATCGACAGCATGTTCGAAGTTTCGAACCGGTTTCGCACCATCGTCGCCTGGAAGGCTAATCACCTTGTGGAGCAGGATAGCGGTCTTGCTGCACCTGCCCTCGTCGGGCCGATGTTGAGTGATCTTCGGGATTATGGCGGCAGGATCGCCTCGCAAATCATGGCGTCGATCGCCGTGGGAGAGCGGCTGCCGCTCGACAACGTGATCGAGGCGAGACGCATCGAGGGCCGCTTGCTCGAGCTCTGGCAGGTGAGCAATAACCACGCCGGGTTGTTCAACAATCCCTCCCTTCAAACGAGCCGCGCCGAAATTCAGCAGCGCTTTTTTGGCGAAGGCTCGGGCTGGTCGACAGTTTGATGCGGGAAGGGCGGCGGGATGCGCGGTATTCGCTGACATCCACTGAACTCACCGAGCGTTTCGTTCCGACGATGCGACCGATCGAAGCCTATCGCCGCGCGTTTCTCGATGCCGCGGTCGATCATTATGCAAAGGCGCGCGACAAGGCCCTCGCGATCCTGGCGACAGTCGCGCTGTTCGCGACCTGCGCACTGGGAATACTGGCTTGCCTGATGGTCTCCATCCGCAAGAACATCTTCCAGCCGTTGATCCGCGTGCATGACGAAGTCATTCGGCTTGCGGAAGACAGACCGGCAGAGCCATTGTCCCTCACCGGCAAGGCAGGGGAAATTCGCAGCCTGTTCAGAGCCATCGAGGTATTGCAGGACAAGCTGCAGGAGCGCGCCTCGATCACGGCGTCAATCACCAGTGAGTTGCAGGCCCAGGCCGACACCGACGGGTTGACCGCGCTTCTCAATCGTCGCGCTCTGGACCGCTACGCCCGGCGCGTCGCTGAAGCAGAGCCTGCGGTCGATGCGGCCTGCCTGATCCTGCTGGATATTGATCATTTCAAATCGGTCAATGACACCTATGGTCACCCGACGGGTGATCGCGTGCTCATTCAGACCGCTGAACTCCTGCGCTCCCACTTGCGCGCCAGCGACCTGGTTGCACGCTTCGGCGGAGAGGAATTCGCCATCCTCGTTCCAGGGAATGACCTCCCGGGGACCGTCGCGATCGCCAGGAAGATCCGGCTCGCGATCCAGGCCGAGCGCTTCACGACGCCGGATGGAACACCGATTCATGTCACGGCGAGCTTTGGTGTGGCGCGCGGTCAGCGCGGCGAGCGCACGTGGCCGGAGTTGGTTGAGCTTGCAGATGAGGCGCTCTACCGGGCCAAATCAGACGGTCGTAATCGTGTGCGCTGTGCGCAAACGGTTGCGGTCGCTGATCTCGGCGCTCCGGACGAAGCTTCCGTTGCGCTGGTTGGAGCTGAGCAGGGCTGAGGTGGCCCGCCACCCCGATGTCGATGATATCTCCATGTGCGGCCCGCGCCTGCTTCGCGTTCAGCGAGGCTCGAAGTGAGGGATTCAAGCTGGGTCCACGCTCCAAGGGTGCACGCCACATGCCGGTCAGACTGTGCTGACGTTTCGCGCAATGCGATGCCGGTCTCAGCTTCATCACTGCGCCAAATAGTCGAATTTTTGTTTTGAATTGGACGACGACCCCCTGCGCGTCATCAATCGATGACCGAAACATCCGGCTCGCGCAAGGCCGGGCAGGGAGGTCTCGAATGACGCGAACCGCCGACATCGACATCAACGCGGGCGCACGCCTCGACAGGCTTCCGATCTGCGGATTCCATTGGCGCATCCTGGCCCTGATCGGGGCCGGCATGTTCCTCGACGCGTTCGATATCTATCTGGCCGGCGGTGTGCTGGGAGCCGTGCTCAAGGAGGGATGGTCGACGCTCGAACTCAACGCCGCTTTCGTCTCCGCGACCTTTGTCGGGATGACGATCGGTGCCTGGTTCTCCGGCATCCTTGGCGACCGCTTCGGCCGCCGCTTCTCCTACCAGATGAACCTTGCGATCTTTGGCCTCGCGTCGATCGCGGCGGCCTTCGCTCCGAGCATGACCGTCCTGATCGGCCTGCGCTTCATCATCGGCATCGGGCTCGGCGCGGAGATCGTCGTGGGTTACGCGACCCTGACGGAGTTCGTGCCGGCGTCTTCGCGCGGCCGCTGGATCGGGCTCTTGGCCGTGATCACCAACTTCTCGCTGTTCGCGTCGTCCATGATCGGCCTGTGGGTGATCCCGACGCTTGGATGGCGCTACATGTTCGCCCTTGTCGGCCTCCTCGCGATGGTCGTCTGGATCCTGCGCAAGTCGATGCCGGAGTCGCCGCGCTGGCTTGCTGCCAACGGGCGCGCCGATGAAGCCGAGACAATTCTATCGGCGATCGAGGCGGAGGCGGCGCGCAAGGGGCCACTCGCTCCCGTCGCCGCCGGCGCGCCGGCGCAGGAACCTCCCGGATCGGTCTGGCGTCTATTCCAGCCGCCATATCTCGCGCGCACGCTGCTCGGCAGCCTGTTGCACGTCGTCGTCGGTTTCAGCCTCTACGGATTCATCGGCTGGCTGCCGACCTTCATGGTCAAGGGCGGCCACAGCGTGGTGTCCTCGCTGGGCTACACCACCGTGATGGCGCTGGGCGGGCCGGTCGGATCGCTGATCGGGCTCGTACTGGCGGACCGGCTCGGACGCCGGCTCTCGATCGTCGGCTCGTCGATCGCAGCCGCCGCGCTCGGCATCGCCTATCCGCACATGGCGGACGGTATTGCGCTCGCGGGCGTGGGTTTCCTGCTCGTCACCGCAATCTACGTCATGCTGGCGACCGGGTTCGCGATGCACGTCCCCGAATTGTTCCCGACGCGCTATCGGCTTCGCGGCACGGCGATCTGCGCCACGTCCGGACGGATCGCGACCGCGCTGGTGCAGTACGTCGTGGTCGCGATCTTTGCCTGGCAAGGGTTGACCGGCGTGCTGACGACCCTGGCCGGCATCCTCGTGTTCCAGGCGGCGGTCTTTCTCATGTTCGGATTCGAGACCAAGGGACGGTCGCTGGAGGACGCATCGGCGGTCACGGAGGCCGAAGCAGGAAGCCAGTCGTCGATCGCGCGAAGGCCGGCGGACATCGGTGCCTAGCCCAGATCGGAGCACGCCGCCCTGAGCCGATCGCGGAGCCAGCGGTTCGCGTTGCTCTGATCGTATCTGCGATGCCAGTACAACATCCAGTCGAACGGCGCGGACTCGAACGGCAGGTCCTCCATCCGCAGGCCGTCGTCCATCAGCACGGCGGCGAGATGTCGCGGCATCACGGCGAGCAGATCGGTGCTCTTCAAGACATGCGGCACGACGAGCCAATGCGGCACATTCAGCGTGATGCGCCTTCGATGACCGCGCTCAGCGAGCACATCGTCGACGAAGCGAAGATCGGTCGGGCTGATCGAGACCTTCATGTGCTCCTAGGCGATGAAGCGCTCGAAAGTCAATTTTCCGCGCTTGATTGGGTGACCGCTCCGCATCAGGCAGACCATGCGGTCGCGCAGCAGCGTCTCGGAACGGATCGATGCCGAATGGTCGAGCCCCATGCTGACCGCGACGTCGATCTCGTCCCGCTCCAGCGCATCGATCGTCAAGGCAGGCGGCAGATGGATGACATTGTAGGAGGTCCGCGCGTCGGGCGATCGCGCCGCGGCGAGCCTCGGCAGCAGCAGGCAGGCGAGAATGTCCGACATCCTGATCGTGAAGCTGCGCTCGGTGCGGGTTGGATCGAAGCCGGCGTCGCTTGCCATCACGCGCTCGACCTGACGCAGCACCTGGCGCAGCGGCTCCGCCAGTTCGGTGGCACGCGGCGTGGGCTTCATCCCGGCCGTCGTCCGCACCAGCAACTCGTCCTCGAACATCGCGCGCAACCGGTTGAGCGCATTGCTCATCGCCGGTTGACTGAGGCCGACCCGGTCGGCCGCCTTGGTGACATGACGCTCGGTCAGCAGTGCGTCCAGCGCGACAAGCAGGTTGAGGTCGATGGATCGAAGGTTCATTCTTCATTCATATCGTGAATAGCGAAAGACCACAAATCCATTTCATCCATGATGGTGCAGGGCGTATCAATCGATCCGAACCAAGGAGGCATCAATGAGCTTTGAGACGATCAAGCGCGACGTGAAGATCTGCATGTTCGACCAGTACGGCACGGTGGTCGACATGCAGGGCGGCCTGACCAAAATCGCCGCGCCGTTCCTTGCAAAAAAGGGATGGAAGGGCGATCCGAATTCCTTCGTCACCTGGTGGCGCCGCACGCATTTCGAGAACTCGATGATCGATGCGCTGCTGCATCGCGAGCACACGCCCTATCGCGAGATCGGGCACCGCGCGGTTGCCCACGTGATGGACCGGGCGAAGATCGACTACACGATGGAAGATGTGCGCTATCTCGTTGGCGAGATCGAGAAGCTGGTGCCGTTTCCGGAAGTGCCGGACGCGCTCGCGCGGCTGCAAAGCAAGTACAAGCTCGTCGTGCTCTCGAACGGCGATCCCGACATGCTCGAGACCGCGAAGCAGTACCACAAGGTCCCGTTCGACCGCGTGATCTCGGTGGCCGAAGCCAATTCGTTCAAGCCGCATGTCGCGACCTATACGAAGGCCGCCGAGATCATGGGCGTGAAGCCGGATGAGGTGCTGTTCGTGGCCAATCACGCGTTCGACTGCATCGGCGCCAAATCTGCCGGCATGCGGACGGCGTTCATCGACCGGCGCAGCCGCCCGTTCGGCATCACGCCGCACCAGCCCGATATCCTGGTGCCGTCGATGAAGGACCTTGCCGATGCGATCGTCTGATCGCGAGCCGCTGTCCAGCATCAGGGTTCTCGACCTCTGCCGGGTGGTCTCCGGTCCGTTTGCGACGATGCAGCTCGGCGATCTCGGCGCGGATATCGTGAAGATCGAGGATCCCAGGCAAGGCGATGAAAGCCGCCGCTACGGGCCACCCTTCGTCGGCGGCGAGAGCGCGTATTTCCTCTCGGTGAACCGCAACAAGCGCAGTTGCGCCATCGATCTGAAGTCGCCGGCGGGGCGCGACGCGGTGCTCGACCTCGCATCCGTCGCCGACGTCGTGATCGAGAATTTTCGCCCGGGCACACTCGACAAATGGGGGCTCGGTTTCGACGCGCTGCGGGCGCGCCGGCCTGACATCATCCTATGCAGCATCTCGGGGTTCGGCCGCACCGGTGCGGACGCCTCGCGCCCCGGCTACGATCTGATCCTGCAGGGCGAATCCGGCGTGATGGACATCACCGGCGATCCGGATGGACCGCCGACCAAGGTCGGCACCTCGATCGCCGATCTCGTCACCGGCCTGTATGCGTCGCATTCGGTGCTGGCTGCCTTGATGCGGAAGAGCCGGACCGGCGAGGGCGGCCGGGTCGACATCTCGATGCTCGACGCCATGGCATCGCTGCTGACGTTCAACGCCGGCATGTACTTCGCATCGGGACAAAGCCCGCGGCGCCGGGGCAACGTGCATCCGACCATCAGCCCGTACGAGCCGTTCGAATCCAGTGATGGCTGGATCAATGTCGGGGTCGCGAACGATAAATTCTGGGCGGCCTTCTGCGACGTCATCGGCCGTCCGGACTTGCGCGAAGACGCGCGCTTCGAAACCGCGCCAAAACGCGCGGCCAGCCGGGACGAACTGGTCGTGATCCTGGCTCCCATCTTTGCCCGGAGAAGCCGCGCCGATTGGCTGCAGGCGCTGGGCGCGGCGGGCATTCCCTGCGGCGCGATCAAGTCGGTCGGCGAGGTCTGCGAAACGCCGCAACTCACGCAGCGCGGCATGGTTCAGACCGTCCGCCATCCGGCCGCGGGAGACGTGAAGTTTATCGCCCGGCCGACACGGTTCGGCGACGAGCCGCCGGCGCCTTCCTCGCCGCCGCCGATGCTCGGCGAACACACGCGCGAGGTGCTTGCGGAATGGCTCGGCTGGACCGACGATCGGCTCGAAAGAGTAGCGGTCGAAGGCGTGTTCGGAGACTTTGGACGGAGCTTCGTGCGACCGGCCATGTGAGTATCGTCAAGAGAATATCGTCATGAGAGAAATCGCCGAGCAGATGATGCGCCGCGCCGTCGAAGACGAGCGGCAGGAATTCGGGTCGTTCTTCCTGTCGCGTCTGTTCGGACTGGAGATCGCCTACCAGGGCGAGACGTGCATCGTGTCCTTTGACGTCGTGAGGCCGCTGTTCAACCCGCAAGGCTCGCTGCACGGCGGGGTGCTGGCGACGGCGCTCGACATCTCGATGGGGCATCTCGTCAACCACGTCGCGGGTGCCGGCACCACGCTCGAGATGAAGGTGCAGTATCTCGCCGCGATCCGCGAAGGTCGCGTCACCTGCCATGCGAGCTTCCTGAAGCGGGGCCGCAAGACCTTCTTCGTGCAGTCGCAGGCATCCAGCGCCGCCGGCGAGCCGATCGCGCATGCCACATCGACCTGGCAGCTGCTGAACCGAAGCTGAAAGCGCGGGCCGGGCGCTCAACGTACCGCAACCTGTGCAGGGCCGGGAAGCGGGGCCGCGTAGGCTACGCCCCCGTGATCTTACGGTAGGGGAAAACGGGACGAGCGTCACCCTTGGAAGCTATTCCGTCGTTGTCGGGCGCTCGCCTCGGTTGCGCTCAGGCGCTATGTTGCGGGGTCACTCATTGGAAGCTTTGAGGGGTGAATACGTGCGAGTCATAAGAAATGGGTTTCTATCGCTTCTGGCCCTGGGAGCGTTGGCTCCGGAAGGTCACGCGCAAACGACGGTCGCAGCATTGGAGTGCGATTTTCCACTCGCTTCAACTGATGACTGGAACATGGCCGCGTCGACCCTGCAATACTACATCGATACGGCAGGAGGCTGGAAAGTAGGCCAGGATTCGTTCTCCTTCGATGGCCCGACAAACGTTACGATCGATGGCAAGGATCGCGTCGCTTCGCTGTCGATCGTTATTTCCCGACAGTCGGGCAAAGCCACCAAGACGCTTTCGTCGGGAGGGAAATCCCTGACTGTCAGCGGGGAATGCAAAAAAATGGAATCCACCGGACGAAAGTTCTGAGCGCGTGTGATGTCGAGCCGCCGACCCATGGCGTTGAGGCCTCGCCGGGGGCGGCGGCGAAATGACCTCGAACAAATGGCATCCCAGCGATGGATGTCTGATGAGACTCGGGCGGTCATCTGACTGGCGATGGCGACAGGATCGCCATCAGCGCTCTCGTCAATCCCATTCGCGGATGTCTCGAATCAAAATGCGGTGTATCCGTGCCCTCAACGGCAACCTTCAGTGGCTGAGCCGTTTTGGCGATGCCGGTTGCGGCAAAAGGCCGTGTTTGGCGCACCCGACACGATTCGAACGTGTGACCTTTGCCTTCGGAGGGCAACGCTCTATCCAGCTGAGCTACGGGTGCGTGCAGGGGTTCATTTAGCTGATTGGCTCCGGGTCGGCAACGGCGTTGTCCGGCCGGTTGAGGGCTGTAGACTGCCTGCGCCAATATGACAGGTCCAAGGAAAAGGGCCGTCTTTCGAGGGAGTTTGCCCATGCGTCCGCTGGAATTCGGCTGGTATCTGCCCACGCACGGCGACACCACGGCCTATGGGCTGATGGAGGCGCAAATCGCCGGGTCGCCGGAACTCTGCGATCGCGTGGTCAAGGCGGCCGAGGATGCCGGGTTTGAATATCTGCTGATCCCGGTCGGCTCGGTGTGCTGGGAGGCCTGGATATCGGGCGCCTTCATGGCGGCGCGCTCGGCGCGGATCAAGCCGCTGATCGCAGCAAGACCCGGCTATATCAACCCGGTGCTGATGGCCAAGATGATCTCGACCTTCGACCAGATGTCCGGCGGGCGGATCTGCATCAATCTGATCGCCGGCCAGAACGAGAGCGAGGTCGAGGCCGAGGGCGTCCGCTACGCCAAGGAGGAGCGCTACGCGCTGATGGAGGAGGAGGTCTCGATCCTGAAGGCGCTGTGGACGACGCGCGGGCCGGTGAACTTCCAGGGCAGGTTTCACACGATCTCGGGCGCGCATATCAGGCCGCGTCCGTTGCAGCAGCCGTTTCCGAAATTCTATCTCGGCGGCGGCTCGCGGCAGGCCTGGGAGGTGTCGGCGAAGCATTCCGACGTCCATCTGTTCTGGGGCGATCTGCCGGAGCGCATCGCGGAGAACATCGCCGAGATCCGGCGGATGGCGCGCGACCATGATCGTGAGGATGCGATCGGCTTCGGCATGCGGCTGCAGGTGATCTGCCGCGAGAACGAGGCCGATGCCTGGGAGGCCGCCGACCAGCTGGTGCGCCACGCCACCGAGCGGCAGAAGCAGGAGATGAAGACGCTCTATAACCGCTCGGAGGCCAACCAGCGCGTGCAGCAGCTCGCGCGCGACTATGGCGATCTCCTGATGCCGCATCTGTGGACCGGCATCACCAAGGTGCGGCCCGGCGCCGGCATCGCCGTGGTCGGCAATCCCGAACAATGCGCCGCGACCTTGCAGCAGTTCATCTATGCCGGCTGTCATTCCTTCTGCCTGTCCGGCTATCTGCACGACGAGGAGGCCGAGCGGTTCGGCCGCCTGATCCGCCCGATCCTTGCCGCGAACAATCGCGGACGGCTTGCCGCGTGAGCGTCGTCCCTTTCCGAAATTTCATGCATGAAGTGAAGTCCAATGCGCCATGATCCGGCCGGATTGCATCGCCGCTCGCGGCACCAACGGAGTTGAACCATGCATCATCGGGGCTGGCTTGCGGCACTGACGCTGCTCATCGCGACCGTTCACGCGCCGGTCGCGTCGGCAACGCAGGCGCAGATCGAGCGCGACAAGAAGCCGGTCAAGGAGGTCGCGAGCGGGCGGATCGCCGTCGACAGCGCGACCTTCCCCGTTTATCTCTCGGCCGACTGGTCCAATCCGCTGCCGGACGTCACCCGCGCGGTGCTGGTGCTGCACGGGGTGCTGCGCAATGCCGACGATTATTTCCGCGCGGCGCTGAGCGCACAGGCTGCGGCCGGCGATGTCGGCAAGAGCACACTGATGATCGCGCCGCAGTTTTTGATCGAGCCCGATGTTGCGGCATTCAAGCTGTCGGCGGAGACGCTGCGCTGGAGCCTCTATGGCTGGCAAGGCGGCGAGCCTGCGCTCGCGCCCAATCCGGCGAGCTCGTTCGAGGCGCTCGACGCCATTCTGGCGAAGCTCGGCGACCGCAAGCTGTTTCCGAACCTGAAGCAGGTCGTCGTGTTCGGCCATTCCGGCGGCGGCCAGGTCGTGCAGCGTTATGCGATCGCGGTGAAGGGCGACCAGGTGCTGCTGCGCGAAGGCATCGGCGTGCGCTACGTGGTCGCCAATCCCTCTTCCTACGCCTATTTCACCAAGGAGCGGCCGGAGCCCGCGATCGCGGCGGCATGCGAGGGCTACAACAGCTGGAAGTTCGGCATGGACGATCGCCCGCCCTATCTCGCCGAGCCTTCGCCGGCTGCGCTGGAACAGGCCTATGTTGCGCGTCGCGTGATCTATCTCTTGGGAACGCTCGACACTAATCCCAATCATCCCGCGCTCGACAAGTCCTGCATGGCGGAAGCCGAAGGGCCGTATCGTTACGCACGCGGGCATTCCTATGTCGCGGCGATGCAGGCCCGCGATGGCGGCACGCCGAACCATAGTGTGTGGGATGTGCCCGGCGTCGGCCATGAGGGCGGCAAGATGCTCAACTCGCCCTGCGGCCTGACCGCGGTGTTCGACATTCCCGGCTGCGAGGCGGCGCGCTAGAGCATGATCCGGAAAAGCGGAGACCGGTTTTCCGAGAAAATCATGCTCCAACAATGAGATGCGATCATGATGCGATGCCATGGAATTGCATCATGGTCATATCGCGCACACTGGAATGTGTGCGGCGGCTCGGTGGCGAGCCGCATCGAGATAGCCTACGCTCAGGTTGCGAATGAAGCATCACGACCGGCAGCTTGATGGAGACCATCATGAGAGCATGTTTGTTCGCGGTTCTGACTGCAGGTGCGTTTCTCGGGCTGACCCCGGCCAACGCCGCGGAGGGGTGTGGCGACGGTTGCCACAGGACCTCAGGAGGCGCCTGCGTGATTGACGGGTGGGGCACCAGCGCGCGAGTCAGGAACGAATGCCCCGCCACCACCCGCGCCCGGCCCCCATGCGGTGGCCATGGATATATCTGGCGGCGTGACCTCCAGGCCTGCTCCCAGACGACGAAGGATTGGCTGTAGAGCACGATCCGGACAGCTGCGAAGCGGTTTCCCTTGCGACAAACGCAAGGCGTTTGCGCGCAGATCATGCTCAAGCAACGAACGAGAGCGGGATGAGGATTCAACCAAATCTCGTCGCGCTCTAGCTTTCCGCGACACCGACCAGTCCGTGTTACGCCGGCACGATCACCTTGCCGATCGGCCACAGTGCGATGCCGGCAAGCTTGAGATGCGCCCAGGCGAAGGGAATGCCGATGATGGTGACCGCGAGCAGGATGGCCGTGATCACGTGGCCGATCGCGAGCCACCAGCCGGCCAGGATGAACCAGACCAGATTGCCGATCACGCCGAGCGGTCCGGTGCCGATATCGGACATGCCGGTGACTTCATCGCGGCGGACCGCACGCGAACCGAACGGCAGCAGCGATAGACCGCAATGTTGAACGCGGCGCGCGCCCAGGGCAGCCCGATAATGGTGATGGCCATGATCACCGCGGCGACCAGCCAGCCGAACGCCATCCACGCGCCGCCGATCAGGATCCAGAGGACGTTCAGGAGGATAGACACAGGCTGCATGGCAGGCACCTTTGCTCCGCGTGACACGGCCTCAATATAGGCCGGCGGCCGGCGCCGCGGTAGGGTGCAGCGAGGCGCACGAGCGCCGTCAGTCGTGGTCACCTTGCGCGCGGCGGCGGTCTTCACCATCGGTCGCATAATTGTCGCAGAGGCAGCCGCGTCGCAAAGGGGAGAACGAAAATGAGAAGAAGACTTGCGACAAGGGTTCTTGGTGCAGGGGTCTTGGCAGTGCTGGAATTTTCAGTGCAAGCCGCGCGCAGCGAGGACGCCGTGCGGTTTGCGCCGCTCAAGGCCGAGGAACTGTCGCCGCCGCAAAAGGCCTGGGCCGACCTGATCAGTGCGCCGCCGCGCAACGCCAAGTTCACCGCGCCGCCCTACCGCGCCTATATCCGCAATCCCGACCTGGCACCGAAGCTGTCGAACCTGTCGGAGTACCTGCGCTGGAACACCTCGCTGCCGGCGCGGCTCAGCGAGATGGCGATTCTGATCACGGCGCGGCATTGGACCGCGCAATATGAATGGTCCGCGCATTATCCGCTGGCGATGAAGGGCGGGCTCGATCCGAAGATCGCGGACGCGATCGCCAAGGGCACGCGGCCCGAGGGCATGAAGGATGACGAGGCCGCGCTGTACGATCTCGGCATCGCGCTTTATCGCGACAGGAAGGTCTCAGACGCCGTCTACAAGGCCGCGCAGGAGAAGTTCGGCGAGCGCGGCATCATGGATATCATCGGCATCATGGGCTACTACGATCTGGTCTCGATGACGCTGATCACAATGCAGGCCGGCGCGGCGAACAATGGCGTCGCGCCGTTGCCGGTGCTGGAGAAGTGAGACTGTAGGTTTGTCGAGCATCAGCCGCGACGGGACCGCGCTCCCTCGCCCCGCTCTTGCGGGGAGAGGGTTGGAGTGAGGGGCTATCTCCGCAGATTCGTTGACAGATGGATTCGCGGAGGCTCCCCCTCACCCGGAACGCATCTGGCGATGCGTTCGACCTCTCCCCGCACGCGGGGCGAGGTGAGAAGGGACATCACTTGCTCGAAAATGAAGTAGTCTCTACCGCCTGAAGCCGTTGGCGCGCGAATAGCTCTGGCGGCTGTCCTGGGACGGACGCGCCGCCATGCTGGCGCGGCTCTCGCTTGCGACCGGCGTCGCGGGCTTCAGGTCCTCGAGGAAGATCGGCTTGGCGAAGTAATAGCCCTGGGCATAGCGGATCTTGGTCGCCGCCTGCAGATAGGTGAGCTCCTCGTAGGACTCGATGCCCTCGGCGATCACGGTCATGCCGAGCGCCTCGCTCAGCGATTCGATCGCGCGCAGGATGCCCTGGCTGCGCGGCCGCTGATGGATGTCGGTGATGAAGGAGCGGTCGATCTTGATCTCGTCGGCGGTGATGTCGGCGAGCGCCGACAGCGACGAATAGCCGATGCCGAAATCGTCGATCGAGATGCCGACGCCGATGCCGCGCAGGATCGGCAGGATCTGGTCCTGGAAGTGCGACCGGGTCACGAACGCATCTTCGGTGACCTCGATCATGAAGCGTTTCGGGAAGCCGGTCTCCTCGATCGCGCGCGCGAAGCGGCGCATGAACTCGAGATTGCCGGCCTGCTTGGCCGCGACATTGATGCTGATCGTCGCCGTGGGGCCGAACGTGTCGTTGATCAGATCGATCGACTTGACGATCTCCGCCAGCACCAGAAACGTCAGCTCGTCGATCAGGCCGAGCTCGACGGCGAGGTTGATGAAGGTGCCCGGTGCCTGGATCACGCCCTCGTCGTCGCGCAGCCGCACCAGCGCCTCGATACCCTTGACCTCGTGGGTGCGGATATCGACCTTGGCCTGGAATGCGCAGCAGAAACGCTTTTCCAGGATCGCCAGCCGCAGCGATTGCTCGACCTTCATCCGCGCCAGCGCCTCGCGCTCCATGCTGTTGTCGAAGAACGCGGTCGAGCCCTTACCGTTGTTCTTGACGCGGTACATCGCGATATCGGCATTCTGGCGCAGCGCCTCATAGCTCCTGCCGTGCATCGGGTAGAGGCTGACGCCGATCGAGGTGGAGGCGAAGATCTCGGAGTCCTCGATGAAGAACGGCGCCTTCAGCCGCTCCTGCATGACGTGGATGAATTCGGCAACCGCGTCATTGCCGCTGATCGGGTTCAGCAGCAGCAGGAATTCGTCGCCGGAGATCCGCGACAGGATGTCGGTTTCGCGCAACGCATGGCCGAGCCGCTTGGACAGTTCGACCAGCAGCGCATCGCCGATCGCGTGGCCGTAATAGTCGTTGATGTGCTTGAAGTTGTCGACGTCGAGAAAGGCGAGCGCGAAATGGCTCTGCGCAGTGTCGCGGATCAGGCCGTTGACGCGATGTTCGATCACCCGCCGGGTCGGCAGGCCGGTCAGTTCATCGTAATAGGCCGAGCGGAACAGCTGGTCCTCGAACGCCTTCTGCTCGCTGATGTCGGTCGAGGTCGAGATCAGGAGATTGCGGCCGGCGATCTGGACCGGCCGGTGCGAGGTGAGAAACACGTATTTGGATGCGCCGCAGGAGAGCACTTCCTCGAGTACCACCGGGCGCCCGCTGCGCAGCATGTCCAGATTGGCGGCGTGACGATCATCGACCGGCGCCGGCTGGCTCGCGCTCGCTGCCAGCTGCAGCTGGCTCGCTGCCGCTTCGTTCACCAGGATGAACTGGCCCTGCTCGTCCTGCACCGTCACACCTGCCGGCAGCAGCTGGAGAAGATCACGCAAGATGCGCAGTTCATTTCCGGAAATGTCGTCTTGGCCGGTCGCTGCCGCGCCTGCCTGAAAATCGCTTTTGTTGAAACTATGCATGTGCCGACCTTGGCAAAGTCCGTTGTAGTTTTGGTTAAGCGGACCTGCGAAATGCCGTGACAGAATGAGACCCGGGCTGCTTTCGCAAGCCGTCGCGGCAATCGTCATTAACAGAGTATCAATGTCGGGCTCAGTCGCTGGTGAAAGCGATTGCGGCGCGCACGGTTGCACCGGAAAATGCGCCTGTGCCGGAAAGCGTACTTATCAACAGTTGGGAAGCTTGCACTGCATGGTGCAGTGAACGCCGGTCTTCAGGTAACTGATCTCGGTCTTGCCGTCGAACGGCCGCAGCGCCGACTTCAGCAGCTTAGTGCCGAAGCCGGGTTCGCCGAGCACCTCGACCACCGGTCCCTCGGTTTCGTCCCAGATCACGTTGAGACGTCCATCGTCCACTGTCCACGACACCTGCAGAAACCCGCGCGGCGAGGAGAAGGCGCCGTACTTTCCTGCGTTGGTTGCGAGCTCGTGGAAGATCAGCGCCAGCGAGACGGCGAGCTTGGCAGGCAGGAACAATTGCTCGCCGTTGAGATTGAACCGCACGTGGCCGTAGGGGCCGAGCTCCGAGCGCAGCAAATCCTTGATATCGCAGCCATAGCCGTCGACCCGCGCGATCAGATCGTCGGTCGCCGAGAGCGCGCGGATGCGATGGTCGATGCGCTGCCAGACATCGGGCCGGTCCTGCAGCGCCTGATGCAGCACGGCATGAATGGTCGAGGATTTGTTCTTCAGCCTGTGCTGCAATTCGTCGACCACGATCTTGCGGTATTGCTCCTCCTCGATCAGCCGCTTGGATACCTCGCGCTGCTGGGCGACCAGGGAACGGTAGTGCTCCACGCCCCAGATCGCGATGCCGCACACCGCCCAGAAGATCATCAGCAGTGCAAAGCGCGCCGGATCGGCGTGCCCGCTGCTGAAATTGATGATGACGCCGAGCAGGCCGCTCGCCAGCGCGGTCGCGATCCCGATCCGGAAGCCGCCAAGGGCGGTCGCGAAGAACACCGCCGGGAAATAGGGCGTGAAGAACACATCCGGCCTGATCTGGGCGAGCCCGAAGCGCGCGGCCGTGGCCAAAACGAGACAGAGTACCGCAAAGCTCGCCGCAAGCAGCATCGAAGGCTGGGAATCGCCCCGCCAACCCGCCCTGAATTCGTCGATCCATTTCGCCATCGGTCGTTCCAGTTCACGTGAACAGGCGACCCAAAATAAGGCCGCTGCGACCGAAAAACCGCAGTTGTGGCCTTCTGGCCACAGGTGGACCTTGACCACCGTTAACCGCGCCTCCGCTTGCTTGGTGGAAGCAGCTGGGGAATATCTGCAACATCAAACGTTAATTGGGGGACCGGCATGGGACGGCTGGATGGCAAGGTCGCGGTGATCACCGGGGCGACCAGCGGCATCGGGTTGCGCACGGCGGAGGTCTTTGTCGCCGAGGGCGCGCGGATCGTGATCGCCGGACGCCGCGCGCCGGAGGGCGAGGCGCTGGCGCAACAGCTCGGCGAGGCTTGCGTGTTTCGGCAGACCGACGTCACGGTCGAGGACCAGATGCAGGCGCTGATCGCGCTTGCGGTGGAGAAGTTCGGCCGGATCGACTGCCTGTTCAACAACGCCGGCGGTCCGGCGCAGACCGGTGGCATCGAGGGCCTCGACGTCGAGCGGTTCGACGCCGCGATGGCAACCCTGGTGCGCAGCGTGATGCTCGGCATGAAGCATGCGGCGCCGTACATGCGCAAGCAGGGCTCCGGCAGCATCATCAACAATGGAAGCATCGCCGGACGGCTCGCCGGCTTCTCCTCGTCGATGGTCTATGGTGCGGCGAAGGCCGCGGTGATTCATTTCACCAAATGCGTGGCGATGGAGCTCGGCGAGTCCGGCATCCGCGTCAACTCGATCTCGCCCGGTGCAATCGCCACAGGCATTTTCGGCAAGGCGCTCGGGTTGTCGACCGACGCGGCCGAGAAAACCGCTTCCGTGATGCGGGAGGTCTACAAGGCGGCGCAGCCGATCCCGCGCGCCGGCCTGCCCGACGACATCGCGCATGCCGCGGTGTTCCTGGCGAGCGACGAATCGAGCTTCATCAACGGTCATGACCTCGTCGTCGACGGCGCCATCACCGGCGGCCGCAACTGGAGCCAGCAGCAGGCGGGCTATGTGTCGCTGCGCAAGGCGTTCGATCAGGGGGCGTAGCTGGGACAGTCGCCGGGGCAGAAAGCATGAACGCCAGGCTCGAGCGGAAGCTGCAACGTCTTGCCGCCGTCCTTGTCGCCGGAATCCTCTCCGGTGTCGCGATCACGCTGAGCGTCTTCGGCGGCGGGGTTGCCCAGTTGACTGTCGGCATCACCTACGGATTCCTGCTTGCTGGCGTGATCGGCTCGATCGAGCTGTTCGTCCTTGAAGATTGGGATTGGCTCAAACGCCTGTCCTTCCTCTCCAATCTGGCCGTGCGCAGCGCCATCTACGCGGCCATCATCATCGGCATCCAGCTGCTGCAGCCGGGCGAACGCATCGCAGGGGTGGCGCCGCAGGATTCGCTGCAGGATTTCTGGTCGAGCTTCGCGCGCTCCGCGATCGTCTCGGTGCTGGTCAATCTGGGATTCGGCATCGCCAATCTGATCGGCTCGCGCGCGCTGATGAACTTCGTCACCGGGCGCTACCACGCGCCGGTCGAGGAAGACCGCTTCGTGCTGTTCGTCGATATCGCCGGATCGACCGGGCTCGCCGAGCGTCTCGGCGGCATCGGCATTCATCGTTTTCTCGACCGCACCTTCCGCTTGCTGACGCGGTCGGTGGTCGATTATCGCGGCGAGGTGCTCAACTATGTCGGCGACGAGATCATCGTGACCTGGGCCGAACAGAGCGGCGCGGTCGATTGCCGGCCGCTGCGCTGCTTCGTGGCGATGCGCCTCGCGCTGCAGAAGGCCGCGCCGCAGTTCGAGCGCGAATTCGGCGCAGTGCCGCAGATTCGCGGCAGCCTGCATTTCGGCCCAGTGATCGTGGGCGAGATCGGCGACGTCAAGCGCGCGATCGTGTTCAACGGCGATGTCATGAACACCGCGGCGCGGCTGGAGGAGCTGAGCCGCAAGGTCGATGGCGGCTTCCTCGCCTCGCGCGCCGCGATGGCGCGCTTCGCCGCACCGCCGCCATTTCCGGTGAGCGATCTCGGCACGCTCCCGATCCGCGGCCGCGTCGACGGCATCGACGTCGTCGGGATCGGAGCGGTGGCGTAGCCTTTACGCATCGAAGTCCACCTCAGCCAAGAACCGTGACGTCGGCTGGCTCGATGAGGATGCATGCCGGCTTTGGATCGGCCGCCATCACCTTCGGTGAAGGTCACGTACCGATCCCGCGCCGAGGTGACATTCCTTCGACGCCAAATCGAAAACGACTTCCAAAAATGACTTGCAAGTTAGTTTCTGAAAAATGAGTCAGCTTCGCTGTCGTGGCATGGGAGAGCTGCGCTAAAAAAAACGGAGATGGCTTGGGACATTCCGCGCTGCTCGGCGTTCTCTGCTCGCGGCGACCAAACCACCAATGGCAAGGGGATGGTCAATGCGCACCCATGGAGCGTCGGCCGATGCTGGCGCTTCGCAATTCAGCAAGCAACTGCAATGCGCAAAATCGTCTTCAAAGGAGTGCAGAGATGAAGCACGTGTTAGTCTCTCTCGCTATCGGCGCCTGCCTGCTGCTTCCGTCCGCGGGCGTGGTGTTTGGCGCGGGTCCTCCCGTCAAGCCTGCTCAAAATCCCACGACAGGCCAGCATGGCTCCAATCACGGCTTTAGCTGTACCACCAGCGGTGCAGGTATTAACACGCCGGGGAATGCTATGGCAGCGCCCGGATCACCGTTCAATCCAAGTGGGCAAGCAGGCAACGTCTATGCGGGAAATCCGGGCACGGCATCGGCAGAGCACGCAAATTCGACGGCTGCCGTTTCCCAATATGACGTCGCTTGCTCGCACCAAGCTCCCTAGCCCTGAAGAGTGCAGGGCCTGATTTGCCTGTTGTGGCCGAAAGCACTAATGCCTCGGACGAGCCGGCAATGCGTTGAAGCAGGATAACAGCCACATGCGTTTCGTCGGCGTGGCATTTCTGTTGTGCGCCTTGATGGTCGGGCTGGGCTATACCTATGGTCAAGATAGCTCGGCCCCGACCTTCCTCACGGCCCCGGTTGAACGGGGCAGCATCTCTACCCTGGTCAAGGCCAGCGGCACCGTTGAGGCGGTCGTAAACGTTGATGTCAGCTCGCAATTGTCGGGACAGATTGCCGAGGTGTTCGTCAATTTCAACGACAGCGTAACGGCGGGGCAGCCGATCGCGCGAATAGATCAGGAGATTTTTGCGGCCCGCGTCAAGGAAGCAAGAGCCGCCCTGAGAGTGGCGAGCGCCACCGCTCAAGTGGAAAAGGCAGCGCTGGAACGAGCGAAGGTCGCAGTGACGAATGCGCGGACTGCCGAAAAGCTGGCGGAAGATCAATCGACTGCGAGCAAGGTCAGACAAGAAGAAGCGGAGAGGGAATTCCAGCGAAAGCTCGCATTGGCACGCAGTGGAAGCGGTACCGAGAGAGACTTGAGCCAGGCGCGCTCGCTGCGCGATGCGGGAGCTGCCGACCTGCGCGCCTCCCTCGAGCAAATCCAGATGAAAGCTGAGGCCATTGCGATTGCAGAGGCGGAAAGCCAAATGGCCGAGGCCAATCTCGAGAATGCACAGGCGGTTATCGAGCAGCGGCAGGCGGCCGTCGATCAGGCCGAAGTCGATCTCGGTCGGACCGTGCTCCGTGCGCCGATCAACGGAATCATCATCAAGCGGGATGTCAATCCGGGACAAACGGTCGCCGTCAGTCTCGAAGCCAAGACGTTGTTCAAGATTGCGGACGATCTGCGTGAGATGGAAGTCCATGGCAAGATCGACGAGGCCGATGTCGGGCAATTGAAAGTGGGCCAGACGGTCCAGTTCACGGTGGACGCTTATCCTGACCGGACCTTCAGCGGGCAAATTCTCCAGATCCGCAAGTCCCCCGAAGTCGTACAGAACGTCGTCACCTATACGACAATCGTTTCCGCGCCAAATCCGGACCTTTTGCTGCTGCCGGGAATGACTGCCCAGCTTCGGATTGTGGTGAGCGATACGCGCGGGATCCTCAAAATTCCTAACCAGGCGCTGCGCTTCCGGCCGAACGATGCCGGTGCTTCGACGGGTCACCAGAGTGCGGACAAGGCCGCCTCGTCCCAACCTTCTGCGACGGTATGGCTGGTCGGTGACGGTGGGCGACCGCAACCCGTTGCAGTGAGACTGGGGGCGAGCGACGACAACAGCGCCGAACTGCTGGAGGGCGCGCTCGCTGAGGACCAGCACGTGATCATCGGGATTGCGAACTCGCAAAAGCAAAGCGGCTATTTCGGCGTGCGCCTCGGATTTTGAGATCGGATTCTAGGATGCAGCCCCTGGTTCGAACCGTTGGAATTTCAAAAAGCTATCCTTCCGGCGGCACGATCGTCCGCGCAGTATCGAATGTGTCGCTCGCAATCGAGCACGGTGAGTTTGTTGCAATACGGGGCCGGTCCGGTTCGGGAAAGTCGACCCTGATGAACCTTTTGGGTCTATTGGATCGGCCCGATTCCGGCACATACACGTTCAATGGTCAAGAAGTCGCAATGCTGAGCGAAGACGGACGCGCGACCGTCAGGAGCCACGACATCGGATTCATATTCCAGCAGCCCGCCCTTCTGCCGCGGGCAACCGCGCTGGAAAATGTCGAGCTTCCGCTTATCTACGCCGGCATTTCTCCCTCCAGGCGTCGTCGCACGGCCAGGGATGCGCTTGACCGCGTGGGCCTGGGCGACCGCGGCCATCATTGGCCGAACCAACTCTCGGGAGGAGAGCAGCAGCGGGTTGTCATTGCCCGTGCGACAGTGAACGATCCTGCGCTCATTCTCGCCGACGAGCCGACCGGATCGCTCGATAGTGCAACCGGCAACGAGATCCTGTCGCTGTTCGAGGCTCTGCATCACGATGGGCGTACGATCATCGTGGTTACGCATGCCACCGAGGTTGCCAATCGTGCGCGGCGACTGATCACCTTGCACGATGGACAAATCGTCGAAGACTCCTCGGCATCATCAGACAATTTGCGTCCGGCCGCCCTCGCTATGGATTCCTTGCCATGAGTCCTCTGGAGAGCTTGCGAATCGCTGCTCGGGCGCTCCGGGTCAACAAGCTGCGGAGCGCCTTGACTGTGCTCGGGATCGTTGTTGGCGTCGGAGCGGTGGTCTGCATGGTCTCTGTCGGAGCTGGCGCACAAGCGGAAGTCTCCGAGAAGATCCGCACGCTCGGAGCCAACCTCCTGCTCGTCATGCCCGGAGCCAGGAATTCGGGAGGGGCGAGGCTTGAATCGGGAACGCAGCCGACGCTGACGATAGAGGACGCCGCTTCTATTCGCCGCGAACTGGCGGACGTTCAGGTCGCGGCTCCGCTGTTGTCGCGTTCCCTCCCGCTCGTGGCCGCAAACAGGAACTGGGTAACCGTGGTGGCCGGAATAAATCCCGACTATCTGGTGGCTCGCGAATGGCAGGTTGCCGGCGGCCGATTGTTTACGAGTGATGAGATTGCATCCGGCGCGAAAGTTGCCATCGTGGGCGCGGTTATCGTCGAGGAGCTCTTCAATGGGGGCTCGGGAATCGGCGAGACGCTTCGGATTGGCAACGTCCCCTTCACCGTGATTGGCGTGCTGGACAAAAAGGGGTTGGGCGCGGCCGGCCGCAGCCAGGACGACGTGGTGTTCATTCCGCTGTCGGCTGCGAAAAGCCGCGTGCTCGGAGCCGTGCGCGGCACGACCCGCGAAGCATTGGATTTCATCTCGATCAAGGTTTCGGACACGACTGCAATGTCGGAGATCCAGCGCGACGTCGAGGCCCTGCTTCGACAGCGGCACCGCATTCGCGGGGATGCCCCCAGCGATTTCAGGATCGAGAATCCAGCGGATGTTCTGTTTGCGCGCGGAGCCGCAATGCGGCTGCTCGCCAGTTTGTTGATTGCGGTGGCTGCGGTCTCGCTGGTCGTTGGCGGCATCAGCATCATGAACATCATGCTGGTTTCGGTAACCGAACGCACCCGCGAAATCGGTTTGCGCATTGCCGTCGGAGCTCGCCGCCGCGAAATACGATGGCAATTTCTTATCGAAGCCGCGATCCTGGCGTTGGTCGGAGGGCTTGTGGGCGCGTTCTTGGGAGCTGCCGCGGCAGTCGCAATCGCTTGGAAAGCTGGTTGGCCAGTTCTGATCAGCCCCTGGGCCATCGTCTTGGCTTGCGGATTTGCGGGTTTCATCGGAATTTCGTTTGGCCTCTATCCCGCGCATCGGGCCGCGCGGCTTGATCCGATTGTCGCATTGCGTTTCGAATAGGCGAAGGCCATCACGCACAAGCCAGCGCCGCCGGGACGTCAGGCTGCGACAAATTAGCCCGACGGACAAATTGGCGCTTCCGTTGCCGAGCAAATCATGTCGCGGGAATGCGAAGCTATGCCCCACCCACGCTCGTCATCGCCCGGCTCGTGGCGATCCAGTACGCCGCGGCCTCTCGGCTCAAGCATAAACGCCTCTGGAATACTGGATCACCCGCATGCGCATGCGCGGGTGATGACATCACGTTGTTTGGTATCTTGTGGCGTAACCTTCACTCCGGAAGCGGTGACCAATCGCAGGATATCTGATCGCGCTCGACGCCTAAGCTGTCATGCTCGGGCGTGAAGCGATGGAATCGTACCAGCGGCGCGACGCCCCGTTTTCCTGTGGAGTGGATAGTCCCAATGCCTTGCTCGCGAAGTCGATTGCGACGATTGCCGTGATGTCGGCGATGCTGAACTTGTCACCCGCTACGAAGGGCATCTCGGACAAGCGTACCTCGAGATCGCTATAGAAGTCAGCGATCCGGCGCTGACCGCGGGTGACCAATTCGGGGATCTGGTCGTAGCCGTGGGGACCTGCGATCGCGCGCCCTTTCAGGCCGGCGGCCCCATTGCGTACGGTCTCCATGACCGAAGCGAAGCCCTCCAACTCCATCCGGCGCTCCCACATGGTGACCGTTGCCTTTTCCTTGGGCGAAGTTCCGAGCAACGGCGGATTCGGCTGCACTTCTTCGAGATAACGGATGATCGCCGGCACCTCCGCGATGACCGTCCCGTCGTCAAGAACGAGGGCGGGCACGACGCGCCGCGGGTTGATCGCCGCATAGGCGTCCGAGAACTGTTCCCGCGCACCGAGATCGACCGGCACGAAGGGCATCGTTATGCCCTTCTCTGCCAAATAAATCCTGACGCGACGCGAATTGGGCGAACCGGAAGACTGGTAGAGTTTCATGGCAGATCTCCCGAACTCAAAGCTTTGAGCCGCCGCCGACCTGGATGGTATCGCCGGTCACCCAGCGCGCGGAATACGAGGCGAGAAAGGTCACCGCGTCCGCGACGTCGTCGGCATGACCGATCCGTTGCAAGGCCTGCATCTTGAGCGCGTAATCGCGGCCCTCATCCGTCCTGGCGAATTCGGACATGTCGGTGTCGATGATGCCCGGCGCCACGGCATTGACGCGGATGCCGCGGGGCCCGAGCAGCGACGCGAAGTGCTTCACCATCGTGTCGATCGCACCCTTGGTGGCAGAATAGGCCGACAACTGGCCCACAGCAGCCCGCGCCGCCAATGACGATGTCATCACGATACTGGAGCCGTCGCCCAACAAGGGGAGCAACTGCTGCACCAGGAAGAACGGCGCGCGGACGTTGACCGCGAACATCCGGTCGAAATCCTCGACGGTCTGCTCTTCGATGGTCGCAGGCACCGCAATTCCCGCATTGGCGACAAGAATATCGAGCTGGCCGACGACGAGTTTGCGCACCTCGGTGGCGAGCCTCTGCGCGCCATCGGATGCGGACAGATCGGCACCGACGGCGTCGGCCTGTCCGCCGGCTTCGCGAATTTCCGCGACCAGGGAATGCGCATCGTCGGCGGAATTTCCGTAGTGAACGATAACGCGGGCGCCAGCGAGAGCGAGCGCGCGGGCGGTGGCGCGGCCGATGCCTCGGGAGGCACCTGTGACGAGGGCGGTTCGGCTGATGAGGTCGGTCATGGTTGTTCTCCTGTTTGGATTTGTGATCGGGGTGTCTTCACGCAGCGGTCTTGCCGCCGTTGACGCTGATAATCTGGCCGGTGATGAACGATGCCTTGCTCGACGCCGCGAACAGGATGGCGTCCGCGAGCTCCTCCGGGCGGCCCGCTCGCTTCATGGGAATTCCCGCAACCATCCCGGCCTTGCGATCGGCGGAGCCCGTGAACCTGTCGAGCATTGCGGTCTCTATCGGACCGGGCGCGATCGCGTTGACGCGGACGCCAAAGGCGGCCGCTTCCAGAGCGGCGGATTTGGTCAAGCCTTCAACGGCATGTTTGCTGGCGACGTAGAGCGAAGCATTCGGCGCTCCGCGGCTGCCCATGGTCGACGATATATTCACGATGCTACCGAAGCCCTGGGACTGCATGATCCTGAGTTCGTGCTTCATCGAGAGGAGGACACCGAGAACGTTGGTGTCGAAAGTCGCCGCGTAGCTTTCCGCGGTTTGCTCGGTCACTGGTCCGGGTGTGCCTTCCGTGCCGGCATTGTTGACCGCGACGTCGAGACGGCTGAACCGCTCGATCGTCCGCTCGACCAGTGCCGAAACGTCGCTCTCTTGCCGGACGTCGGCGCGGACGAATTCTGCTTCGACGCCGAGCGACCGGAGCTCTTCAGACAGCGCGCGGCCGGCGTCGTCGTGGCGGCCAGAAACAACGACGCTCGCTCCTTCGCGGGCGAAGGCAAGCGCGGTGGCGCGGCCGATACCAGTGAGGGCACCTGTGATCAGGACGACTGAGTTGCTCATTTTTACTCTCCAGCGGATGCGGCCGGTATGCTCGATCGGCCTGGTTCGCCAATTTCCACCGCAGCCGGGTCTCAAAGGCGCTGCGAGGTTTTGGCTTCATTGACTGGAGATTTAGGAGAGGCTGGCTTCTTTGAGAAAGACTTCGTAGGGTATGAGGTATACTTTTGAGGAATGGCTATGGAGCTGCGACACCTCCGTTATTTCGTCGCCGTGGCCGAAGAGGGCAGCCTTTCGGTCGCGGCCCAAAAGCGCCTGCACACCGCGCAGCCGTCACTGAGCCGCCAGATCCACGATCTGGAGATGGAACTCGGCGTGCAGTTATTCGTGCGCGGACCGCGCGGCATCGAACTGACGCCATCGGGGCGTGTGTTTCTTGACCATGCGCGAGTGGCTCTGCTGCAGGTCGAGGCCGCCGGCGAAGCCGCCAGGCGCGCCGCCCAGCCGGCGAAATCGGCCTTCTCGATCGGGTTTCTTACCGGGTACGAGATGGACTGGCTTCCGGCGGTAATGGGTATCTTACGTGGCAAGCTGCCGAGCACGGAAATCACCATCCGTAGCGAGGACTCTCCCGACCTCGCTGCGGGACTGATGCGGGGCAAGATCGACCTTGCGTTCATGCGCCCGGAGAGGAGCGCGGCGGGCATTCAGTTCAAGTTGCTCCGTCATGATCCGATCCTGGTCATGATGCCGCGAGACCATCCGCTCGCGGCGCGCTCCTCCGTTCGTCCGAAGGATTTGGTGGGACAGAGCTACATCGGCGTATCTGCGGCGAGAGCGCCAACGCTGCGCTCGGCGATCAATGACTTTTTCACGCGACACGGGTTGGCGATAGAAGCGGCGCACCAGGCGGAGAATCTAGCCATGGCTATTTCGCTGATCGCCTCCACTGGGGGCATCTGCCTTCTGCCGCTCTACGCGCAGAACTTGCTCCCGAAAACCATCGTCTGCCGTCCGATTCAGGGTGCGCCGCCGCTGGTCGATCTGGTGATCGGCTACAATGAAGGTAACCGTTCGCCGCTGCTGGAGTTTGTTCTTTCGAGGGTTGACGAGATCAAGTTTCAGGCGTTGAGGCACGAGGGCGGATGATGCTCGAGGAGAGCGCTCCGCTTGAAGAGAAGGCGTCAACGCAGAAGTCCGCGGTTCCGTTCTGATTCTGGAGCTTGGAAATCAGGCTGCGACAAATCAATCCGACGGGCAAATCAGCGCTGCCGTCGTCGGGCAAATCATGTCGCGAGAATGCGAAGCTGCGTCCTCATCCTCACCGTCGTCCTGGCGAAAGCCAGGACCCATTACCCCGAAGGGTCATTCATGGGTGACACTGGAGCTACGATCCCATTCACAATCAAATGCGCTGGTTATGGGTCCTGGCTTTCGCCAGGACGACGATTGTGAATGTGGCGCGATGTGCGTTCCCCCACGAGGCGAACGCCACAACTCACACCTTCTGCTTCGCGGCTTCCTTCGCAAGGTCGGGCGCATTCACGGCCGGGATGGCGACGCGGCCTGTGCCGGTTTGCTGGAGCGCCGCGGCGGCCTTGTCGTTCTGCATGATCTTGGCCATCACGGCCTGGCCGGCGCGCTCGAACACGGCGCGGTTGTCGACCAGGAACTGGCGCGACTTGCGCAGGCCGTCGATATAGCCGTTGATCTCCGGCACGACATAGCGCGCGACCAGGTCCCAGCTGCGGCGGGTGTTTTCGATGTTGGCCCAGTCGTGGGCGAAGCCGATGATTGAGCCGACGCCGCCGGAGACGTCGACCAGATTCTTGATCATCTTGATCAGATCATCTGGTGTGCCGATGGTGGACGCGGCGCCTTCGACGAAGGCGGTCTTGTCGACCGCTTCATCCGCAGAGGCGAACGCGGTCAGGCCCGGCCGCATCAAGGTGCCGACGTTATATTCGTTGTGCCAGCGCAGCAGCCCAGCGCCGGCCTCGCGCCGCGCCTGCTCGCGGGTCTCGGCGATGTGCCAGGACAGCAGCACGCGCCAGTTGGCGCGGCTCACCGTGGTGCCGGCCTTCGCGGCGGCGTCTTCGGCGAATTGCCACTGCTGCGGCAGCGCCATCAGGCCTTGCGTCGACATCGAGCCCAGCGAGATGATGCCGATGCCGTATTTGCCGGCGAGCGTCATGCCCGACGGCGAGATCTGCGAGGCCACCACGAACGGCATGTCCTCCTGCAGCGGCAGGATCTGCAGCGCGGCGTCGTGCATCTCGAACCAGTCGGTCTTGGCGGTGACGCGCTCGCCGTTGAACAGGCGGCGGATCACCGCGATCGCCTCGTCCTGGCGGTCGCGCTGGGTCATCGGGTCGATGCCGAGCGTATGCGCATCGGAGGCGAGCGCGCCGGGGCCGGAGCCGAAGATGGCGCGGCCGCCGGTCATGTGGTCGAGCTGCACCATGCGCTGCGCGACGTTGAAGGGGTGGTGATAGGGCAGCGAGATCACGCCGGTGCCGAGCTTGATGCGCTTGGTGCGCTCGCCGGCGGCGGCCAGGAACATTTCCGGCGAGGCGATAGTCTCCCAGCCCGAGGAATGGTGCTCGCCGCACCAGAATTCGTCGTAACCGAGCGCGTCGAGCTGCTCGACGAAATCGAGGTCGCGGCGGAATTGCAGCATCGGATGCTCGCCGATCGGGTGATGCGGGGCGAGGAAGGCTCCGAACTTGAGGCGCGCCATTGGTCGTTCTCTCCAACTTATTGTTATCGGGGGCTTTCCGCCAACCTACGGGGTGGGCGAAAGCAAGGCAATGCTCCGGGGTTGCGGCGCCCGCATGGTTGTTGCGCAAATCGGCGGCGATTGCCGCCCTCCGGAATGTTTCCCAGCGCATCAACGCAAGTTGCGCGGGGAGCACGGGCAGATGCGGCATGGCGAGGGATGACGTGCCCGTGAACCAACGCTTACGTCCGAGGTAATCGAAGCGATGACCGGAATCTGCTGATGTCGGCCGTACCGTCATTTCGGGCAGGACAAGGCATGCACCAGATCGTTGCGACGCGCGCGGAGACCTCCCGCCGCTGGTGGGTGCTGGCGATCGTCGTCGCTGCCCAGTTCATGTTCGGCGTCGATGCCTTCATCGTCAACGTCGCGATCCCGACGATCGCCGCGGAGCTGCACGCAACGCCGGCGCAGATCGAGGCCGTCATCGCGATCTATCTGATCGCCTATGCCACGCTGGTGGTCACCGGCGGCCGCCTCGGCGATATCCACGGCACCAGGAACGTGTTCGTCGCCGGCGTCGCGGGCTTCTCGGTGACGTCGCTGTGGTGCGGTCTGGCGCAGTCCGGACCGGAGCTGATCGTCGCACGGCTGGCGCAGGGCGCGACCGCGGCGTTGATGGTGCCGCAGGTGCTGGCGACGCTGCATCTGTTGTTCTCCGACGCCGCGCGTGCGCGGGCGTTCGGCATCTACGGCATCGTGCTGGGCCTCGCCGGCGCCGCCGGCTTCATGCTCGGCGGCGTGCTGGTGACACTCGATCTCGCCGGCCTCGGCTGGCGCGCGGTGTTCTTCGTCAACGTGCCGTTTGGCGTCGTCATCATCGCGGCGGCACTGAAGATCATGCCGACGGTGCCGCGCCGCGCCGGAACGCGGCTCGATATTCCCGGCGCGATCGTGCTGTTCGTGGGCCTGCTCTGCCTGATCGGCCCGCTGCTGTTCGGACACGATCTCGGCTGGACGGCGTGGGTGTGGCTGACGATGGCGGCGGGTGTCGCCGTGATCGCGGCCTTCGTGCGGCTCGAGCGCAGCGTCGCGCGCCGCGGCGGCATGCCGCTGATCGATCTGTCGCTGCTGTCGGATCTCGCCTTCATGCGCGGGCTGGTGGCGGTGTTTTTCTTCTTCTTCGCCAATCTGTCGTTCTATCTGATCATGACCGTGTTCATGCAGAAGGGTCTGCAGATTCCACCGCTGCAGGCGGGACCGGTGTTCGTGCCGCTGGCGCTGACCTTCGTGATTGCCTCGCGGCACAGCGGCATCCGCGCCAGGCATCGCGGCACCCTGGTGTTGATCGAGGGCTGCGCGCTGCAGATCGTTGGTCTCGGTGTGCTGGTCGCGACGGTTCAAGCGATCGCAGCGCCGTCGGCGCTGCTGCTCGCGCTGGTGCTGATGATCTTCGGCTACGGCCAGGGCCTGGTGATGGCGCCGCTGTCGAGCGCGGTGCTGTCGAGCGTGAAGCCGGCAAGCGCGGGAGCCGGCTCCGGCATGTATGGCACCACGACGCAGATCGGCAATGCGGCCGGTGTCGCCGCGATCGGCGCGGTCTTCTTCGCCATCGAGAGCGCGAGATCAGCACATCTGGCGTTGTTTGCGGCATGCGCATTGTTTGTGCTGTCGATATCAATTTCAGCCGCATTTCTGTCATGGATGCGCCGCGCCACTGCATGAATTCGCAGGCGATGGCGCGTCATTTTCGAAAAGTTCATGCTCAAACAAGGTGCTAAGGCAACTATTTCGAGCAATCCGCACTTCGGCCGGTTCCGATCACGCGTTAACGCCGAATCTCACTATTCCGCGGGGCAAGACAGCACACGGCCTTTTCATTTCGCAGTGCAGCAATTATCTGATCGGGTGACACACAAGAACAAATCACCTCAGGAGTTGCTGTTGTCGCTGGTCAACAACATCGAATTTCTGCGTCATCTGCCCAAGATGAACGCGTTCAACGGCCTCGGTGCGCTTGCGCCAGCCGTGCCGACGCCGCTTGTCGAGACAACCGAATTCGGCGCCAATCCCGGTGCGCTGAAGATGTTCTCATACGTGCCCGAGCAGCTGGCGCGATCGCCCGCGCTCGTCGTCGTGCTGCATGGTTGCGGCCAGACCGCAGCGTCGTACGATCTCGGTGCCGGCTGGTCGACGCTGGCGAAGCATTACGGCTTCGCGCTGTTGATGCCCGAGCAGCAGTCCGCCAACAACGCCAACACCTGCTTCAACTGGTTCGATCCGGAAGACACCGCGCGCGGCCAGGGCGAAGCCGCGTCGATCAGGGAGATGGTCGGTCACATCGCCGGCGCGCACAAGATCGATCCGCGCCGGATCTTCGTGACGGGTCTCTCCGCCGGCGGTGCGATGGCGACCGTGATGCTCGCGACCTATCCGGATGTGTTTGCGGCCGGCGCCATCATCGCCGGGCTGCCGTTCGGTGTCGCCGGCAATCTGCGTGAGGCGCTCGGCGCGATGATGCAGGGCAGCGCATTGTCGGCGCCGGAGCTCGGCGACCTCGTACGCAAGCCCTCAACGCACAAGGGCGATTGGCCGAGGATCTCGGTGTGGCACGGCAGCGCCGACCGCACCGTGCATCCGGGCAATGCCGACGCGATCGTCCGGCAGTGGCTCGATCTGCACGGCCTGCCGCTTGCGGCGATGTCGAAAGCCGACGTCGATGGCCATCCGCGTGAGGTGTGGTGGAATGCCGACGGCGAAACACTGGTCGAATCCTACTCGATCACCGACATGGCGCACGGCACGCCGCTCGGGCTTGCCGGCAATGACGAGCGTTACGGTGTCGAGGGTGCGTTCCTGATCGAGGCCGGGATCTCCTCGTCCTATCACATCGCGAGCTTCTTCGGCCTGACCGACAAGGTCCGTCAGCCGCAGATCGCGCCGACCGGCGTGCCGCGCGAGAACGCCGACACGATCTCGATGACGATACCGGTGCCTGCGGACAAGCCCGAGCCTGCAACCGCTCGCAGCAGCGGCCGGCCGGGTAAGAAGCAAGCCAGGCAGCAGGGCAAGCCGCGGAGCAACAGCGTCAATGTCAGCCGCGTCATCACGCGGGCGCTGACCGCCGCGGGGCTGATGAAGCAGCCGTGAGGTCAAAGCATGATCCGGAAAAGTGCGAAGCGGTTTTCCGAAAAGATCATGCGCAAACGAGGAGCTACATCTCGCCGGTCAGGAACGGGTTCGTCATCCGCTCCTGGCCGATGCTCGATCCGGCGCCATGGCCGCAGATGAAGCCGACATCGTCGCCGAGCGGCAGCAGCTTCTGCTTGATCGACTGGATCAAGGTCGGGTGGCTGCCGCCGGGCAGGTCGGTGCGCCCGACCGAGCCGGCGAACAGGACGTCGCCGACATGGGCGAAGCGCAGCTCCTTGTTGAAGAACACCACGCTGCCCGGCGAATGGCCGGGGCAGTGCAGGAGGTCGAAGGTGAGATCGCCGATCGAGACCTGATCGCCCTCGTCGAGCCAGCGGTCCGGGCCGAAATTGCGCACCCCGGTCATGCCGAAGCGCTCGCCGCTCGAGACGACGTTGTCGAGCAGATACTTGTCCGCGATATGCGGGCCCTCGATCTTGACTTGCAACGCGTCGCGCAGTTCGGCGGCGCCGCGACATGGTCGATATGGCCGTGGGTCAGCCAGATCTTTTCGACCGTCACGCCGGTCTGCTTGATCGCGGCCTGGATCTTCGCCACGTCGCCGCCGGGGTCGATCACCACGGCCTTCTTGGTGGGCTCGTGCCAGATGATGGTGCAGTTCTGTTCGAACAGCGTCACCGGCACGATGATCGCGCCGGCCTTCGGTTTGGTATCGGTTGTCTCGTTCATGAGGGCACCATAGGCTACCGGACAATGCCGTCAACACGCACGGGAAATGCGCCTGACCCGGCGTGTGATCCCAAAACGGACCGTGATAAGGTCACCTCCAGCAAACAAGTTCGTGAGCCGACTGGTAGGCGGTTGCTCTCGATTACGCGTCAAGCCCTCGCAGTCCGGAACTTCATGACCCAGGCTCCCAACTCACCGCTCGGCGGACCCCGGACCACCGCCCGCGCCTTCTTCGTCGCGGACCGCATCAACACGTCCGGCCTCGAGCGCGGCGACGTGCTGGCCACGACGCCGCTGGCGTTTCGCGTCAATGACAATGGTGTCGCGGTCCTGTTCCGCTATGGCGTCGTCGTCCTGATCGGACTCAATGCGTTGGAGGAGGATGAATTCCTGCGCAGCCTGCAGTCGCGCATGACCGGTTTGTTCTCCCGACGAGAAGAGGAGATCGCGATCATCGAGCTCGCCGCGGAGAGGGAAGACCAGATTCCGCCGGGCGGTCCGATCTATCTGCAGAGCCTGGCGCCGGAGCGGCTGATCCTGGTCGGTGAGGCGCTGGCGAAAAGCGTGGTGCTGGCGCGGCATGAGCGCGAGGTCCGGGCGGTGTTCGACACCACCGAGCCGCTTGCACGCGAGCTCGCCAAGGGCGGCCGGGTCAATGGCGGCCGTGTTGCGATCCTCAAGCACATCGGCAACGCGCTGCTGGTGCGGCATCGCGTGGCCGGTCCGGTCGAGGTGTCGGAGAAGCCCGACATCCTCTGGGACAAGCCGCAGCTCGAGCGGCTCTATGCCCGGCTCGAGGACGAATACGAATTGAAGGAGCGCGCGGAATCGCTGAACCGCAAGCTCGCGGTCGTCGCCGAGACATCGCAGGTGCTGACCGATATCATCGACACCAGCCGTTCGCTGCGGCTCGAGCTGATCATCGTCTTCCTGATCCTGTTCGAGGTGCTGATCACCATCTATCAGCTGGCGATGGCCCGCCACTGACGCGCTGCAGCGCCATTTTTCTGTCCCGAATTGTGCGTCATCCCTGAACTCGGACAACCCCGGGGACACGGGGCGACGAACGAGGGGGAATGGGATGGATCAGGACGAGCAGGACTGGTGGCGGCGCGGCATCTTCTATCAGGTCTATCCGCGCTCGTTTCAGGACAGCGACGGCGATGGCGTCGGCGATCTCCGGGGCATCATCGCGCGGCTGCCTTATCTGACGCGGCTTGGCGTGGACGCGGTCTGGCTGTCGCCGATCTTCACCTCGCCAATGGCCGATTTCGGTTACGACATCTCCGATTACACCGGCATCGATCCCTTGTTCGGCACGATGGAGGATTTCGACGCGCTGGTCGCAGCCGCCCACGATTCCGGTCTCAAGCTGATCCTCGATCTGGTGCCGAACCATACATCCGACCAGCATCCCTGGTTCATCGAGGCGAAGAGCTCGCGCGATAATCCGAAGCGCGACTGGTACATCTGGCGCGATCCGGCGCCGGATGGCGGTCCGCCCAACAACTGGCTGTCGGAATTCGGCGGCAGCGCCTGGGCCTATGACGAAGCTTCCGGCCAGTACTATTATCACGCCTTCCTTGCGCAGCAGCCCGATCTGAACTGGCGCAATCGCGAGGTCAGGGATGCGATCTATGAGGTGATGCGCGTCTGGCTGCGCAAGGGCATCGACGGATTCCGTGTCGACGTGATCTGGCACCTGATCAAGGATGCCGAATTCCGTGACAATCCGCCCAACCCGCATTACCGCGAGGGCCGGCCACCGCACGAGAAGGTGCTGACGCAATATTCGACCGACCAGCTCGAAGTGCACGCCGTCATCACCGAGATGCGCCGCGTTACCGAGGAGTTCGACAACCGCGTGCTGATCGGCGAGATCTATCTGCCGCTGCACCGGCTGGTCGCCTATTACGGCAACGATCTGCGCGGCGCGCAGATGCCGTTCAATTTCGCGCTGCTGTCGACCTTGTGGAGCGCACGCTCGGTCGAGCACATCATCGCCGATTACGAGAAGGCGTTGCCGCCTGGGGCGTGGCCGAACTGGGTGCTCGGCAATCACGACCGACCGCGGGTGGCGAGCCGGGTGGGGCCGGCGCAGGCGGGCGTGGCCGCCATGCTGCTGCTGACGCTGCGCGGCACGCCGACGCTCTATTACGGCGACGAGATCGGCATGCATCAGGTTGCGATCGCCCCTGGCCAGGTGCGCGATCCCTTCGAGAAGAATGTGCCCGGTATCGGCGTCGGCCGCGACGGCTGCCGCACGCCGATGCAATGGAGCGCCGAGCCTCATGCCGGCTTCTCGACGGCGACACCGTGGCTGCCGCTCGCGCAGGATTTCGCAAGCGACAACGTCGCAAGCCTCGAGGCGGAGCGGGCGTCGATCCTCAACCTCTACAAGGCGCTGATCGCGCTGCGGCGAAAGCTCCCGCAGCTCGTCCGTGGCAGCTATGAGCCTGTGGCGGCGCATGGCGATGTGCTGCTGTTCCGGCGCCGCGCCGCCGAAGGTGTTGCCGTGATCGCGCTGAATTTCGGCGCAGCCCCCGCGTCGGTCTCCTCCAGCGCGATCGGCTTCAGCAACGAGGTTCTGCTGTCGACCTTCATGGATCGCCAGGGCGAGAAGATCGAGGGCGTCCTCGACCTGCGCGCCAATGAAGGTGTGATCCTGGGGCCGCCGATGGAAGTGAGTGAGTGAGGTGAGCACATCGCCCGGGCTCCCTCCCCCCTTGTGGGGGAGGGTGGGGAGAGGGGTAGGCCGCGGGCCCCGTCGAAGTCATCTGCGAGCCTGCTCAGCATGGTTCTTGAGACCGTCACCCAGTCGCGCAAGCGGCACCCCCCTCCCTGACCCTCCCCCACAAGGGGGAGGGAACGGAGAGAGCGTGCCGCGCGAGGCAAGAGACGGACCGTATCCTGATCGCTGAAGGAGAGGCAGCTGTCGGCTAATCCCTACCGCTTGATCTGCGCCTTCAACGTGTCCTCGACCACACGATCGAACGACGACGCCTTCGGCGCGCTCTTGCGGTGCTCGGCGACATATTTGTCGCGCTTGGCGACGAGGGCGGCGAGCTTCTCGTTCAGCGCCTTGCGCTGGGTGATTTGCTTGTCGATCTCGGCGCTGCGTGCCTCCGGCTTCATGGCGCGGAGATTGTCGGGCAGGTCCTCATCCCTGACCTTGGCGATCTCGTTGCGGCCGGCCGCGACGTCGGCGACCAGGTCGCCATCGCCGGTGACCGCCTCCGACGTCACCTTGGCGCGTTTGTTGATGAAGCTCGCCATCTCCGAGGCCCGCGACGGCGAGGCCGCAGCGACGCTGGCGAGCTGCTGGGTCTTGGATTCCGTGCGCTTCTGCAGCGCGCGCGGCCCGTAGGGGATCACGGTGCCGTTGATCTCGCGCTGCAGGATGATGATGTCCTCGTCGTACGGCGTCTCGATGGTGACGATCTGGCCGCCATCCTGCGGGATCGCGATGAACTCGCCATTGCCGTGTTGCGCGATATCGCGCCATACAAGCGCGGTATCCTCGGCGTTGCCGGCGAGCACGGCGTTGACGATGATGTCCTTCTGTTTGGCGACCGCAAGCGTGACCGGGTATTTGGTGTCCTGCGCATAGTCCATGTGCGGCGGGGCGTCCCCGACCAGGAACACGATGCGCGTGCCGTCGCGTCCCTGCGTCCACTGCATCTTGTTGACGGCGACGTCGAGCGCCTCGTTGACGCTCTCCGGCCAGTCGCCGCCGCCGCGCGCCTTCAATTCCAGCAGATTCGCGTAGAGGTCCTGGATATCGCGGGTCAGCTCGACCTTCCTGGTGACATACTCGTCGCCGATGTCGCGATAGGCGATCAGGCCCATCCTGATGTCGGCGTCGGGATTGGAATCGACGATCGCGGTCGCGATCGACCAGATCTTGCGCTTGGCGCCCTCGATCAATCCACCCATCGAGCCGGTGGTATCGAGCACGAAGGCGACTTCGACCACGGGCTTGGCGATGGCGGAGGACAGTCCGGCTGTTAGCGGCAGGATTGCGAGAGCGAAGACGAACGAGCGAAGTGTGATGCGTGACCGCATGGGTCTCTCCTGCAGTGGTTTCGTCCCTCGGAACCCAGGTTCCACCGGCTTCGCGGTGGCTTGAGGCCGGAATCAAGGCGCCTTCCTCGCGAATTTGCGGCCGATTCCAGCGCTGCCGTTGGGCTCTATTCGTGCGAGCATGATCTTGACGGAAAACCGGATTCCACTTTTCCGGATCATGCTCGATGGAATCGGCTAGTCTCCTTGGATGGAGTCTCCCGCCCGCCAGATCGCGCTCGTGCCCGCGCCCGACCGACGCCAGTCGGAGACTGCGCTTGCGATCGCGCGCGGCACGGCGAGGCTTCTGAGATCGCTCGGATTTTCCTGCATCAGCGAATTGTCGCTGCCGTCCGGCCGAAGGGCCGATCTGGTCGCGCTGAACGAGCGCGGCGAGATCTGGATCGTCGAGATCAAGTCATCGCTCGAGGATCTGCGCGCCGACCAGAAATGGCAGGACTACCGGATGCATTGCGACCGGCTGTTCTTCGCCTTCATGCAGGACCTGCCGTGCGAGATCTTCCCGGTCGACACCGGCCTGATCATCGCCGACGCCTATGGCGCGCATCTGCACTGCGAGGCGCCGGAGCATCGCCTGCCGGCAGCGACGCGGAAGTCGATGACGGTGCGCTTTGCGATGGCCGCCGCGCAGCGGATCAACCGCCTGGTCGATCCGCAGGGGCACAGCGAGTTCTAGAAGCGCGATCTCGTAGGATGGGTAGAGCGCAGCGAAACCCATCGACTTCGTGCCGCAGGGACAGATGATGGGTATCGCTTCGCTCCACCCATCCTACGTAGCTCTACGAAGCGCCCTACAAACGCAAATGGCCGGGACTAAGCCCGGCCATCGCAAGACAATATGCAGCTTCGCCTAAAGCCTGATGAGATTAGGTTGAGCTGGAACGGCGTCGAAGGTTCACCTCTCCCTTGGGAGAGGTCGATTTGCGCAGCAAATCGGGTGAGGGATTACGGTCTATCGAAAGGGCAACAGCCCTCACCCGGATTGCTTCGCAATCCGACCTCTCCCCAACGGGGAGAGGTGAACCGAGACCGCGCCAAACCGATTCAACCAAAAC
>NZ_LFLZ01000060.1 GCF_001189845.1 Bradyrhizobium tropiciagri
CTCTCTATGCCCAGCGTCATCTCGTCGAATGCTGCTTCTCAAAGCTCAAGCAGTTCCGGCGTGTCGCAACCCGCTTCGAAAAGACGGCACGGAACTATCGCGCCGTCGTCACTCTCGCTGCCATTGTTCTATGGATGCGCTAATGTCCACACCACCTAAAGGTCAAAGTCCACGCGCCTCTTGGCGACGGCGCCTACTGGATCAAGGCCCATCTCACGAGGCTTGCGAGTTACGGGCGAAGTGAGCTGAAACATCCACGATTTGGTCTTTGGTCCCACTCTCAGCGATGAAGGCCAGAGCCCGTCACCATCGCCCAACCGATCGTGCCTGGCCCGGCATGCTCAACCTGTTTTGCAGTGAGGGTTCCCAGCCAGGTGGCCGGCTAATCCCACGGCTATACCCAGGAGCAAGTTTGCGAGCTGATCTTTGGCAACATGATTTCGGTGGCGACGCTCAAAGCGGAGCAGGCGAGAGGCCACAATGGCGGCTCTCAGCGGCGGGGGCGGAGATACCAACGTGCCAATCAACATCAGCATTGATGCGAAGGGCGCTGATGCCGCTGGGCTGGCACGTGTTCAGGCACAAATCTCGCGGTTAGAGGCGTCGCTGCCCGCCACTGTCGTGTCTGAAGTTTAAGAAAAGCGAAGTCAGCAAGAGTGTTGTAGCGATCAGGGGCGGTCCAAACGTGGGCCGTCTCTCCTCTCTTGACCCGCACACCATATGTTCCTATTTTGTTCTTATGTCAACCCCAACGACAGGCGCAACTTTGCATTGTGCTTTGGACGTGGCCAACCCTGCCCTTGAACGCTATGACTGTCGCGAATCTGGGGAGCACATATGCCAAGTAAGATTTTTCACGTTGCCATTCACGATTTGCGCCGCAAGGAAGAAAATGACTTTGAGTTTGTCGTCGGCAAAAACGACTTGAAACAAGGCCCGACCCTTATTCGAGTTGTCGATGAGCTTCATCGACTGTACGCACGACGCGCATCCAAATCCCACGGCAAGTTTTCGGCCGACGACGTCAATTTTCCCACGCAAGGATTCTTGCGGGTCTACATTGATGGAGGGTCAAAGGACTTCGAGACACTTACAACATCGCTAATGACTACGCTTGTCACTCAAGCTCGACGCAAAACCGGCGCAACGGGCGGTCATGTCTTCTTCGTGCATTTCGAAGATGACGCCAAGCAGTTTGTCATGATCGCGATCGTAAACGACCGACTCGGAGCGGCCATCACGCACGACTACGATGTTAGCGACGTCACGACACTGGACCTTGATGGCTTTCGTTTTGCTGGCCGCATCAATCTGACGGCGTGGGCGAACAAAGAAGAGCGCTATGTCGGATTTCTGAAAGGTAAAGGAGACGTTGCCGAGTACTTCAAAGAGTTTTTAGGCTGCGACACGACCGTACAGGATCGAGAAGATACCAATTCGCTTGTTGCTGCTTTGAAGCATTTCGCCGATTCCCAAAGCATGGTGGGCGCCGATCGAGACGAGTTCCTAGCGAAGGCGAAAGCAATCTGCGACGTGTCAGCAAAAAAGCGGGAGCAACTCCATCTTACGGCGTTCTCAAATGAGCTGTTCCCTAGCGAACCTGACTTGCTGTTGAACGTTCTCACTGACGACGCCCGAAAGATCAACGACGGCTTCATCCCCGACAGGCGCGCGTTGGCGACGCTGGTTCGGTTCAAAGCAAAGACCTCGTTTTGGTCCGTCGAATTCGATCGGGAGGCCATTACTCAGGGCAAAGTACGGTACAACGAGAAGTCAAATTCTTTAACGTTGAGTGATATTCCTGTGGAATTGGCGGAAGAGCTAAAGGTTAATGGCTAACCTGAGTTGGCAAGACCTACTGCGGTGTTACGACCACGTCGAGTTTTCCGGCGAGCGGGAGGGCGTGCTTACGATCGCCAACGCCGAAGTTCTAAATACGATTCTCTCGATCGATGCAGATGAACCGACGTCTAGCGACTTTAATTTCTATCCAATGACCAACATCAGTGGAGCAAGCATCGGCGACAAAATCGCTGTGCACGTGGGGGCGCCAAAACTATCCATCGGCGTCCTTGCTCAGAATCTTGATGGCCTGCTATCGGCTCCGAAGGGATTCTTAGAATTCCCAGCCCGGTTTTATGTCATCGACGGCCGTCTGAGCGACCGAGATACATCTACACCGCAGTTCAAATCGTATCGTGCAGTCGTTTCCCTCATAAAATTGCTGGCTGACGCAGCAACATTTCTCGATCGGGAAGAACAAAAGCTGTTCTTCTTCAAGGACGGTAAGGTCGAAGTTCCCGTTCGCTATAGCGCAGCTAATCTAAAGTTCGTCGAAATTGCTGCAATCGACCGACTCGTAAAGCAATTCGAGGACCCTCTGCATCGCGCTCAAAAGTTGACGATGCTGAGCGATGCGATAGCAACGCTCGTCAGACCGCAATCCGAACCTGTGCGCTTCGAGCGCATACTGCTCAACCTGGATCATCTCGCCAGTAGTCTCGACGACAGCTATCGCCTGTTCGTATCGAGCTTTTCTTATGACAAGATCAGAACTGACATTGAGAACGCGAACCTTGATTTCTTGACCCGCATTCATAAGACCTTTGTCGACGTACAGGGACAGCTACTGGGTATACCGATTGCTACTGTTGTCGTCGCATCCCAAATGAAAACTGCGACGACTTGTGGAATCGAGGCTTGGACTAATATCGCCGTCCTTGCGGGCGCATGGATTTTTGTGATTTTTCTATGCGCTTCGATCGCAAATCAGTTTTTCACGCTAAGCGCGATCGGTAGCGAGGTTGAACGTCAACGAAACAGGCTGGAAAGCGACTTTGCAGCCGTCAGCGCAAAGTTTGTCGGAACGTTCAACTCTTTGGCCAACAGGATATGTTGGTATCGATTTGTGTTCATTGTGATCGCGGTCGTTGGTCTCGTAGGCGCCGCGTTTGCATCATACGCATTCAGCTCACTAACGACCGTGAAGCTGGCCGGTTGTATCTGGTGATAGGCAAGCAGAGTGCGCCTTCCAAAGACATTGACGAGATTTTTTTCTAGGCTAGGTGCCTTGCGATGGGCATCGTAAATGCCCGACCGATTGCGATGTTACCTTGGTCGTCCATACGGCGCATCGGGCAATCGCGCCTTTTATCATTGACGATAGTGGTGCCGTTTCTCGGTTCGCTGCTTCTGTTCAATCAACACGTCGTCGAGCTTCTAACACTGTCGCCAGACTTATCCGTCGCTGGTTAAACCTGCCGATGAATGGCGCGGAGGAAGTCGCTAGGCAAATCACGCTGTCTCGCCTCTACTATGTATATTTCGGGCTTACATCTCTTGGCTTTGGGTCGGCTCTTTTCGCGTTATTCTGCCCTTTGATCGTGAAAAGCTATGCATCAGCCATCGAATGCGTACAGGCCGAAAGCTCCCTAGTAACTCGCTCGCGTGTTGCCTTGCTTCTGTCAGAAGTGTCTCGTCGCTACATAGATGCACTGGGCTTCGACGAGTACGACGACATGGCTCCGCGCGGAATAATCACGCGAATGAGTGAGCCAGACGATTTCATAAATCTGTGTTCAGTTGCCATTCTTGAGATTTTTTCGGATTTGCCTCCCGAGCACTTTGAAAAACCTCCAGAGCCAACGGTATCGCTTGAAGCGGACGGCTCGCCTACACCTATAGAAATAGACCCTAATGATGAGCCATTCTACGACAAGCGCGGAAGACCCGACTCCTATATGATAGCTAAGGCGCTGACTTCTGGGTTTCGCCGTCTTCAATGGTTCACAAGCGCATTCCAGACACAGGCGGCATCCGAAGCGCATCGCAATGACATGTTACTGATGCACTATATGGCGCTGGACAACGCGAGGCCGCGCCTGCGCGTGCTGGTGGCCTTCTTCTACGGAGTCGGATTCGCGTTGCTTTCTATCCCCACGCTGATGACGTTTGCGCAATTGGCTTGGCACTTGATCGTGCGTTGATACCGAGATTATCCGACCGCCGCAGATTCCCGATTTTGGCTACACGGTCGGCACTTGCGCGATGACATTTCGTTCGTCAGTCTGTTCGGCGTGCCGACTACGGACGACCGCCATAATGGCGAACCACACTGGCCGCGCGCTCTCTCGAAGCTTCGCGCTGCAGCCTACTGCAGCGTGACGCCTCAAATGTTCGACCGCATGATTGAAGATGGCAGCATGCCGAAGGCGTCGAAGTTCTACCAGCTGCAGCGCTGGGACAGACACGCTGTCGACAAGGCCCTTGACGCGCTGTTCAAAGTCGAGCCGTCCGCTTATGATGAAGTCATAGAATTTGCTCCATGAGTGGAGCTAGCGCGCTTTCTTCAAGCGCACGCCCGGCCCCTCGCCGTTAGGCTCGATAAACAGAACGCCAGCGCCTTCGAGCGCTGCGCGCATCGCAGCGATGTTGTTAGGGCCAGGTACCCGGCGTCCTTTCTCAAAATCCCGGATGGTGCTTTCGCTCAGGTTCGATTTCTCGCCTAGCGTCGTCTGTGACCAGTCCAGAAGCCCCCTTGCGGCCCGAGATTGTGCAGGTGGGATTCGAACCCACGGGCAACCGGTCAACTTCCATGTTCCGTGCTGCGATTCAGTTCACGATTAATGCGATCTTTAACTCGTCGGACTGCAAGAAGTTGCAGCCTCGTTCGGGTCTTGCCACTGATCCTCTTGCTATCGACCTCGAAACTGTAGCGCCACTCGCCGGGGTGCACTTCTCGAATGCTGAATTGGACACCTCTATGTTGCATGAATGCTTTCAACCACGATGACAGACGTTGCAGCTACAGCCGGCGTCGTCGAGCTGCAGATCGCTGTAGGAAATTGCTCAATCATGAGAGCGCCGACTCGACGTCGAAGAGGACCGCCGATCCGATTGGACCGGCGGCCAAGTCAAGGGAGGAAACGCCCGCTAGGGCAGCGGTAGCGAGACTACCGCCTAGGCACCGCCAATCTCTTGGCGGATCTCGAATAAAGGTTTACGAGGAAATCAGAAAAAAAGCCGCCTCTCCCAATGGAGGTGATGCGAAGGGTCGATGTTTGACCAGGTAATTCAATTGAGGCTGTACCAAAAGAGAAACTTGCGTACGCAACGTACTGTTTGGGTGTTTTCGCTGTCTCGTTACGTCTTGCACCCGGCTCTGCCAAGCGATTCGCGAATACCCAGCTTACCTTCGATGAAGTCTCCGACCTCACACTTTAAAATTGGCGGCTAATCGCAAGAAATTCCTAAACAGCACGGGCCCTTGCTGAGTAAGGACTGACTCCGGATGGAACTGCACGCCATGGGTTGGATGATGCCGATGCGACAGGCCCATGATCTCTCCTTCATCTGAGCGGGCTGTCACCATGAGACTCGGCGCGTGTGATTGATCGAGTTCGACCGCTAGAGAATGGTAGCGCCCGACACAAAATGGCGACGGGAGTTCCTTGAACAACCCACGACCATTGTGTCTTATCAGGGAGGCTTGGCCGTGCACTGGACGATGTGCACGCACGACCCGTCCGCCGAAAACACTTCCAATACACTGGTGACCGAGACAGATACCAAGGATTGGGACGCGCCCCGAGAGTTCCCGGACAACCGCGTTGGATATGCCAGCCTCCGTTGGCGTGCAGGGGCCGGGCGATATGACGATTGCACTAGGCTGGAGCCCACCGAGATCAGCCATGCTGATCGCGTCGTTTCGGACCACTTGCGTCCCTGCACCAAGCTTGCGGAAATAGCGCGCAATGTTGAATACGAAGGAATCGTAATTGTCGATGATGACAATCAAAATGCACCTGTTGGATCGGCACCGAAGGCCTGAAACAGTCGTTTTGCCTTGGCAAGTGTCTCCTCATATTCGGCTTCGGGATCCGACATCGCCGTTATTCCGCCGCCGGCATGAAACGCAGCCACGTCATCGTCGATCACAACAGTGCGAATCGCAATGTTCGTGTCCATGTATCCATCGAAACCGATGAAGCCGATCGCCCCGCAGTAGACCTCTCGTGCCACTTTCTCGATGTCCGCGATAATTTCCATTGTCCGCACCTTTGGAACTCCCGTCACGGAGCCGCCCGGAAAGCAGGCGCGAAGTAGACTGACGGCGTCTTGGTCTGCACCAAGCGTGCCTTCGATCCCCGACACAAGATGGTGCACGGAGGCATAGGATTCCAAGTTGCAAAGAGCTGAAACTTCGACCGAATCGTCTGTGCAAACGCGTGACAGATCGTTGCGCAGCAGGTCGACGATCATAATATTCTCGGCGCGATCCTTCTCGGACGCGAGAAGGAGCTCGGCACGGTGCATATCTTCCGCGGCATCAGCGGAGCGTGCGATTGTGCCCTTGATCGGTCGTGTTTCGACCTGCCGGCCCTCAAGCCTCAGAAATCGCTCAGGAGAGCTCGAGGCGATCGTCAGCCTGTCATAACGCAGGAGGGCTGCAAACGGGGCTGGGTTCAAAGAGCGGAGCTGGCAATAAAAGGTAAGCGGATCGAACAGGGGGGAGACCTTGGCACTGAAGCGCTGTGCAATGTTCGCCTGGAATATATCTCCAGCCAGGATTAAATCGATGACACGCTGGACGGCCGCTTTGAACCCTTCCCGGCTAAAATTCGAATGCCATTGGCCCGCGGTGCTGGGGATTACGATCCGCGGCGACTTGGGCCTGGCAAGCAGTGCTGCAAACTCATCGGCGCGACGACGCGCGCGCTCGGCCCGTCGGGTGGGCTCCTGCTCCGGCCAGCCGGTCGAGACGATCCAGCACTTCTCGGCGCAGTGATCGAAGCTGACCACCGCATCGTAAAAATGCAGTATTGACTGGGGGAACCCGAGACCCGGAATTGACGGTGCCGGCAACCGCTCCAGTGTTCGGCTCAGGTCGTAGGCAAGAAAGCCGGCTGCGCCGCCCTGGAATGGGGGGAGATCCGGGCGATGCGCTTCTTTGTATCTGGCAAGAAGCTCGCGGAGGGCCTCCCATGGATTCCCTATAAGTGCCTGTCCATTCCAACTTGCCTGTCCATCGGCGACGAAATAGGTGCCGAACGGCTCGCAAGCCAGGTATGAGTAACGTCCGAGCAGCTCATGCTCTGCCGCGCTATCGAGAAAGGTAAGCTGCGGCCGCTGCGCAAGGCAGCGCAGCGCCTTGATAGGCTCGATCCATGGCAACTCGCAGACGTGCATAGGCTATCTGCTACGACGATCCGCAGGTCGTGAGGTCCGCGCCCCAATTGCCACCCCAACGAGGGCTATTTCCGCCTGATACGTACAAAGTCCTGTGAATGATCATCGAGCTACTCACGACCAACCGGTCCGCTGCGCCGAGCGACTTGCCCTAGGCCTGCCGTTCCAGCGAAATGCACGTCTGTCGACAACTCATAGTCAGCGGCAAAGCGCAACTCCCGGAGCGGCCGTACGCATCGGATCGCTTCTTGATATAAATGGTGGGCTTTGTACGCAGCGAGATCCGCCTCACTGTCGAATTCACCATACACCACGACATCGATATCATTGCCGAGCTGGTCGCTCTTGCGATTGCGGGCAATCTCGAGCCGGCGCGCATAGGTGATCGAGGTGAGAACCGATAAACCTTCGATGATGCGGTCGAGGTCGGCTTTTTCCTTGGCTGTGAAGAAGACGATATGACGGATCATGGTGGCCGCAAAAGTGACGCCGCAACTTGGTCCCGTTCTTATCTTGGGATTTAGCTTGAGGCAATGCTGACGGCTTCGACAGCCGGAGCATCTTTGACATCGATAATGCCGCAAATGTGCAGCAGAGCTAGCACTTGAGTAGGACCCGAGAATTGTCGTGCCCAATGGTCCGAACGTAGCTTACGTATAAAGGTGATCGATGTGGCGCGCTCTGAGCTCCTGTAAGGGCGCTGCTCGCGACCTCCACATCGAACAAGGTCGGGATTCGTTCCGTTGGAAAAGAGACACTGGGTGCGTAACAACCAACACCCAGCGAGGCGTCGATGTGTTGTTTGCAGGATCATCGTGATTGATCACGCAGAAAACCTGCCGGGGCCGGCCGCTATCGATAAACTCGCGTGCTCAGGTCAAACGCGCAAAAATCCCCCTAGAGTCACGGCCAATACGCCCCCGATCGGCTACTTTCCGAGACATCAGGTGAAATCACTCCACAATCGCACCGCTGTTGCTCGAGGCGTACCGTTCTGCGTCTATTGGGATACACCCAGCGCCCCGTGAACGTCTCCGTCCGATCCGGACAATATTTGCGCGCCGATAACAATCTTAACCTGCCACAAGGCATCAAGCGCAACTCTAGGAGGGGGCTATCGTGCCGGCCGACCGTCTATAGTTCGACGTAATAGTCCGCATTCGGAGCTTTTTGAGACGGGTCGGCGGACGCCAATCACGACGGGCATCTCGCGTATATCGCACTGTTGTTCGGCGTTGAGGGGTAGACGATGCACGCAGCAGCGTCGATGAGCAGCCGTTGGTAGATCCAGAAGTTGAGGGCACCTGCGTCAACGACTTGCGAAGAGTAAGCGGTCTTTGCGCCGGCGCCCGCTGCATACAATGGAGAATGAGGTGGGCACAACGCTTGACAACAGATCAGGATCGGCGAGCCAGCAGCGGATCGTGGTCACGGCTACAGGCGCCGGCGTCGGAAAGACCGTGTTCTGCGCAGGGCTCGTCAATCTCCTTGGCGCAAGGTTCTGGAAGCCGATTCAGGCCGGCCTCGAAGGAGAGACGGACACCGAGTGCGTTGCTCGGCTTGCCAGTCTTCCGCCGGATCGCATTGTACCTGAGGGGTACCGACTGCAAACGACCGCTTGGCCGCACTGTTCCACGGAAATCGACGAGGCTCGCATTAAGCCTGAATTGCTGGACGTGCCGGACACCGGAGGACAGCCGCTCGTGATCGAGGGGACCGGGGGGCTCATGGAGCCGCTGAATTGTGGTTCGCTTTACGTTGACCTGTTGGAGAGGTGGCGAATTCCTGTAGTGCTGTGCACCAGTACAACTGCGAGTACAATTAATTGTTCATTGCTCTCCATAGAGGCGATCCGAAGGCGCCAGATCGACATTCTTGGAGTCGCCTTGATTGGCGAAAAGAACCCGGATGCCGTGAGAGCGATTTGCGAGATTGGACGGGTGCGGTGGTTGGGGCGACTGCCATGGATTTCGCCCCTGTCGGCGGATAGCCTGGAAGCTGCATTCAAGGCCTCCTTCTTGCGTGACGATTTCAAGTCATGAGACGCGGTCCGCGTCGTGTAAGGCGCCTTCTCGCATGCAGGCCAAACGAGCCGTCGCCAGAACGAAGGGCTTCGACCAAGCAAGCAGGAAAAGCGCAGGTTTCCTGCACATAATGGGCGAGAGGAGCGGCAAGCCGAGATCGCGTCTTGTTGTATTCTCCGAACCGCACAACTGGGGTTTTGAGGTCGGCCCTCCTCGATAGTCACGCTGGTTGGTAGTTACGGTCGCTGGTAAGCGGCTTAATGGTGATCCTCATTTGTGCATTTTGTCGGGTACAGGACCTAGGACGACCCGGAGATCATTGATTGCTAGCCGGCTGTGCTGCCGTCTATAGCCGACACCGGTGAAGTCCGGCAGGTCGTCATTCTGACGGTGCTGGCCTAGAAATCCCGATCTTCCATTTGCGAAAGCCGAACGGCAAGTGTAACCTAAAGTTGTTACAGCTCGTCAATTTCATCCTCCCGTAAATGGAGACTGCCGGTGAATAGTATTGATCATTATCCTGGGCTGAAGGCTCAACTCGACCCTAAGGGCAAGGTGAGCAAGGTCGAAACGCAAGAACGCGGAGGCCAAACATATATCCGCGTTACCCAGCACTTTGCCGATCACGAAGGAGGCCAATATCTCTTCAAGATGGCGGCGCAAAATGCGGAGCTGATTGCTGTAGACAATGTCGTAGAGTTCCCGTCCGAAGGAACGGTAATTCAAGCCGCGATTAGTTACAGCGGCACGATGAGCGACAGCGATCATGCAAAGGTCGCTCAGGAGGCGATTGACCAGGTCGATAAATTCAAGACTGGAGATGGACCCGATCATGGAAACCTGGCGTGCATGTGGGCCTGTCGACATGTTGTGTTTTTCGCCGTGAATGTCTGGATCACGAAGAGCGATGGCACAGCGACCTTCTATGATGAGCTTCAAAGAGGCGGTATGAAGCCCGAAAAAGCTGACAATCTTCCGCCGGGGGCGTTGATTATCTCGCCGACGACCAGCAAAGGTGTTGGTCATGTAGGTATTCTGGGCGCGGGCAAAGGTGGCGATCGCCTCGTCTATTCAAATCACAGCCCTTCGCATAGAGATCCTGTTGCGCGATGGAAGCAGAATTACACTGTCAAAACGTTCACTGACGCCCATAGCGCGATAGGTTTACGGACGTACTTCTACCGTCTGCCGATGGTCGGTCCGGCTGTGTCGTGATGCTGTTGACCAAGCGAACCATGGCATTCGCCAGAATCGCTTGTGGTTTGTTCGGTGATGATAGTTTCGCGCCCTGGTCGGCTAACCCCGCACAGGGCGCGGCCCAGATGAATGCGCTTTGTTATTCTCCCATGAAGCAAAGATTCATTGGAGAAGCGCGCCAGCGCGGACGTGCTCGACGCGAGTGTCTTTTGTTTCGGACCTGCGCTGCACTTCAATTCAACGTCGGGCCGGTCCATTGCATTCTAGGCACTCTGGAATATTCGTGCCGAACGAGGATGTGATGCTTGCAGACGCGGCCGTGTCGTTTCGGTCTATTTTTGCTGTGGATCTCAGCGGCTCGTGCGCGTTCCGCCAGGGATATCCACATCCGTAGATTGACACTGCCGGAATCCGGCGAATACTAGCCAGAGTTGCATCAGCTGATTTGTCCGATTTGACTTAGCAATTCCTCGCGATCCGATCCGGTCATCTGTCTCCCTTTTGGAGATGGAGATGTTGGCGTTTGTGTCGCTGTCTTCGTCGCCTGACGGAGGCGGTCAGTCATTCCATATGTCATGAACTTTTGGGGCGTGCGCTATGAACAACGTTTTGCACCAGGCAATTGGCCGTCATCTTAGGAATACTAGCGCTACCAGGCGGTATTTACCTCTTGCGCTCCACGGCATTCGAAATGTGTCGGCGTGCTTGGTTCTGGCTCTCACTTCGTGCGCGCTTGCCGCCTGCAATTGGACGGGCTCCCTTGGCGGACCCGAACGAGTGGCTCCGGTGGCTGATGAAGTCGCCGAAATGAAGATCTATGCGAACAGTTACGCGGAGTTGTCGAGGGGGAGTGCAGCCGACCAAGTGGCCGCGCGAAACAACATGATAGCGGCGCGGATGTACGTCATCGACATGGAGTATACGCAGTATGAGGGACAGCTGATGCATGAGGGACAGGCCGTCGACTTCAGCACAAAACTCACATCTGGCGTCCTGACGACGACAGCAGGACTGATCGGCAATCTCGGGACTTCGCATGCCCTTGCAGAGACCGCCACGCTGATAAATGGCCTGGACTCCGCATACAATGATAAGATTCTCAAGAGTCAGATCATTCAGAACGTGATGTCGGCAATGCGCACAGCGCGGCACGATCAAGCGGCCGTCATATATGCGAATATGTACTGCCCCGTTTCCGTCTATCCAATAGGGTTCGCGCTGAGTGATCTCGAGACCTACTATCGTGCGGGTACGTTTCAGACCGGGCTCATCAAGCTAACGCAAACAGTGACCAAGGCCGAGAGCGACGCCAAGCTACGCAGGACAATAACAAGCCTGCGCCCACGCCGGACGCCCAAGCGAAGCTGGATGCGAACGCGACGGAAGCAACCGTGAAGGCGGACGCAAAGACGCCAGCCAAAGCCGCAGCTACGGGACAGTCGATGGCGGCAGCGTGCAGGGCACCGGCGGGTCAGGATGTCAGCTATTACTTGCCGCGGGTTCCCACATCTGTCGCAAAAAAGAAGGACTCTTCGGCTCCGACGAACCTCGCCGGGCAGGCCAACCAGAAGGCTCCGCTGTAGAAAGCCAAGGAAGCAGTTGGCGAGATCGTGCCCGTTGCATGCTTTTAGCGAATCCCGGCATCGCGTTGCATTCCACGGAATCCGCCTCGTTTGATCTTCACGGGATTTGTTGGGGAGGCAGGCTCTCGGTCAGGAATGCATCGCATAGAGCCTGGCCCATAAGCGGCGGCCGCAATCGGTCGGACCTCGATCTCACTGAATGAGCGAGATGTTCACAATGTACATTTGTCCGGCGCCGTTGAAGGCGACGGCTTCATGAGTCGAACAGGTCCGCTCCTATTGGCCATGTTTCGTCCTGGCGATGCGATTAAATCGACATCATCGATCACAGGGGATGGACGCAGCGCCGTGCATGGAGACCGTGGCAGCAGAGTGGCCCGCTGACGGCCTGATCTAGTCTAGGAATTGCCTAAATTAGGCTGTTACCGCCACGCAATGCTCCAACGGACGCGGATCGAAAGGAAGTGCGGAACGCCCGCGTAAGCTCCCTGTTCGCGGTCGCGGGGAAGGTCTACATGCCCGCCGACGGTTTAACGATGGCCGGTACATCAGTGGCCAATACCCGCCAAGTTCAGGGGCTTCTTCCGACGTCAGATGGTTTAAAAAGAAGATGAATACCGATCCGGATTTCCTCGAGAAGACCGCGGCGCCTTGCGGCACCCTGCTCCTGAGGATCCGCAGCTGCACTTCGAGTTCTTTGTGGACGACGGCTGTGGCATCGTCGAAGGGATACCGGGCTGCGCTTCCATTTGGCTCGAGTAGCTGAAACGAGAAGCCGCGGCTCAGTCGGGCTTACAAAGCAGTCCGCTATGCTCGAAACCGATCTACTAGCGGTAATCCAGACGTCGGTCGGCGAAGATCCCCTAATTAGGCGAAGCCAAGTCGCTATCGGCGATACTGCGGGCCGCCGGAGTTATCAGGGTCGATCGGCCCATCGGGAGAGTCGGGGGGAACGCGCCCAGTGCGTGGTGGCCGCTCATCGAGACGAGTTGCAGATGCGGCAGCCGGCACGCGTTTGCGGTCCAATTTTGCTTTGGGGAAGTCTTTGGCGGGGCCTTGCTTGGCCGCTGGAGGGTTAAAGCTTTCTTGGGCGAATGTGGCCCCGCAGAATGATGCGATGAGGGCTATGGCCAATAATGTTCTGGTTAGTACCGCGCTCATCATTTCCGCCATCCAGTTTTTCTCGATAGTTGTCTTCTGGCCTTCTGTTTCAACTCTTGCCTTATCAGGAGTGGGGCGCCAAAACATTGCTCTTTGCCTGCCTTAACTTGAGGTAATGTTCAAAGCGCTCGACATAAGGCTCGAGGACGGCGTGGATACCTAAGCCCATCAATGGAATGAAAGCGTCGAAAAATACGCCGCGGATATGCAGTGCTAGCAACGAGACCACGAACGCTAGTCCTGCAAGCCCGCAGAGGGCAAACAGTTTCGTCCACATTCGGGAGAGTAGCCCAAGCACAATGGCCGCGAGCACACCAAAAACGAGTTCGGCCACAACCAATACCCGCTCGGACAATCCGGCGCGCACCCGAGAATCCAGGATGGCTTCCGCATAATTCGCGTGCATTTCCACACCGAGCATGGGGCCAACGGGCGTGTTGTGCAGATCGACGAGGCCTCCTCGATTGATGGCGTCTCGAGACCAGCCGCCACCGACGATAGCGATCGTTGAATCCAGCGCCGATTGATCAAGCGTACCAAGACGGACGTCGCGTGCCGAAAAAATGGCTTTGGCTTTCTCCAATCTGTCGTGCGTGAAAAAGTCTAAATAACCGAGTTCTTGCTCGTCCGGCGTGAACCTCTCGACCGAGTCAGGAGCCTGCGCCCGGGCGATCGCCATGGCGAAGGAGTCCATCGTGGTGCCGTCATCCATCTCTATCGGCGGGGGAATCCGTAAGTCATCTCGAGGGAGGGCGATGTAGCCACAGAAGATATTCGACATGGCGGCTTCAGAGGGTATACCGGCTGCTGACGTGCATAGGCCGCTTGCCTGGTAGATATCCGCATCGCGATGGTATTTGCCCTTGGCCGCACTCGAAATCGGAGTCGCGAGGATGACTTTTTTATCACTACGAGCGGCTTTTCTGATCGCTTCGATTAATTTTTGTGTCTCATCGCGGTAATCGGCGGGGATCTCAAAGGCCTGAGGGGTCGGCAAACGCACATCGAAGTCGAGGGCGATGATGTGAACGTTTTTTTGAGCGAGGTTGGTAACGATTGTCGCGAGGTAGTCCCGCTTTATTGGCCGACGTCCCGCCAGTGGGCCCGCCCAATACTCATCATTTCCAACGAGAACAATTTTGACATAGCGCGGTCGCGCTGGGCGCGGACCCCAATCGAGCAATGCTTGAAAGAAGCTTGCGCGGGCGCGTGCCAACCTAAAATGCTTGTACAAAAGCGGTGCGCTGAACTCGGCAAATATAAGGATAAGAGCCGCTACCAGCCAATATGATAGCTTCTTTTCGCGCAAGCGCCGTAGGAGAGAGGCGATCTGCGAAGGTTGATTCACTGTCTGAGACATCGGCGGGCAGGTCCACCACAAGGCAATAAAGCAAAGAAAGAGCTTTGAGTTCGTAGACTTGCATTATGCTCATCCATTTGACGGGCGCTAGGGAAACTTGTCTACCTCAAAGTGAGTGAGGAGGAGGTAGTTGGTTGGCGCGGACAAACGAGCGGAAATTACAAGCTGCACGGCGCGACATTGTCGCTACCACGCGAAGGCAACTCGGTCGTTGACGACCTTCGGACGACCGTTTCGCCGTGTATGACCCGAAACAGCCATGCGCGAGACGCAAACGATATCTACCGACTTTAGCGGCATGGCCCTCGTCCAGGACGACCGAGCTCCTACAGAAGATCATATGGCACAAAGCGATTGTCTGTGACTAGATGCGCCCCATCGCAGTCTCCGAGTTTTAGTTGGTACGTAACGGACGAGGTCGTGTATCGTCGAGCGCCGCGTTCGCCACTGCTGCCGATATGGGGTGTCGCAAGAAGCTTGCCTCAAGGCTGCCGCCTGCACCTTGAAGGTCATCAGCTCTCGATTGGCTTCGATATAGGATAGCCTTGCTTAAGTAGTTCCAGTTCAACGCTGTGGACCACGTCAACCTTGCTGCAACTCCACTCAAGCGCCGATAGCATCAGAGGGGCTTTGATCCGACACCGCGCTTGATGCCATCAAGGAAACGGCTAATACCGCAGTTCGAACCGACACGTGAGTGTGCTTCGGCTCGACGATGCCTCCCACACGACGGACCGTCCTACACCATGCCGAAAGTCGTGAATTTCTACCTCGATGATTCGGGCACCAGACATCCGGATCACGCCCAAGGAAAGCGGGCTGCGCACGGATACGACTGGTTCGCCTTGGGAGGAGTGCTGGTCAAAGAGGAAGACGAAGATACGGCGCGGGCCTTGCACAAAGCGTTTTGCGACAAATGGAACATCGTCGACGCGATTCATTCGGTTGAAATTAGAGGTCGCACCGGCAATTTCCTGTGGCTCATGGAATTGAGCCAGCCGAACCAGGACAAGTTCTTTGAGGAACTCTATCAGCTGATGAGGATCGCTCCCGTCACGGGTCTGGCCTGCGTGATAGATCGCCCGGGCTACAACGCGCGATATGCCGACAAATACGCGGGGCAACGATGGATGCTCTGCAAGAGCGCCTTCAACATCGCCGTCGAGCGCGCGGCCAAGTACGCCCGCTCGATGGGATATCGCCTTCGTGTCTCGCCCGAGCGATGCAACAAACCCGAAGACGCGATGATCAAGGGGTACTATGAGGACTTGAAGACGAAGGGCCCTCCCTTCGCGGTCGACACCTCTGACAAATATGCGCCAATGACGGCCGAGCAATTCAAGGAAACGCTCTACGAGCTCAAGCCGAAGAAGAAGTCGTCTCCGATGGCGCAGTTCGCCGATCTGTTCCTTTGGCCCATCTGCATCGGTGGCTACCACGCCGGCAATCGTCCGTTCCAACGGCTGATGCAGGACGGCAAATTGATCGAGTGCGGAATGGCGTCGGAGGAGTGGCCGATGCTGGCGACGAAGTACTACTGCTTCGACAACGTCAAACGTCGGCCCTGAAACACAAACGCCCAAGCATTTCTGCTCGGGCGGAAGGGCGGCCACTCGCGGTGACCTCGTAGGCTAGGCCTGCGTCTAAAATAGATACCGGCGCCCCTTAGTCAATCGGTATATTTTCGCCTTCCAATGGAACGGTTAGCGGTTCCTAAATCGATCCGGTTCGGACCTGTCCCCCAAAAGTGATTCGGAGATTTCGACGGCGAATGGCGGCTAATCCAGGGAGTGAAGATGCCACCCCGCCCCCGGAACCCTCTGTTGACGCCAGATCCCTAGCGCCTCGACCGCTTCTGGACCGGATCGGGCGGAGGCAACCGGCTCGGAAAATACCAGCCGCCACGCCTACTGATCGGCGCCCCCTTACCGGTCGTGCGACGCAGATAGCCATCCCAGATGCGCCATTCCGGATCTTCCGTCCGGACGAAAATCCCGCCTTTGACGCCGAACTCGACGATCGGGTGCCCCAATGCGATTCTGAACTCCGTGCGGTCCAAGCCCATCGCAGCTAAGCAATCTTCCAGCGTATCGGTTTCGTCCACCGCTTCGTTCATCGCGGACTCGGTCAGCCCCGACCGCATTAGCCGCTTGAGCAAGTCGAGAACCTCGTCATCGTGTTCCGAGGAGTAGAACTTCACGCGCATCCGACCGCGAACGAGATAGCAGGCCTTCGCGCCGGGCTCTCGGTCCTCGGCGCGCTCGACCGCTGCGTATTTCGGAATATCGCGGATGTCCGGAGGCCGCCGCTCTCCGTGCTCGGAGATACGTGGCTTGCAAGCCATCTGCAGCGCATCCGCAACGCGCGGGAGGCCGAACTCCGCGATCCAGTCGGCGAACGCGGCGGTCCAGCCCGGCCCGAGAGGCTCGTCAGGCCATGCCTTGCTTTCCCACATCTCGCGCAGCCTCAAAGCCGCGCCACGCCATTCCGGATTGGAGCCCATCGTAAGGTCGCCTGTGGATGGACGGTTCGAATCATGTTGAATCCTACGCCCCGGCCAGTGGGACGAACCAGCCATGGTACTGGCGTCATTCGCAGAAAAATTTTCGTCGGTCTCGGCGGCCAAATCTTGAATCCGCCGGTGAATAACGGGGACAGCGATTCGTAGCGCCGCTGGCTCAGCGGCAACGTGCTCCCGGGGAGACCCGCGACGGAAATGGGTACCTTTTCAACGGACAGCGGTAATCCGCGCGTTCCACGGCGTGGCCTCAAGGATTTGCGATAACGCGCATGTCCGGCCAGGACGGGCAATAGGTCGATCTGGGTGGTTGACTGCTCCCGAAATTGCCACCATTGGTCGGACATGGGGCAGTCGCGTTCAGGGCATGAAACGGCTTCTTTTCTCGCATTCGCGAAACGAAGGTGTCGCGGGCCTGGCCGCCATCCGCGCGACGACCGCACATACACGCAGCCCGTCGCGATGGCCATGACCGGGCCCGTCTTCCGCAAATCGGAAAAGCGGTCGACATGAGCGATCTGTTCGGTTGCGTTCCTTCCGAAGCCTTCAAGATATTCACCGGCCGGCACGCCTCGGCGGCCGAAGCGGCGCTGCTGCGGCTTTGCGCCACGCATTTCGGCGAAATGGCTCCGGAAAACCCCGAGCGCGATCAGGTCAAGAATTCGATCGCCGCCGCGATCGAGGGAATGCCGGCACCGCCCGCGGCGGTCGACAAGGACGACGCAGACGAGCCGGAAGCGGCGTCGTCCGACTACCTCTATCTGAAGATGAGGGAAGGGGGTTGGCTGGTCGAGGAATCGGAACGCTGGCTGATCAGGGTGACGATGCCGGAGGGCTACCGGCGGCTGATGACGGTGCTGCGCGATCTGAAGGAGAACGTCGCCAAGAGCTTCACGGGACTGGTGTCCCAGGTCTCCTCCCTCATCGGCGCCGCCGCCGACGATCCGACCATGCACGCCACCAACATCGACGCGGCGTGGCAGACGGCGGTCGGCTTCCGGCGGCATATGGCCGGCATCGACGCGGCGCTGCTGTCGGTGACCCGCCGGCTGAATTCGGCCGAGGGGATGGACGAGTCGGTGGACGTCTTCTTCGCGGAATTCGTCGACCGGATCCTGATCCGCGACTGGACCAAGATCCTGTCCCAGAACAACCCCTGGCGATCCCGCCATCACGTCACCCGCGCGGTCCGCGAAATCCTCGGCTCTTCGACGGCCATCCAACAGGCGATGGCCGCGTACGTCGAGGCGGGTCATGCCGCGACGGACAGCGAGGCCGAGACGCTGATCCGCAGGAGGCTCGCCGAGATCTCGACGTCCTTCGACGACATCGAGCGTCTGCGCGTCCGCATCGACCAGGGTCAGGTCGGCATCGAAGGTCGGATCCGCGACATCCTTCGCTTCATCGGCCGCAATCCGGCGACCATCCGGGAGCGGGTCGAGTCCTGCCTCGAGGAGCTTGCCCATCTCGACGATCACGTCGAGCTGCCCTGCGTCCTCCCGCTTCTCAATTGCCTCGAGCCGGTCGGAGAATCCCGTTTCCCCGAGGCGAGGGAGCCGTTGCCTCCGCCGGAGCCCCGCGTCCTCCGCCGTCCGCCCGAAGATCCCTACCGGAAGCGGTTCATCAAGGATTGCCGCGCGTTCGATCTCGCCTCCGAACCGACCGCCGGACACGCGCTCGCATATCTCGGTTCGAAGGGCGACGGCGACGCCGTCGCCCTCGCGCCCTCGAACGCCAAGGACTGGTTCACTTGGCGGTACATCGCCCTTCTGGCGCTGACCGGCCGCGGTCGTCGCATCAAGGGCTGGCTTCTCGAGCCGGCCGGCGGCGTCGCCGTATGCCGGTACGGCGAGCTTCCCAACTTCACCGCCACCAGAATCACGGAGCCTCCGCGATGAACGCGCCGTCGGGATTGCAGGAATACGAGGAAGTGCTCGCCAGAACGCGCTATCCGAAGGCCGCCCTCCAGCGGGCTTTCCGCACGCTGATGCAGCGGCAGTTCGTCTTCGGCAACGACTTCGGCTCCAAGGACATCTACGAGCTTCTGAACGACGACGAGGTCCGGCCCTTCGCGGAGCGGCTGTTCGACGTGTTCGGCTGGCGGCTCCAGTTCAACACGTCGGGCAACATCAAGATGGTCTGCCTGATGCCGCCGATCGCGGAGGCGCCGGACACGCCGCGCGACAAGCGGGAGGCCCATCAGGCGCAGCCGCTGCGCGTCGACGAAGCCATCGCCATTCTGCTGCTGCGCGCGTACTACGACAAGGCGATCCAGAGCACCGGGCTCGTGAACGGCCATGCCGATTGGCATACCGACGGGCTCTACGACCTCTGGAAGGAGAAGACCAGGAAGGAGCCGCCCGGCAAGGTCAGGATGCTCGACATCCTCCGGTTCCTGAAGAACCACGGGCTCATCCAGGCATCGCTGCCGCCGACCTTCCACGAAGGAATGCCCTTCACGGTACGGCCGTCGATCAGTCTCGTCGCCGTTTCCGAGCCACTCGCGGCGCTGAAGCGCTACGCCCGCGAAGCCAGACCCGACGCCGACGCCGGCGGTACCGATCAGGAAAAGGTCGAGGCATGAGCGAGCCGCATCTCGGGACGCCGCAGATCGTCCGCCTTTCCCTCATCGACTTCTACCTGATCGAACGCGAGGACATCGAGCTTTCCGGCAACACCGTGTTTCTGGGCCCGAACCGCAGCGGCAAGAGCTCGTGCATCGACGCGATCCAGACGGGACTGACGGGCGGCGCCGGCGACCTCGTCGTCTACAACGCGGCGGCCGTCCGTCAGAACCGGCCGGATGCGCACAGATCGCTCCAGGAATACTGCCTCGGCGTGGTCCGGCACGACGAGAACGAGAAGGCCAAGGTCGTGCGCAAGAGTTCGCAGACCTGGATCGGGCTGTCCTTCCGGACGCGCGACGGCGGGGAAGTCGCGGGCGTCGTGCACGTCGTGGCGCACGAACATCGCGAGCGGCCCAACACGCGCTTCATGATCGTGACCGGCGGAGGCGTGACGACGGCGGACCTCGTCTTTCCGACCGAGGAAGGCGAGATGGCGAAGGGCTTCGACCAGGCCGTCGACGGCCTGCGCGCAAGCGGCCGGAAGGTCGAGGAGTGCGACAGCGCGTCGGACTATTCCACCTATCTGCTCAATCTGCTCACCTACGGTTCCTGGCATGCGGACGCGCACTCCTACTACAAGGCGGTGAAGCGCGCGCTGGTCTTTCAGCCTGTCGGCGACATCACGGCCTTCATGCGTACCCATGTCCTCGAGACCGACATCATCGACATCGGGCGGATGCGCGAACGCCTGGCTTTCTATCGCGAGATCGTGCGCACCATTGCCAGCATCAACCGGCAGATCACCTCGCTCGGGATCGTCATCGGTCACTATTCCAAGGCCGCCGAGGACGATCGAGAGGCGCGCGGCCGCGTGGCGGCGGCGACGGAGGCCGCCGTCGGCCAGCGACAGTTCGAGATCGACGCCATCGAAGAGAAACTGATCGGGCTTTGGGGGCAAGCCGAGAGAGCCGACGAAGCTGAGACCGCGGCGAGCGACCGCAAGGACGAAGCCGGTCGACGCGTCGAGGAGGCGCGCAACGCCCCCGGTGCCGCAGCGCTCGAGAACCGCATCCGCGACGCCGACCGCGATCTGTCCGGCAGCGAGACGAAACTTCGCGAGGTCCGCAAGGAGCTCAGGCGCCGCGCGGAAGCGATCGACGCGATCCGCACTGCCGTGGCTACATGAAGGACGCCGAGAGCCGCAACGTCCGCCGCGTCGCGGACGCCGGCGCCGACTTCCGTCGGGCGCAGGACGACGTCGAGATCGAGTCCATGGCTTCCGACGCCGACGCGCTACAGCGCGTCATCGACGACGTCGGAGCCAACGCGCTGCGGGAGCTGACGCGCGCCCACACCGCCGCGGCGGCCCGGGAAGAGCGGATATCGAACGCGCGCGAGGATCTCAGGCGGAGAGCGCGATCGGAGTCCGTCGATCAGGCGCAATTGAGGCCCGAGGCGGAAAAACTGCGCGACGCCTTGACCGATGCGGAAATCGTAGCCACCCCATTGTGCGAACTGATCGACATCAGGGAAGGCAGGGAGGAATGGCGCAACGCCGTCGAATCGGTGCTTGGCAACGCCCGCGAAGCGATGATCCTGAAGGACGGCCGGCAATACATCGACGCCGTGCGGGTCCAACGGCGATCCACGGTCAGCGACGGAATCGAGATCATCAAGCCATCGGTCCTCTCCGTCGGCGCGCAGCCGCCGGCCGCGGACTCCCTGGCCGCCGTCGTCGAAGCCGAGGATGCGACCGCCGGCGCCTACATCAACGCCGTGTTGGGACGAATCAAGCGCGTGCGCACGGAGGCCGACATCGAACGCGAGCCGAACGCCGTGACGACCGACCTGATGCGCGCGACCCGCTTCTCCTCCTACAAGATGCGCCCGCCACGCTATCTGCTGGTCGGGCGTCGGGGCCGGGCTCAGGCGGCCCAGAACGCGGCGGCAGAACTTCAACGCCTGCACGGCGAGTTGAAGGAGGCCGAAACCGAAAGGAAGGTCCTCGAGACCGCCAGGGACGGCTACCGGACGCTGATCGGACAGTCGGGAACCTCGCAGACGACGTTGGCCTCCGTCGTCGACGATCTGCGGCGGACCAAGACCGCCGTCGACGGCCACAAGCAGGAATTGCAGAGGCTGCGCGGCCAGCGCGATCCCGAAAGGGAGCGGTTGATACTCGAGCTCGAGGCGGCCCGGAAGGAGCGTGAGAAGGAATGGTCGCTCGCGGGCGAGGAAGCGCGGAAGGCCCACGGCGCGGTCACGCGCACGGAAGTGGAGTTGGAGGTCGCAGGCCAGCAGTTCGCCGCGGCGGTTCTCGAGCGCGATGCGAAGGCGTTGGAAGAACACGATGCTGCGCAGGAGGTACGACGTCGCGTTCTCGGCATCCTCACCGAAGCCAAGGATTTCTGGCGCGAGCACAAGCAGACGCTCGAGACGGCCGAGACCCGCGCCGAGGAGAGCCGCGCCGGGGTCGCGCGCGGGCACGAAGCATGGGGCCAGCACGCAGCGGACTTTCCGGAGGTGCCGATGCCGGTGCTTAGCGTGGAAGCGTGGCGCGACCGGCTCGGCGAGGCGCGTGCGATGCGCGATCTGCTGCAGAACTCGACGCTGCTCGACAAGACCGCGGAGGCCGAGGAAGCGGGCCGTCAGCTTTCCGACGCGTTCCGAAACGAGTTTGTCAGCCTGCTCGTCCATGCGTTCTCGAAGATCCGCGACACGCGCGACGACCTCAATCGCGAGATGGAACGGCACGAGTTCTACGGCGAGAAGTACGTGTTCAGGATGAACCACGTCGAAAAGTTCGGAGCGATCGTCGATCTTGTCGAACGCGCGACCGAGGACCCCAATTGGGCGATGCCCGCCCTTCTCGCCCTCGACGCCGACACCGAGCAGGCGCGCGCCGTCCGCTCCATCGCCGAGATGATCGAGAGCGACGATCAAAGCTCGCTGAACGATCTGCGCGATCCGAAGGCCTACTGGACGTTCGACGTGCTGGTAAAGGACGCGGCCACCGGCGAGGTCGTCTCGACGCTGCGCCAGCGCATGAAGAAGGGCTCGATCGGAGAAGGCGTGGTTCCCCAGTACATCGCCATGGCGGCCGCGGTGTCGGCCAAATCGTCGTCCCCGGACCGCAAGAACGGATCGCTCGGCATCATCCTGCTCGACGACGCCCTCGATGGTTTGGACACCGAGCACACGGTGAAGATGCTGAAGTTCATGAGCGACACCAATCTGCAGATCGTCGCCGCGGCTCCCGACACGAAGTCCCGCGTGCTCGCGCACGGGATGGAGACGTTCATCAACGTCGCACGGGACGATCAAGAGTACATCCACATCGTCCCGGAAAAGGTCTCCGAGGCGCTGCGCGACGATCTCGCGAATGAGGACCCGCGCGTCAAGGGATACGACGCATACCGCGAACGTGCCGCATCCGCGGACGAGGCCGCCGCGCTGGAGGCCGCGCAATGACGGTTTCCGGCGGCGAGTCCGCACGCAAGGTGCTCGTCAGGTTGCTGGAATCGGCCGACCGCAACGCGACCGCGACCCGCACGCTGACCGTCGCCGCCGGATCTCCGCAGGATCCCTCGCCAGCCTCGCGGCGCGCCTGGAGGGAACGGCTCGAAGGAGCCGAACGAGCCGGGGCGGTCGCGCTCGCCCGCGGAGCCGGTAACCGGCGCGACGTCATCGAACGCGTGCGTCTCGTCGACGCCGACCTGCTTGCCCGCGACCTCGGCATCACGCGGGCGGGTACGCGCGCGGCCGCCGCTGTGGCGGCGGCGCGAGAGGTGGCCGCCGGCCGCGACGGTCTCGATCAGGCTATCGAGGACGCCGGCGCCAAATGGGCCAAGGGCGTGGATTGGTATCGCCTGCCGCCGGAGCCGGACCTCGTCCGCAACGTGTTCGCCGCCGCCGCCGGCCTGCTCGACGTCGCCTTCGGCACGCATTTCCGGACGGCCTCCGTCCAGACGGCCGGCTCCACCAAATTCCTCGAACGCCACGGCGGCGCGGTCTGCGCCATCCTGCGCGGCGCGCTGGCTCTTCCCGACGACACCGGACCGGACGAGATCTGGGAGACACTCGGTCTGGTCCGGTTCGGACATCCCGTCTGCCTCCGTGCTCCGGTGCGCTTCGCCGACGCGGCGGGAATCCCGGTGTCGGGCCGGGCCGTTCCCTGGAGCGCCGTGAACCCCGACCTGGTCGCGGGCTGCGCCGCGGACGGCGACGAGCCCGAGTTCATCATGACGGTCGAGAACTGGACCAGCTTCAACGGCCAATGCCGCGAGGTCGGGCGGGGCGCCGTGATCTATACCCATGGCTTTCCGCCGCCGCCCGTCCGCATGCTGGTCGGGCGCATGGCGACGCTCTGGCCGCACACTCCGATCTACCACTGGGGCGACGTCGATGCGGGCGGTCTCCTGATCGCGGACTCGATCCGCGAGGCGGCAGGACGGCCCGTGAGGCTGCATCTCATGACGGTCGCGCTCGCCGAGCGTCACGGCACCAAACGCCGCCCTCTCTCCCGGGTCGCGGGGATAGCCTCCAGAGACGACGACTTCGGCGAACTCGCGCGGTATCTTTCCGGCGATTCCTGCCGCACCTTCGAGCAGGAGATGTTGAGACCCGTGGATCCTCTGGAGGCGGGACAGTGAGCAGACAATTCACCGACGGGGAGATCGTCGCCGCGATCAAGGCGCTCGCCGCCGAGGGCAAGGGACTGACCCGCGCGTCCGTCCGCGACCGTCTCGGCGGCGGCGGATCGACCCGCATATCCGCGCTGCTCAAGGAGTACGCGGAAGGGGAACATGGAGGCGCACCGCAGCGGTCCGGACCGCCGGCGGTCCGAAATCAACGTTCTGGACCGTCGAAGTCCGGCCCGGCCTCCGTGGCCGGCGCCCCCGCGAGGGCGATGGATCCGTCCCCGGTCCCGCTGGCCATGACGGGCCAAGTCACGGACGCGGCGCCCGAGGGCGGGCTTCCCCAGCTGCAGAGCGAGATACGGGTGCTGAAGATCCTTCTGGAGGAAGAGCGCAACGCCCGGCGCGAAGACGAGATCCGGCACCGCCGCACCATCGAAGCCCTGCAGCGGGAGATCGAGATCGCCAACCGGGGCCGGGCGGAATAGCCGGTCCCCGACGCCTGCGACGCCTCCGGCGCTCGCCGGCGCACCGCCGAGAGTCCCGCCTCGAAGCTTCGTGCGGAACGTGCCGACCCGGGCGAGTGAGGGCGCCGAGTAGGGGGCATTCGAATCCTTGAAATCCTGCCGCACCGCCCCCGGCGGCATGCGCCGGCCGTTGCCGCCGTCCGCCGACGCGCCCACCCGCCGGGTGCGTCCGGCGAGCGAGGACGAACTCCGCGCGGCGGTGCCGGCAGCGCTTTTCGGCGGGAGTCCGAGGTACCCAAAACCTTTCTGAACGGGACTGTGATTCTGCCGACCGGGAGATGCGGATCCGAGGTTTGTCTCGATCGCAAAGTCCGCCAGGGAGATCCGCGAGCCGGCGAAGGCGGTTGGCGTCCGGATCGGATTTGCGCACGTGGAGCAGAGGAGGTGGGTCCGGCGACGTACTCGCTCGCAGCCGGGCCTCTCATGGCGGTGTCAGCCGTCTTTTAACCGCGATTACGCTAGGTAATATAGTACCTCGGCAAGGTCAGCTAATTCGCTGGGTTGACTTTGTTCGACATTCCACCACCTTCAGTGGAATTCCGTCGCTCGCTCTCGGGATACAAGGAACGCAAATGACGATCGCCACGCTAGTTTTGTGCGCTATCAATGCGCCTCACAGCAAACAGCTGGACGCGCAGGCACTCATTTCTTGTCTTAAGAATCCAGCTGCCGCCAAGACTATGCCGGGACACATGTCTGCTTTCTTCGGCGAAGTTGAGCCATCTTTGCAGAAAGAGTTCGCTCATCAGTTCGGCATCAGCGATGCGGAGCTCGTTGCTTCCGCAAAAGCATTTTCCAGCTATTCGGGTGAAGATTACCCGATTGCAGCGTGATAACCGAGAAGACCAGCTCGGATTGGGCGCAGCTATTTCGGATAGCGCTCAACCTAATTGGTCAGGTTAACTCTCACGGAACAGTCATAGACCATTGGACCTTCGGTGGCGGCACCGCGATGATGCTGCAAATTGCACATCGCGAGAGCCACGACGTGGACATCTTCCTTTGCGATCCGCAATTGCTGCCGTTTTTAGATCCGCAGAAGCAGGACTTCAACTTTGAGATACGCCCAAGCGAATACCAGGGTGACGGGAATCGCTTTCTCAAATTGGCGTTCGAAGCTGTTGGCGAGATCGATTTCATCGTTGCCGGTCACAAGACCGCCAATCCCACGATTGAGAGAGAAATTGAAGGTACGAACGTCCTGCTAGAAACGATCCCGGAAATCATCGCCAAAAAGATCATCTTTCGTGGGAGAAGTATCAAACCACGAGATATCTTTGATATCGCTGCAGCAAGCGTCGATCACTCCGCTGACCTGATCCGCGAGCTGGACCCATATCGACAGAACGTGATGGAAACCATCGCTCAGGTCGATAGGCTAAATCCTGAATTTGTGCGCGGAGCAATAGATAGTCTTATCATAATGGAAGGCTATAAAGGAGTTGCCGCAACAGCCCTTGACCGAGCAAAGGAGATACTCAGGTCAGTGTGATCTTCGCGGACATCTGCGAGATCTCTCGCAAGAGAGCAACTGGCTTTTTAAAATAGCTAGCTCGGCCGGTTCACTGGTAAGGACAAATAGTATCTTTCGGAAACCGCCGCCTCGTGGCTTACACCCGGATCGGAGACGATCTTCAGTGGGAATTGACCGACTGGCCTTACGAATTCCATCGCAACGTTGCCGCCTGCTTTAGCGACCAGCGCCTTGAGGCGATCGAACTCGCCGCACCAGATCGTTTCCATGTCGCGGTCACGATTCGCATCGCGAGCTTCGGCCGAGCTGCCGATACCTACGGCGCGCACCTGGAGGAGATCCGATCTCGATCCACCCAAGAGTTCTATTCCGTAGCCAGGATTGGCCGCCTTACGCAGGACGATCTGGCCATTCTGGACCCAGGCGGTCGCCATTCCCTCCGATACCTCATATCCCAGGCTGGCAAGACCTTCGAGCACCGCGCGCCTGCGCTCGGCGGCGGCCATTGCCTTGAATTCTTCCTCGATGAGAAAGTCTGCGCGTTCGACGAGGTCTTGTCCGTTGTTGAGCGTCGGCGAGGCGAGGGACTCCTCGATCTCGGTCAGCATCGCGGCAGCCTCCGCTGACTTCATCACGGAAAGCTCGGCGCGTCGCGCCCGAAGCTCGTCCGCTAGCTGCGCCCTGGCGCGGCCATGCTTCACGGCCGCGGCCAGGTCCAACAGAACGCTATCTGCGATAAGCGATCTTCGAGCCGGCGGCTCGGTTTCCAAGAGCGCGACACGGGCGGAGAATGGGGAGGAATCGATGCCGAGCCCGCGCAACTCGCCGAGAAGTGCATCGACGCGCCCCAGCGCGGGATCCTCCATCTCCTGAGGCTGTCGAGCAATCCAATCCTGCAGAGTGTCACGGCGTTCGCCCGCTCCCAGGCGAGCAGCAAGCTCCCGTTGCCGGTTCGTTGTGGTATCCTGTGACGCCTCGGAAGGAAGCAGCAAGAGCGCCTTTGCCATGGCCGCTTCCAGGCGTTCGGAAGTTGCCACCGAGCCACTGAGCTCGCTTCGAATGTCAGCAGGAATCTCGACCTTCAGGCGTTGCAGCCTCTGTAGCAGCGCCTCGGCTGCGGCTTTGGAACGCCTCAAATCACGGATCGAACGGGCTGCCATTTCGGCAGCCCGTTCGATCCGGCGCTCGGAGTCTGCCTGAAGGAAGCCGATCTCGGCGGCAACCTGCTTCTGAAGTTCAATGAAACGATCGGCCTCGAGCAGGCGACGAAGTTCGTCTCTCCGGGCTACTACCTTGTCGATGTCCTTCTGCTCAATCGTCCCGTTGCGGCTCCCTGCGGACGTCCAGCTTTCGATCGCTGCGTCAAGCCGCGCCAGATTGCGGCGACAGATGGCGACGATTTCGGCTCGGGTAACGATCCTGAATGCTTTGGGTCCACTCATTGCAATCCTCCCCCACCGAGTGCGTGTTCGACAGCTTTCTTGAGTCGTAGGCGTTCGGCGTCTGGAGCATGAGCCCAAGCATACGACGAAACCCTGTGGACGTAAGGGACAGCTCTTCCCAACACGTTGGGACGCCAGATTTCGCGGGCACGCGCTCTTTCCAGCAACCGATGTCGCGGCGCGTCGCATTCCACTCCGATCGCGTAAAGGCCGGTCCGGGGATCGGTTACGGCGAAATCAAGGCTGAATGCGCCGCCATCGCGGGCTCGACTGGGCTTGTAGCCGTTGGCCTCCAGGAAGGCTTCGACTGATCTTGTGAAGCCGTCGTCCTCATAACTTCCAGAATCGTTGTGAGGGCGCTGTTCGCTGACCATGCGGTCCAGAAGCGTCTTTCCGGAATCTGTAAGACCGTCGGAGATCGTCCTGGCATATTCGAGATAGCCTTGCAGATAGTCGCGCGGGATCCTGGGTCCGCTCCGCCTGGTCAATAGATCCGATATCTCCGATACGGGCATGGACGTTACTATGACCACCTTCTCCCTTGCGCGCGTCACGGCGACGTTCAGGCGGCGCTCGCCGCCAGCGTGCCCCAGCGCGCCGAAAGTCTTGCGGAAGACGCCGTGCTCGTTGCGACCAAAGGTCGTGGAGAAAACGATGATGTCACGTTCATCGCCTTGCACATTCTCCACATTCTTGACGAAAAAGCCCATGTCCTCGCCATGCTCGATACGTTCGCGCTCGCGCATCAATGCCTCTCGGAACGCTGCATCGTCTTCGGCCCGCTCTTCCAAAGCATCTTCTATGGCGTCGGCCTGTTTGCGGTTGAACGTGACTACGCCGACGGACGGCGGCGATGGATCCTCCCAAAGCTCGGCTAGATATTGCACGACATCGCTTGCTTCTTTTTGATTCGTCTGGGCCTTGTAAGTGCCGTCGGAGCGCACCACTTCGATCGGCTTGAGCCTGCGGATTATCTCTTGAGGATGGCGAACGGGGACGCTGAGCGTGTTGCCGTAGAACGATGCGTTCGAGAATGAAATCAGCTCTCGATACTTTGAGCGATAGTGCACCTGCAGCGTACGGGTCCTAAGGACGGAGCGGGCGAGTTGGAGCAGGTCGGGACAATCCTTGATCTCTCTGCGATTCCAGGTCTCGGCGAAGGCCTCGCGTTCCTCCTCGCTGGCTCCCTCTTCTGGTTCTTCACCGTCGAATATCGCCGCTTCGTCGTTCTCGACCCTGCTTGCGAAGAAGGAGGTCGGCGGCATCTGCTTTTCGTCGCCGCTGACGACGACGAGCCTGCTTCGGAATAGGGAGGGCAGGGCATATTCAACGGGCATCTGCGAAGCCTCATCGAAGATGACGGTATCGAATAGTCCGGCGCGCGGTTGCAGGACGCGGCTTGCGACATCTGGTGTCATGAGCCAGACCGGTCGGAGCGCGAAAAGGCCGAGTGGAGCGGCGCGATCGATGAATTCGCGCAATCTTAGCGCTCTTGGGCCACGGAGCCTTGTGATCGCATCCCAATCGCCGGTCGGACGCACTGTTGCTGCATCGATCCCTTGGACGAGAAGATCGCGGTTGTATTGCCTGATCTGCGCGTCAGCTTCCGCCAGCGATTTTACCTTCGCATCTAGCTCGTCGGCGTCGAACAAGACGTCAGGATTTGCACCCTCCATTTCGGCCTTCCATGCCAAACGGGCCTCGCGCCCTATGGTGGCGCGAATGCAGGCGTCGAGGTCCTCGGAAGCCACCTCCGCAAGTTCGCTCTCTCTGGACCTGAGCGTTGCGAATATAGCGCGTTCCTTGGCTTCCAGCCGCGAAGATCGAAGGCGATATTCCTGGTAGTTATTGAGCATCGGCAGAGCCTGCACGATTTGGTCAATGGCGCTCGCATTGGAGCGGCCATTCTCGATCGCCGAGCGTCTCGATCCGAGCCACAGTTCGTCAAAATAGGTGTTGAGCCGCTCCAAGGCGGCGCGGCTGTCCTCTCGGGTGTCATGCCTTGTGAGCGCAAGATCAGCCCGCTCAAAGAACGTGCCGAGCTCCTCGGTGGTGCCGGCGGACAACGCTCTATCGAGCTCAAGCCGGCTGGGGCACCGATCGATGAGCGAATTGTGGCCGCCCAGACCATTGAGGAACGAGCCAAGGCGCTCGGCGAAGTCGGCGAGCTTGCCCGGCGACAGATCCAGATTAGGCGCGCGGCCGAACAGGATCGTGAAATATTGCTCGAGTTCGCGCCGTGGCTGGCGTATCGCCAATTCGAGCTCGACCGCATAATACAACGAGCTGATGGCGTCGTTATCTTGCGGGAGCTGCAATAAGGCAAGGAGCTGACGTACACGGCGCGTTCGTAGCCAATGGAGCGGGTTGAGCCATTGAAGGGCGCGTGCCGGCAAGCGGACTTGGCCCGCGAGCTCTTCAGCGGAGCAGAGCTCTTCCTCATCGAAGGCGATGAGTTTGGAGCAAAAATTCGGCTTGTAGGACGGACCGTCGAGCGATGAGAATATTTCTTTGATCGCCGATAGGCCATCGAGAATACGTCGAGCTTCCGATGTCCCATCCTCGACGTTCCGAAACAGCGGCCGCAACCGAGCGAGATTTGCACAGACTGAATCGCTGATCGAGCGGAGCTCTTCCGCTTCGGCAAGCCAGGAACGAAATTCCACGGCATCCGATATTTTCAGGCAATTCGATGTCTCAGCGTCGGTTTGCTCCCGCCGGGCGTCGGCTTGCAAAAAGGCTTGCAGATGCGAGGCGAGGGCGGCGGCGGTTCCTCGGTCAGGATTGAATGGCTTGAGGGCGGATAAGGGATTGTCTTCGAATTTTGACGCCAGCCAGGATCTCGCGAGCGGCCCGCAATTTTCCTCGATCGTCGCCACGTCCGCTGGGTGTAGAGCCAATAGAGAGCGGAGTTCAGGGGCATCGATCGGCTTAGTCCTGCCTTCTTCGATCTCGAGCAGTTCGCCGAGCAATGTTCGATAGGACAGTCCGGTCCGATCATCCACGGAATGAAGCGCGATCTGGCGGCGGTCGAGCTCCATCTCGAGGGCCTCGATGCGCGCGGCCAGGCGATCGCGCTCGCGCTTCCAGGCCGGAGATCCGCCAGCAGACCGGTTGTGCAAAGCCTCCACCTGCGAACGGATTGCGCCGACGATCGGCTCGCGGTCGCGATTGGCGTCGGTAATCATGACGAAACGGTCCGTCAGACGTTCCTTTTCCAAGCGCTTGCGGACCACTTCGAGGGCGGCTTGCTTCTGGCAGATCACGAGAAGCGATTTTCCGGTGCCGATCGCGTCCGCGACCATGTTGACGATGGTCTGGCTCTTGCCGGTTCCGGGAGGCCCTTCGATCACGAGTCCGGGAGCCTGACGTGCTTCGAGCACCGCCGCCTCCTGTGAGGGATCGCTGTCCGCAGTAAAGTAGCGGTCGGCCTCTTTCACCGGAGGGAATGCCGACGATGCCGCCTGCTGTTCATTCAGGCGCAGAGCGGCCTCGAGTGCCGTGGCCGTCGGCGGCAAGCCGCGGAGGGTCTCGAGGTCCTTCATCACCGCTTGGCCCATGAAGGCCAGGTGGAACAGCACGGCTGCTGGCACCAGCTGACGCTCCTGGGCGCCGACCTGGACGTCTTTTCCAGGAAGGGCCGTCAGTTCATTGCCGGCCGGCTCGGCCAATCGGCTGAATGCGTCCATCGCCGCCTGGACCGACAGGCTTGCATGGGTCAGAAGCTCATTGGCAGCCTCTTGCCAACGTCTCGCCTCCGGGATGCCGAGCATGGCTTCGAGCGCCGGGTTGACGAGGACGTGCTCGATCTCTGTGTCCGGGTTTTTCTCGCGTCCGTAGCTTAAGGTGACATGACCGCGGTTTCCGACCTCGGGATTGATGCGGACCGGCCATAGCAGGACCGGGGCGATCCGAGGCCTGGCGTTCGGCCGATGATCGCGCATGATCAGGAACGGAAATCCCATGAACAGGCCATCGATGCCGGTGTCACGCTTGTAAAGCAGCGCGTGGGAATGCAGCGATCGCAACCTTCGCTCAAGGCCATCATCATCGGTGAAAGCTGCCGGATCGAGGTTCACGGTCCGGCTCGTGCGACCAATCAGTTGATCGAGAATCTCAGTCGCCGGCACTCTGGACGTATCGAGCTCGGTGAGGTCGATCCTGGTCGACTTGCCGATCAGCATCCGCGTCAGCGGCCCGCGCAAGACCCCTCCCGAAATCCGCTTGGCGAAGAAGTCGAGGATGGTGGACACGTAGCCTTGCTTTGGAAGCGGTCTCCAGGCGCCCAGTTCCACACAGAGCAGGGCGAGCGCGCGGCCAAGCGGCATGCGTCTGTCGAGGCGAAACTGATCCGCCCATTCGTCGACCTGCTGGATGCCGCATCTGGCAAAGTTCTGAATGCGCTCGTCGATTGCCTGATAGATCTCGCGACGCGGCCGCCCAAGCAGTTGCATCGCTTCCTCGGCCGAAAAGTTGCCAAGCCCTGCTATAGACGCTTCCTTTTCTGCTTCTTCGATGACCTCGGAGGCGGAGCGGAACTGGTTCGACGTCGCGCTGAGCAGGATGATGAGGTCTTCTTCCGCCGAGATGCGGCGCTCGGTGAGGGTGGCGACGCCGGCATGGTCGCTATCGGGCAAGAGCTTTCGCCGTTCCTCCCAGAGAGCGGCCAAGCGGGCCATCGAGGTCGACAGCAGGTGGACGCGCAAAGCATCCTCCTCGACCGCGATTTCCAGTTGCGCCAATCGCTTTCGAACCGCATCCGAGCGGACCTTCAGACGCCAAAGCCAATCGTCCGCATCGATTTTTCGGAGCAGGTCGGGGGCCGGCCCCGTGATCAGAGTGTAACCGTCGCTCGGGTGATCGAGGAGCCAACCCGGCGTGACGATGTTGCCCCTGACGATCAGCGGCATCGAAGGATTGAGCGTCTTCAAAGAGATGGAGAGCTTCAAATCCTCCTGAAGATGTTCGGTCCGCACGATTTGCCGAAGACCTGCCGCAACCGCCGCTTCGAAGCCGGCTTCGGACGCCCAGCTTGCAACGGCGCCTCTGAGGACAAGGGCCTTGGCTTGGTCCCAATTCCCAGCTTCCGCCGCCGCCAATGCGAACATGTTTGCGGAGCGATATTGCTTGCCGCCCAGAGAGATCGAGCTTTGCCCCTCCTTCTCGCCCGCTGCCTCAGCTGCCGGTGCTGATACGCTCTCTCCGCGCAGCGATGCCTGAACTTCCTTCCACTGCCAGCGCTGGCGCCTGTCACGGGCCAGCAGGCCCCGCAGCAAGGTGCTGATCCGCTCGTCCAGGTTTTCGGGCAGCTGTACGCCGTTGGTGAGAACGTGGATCAGAAAGGCCTGCTCATTGATGCCTTCGAAGCAGGCGCCTTGGGTGATCTTCTCCAGCAGGATCATCCCCATGCTCCACCAGTCGGAAGCTGGAGCTACGCCGCCGGCGATCGCCTCGGGCGCCATATAGCGGGTGGTTTCGAGCGGAGACACGATATCGAGATCGAATTCGGACAGCCGTGCCGATCCGAAGCCGCCGACGACAAGGTCAAGCGGCTCTTTTGACCGCACGAAGACGACGGAAGGGCGCAGATCCCTGTGCCGCAATCCGGCTTCGGTGAGCGCATGAACCGCTTTGCCGAGCTCGCCGACTAAAATTTCAAACGACGCCGGATCGGCGGGATCGACGGCAAAATCCGCCAGCGTGCCGCCCTTGAATTCCTCCGCGACCTCGTAGGCGCGCTCTTGCCAACGGCCGGTCGCGAAGAATTCGGGGACGTGATCTCGAGGAAGCTTTACGAGCAGATCATAGATCGCTTGATCCGGCTCCGAACCTACAGCGTAAAGTGTGAGTATTCCACGTTGTCCATCTGAGGCGCGGGTTGCGACGAAGCGCTCGCGAACCGCGCTGGACGAGGCGATCCGATCCTGCAGACGCCAACCGTCGACGACCGTCTCGGTCTCTGGTGGAAGCTCCGGCGTGGGAAGAGGTTCGGCTGGTGAGGGCTGCTCAGCACTTTCGATGATCGGCTCGCCGCAGACGCCGCAAACCAGGTCGCCGGGAGAGCCCTGATGACCATTTCGGCAGGTCGGGTCTTTCGACGGCGACGTCACCTGCGGACTAGGCTTTAGTTTTTTTGTGCCGGGAGCAGTTATATCGACCGCCGACAGGTCCCAGCCGCAGGTTTGTCCATTCACCGTGCCTTCACAGAAGATTTCGGTGACAGGTCGTTCGGTCGTGCAGTTCGGGCAAAGTCTGATCATCATGAAATTCTAAAGAGAAAGGAAACGGGGATCTTCCGAAGTTCCAAGCGTTGATCCGCCATCTTCGAGAATATGTCGTAGCCGCCGGAAGTCGCCGCGCGCAGGAATGCCGGCAAGCCAGAGGTCGCCATGGTCGTCGAACATGATATCGAAGGCGCGGTCTGTTTCGTCGATGCGGCGCTCGAAGTTCGCGAACCGAGCGCGGCCCAAGGCCGTCAGCAGGTGCAGTTCCTGATTGTCGCTGCCACGAAGCGCAAGAGTTTGCGCCTCATTGACTTTGAATGGCCCGGAAACGATCGCGTCGATGAGAGATGGCGATGCCGCAAGCGCACCGCAGATCGCGGTCCATGGGTAGCCGGAAAACACGAGGATGTCCGCATTGGTTCGCGCGCGAAGCTGGACCAGAAGATCGAACAATGCCTCATCTTGGTCAAAAGGCTCGCCACCCGAAATCGTGATCCCGTCGGCTGCCGACAGCCATGGTGAAACAGCCTCGACGACGTCTTCTATGGTGGTCGTTCCCCGTCCCTGCGCCCATGTGTCCATGGAGATGCACCCTGGGCAACGGATCGAGCAGCCTTGGAACCAGATCCCGATCCTGCGGCCAGGCCCCAGGGTCGTGATCGGGAAATGAATGCGAGAAATGTTGATCATCCTGCTCATGAGGACTTCTCGCTGACGAGATCAATCGAGGTCGATGGCCCAGGGCGGACCGCTTCGATCCTGTATCTGTGCCCCGTTTCCGCTCCGCGATCGAACAGAGCCCGCGATAGCGGGTTGATGAGGTGAGATTCGACCTGGTTGCGAATGCCTCGGCCGCCATTGCAAAGATCAGAAAGGCACAGGCCGCGAAGCGCCTCGCGGGCACTTCCGCTCATGGTGACGTCATGGCCCAGCGAGCTGACGTCCTTGAGCAGGTTGTCGACCATTGAATCGAATATCTCGTTTGCGACCTCGGGGCGGATAAAGTCGAAAACGATGACGTTCTCTCCGATCCGGTTCAATATTTCGGGCCGATTGAGGACCTGCTTGAAGTGCCTTTCGATCTCGCCGCGCACCTTGCTGCGTACCGCCTCGAAAGTCTCCTCGGGCGTGACATTGGCAATTCTCTCGCCGGATGGCCCCGGTACGTAGATGCCTAAATTCGAGGTGAAGACAATGAAGGCTTCGGAGAAATAGACCCGATCGCCCCGGCCGGAGGTCAGGACCCCGTCGTCGAGAACCTGCAGAAATTTATCGAGAATTCTCGGATGAGCCTTTTCGATCTCGTCGAACAAGACGACGCTGAAGGGTTTTTCGCGAATGGCGTTGGTGAGCTCGCCGCCGACGTCATATCCGATATAGCCGGGCGGTGCGCCGATCAGCCGCTGGTCGGAATGCTCGGCACTGAACTCGGACATGTCGAAGCGGATATAGGCAGATTCATCGCCGAACAGCAGGCTGGTGATGGTTTTGGCAAGCTCCGTCTTGCCGACGCCCGTCGGTCCGGCAAGAAAGACGACACCTCTTGGCCGGCCACCCCGTGGCGATTGTCCGATCCCGGTCATCGCGCGCTTGACGATATCGAGCATATGCGTGACCGCGTGAGACTGTCCCTTGACGCGGCGTCTGACGAACTCTTCACCCGAAGTGATCTTCTCGCGGTCGATCTTGCGCCAGGGATCCTCAGTCACGCCCACTTTGAAGCGTCGGACCGCATCGGCGATGCGATCAAATGGGACGGCCTCGCTGCGGGCGAGCTGCGCGACCGCGCTCACGTCCAGCAGCAAAAGGCCCTCGGTCTCGTCCACGAACTCTTGCGCGCACTTCTCCAATGACGGCTCTTGTGCGTTCTGCGCGCCCGGCAGACCCCGGACCAAAGAGCGGATCATGCTCCTTCGGGCAGGATGATCCGGTCGTCCGATGGGGATGTGCCTGACCTTGGGGTTTCCAATCAGGAACCAATCCGGCAGATCCCCCTCCTTGTCGACGATCCAGACAACTGTATTGAAGAAAGGCAGCCTTTTCTCGCCCGCCGGACGGGCACGCGCCGCATTGGAGAGGATCAGCGCGCGGGAGAAAAGCTGGTGCTCGGCAGGTGACAACGCGTCGTTTCGCGCAACCAGCCTGGAGGCAAAGTCGACAACCAGGGCGGAGGGTTGTCCGTCAGCTGTGACGTGGCGCTCAAGCGTCGTCGACAGAAGATCGATACCGCCTGCCGCAGCGCCGTTTGTCGGCATCAGACCCAACCGAGAGAGGTAGCTTCCGTCCGCCGGCTCGACATCCCGGAATCCATTCAGAAGATCAAACCAGGCGATCTGCGCATAACCAGCTGTTCTCAAGACATCCGGCAGAACTCTGGACAAGGGCGCTGCGGTCACCTCGCCAGGAGCGATCTCATGCATCTGAAGGTCGCGGGTATTGCCCGAGAGCACGAATTGGCTGCGCAGCGGCAGAAAGCGCAGCAAATCGCGCAGCCATCTGGCTCTTTCCACCGAATTGTCGTGCACCGAAAAAGCCCCCTTTTGCGCGTATCGCGCGACTATACGGCATCTCACTCGCTGATTTCGAGAATAATTCCCAGGAGTCCATAGGGAATTGGGATAAGCCGGTAAGAGGAGATGGACGGAGCGGACGAGATCCCGCGGCTCGCAAATGGGAGCGTCGAAGCGTAGCGTTCGTCAGATGCCTGCGATCTGCCGGGTGATCCAAACGGCTGGCCTGTACCCGGAAAGAAAGCGATTTTAAATGCTGCTGCTGCCGACCTCGAAAATCATTCAATGAGTCTGGCTGCACTGATGCTGACCGCTGTGAGGCAGCATGATTGACGGCGCCGAGCGAGGATCGATTGATCCCGGACTCCGGTGGGATTGGCGAGAGCGCAGATTTCGGCCCAAGACGCAGGTTTTGGAGGCATCGGCTCCAGCACGAACTGATCGCACGAGCGGATCATCTTGAAGTCACCTAGCACGCGCAAATGACCGAAGCGACTATGGCTCCCCGGCGGCAAGACTTCGCGAACGGCAGGCAGCACATCGTTACCCATCAGAAGAGCTGAGGGATCGCGCTGAGGTTGGGCCGAGGGACGCGTCCGCGGCCCGGCGCGTCCAAGTTCGCTTCGACCTGACCTTGAATACGCTTAAACGCTATCCAGGCGATTCATGAAGAGCAAAAAAAGAAGCGCGCCTGCGGGCGTAAGAAGTGTGGCTGCTTGGCATTCTTGCGTCGGACGGAAGGTGTTCGCGGCGGCTCGAACCCCAACCTGCAAGAGGCAAGAGATCAAGAATGAAACAAAAGGCATGGTTGGCTTTCGATCGAACCTGATCAATACAGCGCTTCACGTAAGAGCACGAGCGGCAAATCGCTCGGCACTCTTGGTGAGAGCAGAAAATGTTCCTGGGACGGCCTTGATCGCCTCTTTCAAAGCCTCGTTGATTGCTGTGATCAGTTCGAGATCGTGCGCTTCCGATAGGCTGTGAGCATTGCGGCGGCAGACGTTCGCGATCGAATGCCTTAAGTCTTGCAGCCTGGAAAGCAATTCATCTCGTTTATGCGCAGCTTGGGCGTCGCTTCCTTTTACATTGTTCCATTCCCGATAGGTGGACTCGTAGTCCCGCAACACTTCGTGGACGGCCCTTCCCCAAAAGGAGCCCTTTGGCTCAGCCGATGCCGCAGATACAAGCGCACTGAGCAACTCTCTGATTTTGCGACAGACATCTTCATCAATGCCTGACTTCTCGAGCCTCTTAAGATCCAGCTGCAGATTGACCAGGATGTCCGAACGGAAGAAGTTGATCGCGTATCCTGTGGTGCCGCGATGCAGTCCCGTTTTCGGGGAGCTTGCACGGCGCGATTTCGAATCCTTCATCAAAATGACCTCGCTTTTAATTCGGGGCAGATCATCCTGCCGTGTGCCCACCCGCACTGCAGGTGGACGCATTGCAATGCAACCAAATATCGGTCGGAGCTGCGCCGATGGAAATCGCGAATTGGCTGGCTCGGGATAATTCCGCACGTTGTTGCGCAACGGTGACTCTTTTGTCCGTTTCGTGCAGAAGTGGGGTCGGCCTCTGCGAGAGGGTTGCCGCTCAGTCAGAGGAGGCGTGACAGCCGGCGGTCTTGTGTCCTGCGATGCGGCGGGGCGAGGCTCACCTCGAGCCGAGCGACGTGGCGCGCGTCGGAGCACCATATCGTCAAAGAGTTAGCCAGCAGAGCTGGCAGCAATGCTGTGGAGCGAATGATATGAGGATGCAAGAGCTCGGCTCAGCGATGAACATCAGCATCTGCCGGACCCGGTAGAGCAGGCTGATGAAATTGTTTTCAAGTCGGCCGTAGCCGTCTCATAGCAATGACGCTGCTCGGAACGTACAGATCTGGAAGCTCCCCCCGTCGCGCCGGCGGGGCTTCGGGAGTCAAAGTCAGGGCCTTGCCGCCTCCTTCGAGGAGTTGGAGGCGGCCTATGAGGCCCCCGCGGATTCGGGAGGATGATCATCGCGCTGCGGCCGTCGATGAATACGCGGAAGAGGGGGCCATGCCACCAAGTCCGCCTCAGTGTTCAAGCAGCCTGTTCGGCACAACCGCTCCTGGCGCGGAGAACCAAGACGTTGGCCAAAGCATGTGTGCGGCGAGCGCATCTACAAAATACAACGACTGCCCTGGACCTCCGTATTCTCCGCCAACAACACGATTGAAGGTGTCGTCCGGTAGATTGAAGGCTTGAGCCAATTATCGAGCGCAGCCTCAGCGGCTAATCGACGATTCCCCGAACAGGGCGCCTGCGCGATTTGCTCGCCTTGGCCGGCGGTCCGTACTTTATCTTGCCTCCGTGCGCAGTCCTGTCCTCTATAGGCCAAGAAAACACGATCATGGTGTCAGTTCCCGAACCGGTTTCCCGTACTTCGAAAGCTCCGCCGTTCGTTTCTACAATGGCACGACAATAGCCGAGGCCCAAACTCGTCACCACCTCGAACGGCGTGAGCTGCGCGTGCTCATCGGGGCTTTTGACGCGTACCGTTGTGACCAGTTTGGATCCTTTCAACGCACCACGAAATTCGTATGCGCCATGACGAGTGCCTATGAGGACCATGTGATTGAGAACCGTACGCAGTGGGGATGCCGCACCACGTACTCTCGGAACCTTGCCGAACGATGCGGTCGCATGAATACTCGGATCGAGCTCTCTTGCCGTATTCATGGCTTCTGTCACGACATGGTTCGGGTCAATCCAGCCAGAAGCGAAATTGCCCTCTGTAAAGACAGGGCCCATGAGGTTGCGCACTGCAACCTGCATTGCGCCAAGATCTTTCTCCACCGCGTGCAGTTCGTTCGGTACAATCTGATTCTCCGCGGTGTGTGTCCAGCCGTGGATAGTCTCGCGCACGCGCTGGTTCGACCGCGCGGCAACGCTCATGATCTCGTCTCTGACGTGCGAGTTCGCGGATTGGTAAGCCACCAGGCGATTTTGTATATCTGCCAGCTCGCGTCGAGCCAGCGCCTCCGCCTCCTTTGCTATTTTCAGCGCATGTTCGACTTCGCTCATCGCCTTCATGGCCAAAGATACGTCTGATCCAAGGATACACAGACTGCCATCCGAGGTGACAGTCTCCATGAATTGTATCCAAGTCGCGTCGTCGATCTGCAGCCGCCAAGTATCTTTGGAGGTCAACCGTTCATCGCGCGCCGTCTTCGCAATTGTCATTTTCCAGTCGGCAAGCGACGGGAGGACATGAGGCTCCTTTGAACAGGTCAATCGATAGAACGCGGCATTCGCGCCGACCGGCTCGCCGCTTGCCGTCCAGATCGCCAACGGATAGGGCGCTTGATGCCACCATTCGCGATCTGTCGCTGGATCATTAACGGCGATGTCGAGTTTTCGCGCCACGCGGCGACCGAGGTCAGTCAGCGCGAAGCTTGCTTCCTTTCCCGATGAGGATCGCTCGATCAGCCCCGTTCCCTGCAGGGCACCGGTCACCCTCGAAAGGTTGGACTCTCGAAGGCCGAGAATGCTCATCAGTGCGATGTTGCTGACGGCCTTACCGGCGCCTGCGATGGCGCTCAGAAGCGACTTGGTGTGCTTTCGCTTGAGGACCTCTTCCAATGGTTGGAGCTCAGCAAATCTCGCTGACTGCGAGATCAGGTCGGCAAAGGCGCGCATTCTCTCCGACATCCCGCCGGCATTTCTGCTGGCGGCAAGTGCCGAAGCGTGTCGCACCACCTCAAACCATTGCGAAAGCTCGCCGCCGAAGGAGCGCGAGGTCAGCGTGCGCCACGTGACGTCGCGCAGCACATCATAGACCCGCTCTGTCAAAGAGGGCTCGCTGGTTAGCGCTTTTCGGATCGCGGCGGCCGCTTCGGCCGGCGTCGCATCGCCGCGCCCGATCCGATCGAGCGATATTTCGAAGGCCTTGCGGTCGGTGGCGGACATTAGACCAGCTGAGAAAGGGGGCGTGGAACTCGTTTTGGTACGCTTTACATTGGCTCGCTTTAACGCCAAGTCAACGGTCATGTAACGTTTCGCCGCGGAAAACGCTCCAGGGAGTGTCTGTCAGAAGCTCTTTTGCGGCCCAGCGTGATGAGTTCCCGTCCGGATTCAGGACAAAACCGGCAGCCTGACCCAGTGGCGGATAGGCCTGTTGGACCACAAAACTGCGGGTTTTTCGCTGATTGTCCAAATCCCTCGCGGTCCGGATGTGTCCGTCCATGGTGACCGCGTTGCCGCATGACGGGACGATTGCGAAGTCAACATCGAGCCATCCATAAGGGGTATGATAACACCTATTGCAGAAATCGAGACAGATCCCGAAGCCGAAAAGGGCTTCCTCCAGCACCACGACCACAAGCTCGGTCCCATGCCGAATGTCCTCCACGCGGCCTTCAGCGTCCTTGTAAGCCATGCGCTTCTTGTGCCGAGCAATTTGCACGCCGTGACCGTCGTAGATCGTAGCGATGTTGTATCGCTGGCCGTGCTCCACTTCATGCCAAGAGCCTGCGACCACGATGCCAGGTGCGTCCGGCATTTCACCCTCGGCAAGCCAAGGCTTCTCGACAAGTTGAGTTTCGATGAGACGACGCGATTGCGGGTCAATCATGAGTTCCGGAAACACGGTGGTCAGGCAGAGTTCGGTGTGAGCCGCCTTGCACGCATCGGAAATAATGGTTTCGCCATTAGGGATGTTAACCGCTCTGACGAAGAACCTCGTCGGTGTTTCATCGCAGTCGAAGGTGGGATCAGGAAACAATACGGCGCCGAATGTCGACGACTTCCTGGCCATCCGGTCGGCTTTCACGATCTGAACCGCCGCGCCGTCGACGACAGCTGGGACGAACCGGACACGCAGCAGCCCGCGCTGGTCGAAGTTGCGCATATCCTGGGCAGGGTTCTTTGTGTCCTTCCACGCTAAGCGCCCCATGGGGATGAGATAAGCGCAATGCCCTGCGTGTTCGACGAGCCACCTGGCTGGATCAGTCGGCCTCGAGCCCAGATCCTGTTCGGTGTATTCACGCTCCATGGCGCGAAGACAACCGCCGAGCCGCATCACGATTTCCTCGTAGGTCTCCGTGCCGTCGAACGACAGACCATAGTCCGGCGCTTGCATGTCGAGCGTCGCAGCGAACTCGAGGATCATCGATTCCGGGACAAGCGAGTATAAATGTTTGATCGTGGCCGATGCCTTGGCGAGCGCGGCCCAGACGATGAGCATGGCGTGTCGCAAACCGTCGTCGTCCTCGCTGCGAGGCACAGCTCTCAGATTGGCGGGAATGCTGAAAGCGTTCTCCCGCCACTGCTCGTCGGTGATGTCCAAAGCCGTGACTGCCCGAATATGATTCCGCGTTCTAAAATTCGCCGGGTTGATAGCCGACGCGCAAGCGTCCCGCTAGACTTTTGAGTATACTCTCACAAGGCATCGACGATGATCGATGCAAGGTTTGCTCAAAGACGCAAATGACTGATGCGGCTCTTACTTATTGTTCGGTGGCCCGATGTCCAGATGATTGTCCGAATCGGACAAAACAATGCCGTCGCCGATCGTCAGCGATGTCAGCGTGCGGCGATACGCGGGGCACGCACAGAAAGGTCCGACCAGCGAGGGTATGAAGTGCAGGATCTTTGGGCGCAAAGAGAAAGCCTTGATCGCTGTCTCGCTGGTCAATGCCTGCGTGCTTATGCAGCTACGACCGGGCACTCGGGGCCATGATTCCGGCCGGAATGAAGGATGCATGTCTGATCAAACCAAACCGAACTCATCCTGGACGAGGCATCTAGCTGGCGCGGCTCTTTGTGCGACCGTGCCCTACAAAGGGCGATCTGACGCGCTGCTGCTTTGTTAACGTGCGGCTGTTTCTGGCGGCAAAGTTAACGTGCGGCTGTTTCTGGCAGCAAATGACAGTTGCCGGGGCGGGGCTTGCGTTGTCGGTTCGCAGAATCCTCGACTTGTACCGATCAAACAGCCGGTGTTGATGGGGCACCTTTTTGTTCAAAAGCGAGGTGGTTTGGACCAGGGCGAGGTCATCACGTATGCATCCATGGAGTGGGCCCAATCGCTGGGTAGGGCGAACTGATCGGCCTAAATCGGTGCGAACGCTTGGCGTCAGCGCACGATCATTGATGCTAGGGCCGGTTGAGCGCGTCTGCGGTCTCGTCGCGGGCAAGCTCTTCTCCTCTTGCTCAAAGTCGGCTTCAAGAAGGCCAGGTCTTAAAGCGTCCGAGCCCTCGTCAACGTCATGCCGCATCGATCAATGAACCGATCGATAAAATGCGACCGACGATAGCAGGAAGAAGTGCGGCGGCGCCGTGCGCCTTCTTTGCGTCTCAGTCGAATGAGTGGGGAAAAAGTGCGCAAGTGCGCTGGAGCGAGATGAAAAACATCGAGCGCTCCATTTCGTCTCATCTGCATCGAAAATCTCTTGACCGTCTAGCGGAATATTCGATAAATCGCTCCACTACCGCAGGTTAAGCTTATTGCTTTAAACCCGCTGTCCGATAGCGGATCTATTGTTGCATTGCGTGCGGCGAGCACTCTTGAGCGTTTCGCGTTCGGTGAGCGTTCGGCCGTGTGTTTGGGAGCAAAGCCAATATTTGCTCAGGACTATCTTCTGTAGACAGTATTAGGGAACGAGCGATGACTGTGCGCGAGCAATTGTTCACTTTATTGCGCAACCTGCGATGGATCATCATTCTCTCGGTCGCCATTTCCGTTCTGCTCTACCTGCCAGATCAGATACAGGAGCTCTACCGAATAGGCGCCGACGACATTGGCTGGACAACTGTCAAAGAGTTCATCGCCGTTGGCGTGATCGCGATAACGATTTGGGCGGCTGCGTTTCAGCTCACCGCTGCAACAATAGCTCGCATGCCGCGCGCGACAGGCCGGTTGGCCCTGTATATCAGACTTGCGCCCGTTATCCTCGGCGCATTGCCCATACTGGCTGCGACCGCAGGTCAACTCGGCTCGCGGCCGGCTCAAAAGATCGGTGAGGTCGAGGAAGTCGGAAGCATCTTCCGCATCCAGGCTCAGGCGCTTGCCTTCGAGCGCAACCTGCTGCTCATCCTGGCCCTCGCCATGTTGATTCTGCTAGCCGCATTTGTCGTATTTGCCTGGCGGATGGGAGCGAGAGATCGCGCCACCGAGCTCGCGAGCAGGGCAAACAATGCCTATTTCATCCGCTATAGATTTCTTGCGCTCACGATTGCCGGCATCGCACTATTGACGGCTGGCTTCCTTCTGCTTCCCGATAGGCTTGCGCAATTCGTCGGCTCGTTTGGCGTGATTGCTCTTTTTACGATGTGCGTGGTTGCTCTTTCGACCCACTTTGCGCTGCTGACAATCAGGCTCAATTTTCCGTTTATACCAGTTGTGTTCGGTGGCCTGTTCCTGGTTGCATCCTTATTTGGAAGTGACGATCACGGTCTGCGTACTGTCGATATTGCAGCCGGCCAGCCGGAAGACAAAGGCCGCATTTCTGCGGTCGAGGCATTTCGCGAATGGATTTTGCAAAAGCCGCGGGTCGCCGAGGCCAAGAGGCTTGGCGAATATCCCGTATTCATTGTGGCGGCCCAGGGCGGTGGCATCTATGCGGCCAACAACGCGGCCCGCTTTCTTGCCAGAATGCAGGATCTCTGTCCGGCATTTCGGCAGCATCTCTTTGCGATCAGCGGCGTCTCCGGCGGAAGTGTCGGCTCGGCAATTTTCGCGGCTGCGCTTCATGCCGACAATGCGCCACTAGATGCGATAGCTCCTGACGCCAAGACATGCCCCAAGATCGCAGATTTTCTCGCCGGTGTCGGTCGCGCCGAGGACATCGATGCGTCGGGGCCGGTAGAACAGCGCGTAGCAAGCGTGTTGGAGACGGATTTTCTCTCGCCTTTGGTTGCCGGCTTTCTTTTTACCGACTTCACCCAGCTGTTCTCCCCCTTCGCGATTCCGAGTTTCGATCGCGCGCGCTTTCTGGAATACACGCTGGAAAATGCCACAGACCGAATGCTCAGGAACCAGAAGGGGGCCGGCGCACAGTCCAACCTCCTGAAAGCCGATTTTCAGTCACATTGGGCGCCAGACAACAATATGCCCGCGCTGTTGTTGAATACGACGGACGCCGGGAGCGGCAAGCGCGTTGTGATCTCTCCCTTCGATATCGATCCGCTGCACGCGAAAGACAAGGACCTGTGCATTCTCGCAGCGCTTGATCGCGTCGGCATTGGACCCGATCAAACCGTCACAAGCCATTCCCTCCATATTCCGCTCAGCGCGGCGGCGTTTACCAGCGCGCGCTTTCCATGGGTGACGCCGGCGGCGACGGTTCCTATAAAGAACGACTGCATGACCGCCAATCGACAGGCGCGCCTGGTGGACGGCGGATATGTCGAGAACTCCGGAATCGAGACTGCTCTGGATCTGATCGAGCGGCTCAACAGCATCAAGGGCACCTCTGATGCGCCAAAGTTCCGGATCTATCTTTTGTCGCTGGTGAGTGGTCAGTTCGAAGATCATGGGTCCTTCATGTTCGGTGAGCTCATGGAGCCGGTGCGCGCGCTCCTGAGCACGCGTACCTCGCGGACCTATGTCGCACTCAATCACGCAACCACGATCGATCGCGCGCCGGAAAGCGACCTGGTTGCCAGTGTACAGCGCTTTCCGACATTCGGCCGCACCGAAATAACCGGCTTGTTTTACAGTCTGCCGCTTGGCTGGACCCTATCTCAGCAAACCGAGGATATCATCTCGCTGAGCAGCGGTCGCTTTTGGGATTGCGTGCCAAAGGATGATTTCGATCAATCCCGGACCAAGCAGAGCAATGCTGATTGCCTGCAGGTGAAATTGTTTCATCTCTTGAACGGATCCGTCGCATCCGCCTTTGAAACGCTCCGAGATGCGAAGCTGGCCCAAGCGGCTTACGCCGATGAATTGGGCAAAGAGTACCGGCCCGCTCCAAAGATCAAGCCGCAGCCGCTACTTGCCTGTTACGAGAGGAAGTGGTTGCAGGAGCGCGGCTATCAGAAGTACCGCGACCAAGTTGCCGCCTATGAGCACCAGCTCGCGGTATCGATCAAAGACCATTCGCCGCCTCCGGCGCCCCTGCCGCCATATCGGAAGAGCTATATGGCGTATTTTCAGGCCGAGCAGGTCAAGGCATTGTTGCAGGAATGGGATCGCGTCGCTGAGACCGATCCGCGGATCCTTGCCTATATACTGGGAGCAATCTCCTACGACAGCGCTGATTTTACCCGCAGCAGCGAGAATTTCTCTTACAGCGCGGTCTCGCAATTGCCACGCAAATGGCGCGACCGGATCGCCAAAAACAACGCCGATCTGGTGGCGGCGAGCAAGCCGCCGATCGCGATCGAGACATTGCTCAATCATCCCAAGGAATTGGCGAATTTTGTTCTTGGTTACGAGGGCAACCCGTTCGGAAACCAGGCGGGCACGGACGATGGTTGGCTGTTTCGTCCACGAGGAATGTATCAACTGGTGGGTCGGGAGCAGTATCAGGAAGCACAGAACCAAATACAAGATATCGGCGATCTGGAGGGGCTTGATCTCCTCGCGCTCCCCGACGCACTTCGTGATGCCAAGATCTCAGCCAAGGTGGCTTTTGCCCATTTTCGTCTTCATCCCTATCAGAATGGAACATTGTTTGAGCTGCTCAAGGATCCGTCGAAGGACTGGATCGCCGTGCGCGCCCTGCAAACAGACATGGACCATGGCCCGCTTGATCGGGAGCGTGTCAATGCAAGAAGTGAGATGTTTTTCAACTGCATAGATGAGGCTTTGCATCCTACTCAACTCAAGACGTTGCAAAGCAAGTTTTACGGTAGCGAGTGAGCGTCCTTTATCCGCGGCTGCGCGGCAAAATTTGCAGGATATCTCGCTGAAGACGGTTGTATCTCGATCAGACGTTCGAGTTTTCAATCTTACAAGGGAATGCCGACGATGGCGAAAGGTGAAATCCGCCGCTCGATGCTTGGGTGGGTCCTTACAAATCTGCTCGCAGCGGGACTGATCTTGGGCGGTGCTTTGGGACCAGCAACAGCAGAGGGCCAGACGCCATCGAAGCCACTTTCGGCCAACGACGTGTCCATCCTGTTTCCGCCCCCCAAGTCGCCTGCAGACCTCGTCAATTTGATTGCGGTTTCCGACCTTGCCGGTCCCGCTGGGGACGCGCACCGGCTGTTGTCAGATGATGATTTCGCGCGCTTTGTCGCAAACGCCGAAAATCCCGAGCGCGAAGGCGTGCCGGACTCCGGCGCGCGCCACATCCATCTGCCGGATGCCGTCAAAAGGATTAATGCCTGGTTCGTTGCGGGTATCCGGATCGATCCGGGAGCACCGGGCCTATCTCCAGACGTCGTCGCCCAGTTTGGACGGCAGCCGCAAATCCGGCTGATCATTCAACCCGTGACCAATGGCCCTGACGGATTCAAGGTCCATGACACTGCCGGCCACCTGATCTTCAGCTTCAACCTCGATCCCGATCCGCCGCTCGAAGGGTGCGCGCCATTCCCGCGATTCAAGCCTGACGACGCAACTTTCAAGGCGATTATTCGGGACGTTGCGGCTCTGCGCGATCAACTTGCCGCTGGAAAGTTCGGCACTGTCAAGATCTCGACTGTCGGCGACATGAATGTGCACCCCGGGCTGGTCGGTTCATCTGCAAAGCCGTTTCGTGATGCGGTTAAAGCTTTGCTTGAAAAGCATCTCTCGCCGCAGCGCCTCAACACCATGGCTGTCATGGGCATTTCACCGCCCGAGCCCTGGGTGTTCGTTTCGATGCTAAGGGTGCCGCAGGCCGGGCTGATACCCGTGCCGGGTCCGACGCTCGATGGCCTACATGCCGCGCAGATGTTCAGTATCGTCGGCGACACGCATGTGGTCCCGCGGCCGGTCACGAATAACCAAAATCCAGTGACCTGCCGCCACGCGGCGCTGCAGAATCCTCCCTTGCCGATCTCGAACCGTAAGGGCGTCTCCACGGCCGATTTCATCGATGGCAACGTTCCCAATAGCCGCGTGCTCGAGATCGTCAACATCGTTGCGGATACGAAGAAGAGCCATTTCTTCAATACGGATTGCGTGAGCTGTCATACCGAGACGGCACAGCCCCTCAAAAGGAACGTGCAAGGCTTCACGGTGCCCGGTGTGAACCGAGCGGTTCTCCCGAAAGAAGACTGGAATGTTCGTAATTTCGGTTGGTTTCCCTCGTTCTTGCATGGTGGCCCTGCGGCCGCGACCATCACGCGACGCGCAGCAGCCGAGACCGCCGACGTCGTCTCCTTCATCAATAGCCAATTGCTGAACAAGTAAGGGCCGCCGTCGTCCGGCGCGCTCGCAGAGCGACGCGCGTTATTTGAAATGAGGGAGGATTGCCATGGGGGCACGTTCGTTCAGGTCTTGGGTCGGTGGCCGGCTGAGGCGGTTGCCGCACGCCATCGGTCTCTTGGTCGCGATCATATTCGTGGTCGCGGCACTGGTCGCGGGCATGGCATACTTTGTACCGGAGAAGCTTCGCGATACGGCGCTCAAGATCAAGAATAGCGCAAATCTGGTTGCCCAGCTGCTGCCGGCGACGCTGCCGGCGCCGTCGAAGATCGATAGCGCGTATTGGCTGCCCCAGAACTGGAGTTCGCGGCTGCGTTACTGGTTCCACCATACCTCCCAGGGCACGGCGACCATTCCCGTGCCCTATCGATGGTTTCTGGCTCTCGAACGTCCCGAGCTATCGATCCATTACACGAGCTTGACCGACAATGAGTATCTGCGACGCCTTGGTTTCATCCCAAGTCCAAGCTCAAAGGACTTTGACGCGAGCTCACCTGCATACGGCTACCGCGAGGATGCGAAGGGGACAGGCTCCTCTTGGACGGCGAGCACGCCTGATAATCAAGCTGGTTTGCCGGTTGGCTTCGCAATTCTGAAAGGCGGCATCGATCCGACAACGGGGGCCTTCTACGAAGATCAGATCGGATTAACCTGCGCCGCCTGTCATACCGGTCATCTCGAGTATAAGAATGTCAGCATTCGCTTCGATGGTGGACCGGCAATGGTCAACCTCGGTGAGGTGGAACGGGTCATTGGACTATCGATCGGCTACACGCTGATCTTGCCGTGGCGGTTCGAGCGCTTCGCCAACCGGCTAGAAAGCATTGAAGGTCGAAGCGTCGACCGCAAGAAGCTGCGAAGTGATCTCGAACTAGCACTCCAGAAGATCAAGGCTCAAAAGGCTGCAAGCGATGGTCTTTTGGCGGGTCAGGGTGTTGCGGATCTCGATGAGGGGTTCGGCCGACTTGATGCCTTGAACAGGATCGGAAACCAGGTCTTCTATACCAATTTCCTGGATCCTGTGACCGGAGAACTTTCCGATCCGCTTCTCAAGGGCAACTTTGCGCGTAACGACGCGCCTGTAAGCTTTCCGCCGATCTGGGACACGCCGTACTTCCTGTGGGCGCAGTACGACGCCTCTGTCCTCAACGAGCTTGTTCGCAATTCCGGCGAAGCGCTCGGCGTCAGCGCGAAAATCAATATGAGGGCACCCGCGCCGGGCCGGCCGCTTTTTGAATCATCCATCCATCTGTCGGACATTGCGCGCTTCGAGGAGCTTTTGCGCGGGACCGATCCCTTTTCGTCGCCGGAGGCAAGCGGCACGAAATTCAACGGGCTTGTCGCGCCCCGGTGGAAGGACGCGCAGGACAAGTTCCGAGGCGACCCGGCTTGGGCCATCGACGAAAAGCTCGTTGAGAAAGGTCGGGATCTCTATCACTCGCATTGCTTTGAATGCCACCGAGGGCCCGTGAATGATCCCGCGTTCGACGCAAAGTGGCCGGAAGATTCCTTCTGGAAGCCGGAGAACCCGGATCGATCGGCCAAGGGCGAGAAAAATTGGGTCGAGGTCGGCGGACGCCACTATTTCAATGTCGTTCAACTGCCGGTGAACGTGATCGGTACCGATCGTCAACAATCCAACGTCCTGACGACGCGGCGTGTCCACCTACCCGACTCGCTCGGTCTGAATCCAGTCGATGACCTCAACAAGACCTGGGGCTGCGGCCTTCCAACTGATCGGGCGGCAGATCCGCTATTTGTGCTAGCCCTGATGGACGTGGTGGGCAAGACGATAGATCGATGGAACCTCGCGAACAACTCTTCCGAAAATACCAAGCAGCAGATGTGGGGGCCGAGGAAGAATTGCCAAAACCCGCGAGCATACATTGGAGCGCGGGTGCGCCGTAACGGCAAGGACGAAGAAGTCCTTGCCCTTGAACCTCAGTACCGCGCGCGTCCGCTGGACGGTGTTTGGGCAACAGCCCCGTATCTGCACAACGGATCGGTGCCGACGCTCAAGGACATGTTATTGCCGCAGGGCCGGCGGCCAAGCTCTTTCTGCGTTGGTAGCCGCAAATTCGATCCTGTTAACGTTGGGCTTGTTGCGAAAGTGCGCGCGAATGACGCCTGCGCGGCCGGCCTGACGGACTTCAACGTATCGCTGCTTGGGAACAGCAATCGTGGGCATTCATTCGAGGGCAAGGAAACTGATATTACGAAGCTGCCGCCTGGGGTCGTCGGTCCGGAACTGACTGACGCCGAAAGGCGAGCACTTCTTGAGTATTTGAAGACGCTGTAGGGAAGCCGTTAGCTTGAGAGCTCAGAGTTCGTCACAGAGATACAGAGCAAGCCGATCTGCGGGAAGAATACTGTCGACGTAAGAACTGTGCACGTGTCGAGACATCTTATTCGGTGCCTTACAAAGAATTGTCCAATGTCGTCGGGGCATTGGATGATGGCGGTGGTCCTTGGTTTGATGAGCGTTCATGTCCAGGGCTCCGCTCAGCTTCGTTGATCAATTGAAGCAGCAGGGCTGGGCTCTGGCCGCCGAGAGTAGAAGTCCGATGTCCTTTCGTGCCACTAACTCGGGAGGTGCTCCCGCGATCGAGCTTCATACTGATGCGCAGACATCTACTCGGAACTGTGAACTGGGGTGCGTACGCGGATCATTGGCGCATGAACCGAGCTTCGTCAGAAGAATAGTTCGGCGATCGTTGAGGAGGTTCCGCGAGCGGATATGTTCACTGGCGAAGCCTTGGTTTGGCGTCAAGATGGTCAGGCTTATCGAACGATCTGCCCAAGTGTGTCGGCTCGCCAAAGGAGTCAGGCTTGATGACACGCGAGCTGCTTACTGTATGATAATGCAACCATAAGTAGCATGGTGTAAAATTCGCCTCATGCCATTCATGTCATCGAATTGAGAATATTTTCGTCGGGAAGTTTGCGTTTGCGGTGTACTTCATTGCGCCGCCTCGATTGGAGGGGACCTGCTATGCTCGACTCCGAAACTATTGCCTGCCTCCGTCGAGTGCTAGATGAAGTTTGCAAGGGGGGGCCGCTTCAAGAGACGGGCACCCGAGCGCACGTCGCTTCCAAAATTCTAGAAGCCGCATCGCGAGGCGAGACTTCCGTTGATGGGGAAGACGGCCCCGCTCCCTCGCGCCGGCGATATACTGGCAATGGACGAAACCGCTAAAAGGAGCAACACCAATGGAAGTCGCGACAATTGGGTTGGACATTTCGAAGCACGTATTTCACATCCATGCAGTTGATGGCCAAGGCCAAGTGGCCGGTCGCCAACGCCTCCGGCGAGGCGAGATCGTGTCGTTCTTCTCCTCGCTCGCACCTTGCCTGGTCGGCATTGAGGCCTGTGCGACTGCTCACCACTGGGCGCGGGAGATTCAGCAGTTTGGACACGATGTGAGATTGATCCCGCCAGCCTATGTTAAACCCTACGTACGAAGAGGAGCCAAGAATGACGCCGCTGACGCGGCCGCGATCTGCGAAGCGGTCGCCCGTCCCAATATGCGGTTCGTTCCAATCAAGAGCGTCGAGAACCAGGGCTTCTTGATGCTTCATCGTGCAAGAGGCTTGTTGGTCCGCCAACGAACCATGACAGCCTGCGCGATTCGGGCTCACTTTGCTGAATTCGGAATCATTGTCGGGCAAGGCCGGCAACGGGTGGATGGTCTGGTGGACTTGTTGGATGACGAGGAAGTGACGCTACCGGCCCACGCCCGCATCGCACTAGCCGTCCTTGTGAACCAACTGAAGGAATTGGACCGGCAGGTCGAGGCCATCGAGCGCGAGCTAGCTCAGATCCTGCGAGTAAATCCGATGGCGAAGTTGCTATCCTCAATTCCCGGTATCGGTCCCATAACGGCCACGGCGCTCGCCGCGACTGTACCGGACGCAACAATGTTCCGCTCCGGGCGGGAGTTCGCGGCCTGGCTTGGCCTGACGCCTAAGCAGAATTCCACCGGCGGGAAGGATCGGCTCGGCCGGATTACGAAACAGGGGGATTCCTATCTTAGGCACTTGCTTGTCATCGGAGCACGCAATGTCGTTCGGTACCCAAAGGCACGCTCCCGGGTTGGAGGCGGCTGGATCGAAGCCCTGCTTGAACGGCGTCGGCCCATGGTCGTCGCCATCGCCGTTGCCAACAAGTTGGCCCGGATCGTCTGGGCGATGATGACGACCGGGGAATTCTATCGGCCTAAGCTCGCGGCCTGACTTTCCGCGCATCTTGGCCACCTTATGGTGCGAGGGCAAATGACAGCATGATGGACACCGGCGGAGCTGGGGATCGAGCAAGCCCGAAGAGCTTTAAGCGCAACAAGCGCGACCCGTTGATGAGGCCTCGATCCGCGATCTCCATCAGGGCCAGCGGCCATGGCATCGGTCGCACTAACAGGCCGTATACATGAACGCACCCGACCGGTATCCAAAGTGCTGCTGAAATCCCTTGCATCCGCGGGGCCGTCTATACATGAAGTTCTCAAGCAAATTGGGCGGAAGGCCTTGGCCGGCGCCCCGTCGATGTGGCCCGAGCAAGGCTCTCATCGCCACTCATCTGAAGGGAGCGGTTCCGGCAAACCCGTCGGCCCTACCAAACAGGATTGAGCACGTTGATGGGTTGATTCGGAACTCTCAGCAGAGCGCCCGGCGACGTGAGAGCATTCGCGGAGCGCGCCGTTATGGAGGCAGATCCGAAACGGCTAGGCTTCCGCAAGATGGCTTGGGTCGCGGTAAGGCAGTCATTTACCGGAACATGCGGCTCTCATGAAGCGGGATTGAGCTCATTGATCAAGCAGCCTGCGAGGAACAAGTTGATCGAGTCACCGGGACCGGCAGGGACGTTTTTGATGAAAGGCCCAGTTGACCAGCCTAGCTCCACTTGTCGTCAGGATGACCGGTGAATCCGGTCGCACCATAGTAAGCGGCGTGGTTGTCAACACCGGCCACGCGGTGCAAATCCAGCTTCGATTTGCCGTTCTGCCTGCTTCTAGGCCGATCGACTGAATGGTTGAAATCCGGTGCAGAGTGGGCACTTGGCGCAAGATTTGAGCGTTGGCACGGCGTTCATTGCATCAATTTGAATGAGGGCGGGTGCTAGAAGCCGTGGCCAAGTTCGTGTCAGCGAGGGGCGGTATCGAAGCCGCATGCTAGGAGAAGGACAGTGACCGATCACGTGACCACCGTCCTCCAACTGCGTGACTGTTCTGGAGATGGAGCTCTCAAGGGGGTGGCCGCCACGCCGCCGATCCTTCACGGACGACTAGCGGTAAGTTCCAAGAAGCAGGCTTCGGTCAAAAATGCGATTCTGGCGAGACTTTCTGTAGAGGACCTTGCCGCAATAGGGGGGAGCCTTGAGCCGATCGTTCTGAAAGAACGTCTGGTTCTGCAAGAGCCGAGAAGACCGGTCGAACACGTTTATTTCATGGAATCGGGTCTCGTCTCGCTAAGGGTCGTCGCGGCGGGAAGCATGCTTGAAACGGCGGTCATAGGATATCGGGGCGCCGTCGGCACTTCGTTCTTGTGGGGTGGACATATTTCGCCCCATCAATCTGTGGTGCTCTTTCCTGGAAGCGCGTACCGGATTCGGGTTGAGAATTTGCGCCGGCTGATGAAGGAAAGGCCGGACATCCGAGAGCGTCTCTTTGAGTACCTTCAGGCGCTGACCTTTCAATGCGTCCAGACAGGACTGTGCGGTGTTCGGCACAATCGCGAGCAGCGGCTTGCGAGCTGGCTCTGTCTAGCGAGTGACGCTGTTGATGCTTGCGTGCTGCCAGTTACTCACGACTATCTTTCTTCCGTCTTGGGATTGCGCCGCGCGGGGGTTACGGAGACGCTAATTCGATTCGAACAACAAGGGTTAATCCGCAAGATGCGTGGCGTTTTGCAGATCGACCAGCGCGAATCTCTCGAGCAAAGAGCCTGCTGTTGTTACAAGCTAGTCTCAAGCGCTTATGCCTCATCTTTGTCCGCATTTGCTTCGTGCGCGGATTGATCTGAGACTTGCGACAATCCTGTCCTTGCTGGTTCCGATGATCATCGGACTCACACAACTGCCTTGTTCTGTTGTTTTGCCTACGGTCCTACTATCGTTGGTAGGTTCTTAGCCTGCGCCGATTGGCATTTAGCGCGCGGCGATCGCCCATTATGCGGGTTTATTCCACGGTATGCGTTGACGAACTTTTCCAGATTTAGCCGCTGCGCGAATTAGATGGCTATCAGCACGGTGGATCTGCCTGCAGTGGCAGACGTCTGCGCTGCAGCAGACTTCGATGCTTCTTTTCTGCTGTAGAGAAAGGCGATTCCATCCGCCAGGTTCATATAGAGCCTCGGCAGTCGCTCGCTTGCGGTCTCATCCTGCTGACCGTTTCGCGTGCGAGCCGTTGTCGCCGCCGTTCAAGTAACCGACTGCCGAGTATGGCCGTATGGCCGATCGTCTCGCGCATTGACTCCGCGGGTGGGATTCGCAGCATTGCCGAGCTTTGAGAACACCCGTGCCTCAGTGTACCAGCTCAATGAATCCGGGGAGGCTTTTTGCTAGGGTGGGCGGCTCAAGAGGTCAGTATGCCGACGGTGACGCCGGCCTAGTTGCCAAGTTCGCCGTTTTCGACTGCTCTCCACGCTTCGCATGCATTGTTGTAAAGGCCGACCGCTTAGAAGATAGGCACTTGCCTGCTCCCCGGCCGCCAAAAGCTGGCTCGCCTCGGCGCTCGGCTACAAGGCCTGCAGCAACAATCGCTCCATGCTTTTATCAGCGCGTCCCGCGGCTATTGGCCGATCTCGGTTTGGCGCGCGGCGACGGCCGCTATCCCCGTCTGCTGCGTGCGCTGGGCCGTGTCGATCTCCTCATCCTCGACGACTGGGGCCTCGAGCCGCTCGACGCAGCAGTCCGCCACGACCTCCTGGAGATCTCCTCGAAAATCGCTGCGGCCGCCGCTCCACCATCGTCACCAGCCAGCTCCCCGTCGACCAATGGCACGCGCTGATCAGCGACCCTACCTGCGCCGACGCCTTCCTCGACCGCCTGGTCCATAACGCCCACCGGCTCGATCTGAATGGCGAGAGCATGTGGCGAACCCGCAAACACAGCCGAAAGGCCTGAGCACAAGTGGCGCTGTGGACATGTTGCTACGCCTGGAGACCGCGAAGGGCATTGCCCACATGCCCTCTGTGGACGCCCCCGGGGATGCAAGAAGAATCTTTCGTCAAGCGCTGCGCTGTAGTCGGGTGCTGACATCTGTCCGGCCTTTAACGCGACCGTCGTTTGTCGCGGGCCCGTATGGGAGTTCGCGGATCAGGTCCAAATCACAGCGGCGTGCTTGCATAGCATTTGGGCATGTACTGGTTTTCCCAACCCCGTCTCTCGACTGTTGCGCCATACCTTCCGTTTGACCTTCCTACATCTCGACGACCTCTGACCGGACGGCTATGCCGCCACAGCCGGAGCTTTATAGACCCCACCGTTGGCCATCAGAGCCCAGACGACGCGGGCCATCTTGTTGGCAAGAGCGGTGGCTACCAGCATAGGTGGCTTGCGGGCAATCATGCGCCCGAGCCACGATGACGGTGAAGGGACTCGCCGCCGTGCCTGCTGCACGACCGCAGTCGCGCCGATGATAAGTAACCGTCGCAACGTTCGCTCCCCCATTTTCGACGTCGCACCCAGCTTCTGTTTGCCGCCCGTGGAGCGCTGCAACGGGGTCAACCCCAGCCATGCGGCGAAGTCGCGTCCGCACCGGAAGCTTCGGCGGCAGGCGCAAGGGCAAGCAACGCCGTCGCCGTCATTGGTCCCACGCCTGGGATTGTCATCAAACGGCGGGCATCTTTTTCTTTTCGGGCGCGACGGGTGATCTCGCTGTCGAGTTTCTTGATCTGCATTTCCAGCGTCACCATCGTCTTGATCAATATGTCGAGTACGAACCGTGCCGCTTCGGGCACATTTGTTTCTGGATCCATTGCGCGCTCGACAAGCTCTCCGACATGGGCCGTGCCCTTTGCCATGATCACCCCGTATTCGGCGAGATGACCACGCAAAGCATTGATCGCCTGGGTCCGCTGCCGGATCAGCAGGTCGCGGGTCCGAAACACCACCGCGCTCGCTTGCTGCTCTTCACTCTTGACGGGAACGAAACGCATGGTCGGCCTCTGCGCTGCTTCACAGATCGCCTCTGCATCGGCCATGTCGTTCTTCTGCCGCTTGAC
>NZ_LFLZ01000061.1 GCF_001189845.1 Bradyrhizobium tropiciagri
GTTGCGGAAATAGGCGACGCTGCTAATGATGTCCGTCATCCGGGAAACATGGCCGTAAGCTGAATGGGATATCGAGACCGCAAATATCTAGTTTATGCCGTTCTTGGAAGTCGGGTGGCGCCTCCGCCGTGGGTTGAGCGAACTTGGACCCACATATTCAACGCTTTGGACTGTCTTATTCATGTACAGCGCCGCGCAGTGGCGGTGCGTTCAACTCAATTGGACTCGTTGACGGGAACGCCCAATCAGAGGAGAATTTCGTTTGGGCGCATTGGCTGGAACGAACTGGGTAGCAAACGGTGGACTCACGCCGAGAATGGTGTGCTTCTTTCAGGCCGTCAGGCTGCGTTTCTGAATTGCGAAATGTGGGCGCCTTCTTGGTCCATTTGCGGGCGCGACGGACTGGCGCCTGATGTGTACTTTTCCATGATGAGCGAGCCCAATGAGAAACTAAGCTTTAGCTCGACTTGCCTCTTGGCGGTCGCGTCTGACTTGGGTCAACCTGATGAAGCGTGGCAAGCTGCAGATGCTATCGCGGCAACAGTCCAGGCAGTTTTCCGAGCGCATTGCATTCGACAATGGGGCGGCCATCTCCACGACGGAATGCTTCGTCTGAACGCGATCAACGATCTATTGGTCTCAGGCTTGTTTAAGCCCGGCCAGAAACATTTGGCACTACCGTCGCTTGCGGTTCTGCAAGGAACTTGGGCTGCGTTTTAGGCTGTCGAGGCTAAATCGCAATGTCTGCCTCTGGCCCATTTCGGCATTTGCCGCGGTTGCACAAAGGCGGTCGGTATCGGAGCAAAGCGGATATCGCGAACGATTTATGACTACGTGTCCTGGTTCGTAAGCGGTCTCAGCGCGGCGTCAGCTCCGCGCGCAGTGCTGAGAGGATGGTGAGATCAGCGGCGTGCTTGCCCGCCTTGTCAGCCAGCGCGGCGTCGGCGCCGTGGGCCAGCAGCGCTTTCGCGATCGCGGGATGATTGCCTTCGGCGGCGATCATCAGTGCCGTGCGTCCGCGCGCGTCGCGATCGTCGATCCTGGCGCCGGCGTCCAAGAGATACGAAACGACCTCGAGCGCCTGCGCCTCCGGCACGGTCTCATCCGGTCCCGATGCCCACATCAGGAGCGTGAGGTCGTTGGCGTAGCGCGCATTGATGTCGATATCGCGCGCGAGCAGCTGCTTGACAATGCCGAGCTGACCGCCGGCCGCCGCGTACACGACCGGTGGCTTGCCGGTGTCGTCGGCCTTGCCGCCGTCGGCGCCGTGCGCCAGCAGCATCCGCACCACCATGTCCCGGCCGGCATAGGCGGCGGCCGCGACCGGCGATGCGCCGCTCCGTCCGGTGAGATTGACGTCGGCGCCGCGGTCGATCAGGCGCTGCACGATCGCGGTATGGCCGCGCTCGGCGGCAAAATACAGCGCGGTCGATCCGGCAAGGTTGCGCGCATCGACCGGCGCGCCGCGCGCCAGCAGCAGATCGACCATGTCGAGATGGCCGGAGCGGGCGGCGTGGCTCAGCGGCCGTGCGCCGAGCCGGTCCCGCGCGTCGACCGATGCGCCGCCGTCGAGCAGCTCGGTGGCGAGGTTGATGCAATCGGCATCGGCGGCCGCGAACAAGGTCAGCGAGATCTCGATCGCGCTGAGCTGGGCCTTCTCGGCTTCATATTTGCGGATCAGCTCGCGGCACCGCGCCGGGTCGACCGCAGCAGAGCTGCTGTGAACGTGGCCCGCAACAAGCAGCGCGGCGAGAGCGATGCGGCGATACAAGACGTGTCCTCCGGATGGCTGCTGGGCGCATCGCCATCCGGATCGAGCGTCGCATGATCCTTGGTTGCTGCCAAGCCGCGCAGCGATGTAAAGCCGCGCAGCAAGGGCGCTGCGCTCCCTCGCCCCGTTCTTACGGGGAGAGGGTTGGGGTGAGGGGCTCTCTCGGCGCATGAGAGAGCAGACGGATGCGCGGAGACTCCCCCTCACCCGGAACGCATCTGGAGATGCGTCATAGCCGAAGCTCCGCTTCGGCGTTCTGAGGACGGCCGCCGAAGGCGGCCTATGCCTCTCCCCGCATGCGGGGCGAGGTGAAGCAGAGCCCGTCGCCGCTCTAGCCGGTCTGCCCGGTGCTCGCATTCGCGACGGCACGCGCGACGTTGGCGATCACCTCGTTGCACTTCTCCATCGGCGCGCTGGCCCCGGTCAGGTAGACCGTCACCACGATCGGCTTGCGGCCGGGCGGCCAGAACACGCCGATATCGTTGTAGGTGCCGCGCTCGCCGGTGCCGGTCTTGTCGCCGACCCGCCAGTCGCGCGGCACGCCGGCGCGCAGCCGCGCGTCGCCGGTCTTGTTGGCGACCATCCAGTCCACCAGCTTCTGGCGCGAATTGGCCTGCAGGATATCGCCGAGCACCACGCGCTGCAGATTCTTCAGCATCGCGACGGGGCTGGTGGTATCGCGCGGGTCACCGGGCACGGCTTCGTTCAGTTCCACCTCCCAGCGGTCGAGCCGGCTGATATTGTCGCCAATGGTGCGGAAGAAGCTGGTCAAGCCGGCAGGCCCGCCGATCTCACGCAGCAGCAGGTTGGCCGCGGTGTTGTCGCTGAGCGTGATCGCGGCCCCGCAGAGTTCGGCCAACGTCATGCCGGATCCGACATGTTGCTTGGCGACAGGCGCGTAGGCCAAGATATCCTTGGCCTCGACTTGCATCCGTTGATCGAGGCTGGATTCGCCGCGATCGACCCGGTGCAGCACGGCAGCTGACAGCATCGCCTTGAAGGTGCTGCACATCGGGAACCGCTCGTCGCCGCGTTGGCTCGCGCGCAATCCCGTCTCCATGTCGAGCGCGGCGACGCCGAGCCGGCCGCTGGTCGCGAGCTCGATGCGCGCAAACTCCTGCTGCAGCCGCTGCGCCGGCTCGCCTGGTGCTGCCGCCGTACTCTGTCCCGCCGCGGCGCTCTGCCACGGCAGGGTGGTGCAGGACACCGCAAGGCCCAGTGCGCGCAATCCAAATGTTCGTCTCGTCAGCATGTCGAATCTCCCGTTGCGGCGCGAACCTGCCGGGCGGCGTGACGGCGCACAAACGATCATTTATACAACGAGGCATGAGGAAAACTTGGTCATGACGCCATGCGCCGGCATCTCCCGCTGAACGCGTTGCGCGCCTTCGAGGCGTCTGCGCGGCTCTTGAGCTTCACCCGCGCGGGGATGGAGCTGCGCGTCACGCAGACCGCGATCAGCCATCAGGTCAAGCAGCTCGAGGAACTGCTGGGCGCGAGCCTGTTCCGCCGCCTGCCGCGCGGGCTGGTGCTCACCGACGAGGGGTTGGCGCTGTTGCCGGTGCTGTCAGACACGTTCGACCGGATCGGGGCCGCGATCGACCGGATCGAGGCCAAGGGCACGCGCGAGGTCGTCACCGTCGGCTGCGTCACGACGTTTGCGACTGGGTGGCTGCTGCAACGGGTCGACCGCTTCAAGCGCGCGCATCCCTATATCGACCTGCGGCTGCTCACCAACAACAACCGCGTCGACATCGCGGGCGACGGGCTCGATCTTGCGCTGCGCTTCGGCGACGGCTCGTGGCACGGCACCGAGGCGATCCATCTGTTGTCCGCGCCGCTCTCGCCAGTGTGCTGCCCCGATGCAGCGACCCGGCTGCGCAAGCCGTCCGATCTCGCGCAGGAATTTTTGCTGCGCTCCTACCGCGCCGAGGAATGGCCGCTGTGGTTTGCGGTGGCCGCGCGCCGTGTCCGAAAATCCAGGGGCCGATCTTCGACAGTTCGGTTGGTATGGCCGAGGCGGCGGCACGTGGCGTCGGCGTCGGGCTGGTGCCGATTGCGATGTTCGCAAATGAGCTTACCTCCGGCCGGCTGGTGCGGCCGTTCGCGGCCGAGGTGCCGGCGGGGTCGTACTGGCTGACCTGGCTGAAGTCGCGCGAGGTCACGCCGGGCATGCGCGCGTTCCGCGACTGGCTGCTCGATACGCTGCGGGCGGAAGTGAATGAGAGCGAGAAGAGCGCATCGGCTCCGCGGCCAAGGGCCAAGGCAAAGCGCAAGCCGGTAAAGTCCGCGTCGAAGAAGCGTGGTCGCTAGCGGATGTGGCGCAAGCTGCTGCAGCGAGCGGTGCTTATACGATTTCGGAATATTGGAAATGTATCCTTGATTTGCCCGACGTGTCAAGCCGCCTGGTCGGACGCAGGCAGCCGCCAGCTGTTTTGCATGGGGTTGTTTTCGATATTTTGGTCCGTCATGCCCGCGCAAAGGCTCCGCCTTTGTCGCTGGAGGCGCGAGCGGAGCGAGCCTCGAAGGATGCACGGCCCGGCCGGTGGCCGTCGACCCTTCGAGGGCCGCTGAAGAAGCGGCCACCTCAGGGTGACGGTGAGGGAGCATCAGCAGCTTGATCGCCGGAGGAGCGGCCTACGCCAGATGGCACGCCACGAAGTGCCCGTTGCGTCCTTCCCGCAATTCCGGCGACGCTTGCCGGCAGCGCTCTTCGGCGATCGGGCATCTGGTGTGGAAGTGACAGCCCTGCGGGGGATTCATCGGGCTCGGCACGTCGCCCTTCAGGCGGATGCGGTCGCGCTTCGCCTTGGGATCGGCGACCGGCACCGCCGAGAGCAGCGCCTTGGTGTAGGGATGCTGCGGGTTGCGGTAGAGGTCGCTCGCCTTGGCGAGCTCGACGATGCGGCCGAGATACATCACGGCGACACGGTCGGAGATGTGCTCGACGACGGAGAGATCGTGAGCCACGAACAGATAGGTGAGGTTCAGCTCGGCCTGCAGGTCCTCGAGCAGGTTGATGACCTGGGCCTGGATCGAGACGTCGAGCGCCGAGACCGGCTCGTCGCATACGATCAGCTTCGGCTCCAAGGTTAGCGCGCGGGCGATCGCGATGCGCTGGCGCTGGCCGCCGGAGAATTCATGCGGGTAGCGCCGCATGTGCTCGGCCTTCAGCCCGACCTTGACCAAAAGGCTTGCGACGCGGTCCTCGCGCTCGCTGGCTGAGGTCGCGAGGTTATGGATGATGAAGGGCTCGCCGAGGATCGCGCCGACCGTCATGCGCGGGTTGAGCGAGGCGAACGGGTCCTGGAACACCAGCTGCATGTTGCGACGCATGGCGCGCAGATCACCGCTGCCCAAGCCCGTCACGCTCTGGCCGTCGAACACGACTTCGCCCGAGGTCGGCTCGATCAGCCGCAGCACGCAGCGGCCGGTGGTCGACTTGCCGCAGCCGGATTCGCCGACCAGCCCCAGCGTCTCGCCGCGGTTGACCGCAAACGACACGCCGTCGACCGCATAGACCTGGCCGACCTCGCGCGACAGCAGGCCGCCGAGCACCGGAAAATGCTTCTTCAGATTGGAGACGCGCAGCAGCGGCTCGCTCATGACGCGTCTCCGAGGTGGCAGGCCATGCGATGGCCGGGTGCGATCTCGCGCAGGCGCGGCTCCCGTTCGGTGCAGATGCTCATGGCGTGCTTGCAGCGCGGCGCAAACCGGCAGCCCGGCGGCGGATTGATCAGGATCGGCACCGAGCCGCCGATCGCCTCCAGCCTTGTCTTGTGCTCGGCGTCGAGGTCGATGCGCGGGATCGAGCGGATCAGGCCCTGGGTGTAGGGATGGCGCGGGTTGCCGAACAATTCGTCGACCGACGCCTCTTCCACCACCTTGCCGGCATACATCACCACAACGCGCTGCGCGGTCTCCGCGACCACGCCCATGGCATGGGTGATCAGCATCACCGCCATGCCGAAGCGCTCCTTCATGTCCTGCAAGAGGTCGAGGATCTGCGCCTGGATGGTGACGTCGAGCGCGGTGGTCGGCTCGTCCGCGATCACGAGCTTGGGGCGGCAGGCCAGCGCCATCGCGATCATCACGCGCTGGCGCATGCCGCCGGAGAACTGATGCGGATAGTGATGCACGCGGCCCGCGGCATTGGGGATCTGCACCAGCTTCAGCATCTCGATGGTGCGCTCGAGCGCCTGCTTCTTGGTCACCGCCTCGTGGCGGCGCAGGCTCTCGGCGATCTGCTCGCCGATCGTCAGCACCGGGTTGAGCGAGGTCATCGGCTCCTGGAAGATGAAGCCGATCTCCTTGGCCCTGATGTCGTCGAGCTGGTGGCTCGACAGCGGCACCAGATCGCGGCCCTCGAACATGATCTCGCCTGCGACGATCCGGCCCGGCGGCATCGCGATCAGCTTCAGGATCGACATCGCGGTGACAGTCTTGCCGCAGCCGGATTCGCCGACCACGCACAGTGTCTCGCCGCGGTTGATCGAGATGTCGACGCCGTCGACCGCCTGCAGCACGCCGGCGTCGGTGGCGAAATGGGTCTTCAGGCCCTTGATGTCGAGCAGCGCCATCAGATCACCTTGCGCGCGTCGAGCGCATCGCGCAGCCCGTCGCCGATGAAGTTGATGGCGACGACAGCGATGAAGATCGCGCCGCCCGGGAACAGCGCCCAGTGCGGGCCGATGTCGAGGAAATCCTTGGCGTCATACAGGATGCGGCCCCAGGTCGGGGTGTCGGGCGGGAAGCCGAGGCCGAGGAACGACAGCGTCGATTCGGCGATGATCGCGGCGGCGACGTCGATCGTGCCGGCGATGATCACGGGGCCCAGTGCATTGGGCAGGATATGGCGCACCACCTGCCGCACCGGGCTCGCGCCGAGCGCGCGGGCCGCCTCGACGAATTCCTTCTCGCGCAGCGAGAGGAACTGGGCGCGCACCAGGCGGGCGACCGGCATCCAGCGCAGGCCGCCGATGACCAGCACGATCAGGATGAAGATGCCGCCCTCGGGGCCGAACAAGGCCTTCAGCCCGTCGCGGAACAGGTAGATCAGCATCAACAGCAGCGGCAGTTGCGGCAGCGACAGGAACAGGTCGGTCAGCCACATCAGCCCATAGCCCAGCGCGCCGCGCGACATGCCGGCCAGCGCGCCGATCAGCGTGCCGACGAATACCGAGACCAGCATCGCGGCAAGGCCGACCGCGAGCGAGATGCGTCCGCCATAGATCATGCGGGCGAGCAGGTCCTGGCCGAGATCGTCGGTGCCGAACGGATGCGCCAGCGAGGGCCCCTGCAGGCCCGCCACCACGTCAATGTCGCTGATCGAGACGCGCCAGATGAACGGGCCGATCACGACGGCCGCGATCAGCAGCAGCAGCAACACGGCGCTGATCACGGCCGGCCTGTGCCGGCGGTAGCGCCGCCAGGTCTCGCGCCAGGGCGAATAACCGCGCCGCTCAGCGGAAGGAGATGCGAGGGTCAAGCCAGCCATAGAGGACATCTGCGATCAGGTTGAACAGCACCACGAGACACGCGAAGACGAAGGTCACGGCCATCACGACCGGCGTATCATTGGCGAGGATGGAGGAAATCAGGAGCGAGCCGATGCCGGGAATCCGGAAGATCTGCTCGGTGACGATGGCGCCGCCGAACACGGCGGGCATCTGCAGCGCGATCAGCGTGACCACCGGGATCATCGCATTGCGCATCACGTGCTTGACGATCACCTTGGCCTGGCCGAGGCCCTTGGCGCGCGCGGTGGTGACATAGTCGAGCCGGATTACGTCAAGCATCGCCGAGCGCACGAAGCGGGTCATCGATGCCGCCTGGAACAGGCCGAGCACCATCACCGGCATGATGGCCTGCCGGATCATCTCCAGCAGCCAGGGGATGCCGCTTCCCGGCACGCTGGTGTAGACGAAGGGCAGCCAGTCCAGCTTCACCGAAAACACCAGGATGAACAGGATGCCGGTGAAGAAGGTCGGCAGCGAGAAGCCGATGAAGGCGAAGGTGTTGGCGAGCTGGTCGAACAGCGAATAGGGCCGGGTGGCGGCATAGACGCCGACCGGGATCGCGATCAGGAGCGCCAGCAGCTGCGACGAGCCGACCACGTAAAGCGTGGTCGGCAGCCGCTGCAGGATCAGGGTGTCGACATCGACCCGGCTGACGAACGAGAAGCCCCAGTCGCCGTGGACCATTGCCGCGAGCCAGTGCAGGTAGCGGAGATAGATCGGGTCATCGAGGCCGAACTTGGCGCGCAGCGCGGCCTGCACCTCGGGCGGCACGTTCGGATTGGTCGCGAGCTCGCTGAACGGATCGCCCGGCGCGAGCGCCAGCACGACGAACAGCACGAGCGAGATTCCGAGCAGGCTCGGGATCGCGATCATCAGACGGCGCAGGATATATTGACTCATCGAGAGATCATCTAACTAACGCTCGCACCTTGAGCACGTTGATCTTGCTTCCAATCGAAAGGCGAGCTTCACCTCGCCCGGCGTGCGGGGAGAGGTCGAATCAAGTACGGCTTGAATTCCGGGTGAGGGTTCTCAGGCGAATTCACCTTCCAACCCATTTGCGGATGGAGCCCCTCACCCAAGCCTCTCTCCGTAGGAACGGGGAGAGGAAGGAGCACATCTCGAGCCCCCTCATGGCTCAAGTTTCACGATACCAGTCTTGCAGATTGTCGGTTTGGTTGGCCCAGCCGGACAGCGCGGGACGCAGCGTGTTGGAGGAGGCTTCCACCGCAAGGCGATGCATCACGGGGATCATCACATTGTCCTGCCACATCAGGTCATTGCCCTTGATGTAGAGGTCCGCCCGCTTGATCGGATCGGTCTCGGTGTCGGCCGCGTCGACCGCGGCATCGAATTCCTTGTTGGCCCAGCGCGGGAAGTTCGGCCCCTGCCACTTGTTCTCCTTGGTGGAGATATTGCGCGAGTGGTAGCGGCGCATGTGCAAAGCGGGATCGGGCTGCGTCATCGGGATCTGGAACATCTCGAGGTCGGCATAGAAGTGGGCGTAGGTGTCGGGGTTGGCGACGTCGGAGGAGAAGAACACCGAGGCCACCACCGATTTCAGCTCGACGTCGATGCCGGCCTTCTGGCAGGCCTGCTTGACGATCGCCTGGGTCTTCTGACGCGGCCCGTTGATCGAGGTCTGGTACAACAGCTTCAGTTTCTTGCCGTCCTTTTCGCGGATGCCGTCGGAGCCCAGCTTCCAGCCGGCCTGCTCGAGCAGCGCGCTCGCCTTCTCGACCGAGAACTCCCATTTGGTGTTCTTGGAGACGAACTCCTCGGGGCCGTTGAGATAGTTGGCAGTGGTGCGGCCGGCGCGGCCGTAGATCGCCTTCTTGACGGAGTCGCGGTCGACCAGCAGCGCCAGCGCCTGACGTACCTTCGGATCGGACAGGATCGGATGCTTGGTCTTGATCGACGAGCGCTCGCCGTCGACCTCGGTGTTGGGGTCGGTGAAGTTGATCGCAATGAACTCGATGTCGCCGCCGACCGCGAACAGGGCCTTGCCCTTGCCGCCCTTTTCGAGCCGCTGCAGCACTTCGTCCTCGACCTGGATGTTCCAGGCGAAATCATATTCGCCGGTCTGGATCACCGCGCGTGCCGCCGAGACGGCATCGCCGCCACCCTTCATCTCGATCGTGTCGAAATAGGGCCGGTTCGCCATGTGGTAGTCGGTGTTGATCTCGCCGCGGATCAGATCGCCCGGCTTGAACTCGACGAACTTGTACGGGCCGGTGCCGACGGGTTTCAGATTGTTGGGCGCCTCGCGAGACTTGCCGCCCTTGTAATCCGCGAACAGATGCTTCGGGATGATGCAGCCATAGGCCCCGACAAAGGCATTGGCCCAGAACGGTGTCTGCTTCTTGAAAGTGATGCGGATCGTGAGATCGTCGATCTTTTCGACGGTCAGGCCGCTGTAGGTTTCAATCGAGACGGCCGCCGTCGCAGGGTCGCTGGCATATTCCCAGTTGAACACCAGATCGTCGGCCGTCATCGGCTTGCCGTCGTGCCATTTGACGCCCGGTTTGAGTTTCCAGATCACCTGCTTGGCGTCGGCGGAGAGCCCGCCATTCTGGATCGAGGGAATCTCGGCGGCGAGGATCGGGTTGAGATGGCCGTCGACATCCCAGCTTGCCAGCGGTTCGTAGAAGATGCGCGAGCCGTCCTGATCCTTGGTGCCGGTGGCGAAATGCGGATTGAGCAAAGTCGGGCCCTGCCACCACAGCAGCTTGAGCGGGCCGCCGCCGCCGCGCTTGGTCGGCTTGTAGGGGTTGGGGCTCTGCGCCATCGCGACGCCGCCGATCGCCAGAATCTGGTTGGCCATCGGCGCGGTGAGGCCGACGGCAATCATTCGCTTGACGAAGGCGCGGCGGTCCATCCGTCCGTCCTTCACGTCGTCGATCATGCCTCGCAGATTATTGTCGAACATTGTCCCCTCGGTCCGGCTCACGTGTGTTTGCGGCGGGCCTTGGAACCGGCCGCCGTTCTGGCGGCAGATGGCACACCGAATGAACGCGAAGGTCAACGCCTCCCGCCCTTCGGCGTCTAGGTCTTTTGGCTATCGCTTGTGCAGAACCTCGCCTAGGCGCACATCGGTTCAGCATATCGGCGCCAAAGCGCGCTGATGCGTGCCTCGCACTGCGGAAAATTTGTTCGTTATCCTTTGTTCCGAGATGCTTTTTTGCCACGCAACCGTATTTTCGCGCGAAGCGGCCGCCGGCCTGCGCATCGAAGCGCAGGTCCGGCTCTCAGGATGCGGCGCTCAGGCGACCGACATGTCCAACGGCGGTGCAACATTCGCCGGCAGCGGACTGATATAGGGCGTTCGCGTGGTCCGCTTCTTGAGGTCGGCCTTGGCGGCCGCGATCAGCTCCGGCTCCATCAGCGCCTTGACGCCGAGGCCGGCCATCGCCTTGGCGGCCTGCACCATGGCCTTGTGCGCGGCCGGCGTCTTGCCCTGCGCCACAACCTGCCAGGTGTGGAACGGCGTGCCGATTGCAACCGTCGGTGCATGGACCTGCACCGTCGGCACCACCCAGCTGACGTCGCCGACATCGGTCGAGCCGATCAGCGGATTGCGCTTGGCGTCGATCGGCACCAGGAAATCGGCCAGCGGCCGGTCGGTCGGCTCCATGCCGATCGCGTAATAGACCGAGGCGATGTCCTTGTCGGTCAGGGTCGCGCGGATCTTGCCGGCAAATTCCTTGTCGGCATCGTCGAAATGCGGCGGGCCGAGATCTTCCATGATCCGGTGCAGCGTCTCTTCCAGCGGGGTGTTGGGCAGGATGTTGGAGACCGCGGAGATGATCTTCATCTCGACCTTGGTCTCGGTCATCAGCGCTGCGCCCTGCGCGATCTTGTGCACGCGCTCGACCAGCTCGTTCATGCCGGGCAGGTCGCGGGCACGGATCGAGTAGCGCACCCGGGCATGGGCCTGCACCACGTTGGGCGCGATGCCGCCGGTGTCGAGCAGCGCGTAATGCACGCGGGCATCGCTCGGCATGTGCTCGCGCATGTAGTTGACGCCGACATTCATCAATTCCACCGCATCGAGCGCGCTGCGGCCGAGATGCGGCGAGGCCGCCGCATGTGAGGTCCGCCCGGTGAAGATGAAATCGGCCCGGGTGTTGGCGAGTGACGGCGTCACCGCCACCTCCCAGAAACTGTGCGGATGCCAGGTGATGGCGATGTCGGCGTCCTCGAACGCGCCACAGCGCACCATGAAGGCCTTGGCCGCGCCGCCTTCCTCGGCGGGGCAGCCGTAATAGCGCACCCGGCCCGGCACCTTGTTGGCGGCGAGCCAGTCCTTCACCGCGGTGGCGGCGAGCAGCGCGGAGGAACCGAGCAGATTGTGGCCGCAGCCGTGGCCGTGGCCGCCCGTCTCGACCGGACGATGCTCGGCGATGCCGGCCTCCTGGCTGAGGCCGGGCAGGGCGTCATATTCGCCGAGGAAGGCGATGACAGGACCGCCTTCACCCCATTCGCCCATCACCGCGGTCGGAATGTCAGCGAGGTTCTCGGTGATGCGGAAACCCTGATGGCGCAGTTCGGCCAGATGTTCGGCGGAGGAGCGCGCCTCGGTGTAGCAGACCTCGGGCATTGCCCAGACCCGGTCGCTCAATTCGATGAAACGCGGCTTGATCGTGTCGACGCCGCGCCAAACATCACTACGGTTGTCCATTTGCTCCGATCCTCGAGTAAGGCAATCTGAAGCGCAAAACGCTAGCAGCTTGCCGCGCCGCCGCCTAGCGGCTGTCGGCAGGGCAGCTTTTCCGAAAGTCACGTCCTGGTGTGCGGAAATGTGTCCGGCTCGCCAAAACCCCGTCGGACTGAACGACTTCGAGCGCTCCGTAACCTTGCGCGTGCCTTGAGCGATCAGTCTGCCTTCCCTTATGATGTGGCTCGCGAGGACGTGGTCCGACCATGAATGATGCAATTCCGTCTCTGTTGCCGAGAAGTTCGGGCCACCAGTTCGTGATCTATGCCGACGCCTGCTCGGGTGTTGCCGGCGCGCTGCATGAGCGCACTTTCGCGTCGGTCAACAATGTGGTTCGCCGGCTGCATCCGCGGCCCGAATTCATTCTCTTCCCCGGCGACGAGATCATCGGCCTCACCGCTGATGCCAATGCGTTGCGTGCGCAATGGCGGCATTGGTTTGAGGTCGAAATGGGCTGGCTCGACCGCCGTGCGGTGCCGCTGTGGCACACGACCGGCAACCACACCACCTATGACGAGATGAGCGAGGCGGTGTTTCGCGACGTGCTGAAGCTGCCGCGCAACGGTCCGCCGGGTCAGGAGGGCCTGTCCTACTGGGTCCGCCGCGACGATCTCGTGATGGTGTTCGTCCACACATTGTGGAGCGGGCTCGGCGGTGAGGGACACGTCGAGACCGACTGGCTGGACGCGGTCCTCGAACAGCACAAGGACGCGAGATACAAACTGGTGCTGGGTCATCATCCGGTCTACCCCATCAATGGCTACAGCGGCAGCTATCAGCGCGAGATCGGCCACGAATACAGTGCGCGCTTCTGGGACATCCTGGTGCGCGCCGGCGTGACCGCCTATGTCTGCAGCCACATCCTCGCCTTCGATGTTCAGGTCCATCGCGGCGTGCTGCAGATCTGTACGGCGGGCGCAGGCACCGCGCACCGGATGCCCGAAGGCGTCGAATATCTGCATTGCGTGCAGGCGGCGCTCGATCAGGACGGTCTCCGCTATCAGGTGCTCGACACCGACGGCGTCGTGCGCGAGCAGCTTATATGGCCGCTGCCATCTCTCGACCGGGCCGCGTGGTCGCCATTGCCGCGCGGAACCAGCCCCGCGCCATTGTCCGGGACGCCGGCGCCCGCGACGGTGATCGCCCTGAGATTGTCAGGCCGCACCGCGGCGGCAAGCGCCGCGCCGCAAACGCTGCTCTGCACGCCCGTGCCTGACATGATCGCACCGCTCTGGCTCGGCCTGCGCGGGCCGAACCAGACGCTCACCCTGATCCTCGGGCGTGAGCAAGGGCGCAGTCCGCACTACTGGGTCGGTCCGGATTTTGGCGATGAGCGGGATTTCGACCTCGACATCGCCTTCTATCCGGATATGGGACCCGGCGGCGTGCTGTGGCGACGCCGCGGTGACGTCAGTTGGACGTCGTTCGCAGCGATATCGGCGACGGGGCTCGAGCGGTTGTCGTGGCCCGCGCTCTGGAGCGTCGGGTGCGGTCCGCATGGACCGGACGACAGGCGATATGCCGGGCCGCGGCTCGACGTCGCTGCGACTGTTATCGCGGTGTCATAAGGCCCTGCCTTGAGCCAAGTCGGCGAAGCGGGTGGCCTAGTCAGGCTTCTTCGGCTTGCCCCGTTCCACGTCCTTCAATTCGCGATCGATCAGCGTACGGACGCGCCGCTGCGCCAGCAGGCCTAGCCGCACCCGTGTGGTGCCGCGCTTGATCCTGCCATTGATTTCGAATGACCAGCTCCAGAGGTCGGGTTCGATGTTGGTGAGCGTGTATTGAATGTCCCGGTGACGATCGATCAGCTTCTTCATGCCGTTTCTTTTTGTTGGCTGAAGCTTGCATAGCGAGATCGAGACGGCGTCTGTATCCGGACGACTACTTACACATTTGGTCTAGGCGCCGCCCGCGCGACGGAATTTTCGCAAAATCACTGAGTTGGGGGCGTTGTCCCGCTTTCGCAGGTGATGACACCGCGTGACACCTTGAATCGAGAACCATCCGCATCGTCGTCCTGGCGAAAGCCAGGACCCATTACCCGAAAGTTCATTGTTGCGCGATGCTGGGGCCACGATCCCCTTCACAATCCAATGCCGTGGTTATGGGTCCTGGCTTTCGCCAGGACGACGTGTGGGGAGGCCGCCGTGCACGCCTCACAAATTGATCACCCCGCGTCGCGCGGCATGGGCGACGGCATCGGTGCGGCCGGTGGCGTCGAGCTTGTCGAGCAGGGAGCCGACATGAAATTTTGCGGTGTGGACGGAAATCCCGAGCCGCTGCGCGATCATCTTGTTGGATGCGCCTTCAGCCAGCAGCGCCAGCACGTCGAGCTCGCGCGGCGTCAGCTCGAAGTCGCCGCCGGCGGCCTCGCGGTTACGTGCGACGATCGCGGCCGCAGCCTGCTCGCCCGGCGCGGCGAGCCGCAGGCCGGCGACGCCGCCGAGCAACGTCGCCAGCCGGTCGGCGAGGACGGGGTCGTCGATCTCGAGCGCGATGACGATGTCGGCGGCAGGCTCACTGCTCACGTCTCGGGCCTCTCTCCGACTGTGACCTTGAAGGTCATCGGCTCGCCGCCACGATGCACGGTCAGCTCGACGACGCTGCCGACGCTCTGCGGCCCGAGGCCGCGCGACAGCGCCCGCACGCCCGACAGCTTCTCACCGTTGACGGCGATGATCACGTCGCCCTGGCGGATGCCGGCGGTGGCCGAGGGGCCGGCCTTGTCGACATTCATCACCATTGCGCCGAGGCCGTCGTCGAGACGGACCGGCTGCAGCCCGACGCCGAGATATCCGCGCGCGATGCGGCCGCTCTTCTCGAGCTGGGCTGCAACCCGCTCGATGGTGGCGGCCGGGATCGTCAGCACGCGGCGCGGGCCGAGCACCGCCATGCCGAACGGCACGCCCGCGGCATTCAGCGCCAATCCACCCTGCTGGCTGTGCCGCAGCCGGACGTCGAGCTCGATCCGTGCGTCGATCTCGCCGCCGCGCAGGCTGCGCCAGGCGGCGCCCGACCGCGAGACCATGCCGAGCCGCGCGACCGGCGCGCCGCGGTCGGCCGCGACGAGCACCGCGAGCGATCCGAGCGCGGGGATCTCGCTCGACAGCTTGATCGGCGCGACGTCGCCATCGACGCGCAGCAGCGCGATGTCGGTGGTGTGGTCGCGTCCGGCGACGGTCGCCTGGCGGCGGCTGCCATCGGCGAACTGGATTTCGATCTCGCCCTCGTCGGCCAGCGCTTCGTCCGCGGTGACGATCAGGCCCGCATTCCAGACAAAGCCCGAGGCGCGCGCGCGATGCGAATGCACGGAGACGACCGATGGCGCAGCGCGCGCAATGGTCTCCGATAGGGCTGACGACAGCGAGGCAAGGATGTTCGGTTCGGTCATGGGAAACTCCGTTGGCTTCCCGCAATCTGGGATGTTGCGGCCGGCGGCGAAACTGGCCGGATGGGCAGGGCCGGGACGCGTCGCCCGGAACCGCCGCTCAGCCCCGGTCCCGGGTTCTCAAGCCAAGCAGGGCAAAGCCGGCAATCAGCGCGATCACGATCAGCATCCAGATCTGACCCTCGAAGCCGAAGATGTGAAACGGTTGGATCAGAAACTGCACCGCGTGCCCCTTTTCAGGGCACGCTAAGGCTTTCTCGGTCGGAAATATATTATTTTTCTATATATGCCAGCCCGCGGCCGGCCGAATGGTCAATTGGCAACGCTGGTCTCCAGCCGGTTCTCCAGCCGATAGCCAACGCCGGACTCGGTTACCAGCAGACGGGGCTGGTTCGGGTCGGTCTCGATCTTCTGGCGCAGCTTGCGCACCAGGATGCGCAGATACTGGATGTTGTCGCGCTGATTGCCGGTCCAGATCTCCTTCAGCAGCTGATCGTGCGTCACCACCAGACCGACATGGACCGCCAGCACGTGCAGCAGGCGATATTCCTTACGTGTCAGCTTGATCCTGGTCTGGTTTAGCGAAACGGCCCGGCTGGCGAGATCGACGGAGAGCGGCCCGACCATGACGACCGGATTCTCGGTGGCGCTTTTGAAATAGCGCCGCAAGGCGGCATCGCTCCGCGCCAGCAACTCGGCCATGCCGAACGGCTTCACGACATAGTCGTCAGCCCCCGCTTGCAACAGGCGAACCTTTTCGTCCTCGTCGGATTCGACGGAGAGCACGATCACCGGAACGTTGGACCAGGAGCGCAGCCGCTCCAGCGTCTCGCTGCCGTGCAGGTCCGGCAGACCGAGGTCGAGGATGACAAGATCCGGTGCATTGAAGGTCGCGATCTTCAAGCCGTCGGCGGAGTTCTCGGCCTCGACGACGGAGAAGCCGTGGATTTCGAAGCCGGCGCGCAGGAAACGCCGGATCTTCGGCTCGTCGTCGATCAAGAGGACAAGGTTACGCGGATTACTCATCGTCGCAGGTCACCAGTTCCGAATCGATGGCGTGCTGCGCCGATAGCAAGATCGATGCCGTTGTCCCGAGACCCTGGCCGCGGCTCACGACCTCCACAGATCCGTCATGCGCCCTGATGAAGGTCGATGCGATCCAGAAGCCGAGCCCCGAGCCCGGGACGCTCGCCTGGTGCCGGGGGCTGCGGAACGACTTGCGGCCGAGGTGGCGCTGCTCGTCGGGCGTGACGCCGACTCCCTGATCGATGATCGCCATCACGATGCGCCCGGCCTCATGCCGGGTTTGCACGGAGATCGTCGATCCGGACGGGGAGTATTTGGCGGCATTTTCCAGCAGCTGGCCGCAGGCCTCCTCGACCAGGCCGGAATCGACATTGAGCAGCGGGAGATCGTCGTCAAATCCGATCTCGAGGCGGTGCGCCGCCAGCCGCCGCGCCCGGGCCTTGACTGCGGCGTTGACGATGTCGCGCGGGTCGGACCATTCGAGGCGAGGCGTGAGCCCGCCGGCGGTCACACGCGTCGCGTTCAGGAGATTGCGGATGTGACCGTCGAGCCGGACGACCTCGTCCGCGACAGCTTCGGTCAGCGAGCGCAGCCGGTCATCGGCCGCAACGGCCGGCATCTCCCGCATGACGCTCACCGATCCCTGGATGGCGGCGAGCGGTGAGCACAGCTCGTGCGAGAGCGTGCCGTGGAACGCGTCCCGCAACAGCTCGGCTTGCAGATGCAGTCTGGCGTCGTCCATTGCCTTGCCGATATCGAGTCGCTGCAGGGTCAACGAGACCTCCTCGAGCACCGCCTCGATCCGGCGTGCGCGCGACTTGATTGCATCGTGCGTGCCGCGTCCGACATTGATGGCGATGACACCGTGCACCACGGTTTTCGATCCGATGGCACGGAGCAACCACACGTCCTGGGTCTGTTCATCGACGACGCTGCGATCTGTTGCGCCGACGGCGACCATCATCGCCGCCACGCTTTCCTGGACGGAAGGCGGGGCCGCTCCCGATCCCGGCGAGGATTCGAAATGACCTCCAGCGGATGCGACGAAGAGCGCCGCGCGCTGGCCGAGCGTACGCGCCAGATAGTGTCTGATGGCATCGATCAGATCGGAGATCGTGAAGCAGGCGGCAAGACGCTTGGAGAATTCGTAGAGGTGCTGGATCTCCCGCTCCCGGCGCCGCAATCTTTCGGTCTCCTGTTGCAGGCGCGATGCCAGATTGCTGCTCACCAGCGCGACGATCAGGAAGACAAGCAGGTCGATGGCCTCCTGCGGGCTGTCGACCCGAAGGCTGTAGAGCGGCGTGAAAAAGAAGAAGTCGGCGGCGGCGATCGCCGCGAGCGATGCCAGCGTGCCCGACCAGACGCCCCATCGTGTGGCTGCAAAGATCACCGGGATCAGATAGGCGATCGGCACCAGATTCGCCGCGATCGGCTCGTCGAGCGCGAACAGGATCGCGGTGATGATGGCGACCGATCCAACCGACCACAGCAGGGGCAGGACGTCGGTCCACGTGACCCGTCTTGGGCTCGCATCGAAACCCGGCACGAACGCGCGCCCCGCTTCGGCGCGACGCGCGCGGATATCCGCGAGCCGTTGAAACAGGGGCAGGGGATAGATCAAGGATTTTGCCTTCGTAGAGCGAGACACCGGTAGATCCTCGTCACGGCCGTCCCCCGGCCCGCACGAAATCCGCCCCTGCAACATCCGATGGGAAGCGCTGAAGACGCGGGTCCAGCGCCGTCAGAACGGCGCACGCCCTCGCGAATGGTTCAACGTTCGACCGTCGGCTACTGCTCCGATGTCACCAACTACCCAGCGAGCCGAGCATTCCCCAGGAACGGATAGAAAATCCATGTTGTTGAGGCGGAGGAGAAATATAAAAGAAATAGTCGACCCGGGGGCCGCCGTCGCTGGCGCCGTCGAGTGGCTGCACGCGACAGCGGCGCGAAGCCCCCTCAGCGCTGCTCGAGCAGGGCGGCATCATCCGATTTCTGCAACATCTCACCGACATAGCTGAGCGCCAACCGCTCTCCCGCAAGCTCCGGCTTCGAGGCGCGGTAGAGACCAAATTCGCCGGTCTGGCTCGCCCTCGGCGGGGTCAGCTTGGCGATCGCAGCCGAGCTGAAGTATTTCGGCGGGTAGAGATAGAAGTCCATCAGCGGGGTCTGCGAGGCGCCGGATTGCCGCTTCAAGACAGCAAGCGCCCTCGCGCCCGCCTCCGGATAAAGTGTTGTCCAGCCCGCAAAGCTGCTCGCCAATATCTCAAGCGACAGGATCGCCGTCGCGATCTCGGCGAAGCCCTGGTTGGACTTCTTGGCGCTTCGGGTGGTCGAAGCCTTGCGCAGCCGCTGCCTGAACTCGTGATGCCGTTCGATGAACGGCCCGAGCCGCGCCCGCCACAGCATGTCGGGCAGGCAGGCGTAGCCATGGATGTCGTGATAGCTCTCGATCAGGTTGCGACACTGTGCCGTGAGATCGGCCGGCAAGAAGTTCAGATCGACGTCGCCGATCTCTTCGCTCGCACAGTTCATCACGTTGGCCACGACGCGCGGCGCTCCATTACAATCGGGGCGAAGGATTCGTCCGATGCAGCGAGCTTAGCCGTTGAACGCGTATATCTTCGATGCGCATTCGGCGCGATCGGCATAGCAATAAAATAGCGCGCGTGCTGACGCTGAGTACGAAGTCGATCGAGCTATGGCGGAAATGGCACAGGTCGTCGACAATCTCTCGCGCCGCAACGTGTGCTTGTCACAAAACGTCACGACTTTCGCCGAGTTCTTCAGCAGGCGCTGATGCAAATGATGCTTTTGCAAGCAGCCGACGCAGCCAACAGCGTTTCAGCTATTTTATCTTAATGAAAGTGCGAGGAGACCCGTATCGCCTTTTTCTCAAGCCCCCACGAAAGATTACACGGACGTTAATCGCGAGAGCGCTCGAAGCGTCGGTAGCAATATCCTGGGGCAAAATCATGAAGAGACTTGTTTTGGCGGGCGTATCGTTGACGGCGCTGAGCCTGTTCAACGCGGCACACGCAGCCGACGCCAATCCACCTTTGTTGAAGGCGCCGTCATCGACGTGCGATCCTTACAAGAATTACTCCTGCCTCGACAGCTATCTCGGCAGTGACTTCTTCACGCGGTTCGTCAACTACTACCGGCTCGAGTGGGGCCACGACGTCGCGCCGTCGGATCCGAAAGCGCCGCCCGGCCGCCGCGACTATTGGCCGACGACACCGCAAAGCACACCGCCGATGCCGTTCAGCGATTGGCCGTATGGCGGCACGACGAATATCGGCGACACGCGGCCTGGCTCGGTCGACAGCCCGCTGATGGCGGCGCTCGGCAACACGCCCGCCGGCCAATGGATGAACGACGCGCACATCCAGGTCTATGGCTGGATCAATGCCGGCGGCAACCTCAGCAACAACACGGTCCGCGGCGGCAATTCGCCGGCCGCCTATGACTACAACCCGAACACGGTCCAGCTCGATCAGGCCGTGGTCTATATCGAGCGCCTGCCCGACACGGTGCAGAAGGATCACGTCGACTGGGGCTTCCGGATCGCGCCGATCTATGGCGAGAATTATCGCTACACGACGGCCTACGGCCTGTGGAGCAATCAGCTCCTGAACCAGAACAAGAACTACGGCTACGACTTGCCGATGGCCTACGGCGAGGTGTTCGTGCCGCAGGTGCTGGAAGGCCTGATGTTCCGGTTCGGCCGCTACATCTCGATCCCGGACATAGAGGCGCAGCTCGCCCCCAACAACTACATGTATACGCATTCGATGACGTATACGTTCGACAACTATACCAACACCGGCCTCAACACCACGCTCGCGGTGACCAAGAACTGGATGGTGCAGCTCGGCGTCACCGTCGGTACCGAGGCGATGCCGTGGCATGTCGGTGCGAAGATCCCGAATCTCGCTCCGAACCCGCTGTTTCCGGATTCGACGATGCTGAAGGATCCTGGCGCCCAGCCCAGCGTCAGTGTTGGTGTTCGTTATACGACCGACAGCGGCAATGACGGCGTCTACGTCGTCGCCAACGGTATCAACAACGGCACCTGGGGCTACAATAACCTGCAGTGGTACGGCCTGACCTATTACCACAAATTCAACGAGCAGTGGCACATCTCGTTCGAGACCTACAACGAGCATCAGAACAATGTGCTGAATGCGAACAACCCGGCAGCGCTGGCGGCGTTCCTCGCCGGAGGAACCCCCTTCTCGCCGCAGGTGATGCCGTTCAACTCGCCGTTCCTCGCCCAGTGCAGCAACGCAGCAGTGTTCTCCTGCACGGCTTCGGTGCAGACCTACCTGACCTACATCAGTTACAAGCCGACGCCGCTCGACAACATCTCCTACCGTCTCGAATATTTCGACGACCAGCAGGGACAGCGGACCGGCGTCAAGACCCGCTACGTCGAGACCGGCATCGGCTGGCAGCACTGGTTCTCGCCGCAGATCGAGATCAGCCTGAGGTCTCCTACTACAGGGCCCTCGATGCGGCGGCATTCAACGGCAATTCGAATCTCGGCATAGCGCCCACCAAGAAGGACGCTCTGATCGGTTCGGCAGACATCATCATTCACTTCTGATCGCAGGTAGCAAAGCGCCGGGCGGGCCGCCCGGTGCTCCCGTCAGAAATTAGAGGATTCCACAATGAAGCAGGTTCTCTTCATCACCGCGGCGCTCGGAGCGCTGCTGCTCACAGCGCCGGCGAAAAGCGCAGACCTTCCGCTCTACACCAAGGCGCCCGCAATCGCAGCGCCGGCCTACGACTGGTCCGGCTTCTATCTCGGCGTGTTCGGCGGCGGCGGCTTCGGCAACCACAATCTCAACAACGCGCTCGGATCGGCCGGCTTCGCCAACTACACCATCAACTACTCCTCGAGCGGCGGCATCGCCGGCGGCGAGATCGGCTACAACGTGCAGAGCGGCAACATCGTGGTCGGCGTCGAAGCGACGGCTTCTGGTCCGGCGTCAGGGGCAGCGATGTCGGGCAGTTCAACGCCGGCACCCTGCCGATCGGCTCGGTCGATGCGACCAGTCTGCGCGACGGTTACACGGTCCGGGCCCGCGGCGGCATCGCGGTCGACCGGTTGCTGCTGTTCTTCACCGGCGGCTGGGCCTATGGCGACTTCCAGCACACCAACACCGATCCGGTGTTCGGCGTCGACCAGTTCAGCGCTAACAGAAGCGGTCTGACCGCGGGCGGCGGCATCGCCTATGCGCTCACCAACAACCTGATCGGCAAGGTTGAGTACCGCTACTACGATTTCGGCCGCTACGAACGCGCCGCCCCGCTCAACGGCCAGCTGCCCTACGCGGTCGATAACACCTACTCGGTCGTGACGCTGGGCCTCGACTACAAGTTCGGCGGGCCGGTGGTCGCGAAATACTGATGCCGCGCGGGACGATGGGGAGGATGCCGTGACAATCTCGACATCAAGACAGCTGCTGCTGCGTATCGTTGTACTCGCCGGCGTCTGCGCCACGGCTGCCGGCTGTGCCAGCGACGTCGGAGCGCCGGATACGTCCGGCACCTCGCAAATGCGTTACTATGGCGGTCCGAAATCTCCGATGTGGCGTGCACCCGCGGAGAATTGACCCGGTGGCAGGACGTGTCGCGGTCGGTGAGCAGGGTGCGGTGCGTACGATCGCGGTGCTGCACGCGGAAGGGAGGAACGCGCGCGCGGATGACATGTATCTCGCCATGACGAGGGCCATCGAATCGGCGCAGCACAATTCTGCCATCCGCTGTATCGTCGTTGCCGGCGGGTTCGATGTCTTCGCGACAGGCGTCGGGACCTCGGGGTATCGTGCTGTCGGTGGCGGGGCGCCGGAAGGGCTTCCGCCACAGAACGTAATCGGCCTCCTGAACGCGCTCGCCAACAATGCAAAGCCGATCATCGCCGCCGTCGAGGGAGCGACGGCGGGCATCGGTACGGCCATTGTGTTCTATTGCGACCAGGTCATCGCCGCCGCCTCCGCGACGTTTACCTCGCCACTCGACTCTCATGATCTGGTCCCGGACGGCGCGATGAGCTCGCTGATACCCCGACGGCTTGCTCAGCAGCGTGCCTTTGCGATGCTTGTTCCCGGACGCTCCATGCGCGTGGAGAGAGCCTATGAGTCGGGCTTGATCGACATGATCGTCCCGCCGGGACAGGCGGCGATCGAAGCGGGCCGGGTCGCCGAGCAGCTCTGCCGACTGCCGGCGGAAGCGGCGTCGGAAGCGACGGCGAGCCGGCCGGGGTAGCGCGAATGCCAGGAACTGCTCCATTCGCAGCTCGCGCTGCATCGCAATCGGTAGGGCAGCGCCGCGTGCCGCTTTCCTGATCGATGCGGTCGCTTGTCCAAAAAATCAGCAACTGATGATTATTGTTGCGATTCATAGAAATCGGGATCAGCATTTCGCATCGTCAACAAGACGCCGGGCAGAGGCGTCGATCGGAAACGCCTGTTGCTGTTCGGACGTGTCTCAGCCTCTTGGAGGGTGCGATGCTGAAGTCCCTTGCGACCCTGATCGGTGCCGTAGCGATTGCCGCCTTGATCGCACCGGCCGCCCACGCCGGAGCCTCCGCCAGCGCTCCGACAAAATACGCACAGCATTCACAGCAGGTGACAAGCGTGCGCATGGTCAGGCAGACCAGGCGGATCGAACCGGCCCTCACTGATTTGTCGGCGCAGGCAAAGACGGCGCCGTTTCACCGCTAGGCCGCTCAGCTCAGCCGCTGCAGGGTCGCCTTCGGGCTCTCGCCGAACTTGGCGCGGTAGGCGCTCGCCATGCGGCTGAGATGGGTAAAGCCGAGGTCGAATGCAATATCGACGATGCGTTCGCCCGGCCGCGCCGTCTTGAGACGAGCGTTCAGATGGGCGAGGCGGATGTCGAGCAGCATCTCTGAGACGGTAGTCCCGAAGTGACGGCGGAAGCCGAGTTGCAGCGCGCGCACGCCGGTACCCGCGATCTCCGCAAGCTCGGCGAGATCCAGCGGCTCGGTCGCGCGCGTTTCCAGATAGGCCCGCACGCGCTTCAGCGCCACCGGCTGGGCCTCGGTGCGGCCGTTGAACACATCGATCGCCGAACTCAGGCTGTGCCGCTGCCCGCTAAGCAGGACGTTGAGAAACTGTTCGCGCCAATCGGCCGCCGCGACCGCGGACAATGATTTGCGCGGCCCGACCTGCTCGGCCGTCGTCACGAGCTGCTCGATCCTGGCCGAGAGCGTCTGCCCAAGCGGCCCGCTCAGTTCGACCGCCGGATCGAATTCGACCGGCCGCACCGCCACGCCACCAAGCGCCGCGGCACGCTGCTCGACCAGCTTGCGGTCGAGCAGCACGATGAGCTGGGCGCAGCCATGGCGCCAGGTCATCTCGGTTGGGATCGTCGGCGACAGCAGCGAAGCGCAGTGTCGCGGCCCGGTGGTGAGCTCGCGCGCGGCGGTCCGGATCGAGGCCGAGCCGGACAGCGGCATCTGCAACAGGAAGAAGCGGTCGAGGCAGCCTGGATTGATCGCGACCGATCCGCCATAGGCGACATAGTTGACGGAGAAGCCGTCGAAGTCTGCGCAATTGTGATGCGCGGAGAAATCGCGCTCGGAATGATCGACCGGCGTCAGGTCGTGTGGACAGAAGATGCGGCCGATCGCTTCGGCTGCGTCGTCGACGCGCGCCGTCGCGACGCGCGCGAAATCCTTCAGCCTTGCCCTCGCAGGATTTGCCGTTGCCGAAACCTCGTTGCCAACAGCAGTCACGCCGGCCGTCCGAGTTGTTTGAGGTCTAAAATATCGGGCAACGTAATCCATTCGCGGGCAAAGGGGAACGCCGTTTCGTCGCGCAATCTGCCCGATCTGAGCGCAGGCGGATGCGGCGACCTTGGGCAGAATCCGCGGGGCTCAATGCTCCCGCATTGCAGCATGATCGTGCCGGGTGCGGATTCGTTTATCGGCTAGACAGCCTCACCGGCTGGCGACAGGCTCCGTGTCCGCAATACACAGCAAAACTGGAGAGGCTGACATGGGCACGCTCGAAAAAGGCATTACCCGCACCGGCACCGGCTACGGCGGCAAGACCTGGAATATCCTCGGCCAGGTCTACTATCCGAAGGCGGTCACCGACTCGACCTTCGCGTTCGAGACCAACAGCGATCCCGGCCAGTTCGTGCCGGTGCACATCCACCCGACCCAGGACGAGTTCATCCTGGTGCAGGAGGGCGTGCTCGACCTCAAGCTCGACGGCGTCTGGGTGCAGGCCAAGGCCGGCGACCTCGTGCGCATGCCGCGCGGTATTCCGCACGGCTATTTCAACAAGTCCGACAAGCCGGCGCGGGCGCTGTTCTGGGTGTCGCCGATGCAGAAGCTCGAGGCGCTGTTCGACAAGCTGCACAATCTGCAGGACCCCGTCGAGGTGGTGCGTATCTCCGCCGAGCACGAGGTGGACTTCCTGCCGCCGGAAGCCAACGACTAGGCCTGCAGTAAAGAATACGTACGCGAGGCGGCAATCGCCGGAGCATGCTCCGGCGATGACGGGGACGCGTGCGCTGACGAAATTGGATCTGTTCATTCATCGCGGAGCGGTTTCATGGTCAAGCAGAAGCATGTGTGTGTGATCGGCGCCGGCATTTCCGGGCTCGCCGCGGGCAAGGCCTTTGCCGGTCGCGGTCACAAGGTGACCATCATCGAGCGCAGCGGCGATCTCGGCGGGGTCTGGGAGCCGGCGCGCTCCTATCCCGACGTCCAGACCCAGAGCCCGAAGGAGCTCTATCGCTACACCGACAAGGCGATGCCGGAAGCTTATCCGGAATGGCCGAAGGGTCCGCAGGTCCATGCCTACTTGCGCGATTATAGCCGCAGCCACGGGCTCGACGGCGCGATGCGGTTCAACACCAAGGTCGAGGGCATGAAGCGCCGAGCCGACGGCAAACCAGGCTGGACGCTCGCGCTGCGCTCGACCGACGGTGCCAGCGGTCACGAGGATTTCGACTTCATCGCGGTCTGCACCGGGCAATTCAACGAGCCGCAGTCGCTGCCGCTTCCCGGCGAGGACGGCTTCAAGGCGCAGGGCGGCCAGATCCTGCATTCATCGCAATATGGCGATCCTGATCTTGCCAAGGGGTGCAAGGTGGTCGTGCTCGGCGGCTCCAAATCGGCGACCGATATCGCGGTGAATGCGGTCAATTCCGGCGCCAGCGAAGTCACCATCGTGTTTCGCGAGGCGGTGTGGCGGATCCCCTATTTCATCGGCGGCCTCGTCAACTTCAAACGCATCCTCTACATCCGTGCGCAGGAGCAGATGTTCGCGAGCTGGGGCATCGGGCCGATGGCGCGTCTCGCGCATGCCGTGGCAAAGCCGTTCGTTTGGGCGAACTGGCGCGGGCTCGAGAGCATGCTGAAGATGCAGCTCAAGCTGAAGCAATGCGGCATGGTGCCGAAGGAACGCATCGAGGACGGTGTCAACTGCTCGGTGCCGATCGCGACCCCCGGCTTCTACCCGATGGTGGCCGACGGCCGGATCAAGGCGGTGCTCGGGACCTTCGATCGTTATGACGGCAAGACCATCGTGACGAGCGGCGGCCAGCGCGTCGCGGCCGATGTTGCGGTGCTCGCAATCGGCTACAAGCTCGGGGTGCCGTTCCTGCCTGCGGAGTATCAGAACAAGCTGGTCGAGCCCGACGGGCAGTACCGGCTTTACCGGCTGATCGCCAATCCCGATCTGCCGGACATGGGCTTCGTCGGCTTCAATTCGAGCTTCTGCACCGTGCTGTGCGCGGATCTCGCCGCGAACTGGCTGGTGCGCTATGCCGACGGGCAGCTCGCGCGGCAGCCGAGCGCGGCCGAGATGCGCGACAACATCGCGATGATGCTGAACTTCAAGCGGGTCGAGCGTCCGGCGGCCGGCGTCTATGGCGGGTTGTGCGTCGCACCCTATCACTTCAAGCATTTCGACGAGCTGCTCGCGGATATCGGCACCAAGGCGTCGCGCCGCAACCCGCTCGTCGAAAAGTTCACGCCGCCGGACGCGGACGCCTATGCGCGCTTCCTCGCGACCGCGCCTGTATATACGGCAGCCGCCTAATCGCGGCCGGCGTCGAGGAAGGCTTGCGCGAGGCGCTCCGGATTGGAGAAGCACAGCTCGTGGCTGCCCGGCACCTGGACCAGGCGGAACAGCCCGAGTTTTTCCGACAGCCGCGGATGCCAGGGCAGGCCGTGCGGCAGCGCGGTGTCCTCGGTGCAGTTGACGTAGGACTTTGCGATCGGCATCTCGGCCGGATTGGTCCGCAGCGCGATCTTGTCCTCGAAGGTCTTCAGCGGGTGCGGGTTGAGCTTGTCATAGGCGCGCTGCGCCGTCTCGAGGTCGGCGTCGTTGATGAAGGCCTCGCGCCAGATCGGGAACGGCAGCACCACCGAGCCGTCGCCGCGCTCGGCATGGATGGCGTCGAACAGGCCGCGATAGTGCGGCGGCACCATGTCGTTGAGGCACTCGCCATTGTTCGGCACGAACGCGTTCCAGTAGACGAGGCGGCGGATACGATCGGGTGCAGCGTCGGCAACGCCTGTGATGACCATGCCGCCATAGCTGTGGCCGACCAGCACGATGTCGTTCAGATTGTGCTCGGCGAGATAGTTCACGATCGACTGGATCGCCTCGGGGAGGCCGGAATCCTTCCGGTCGCCGGGCCGGTTGCCCTTGATGGTCGGGGTGTGGACGACATGGCCGGCCTTGCGGATGCCAGCCGCAACCGGCTCAAACTCGGCGCCGGTATGCCAGGCGCCATGGACGAGAACATAGGTCGACATGGTGTGCTTCTCCAATTGTGCATCTTGATGCTGTTTGGTTAGATCGACGCTCGCTTCCGGTTATGGCGCGACGTTCGTGCGGTGGTTTGTCGGATATTGCGGTAGCCGGACCGGCCGTGCTTGGCTGAGACTGCACTGAACTAGGCTCGGAGTGAACTGATGCAACAAATCGCTCGCCCGGACCGCACGCTGGGTCTCGCCTGGAATACCGAGGATGTGCGGCCTGCCGAGCAGTTCGCCTACTATCGGGAGGCGATCTGCCAGGTGTTCATGAAGCTGACGCCCGAGCCAACGGACAGGTCCAGTTTTCCTGCACGGATTGAACGGATCGGGCTCGGCGCGGGCGCCATCAATCGCGTGACGTTTCCCGGTCACCTGGTGCGCCGTTCGGCGAGCGACATCGCGGCCTCGAGCAGCAGCTGCTTCTACCTCAATCTGAAGCTGGCCGGGCATTGCCGGATCGACCAGGACGGACGGGCTGTCGAACTGTCGCCGGGACAGGTCGGCATCTTCGACAGCGAGCGGCTGTTCGCGCTGCATCACAGTCAGGGGCCTTCGCTGCACGTCGCGTCCTTCTGGGTCCCGACGCAACTGCTGCGCGATCGCCTGCCGCCATCGTTCGAATTCAGGCCGGCGCGGGTGTCCGACGATCCGCTGGTCGGCCATCTCATCGTGGAGACCGCGCAGGCGCTCAATTCGGCGGCGCCCGGCATGCCGGAAGCGGAAAGCGCGCGGCTGTTCGGCGTGCTGCTCGACCTCGTGGCGCTGAGCCTGTCGCGTGATGGCCGGCGCGGCGCGGACCCGATGAGCCTGGTGGAGGCGACCTGGATCGCGCTGCGCCGCGCCGTGGAGAGTCGGTTGCGCGAACCGGGGCTCGGCGTTGCCGCCATCGCGGCTGCGATCGGAATCAGCGAGCGCTATGTCCACAAACTGTTCGAACGGGCCGGCACCACGTTCGCCAGCTATTTGATGGACCGCCGCCTCGACGGCGCCGCGCGCGACCTGAGGGATCCGGCGATCGCTTGCCGCGCGATCGGGGACATCGCGTTCGACTGGGGCTTCTCCGATCTGTCGCATTTCACCCGGCGGTTCCGGCATCGCTTCGGCTGCACGCCGCGCGACTGGCGCCGCGGCTGACCAACGTTTCGGAAATGCCCATGGCACAGTCCTTCACCTATCAAGTCAGCCCGATGCGGGTGGTATTCGGGGTCGGCACGGTTGCCGCGCTGGCGGACGAGCTCGATCGGCTCGGCATCAGGCGCGCGCTGGTGCTGGCGAGCTGGCGGCAGCAGGCCGAGCTCGGCGATCTCGCCGCCCTGACCGGCGGCCGCATGGCCAGCGTTTTCGATGGCGCGGTTGTGCATACGCCGGTCGCAGTCACCGAACGCGCGATGCAGATAGTGCGCGAGCTCAAGCCCGACGGCGTGGTTGCGATCGGCGCGGGCGCGGCAACCGGATTGAGCAAGGCGATCGCGCTGCGCACCGACCTGCCGCAACTGGTCGTGCCCACCAGCTATGCCGGCTCCGAGATGACGCCGGTGCTCGGCGAGACCGTGGATGGCGTCAAGACCACGCAGTCCTCGCCGAAGATATTGCCGGAGGCCGTGATCTACGACGTCAATCTGACACTCTCGATGCCGGCGAAGTTCTCCGCGATCTCGGGCCTCAACGCGATCGCGCATGCGGCCGAGGCGCTGTATGCGCGGGACGGTAATCCCATCACCTCGCTGATGGCGGAAGAGGCGATTGCGAAGCTCGCTTCATCGCTGCCTGAAGTGATCGCACGGCCGCGCGATCTCGATGCGCGCTCGGACGCGCTCTATGGCGCCTGGCTGTGCGCGGTCTGTCTCGGCACCGTCGGCATGGCGCTGCATCACAAGCTCTGCCACACCGTCGGCGCGCTGTTCGACCTGCCGCACGCAGAGACCCATGCGGTGCTGCTGCCGCACACCATCGCCTACAACACGCCGGCGGCACGAGATGCGATCGGCCGCGCCGCGCGGGCGCTAGGCGCATCTGATGCGGCCGATGGCCTGTTCGATCTGTCGGCAAGGCTCGGCGCGCCGCGCTCGCTCGCCGAGATCGGCATGCCCGAGGACGGCATCGCCAAGGCGGCCGCGCTTGCTACCAAAAATCCTTACTGGAATCCGCGGCCGATCGAGGAAGGCGGCATCCGCGACCTGCTCCGGCGTGCGTGGTCCGGCGCGCGGCCGCAGGCCGGGTAGATCACACCCCGATCGCGTTGCGCGCGATCACGTCGCGGTAGAACGCCGCGCTTAGCTTCGGCACGCGCGCCTGGGTCTCGAAATCCACGCGATAGAGGCCGAAGCGCTTCGCATAGCCGAAGATCCATTCGAAATTGTCCATCAGGCTCCACAGGAAATAGCCGTGGACCGGGACGCCGTCGGCGCTCGCGCGCTGCAACTGGGCGAGGTAGTTGCGCAGGAACATGATGCGGTCGAGATCGTAGATCTGCCCGTCGGCATGCACCTTGTCCTCGCCGGAGGTGCCGTTCTCGCTGATATAGATGCTCTTGATGTTCCAGAGCTTGGCGGCAATCCGCGGCGCCCAGTAGATCGTCTCCGGCGCGATCCGCAGCCAATCCGAATTCATATGCGGGAACGAGGCCGGCATCGGCAGCGGCTTCCACCCCGGCGCGCTGTCGGTGGCGAGGACATAGCAGTGCGGCGCGTAGATGTTGAGCCCGACGAAATCGTTGGGCTGCGCGATGATCTTCAGATCCTCCGCGGTGAATTTGGGCGCGTCAGCGCCGGCATATTTCAGGAAGGCCTCGGTGTACTTGCCTTCGAGGAGGACGCCGAGGAAGCCCGCATTGAGCTCGCGCGTCGCGATCTCGGTGGCGCGGATGTTCTCCGGCGTGTTGAACGCGGGCACGCAGGCGGTGATGTTCTCGGCCGGCCCGACCCGCGTGCCGGCGCGGCCCTTGGCGCGGATCGCCTGCACGGCGAGGCCATGCGCCAGCGCGACGTGGTGGCGCGCCTGGTTCACCTCGGCCGGCGGCAGCTTGAGCCCGGGCGCGTCGACGCCGAGTGCATAGCCGAACGGGAGGAAACGTCCGACCTCGTTGAGGGTGAAGATGTTCTTGACCCGGTCGGTCAGCCGCTGCGCCACATAGCCGGCGTAGTCGCCGAATGCCTTCGAGGTGTCGCGCGAGCGCCAGCCGCCGGCCCGGTCCTGCAGCGCCTGCGGCAGGTCCCAATGATAGAGCGTGGCGTAGGGCTCGATGCCGTTCGCCAAGAGCTCGTCGACCAGGCGGTTGTAGAAGTCGAGGCCCTTCGGATTCGGTGCGCCGCTGCCATCGGGAAACACCCGCGGCCAGGCGATTGAAAATCGATACGCCTTGGCGCCGAGATCCTTGATGAGGCGGACGTCCTCCTTGTAGCGGTGGTAGTGCTCGTTGGCGCGATCGCCGGTCGAGCCGTCCTCGATCTTGCCCGATGTGTGGGTGAATGTGTCCCAGATCGACGGGCCGCGGCCGTCCTCATTGACCGCGCCCTCGACCTGGTAGGACGAGGTCGCGGTGCCCCAGACGAAGCCGGCGGGGAAGTTCGCGCCGTCCGGCTGCGGAGCGTGGTTCGCGGCCTGTGCAGGGGCCGACAGGCCGAGCGCCGAGAGGCCTGCAAGGCCCGCAAACTGCCGGCGCGAGAACTTACCGAACATTCATTGTCTCCCGTCGACGGACGCCGCGGCTGGAATGCCAGCCGCAGGTTAACCTTCCAGCCCGCGGTTGAGCAACAAGGGCCGGGAGGCCGCAGCGCGGTGGCGAACGGCTCACCAAACAATGCGACCCGTTATGATGTCAATGTCGCGGAGTTGTCAGTTTTGTGGCGACATTTTCTCTACTAGATTGCCTGCTACGTCCTTCCGCAATGACATCCGAAAATCCCTGTGAGCCGCGCACAATGAACAAGCCTGCCAGCGATGTCCGAGTTGCGGTGCTGCGTCGTCTTGCCACGGCAATCTGCTTGTTGCTGACGATGGTCGCGGGCGCGCAGGCCGAGCAGACTTTTTCGTTCGACAGCACACCCGGAAAGCTGCCGAAGACGGTTGTCCCGTTGAGCTACGTGATCGAGCTGACGCCCGACTTCACCAGCCTCGCGTTGCCGGGTGTCGAGACCGTCGACATCGAGGTGCGCGAGGCCACCACGCAACTGACGCTGAATGCGGTCAACACGACGTTCGCCGAGGCCACGATCGATGATGGTGCGCAGCGCGCGGAGGTGTCGGCCGACGCCACCGCGCAGACGGCGACGCTGACCTTTGCCAAGCCGCTCGCGGCGGGCCGCCACAAGCTCCGCATCGCCTTCACGGCGCAGATCAACAAATTCGGCACCGGGTTGTTCTCGGTCGATTATCCGACCCCAAGCGGCATCAAGCGGCTGATCTCCAGCAAGCTGGAGCCGGCTGATGCGCGGCGGATCTTCCCGTGCTGGGACGAGCCGTCGTTCAAGGCGAGCTTTGCGCTGACTGTCGTGATCCCGCGCAATCTGCTCGCGGTCGGCAACATGCCTATCGCGAGCGAGCAGCCGGTCGCCGGCGAGCTGAAGAAGGTTGCGTTCGCGCCGACGCCGAAGATGTCGAGCTATCTGTTCGTGCTCACCGTCGGCGAGCTCGAGCGCGTGACCGCGGATGCCGGCGGCGTCACTGTCGGCGTGGTGACGACCGCGGGCAAGAGCGGGCAGGGCCGGTTCGCGCTGGATAGCGCAGTGAAACTGCTCGCCTATTACAACGATTATTTCGGCGTGAAATATCCGCTGCCGAAGCTCGATCTGATCGCCGTTCCCGGCGGGTTCGGCGGCGCGATGGAGAATTGGGGCGGCATCACCTTCTTCGAGAGCCGGCTGCTGTTCGACCCCGCGACCAACGCCGAGACCGCGCGGCGCGGCATCTTCGCCATCATCGCCCATGAGATGGCGCATATGTGGTTCGGGGATCTCGTCACGATGGCATGGTGGGATAATCTCTGGCTCAACGAGGGCTTTGCCAGCTGGATGGCGACCAAGGCCTCGGAGCAGTTCTATCCGCAATGGCAGAGCTGGCTGAACGGCTATGGCGCCAAGCAGTTCGCCATGACGCTCGATGCGCGCCGCACCTCGCATCCGGTGCAGCAGCCGATCGCCGATCACAGCGAGGCGGTCACCGCGTTCGACGCCATCACCTACAACAAAGGTCAGGCGCTGATCCGGATGCTCGAGACCTATCTCGGCGAGCAGGCGTTCCGCGACGGCATCCGCAAATACATGGCCGCGCATGCCTACAGCAATTCCACCACGGCCGATCTCTGGCAGGCGCTCGAGACGTCCGGCGGCAAGCCGATCACCGGCATCGCCGCCTCCTTCACCGAACAGGACGGCGTGCCGCTGGTCGTGGCCGAGACGACCTGCGACGGCACCGCTCAGCGCCTGACCTTGCGGCAGGACCGTTTCGTGATCGCGCCGGCCAATGATCCGCTGCTGCCGGCGCACGACTGGCAGATCCCGGTCGCGGCCGGGCCGGCGCATGGCAAGCCGCTTGATGAGATCCTGCTGAAGGGCAGCGCCGATATGCCGGCCGGCGCCTGCGGCGATGCGATCAAGGTCAATCTCGGCGACGTCGGCTATTACAGGGTGGAATACGGCCTGAAGAACCGTGCGGCGCTGCTGAACGCATTCCCGCAAATGCAGGTCATTGACCGGCTCAATGTCGTCACCGACAGCTGGGCGCTGGTACAGGCGGGCCGTGCCGAGCCGCCGTCCTACCTCGCGCTGCTCGACGCGCTCGATGCCGGGGATCATCGCGCGGTGTGGGACCAGGTGATCTCGACATTCGCTACGCTCAACCGCCTGTCGCGTGACCGCAGCGAGCGGCCAGTGATCCAGACCTATGCCCGGGCCAAGCTGCGCCCGGTGTTCGATCGGATCGGATGGGATGGCGGCGGCGCGGGTGACGATGACACCGCGCTGTTGCGCGCAAGCCTGATCTCGACGCTTGGCGACCTCGGTGACGCCGCCGTGGTGGCCGAGGCGAAGCGGCGCTTCGCGGCGTTCCTCGACGACCCCAGCTCGCTGCCGACCACGCTGCGCGATGCGGTCACCCATGTCGTCGGCATCACGGCTGACCGGGCGACCTACGACAGGCTGCTGACGCTCGCGCGCAACAGCACGGCGACCAATGAACGGCTGCGCTATTATTATGCCGCGGCCAGCGCCCGCGATGCCGGACTGGCGCGCGCGACGCTGGCGTTGACGCTGACCAATGAGCTGCCCGACACGATCGTGACGGGGATGATCAGTACCGTTGCGTCCGCAGGCGAGCAGCCGCAGCTTGCGTGGGATTTCGTCCAGGCTAATTTCGATACGCTGCTGGCCAGGCAGGGGCCGAACTTCCGCGACCAGTTCGTGCCGAACTTCATGACCAATTTCACCGATGAGGCCCATGCGGCGCAGCTCGCTACCTTCGCCCCGTCGCAATCGACGACTGGGGGGCGGGTGATGGTGGCGCGATCCGTGCAGGCGATCGCAATCTCGGCCGATCTCGCCGCGCGCGTGCTGCCTACCGCCGACGCCTGGATCAGGGCGCATAAGCCATGACATTGCGAGGGAGTTTCCGGCGGCGCGCGATGCGGCTATGCTGCGCGGGCGGCATGCAATCAACGATGCGAGGCTGACATGGTCAAAGGTTCCGATTTGCTGGTCGCGGCCCTCGAAAACGAGGGGGTGGAGCGGGTGTTCGGCGTTCCCGGCGAGGAGAATCTCGACGTCGTCGAGAGCCTGCGCAAATCCTCGATCAAGCTGATCGTGACCCGCCACGAGCAGGCCGCGGCGTTCATGGCCGCGACCTATGGCCGGCTGACCGGAAGGCCCGGCGTCTGCATCACCACGCTCGGCCCGGGCGCGCTCAACTTGACCACCGGCGCGGCCTACGCGCTGCTCGGCGCGATGCCGATGGTGATGCTCACCGGCCAGAAGGGTATCCTGAGCAGCCGGCAGGCCAAGTTCCAGATCGTCGACATCGTCAACACCTTCCGGCCGCTGACCAAGCTGTCGCTGCAGATCGTCAGCGGTGCGACCATTCCGACACTGGTGCGCGACGCGTTCCGGATCGCGACCCAGGAGCGGCCGGGGCCGGTGCTGCTCGAACTGCCGGAGGACATCGCGGGTGAGGAGACCGAACCGGTCGAGCTGGTGCATCCGCATCCGATCGAAATTCCGATCGCGCACGCCGCCGCGCTCGATCGCGCCGCCGACATGATCCTCAAGGCGCAGCGCCCGCTGATCATGCTTGGCGCGGCAGCATCGCGCCCGCGCTCAACCGCCGGGATCGGCGACTTCGTGCGACGCACGAAAATTCCGTTCTTCACCACCCAGATGGGCAAGGGCACGGTGTCCGGCGGCACCAACCAATACATGGGGACCGCCGCGCTGAGCGAGCGCGACTATGTGCATGAGGCGATCGACCGGGCGGACCTGATCATCGCGATCGGTCACGACACGATCGAGAAGCCGCCCTTCATCATGGGCCCGAAAGGGCCGCAGGTGATCCATGTCAGCTACATGCCGGCGAATGTCGAGCAGGTCTATTTCCCGCAATGCGAGGTGAGCGGCGATGTCGGCCCGAGTCTCGAACTGCTCGCCGATCGGGTCGAGGGCAAGTTGCCGCATGCCAGCGCGCTGCTCAGCCTGCGCGAGAGCATTCTGGCCAAGATCACCGATCGCGCCACCGAGGGCCGCTGGCCGCCGACGCCGCAGCGCATCGTGCACGACGTGCGGCAGGTGATTCCCGAGGACGGCATCGTCGCGCTCGACAACGGCATGTACAAGATCTGGTTCGCGCGCAACTACCGCACGCTGCTGGCGAACTCGCTGCTGCTGGACAACGCGCTCGCCACCATGGGCGCCGGCCTGCCGTCGGCGATGATGGCGGCGATGCTCTATCCGAAGAACCGGGTGCTCGCGGTCTGCGGCGACGGCGGCTTCATGATGAATTCGCAGGAGCTCGAGACTGCGGTCCGCCTCAAGCTCAATCTGGTGATCCTGATCCTGGAAGATTCCGCCTACGGCATGATCCGCTGGAAGCAGGCGGTCGACAACTTCCCCGATTTCGGCCTCACCTTCGGCAATCCGGATTTCGTCAAATACGCCGAGAGCTACGGCGCCAAGGGTTCGCGGATCGAGAGCACGGAGGCGATCGTGCCGACCCTGGAGCGGGCCTTCTCCGGCGGCGGCGTGCACCTCGTCGTGGTGCCGATCGACTATACCGAGAACAAGCGGGTGCTGGTCGACGAGCTGCGCGAAAAGGTGCAGCAGATCGACGTCGAATAGCGGATTGCCGCTGACGGCACGGAACGAAATGCCCTCGGCTTGATTGAACGTAAGCCGCCATGGTAGCACGCCAAGCGATCAAGCCTCGGCATCACTCGTTGTGCTGATGGCCGGCGATACCAGATCTGAGAGGTCACGTGACTGCACCAAATCCTGCCGCCGGCAAACCCATCGATCCCTCAGCGCTCGCCAATGTGCCGCGATTGGTCACGGCCTATTTCGCCGGCAAGCCCGACGCCAGCGATCCCACCCAGCGGGTCGCGTTCGGCACATCGGGCCATCGCGGCTCGTCGCTGAAGAACTCCTTCAACGAAGATCACATCCTCGCCACGACGCAGGCGATCTGCGATTACCGGCGAGAGAACGGCCTCACCGGACCGCTGTTCATCGGCATCGACACCCATGCGCTGGCCGAGCCGGCGCTGGCGAGCGCGGTGGAAGTGTTCGCGGCGAACGGCGTCGAGATCATGATCGACGCGCAGGGCGGCTACACCCCGACGCCGGTGATCTCGCACGCAATCCTGAGCTACAACAAGGGCCGTAGCAGCGGCCTTGCCGACGGTGTCGTCATCACCCCGTCACACAACCCGCCGGAGGACGGCGGCTATAAATATAACCCGCCGCATGGCGGCCCGGCCGACACCGACGTCACCGGCGTGGTCGAGAAGAACGCCAACCGCTATATCGAGGCCGGCCTCAAGGGCGTCGCGCGAATGCCGTATGATCGCGCGCGCAAGGCCGCGACCACGCATCTGCACGACTACATCACGCCGTATGTCTCCGATCTCGGCAACACCGTCGATCTGGCGCTGATCAAGTCCGCCGGCGTCAAGATCGGCATCGATCCGCTCGGCGGCGCGGCGGTGCATTACTGGCAGCCGATCATCGCGCGCTACGGCATCAACGCGTCAGTCGTCAACGAGGCGGTCGACCCGACCTTCCGCTTCATGACCGCGGATTGGGACGGCAAGGTCCGGATGGATTGCTCGTCGCCCTATGCGATGGCGAGCCTGATCGGGATGCGCGACCGGTTCGACGTCGCCTTTGCCAACGACACCGACGCCGATCGTCACGGCATCGTGACGCGCTCGAACGGATTGATGAACCCGAACCACTTCCTTGCCACCGCGATCGCCTATCTGTTCGCGCACCGGCCGCAATGGAGCAAGGATGCTGCGATCGGCAAGACCATCGTGTCGAGCTCGATCATCGATCGCGTGGCGAAGAAGCTGGGTCGCAAGCTGGTCGAGACGCCGGTCGGCTTCAAATGGTTCGTCGACGGGCTCGGCAGCGGCGGCTTCGGCTTTGCCGGCGAGGAAAGCGCCGGCGCATCGTTCCTGAAGCGCGACGGCTCGGCCTGGACCACGGACAAGGACGGCATCATCCTCGGTCTGTTGGCGGCGGAGATCATCGCCAAGACCGGTCGCGATCCCAGTGAATTGTTCAAGGAGCTGACCGCCGAGCTCGGCGTGCCCTATTACGAGCGCATCGATGTCGCGGCGACGCCGAAGCAGAAGAACGCGCTGAAGGCGCTCGGGCCCGACCAGCTCAACATGACCGAGCTCGCCGGCGATCCGGTGCGCGCGGTCAGGACCAAGGCGCCGGGCAACGATCAGCCGTTCGGCGGCATCAAGGTCGAGAGCGACGCCGGCTGGTTCGCTGCACGTCCGTCCGGCACCGAGGATGTCTACAAGATCTACGCCGAAAGCTTCCGCGGGCCGGATCATCTGAAGCAGATCCAGGGCGACGCGCAGGCCGCGATCGCAAGGTATTCTGAAGGCGCGAGGGCGGGCGGAATCCATGCGCGTCTTGTTGACCGGCTCCTCCGGCTGGCTCGGCCGCTTCCTTGCGCCGCGGCTTCGACAGGCCGGCCATCACGTGACCGGCCTCGACGTCGTCGCGGGCACGGCGACCGATGTCATCGGCTCGGTGGCCGAGCGATCGGTGGTTGACCGCGTGTTCGGCGATCACGGCATCGAGGCCGTGATCCATGGCGGCGCGCTGCACAAGCCTGACATTGCGCGGTTCGCGCCGCAGGCTTTTGTCGACGTCAACGTGTCAGGCACGCTCAACCTGCTGCAGGCCGCCGTGGCCGCCGGCCATGATCGTTTCGTGTTCACCTCGACGACCTCGCTGATGATCTCGCAGGCGATCCGGGACGAGGAGGGCCATGCGGCGGTGTGGCTCGACGAGACGAGCGGGCCGCTCGAGCCGCGCAACATCTACGGCGTGACAAAACTCGCCGCCGAAGCGCTGTGCCGGCTGTACAGCCGCGAGCATGGGTTGAACTGCGCGGTGCTGCGCACCAGCCGCTTCTTCCCCGAGGACGACGACACCATCCGCGACATCCATGGCGAGAACCTGAAGGCGACCGAGCTGCTGTACCGTCGCCTGACGGTCGAGGACGCTGCCGACGCCCATGTCGTGGCGCTGGAGAAGATCAGGGGATTCGAGGTGTTCGTGATCAGCGCGCCGACACCGTTTGCGCGCAGCGACGTTGCTGCCCTGAAGACCGACGCGGCGAGCGTGATCGGGCACTATTTCCCCGACGCGCCGGCGCTGTTTGCAAAGCGCGGCTGGCGCCTGCCGGGGTCGATCGGCCGGATCTATGACGCGAGCAAGGCCGAACGGCTGCTCGGTTTCCGCGCGGTAACCGACTTTGCAGCGGTGCTCGGCGCCCTGCGCAATGGCGAGCCGCTTCCTTTTGCGCACGATCCCGATTATGTCTCGCCGTCAACGAGGCTCGCAAATGGCTGACTTCCACGGCGTCTTTCCGTATCTGGTGTCCCCGGTCGATCCCGCAGGCCATGTCCGCACCGAGGTGCTGGCCCGGCTCTGCGATGATCTGGTCAAGGCCGGCGTCCACGGCTTGACGCCGCTCGGCTCGACCGGCGAATTCGCCTATCTCAACAATGCGCAGCGCATGCAGGTGGTGGCGACCACGATCGAGGCCGCGCGGGGCCGCGTGCCTGTGGTTGCCGGCGTCGCCTCGACCTCGACGGCGGACGCGGTGGCGCAGGCCAAGGCCTACCAGAAGCGGGGTGCTGCCGGCATTCTCGCGATCCTGGAAGCGTATTTTCCGCTCAGCGATGCGCAGGTGGAAGCCTATTTCCGCGCCATCGCCGACGCGGTCGACATTCCCGTCGTGATCTACACCAATCCGAACTTCCAGCGCTCTGACCTGACGCTCGACGTCATCGCGCGCCTCGCCCAGCACCCGCGGATCGGCTACATCAAGGACGCCTCGACCAATACCGGCCGGCTGCTGTCGATCATGAACCGCTGCGGCGACAGCCTGAAAGTGTTCTCGGCGTCCGCCCATATCCCGGCCGCTGTCATGCTGATCGGCGGCTATGGCTGGATGGCCGGCCCGGCCTGCATCATCCCGCGGCAGAGCGTTGAGCTCTACAATCTTTGCCGCCGCGCCCGCTGGGATGAGGCGATGACCGTGCAGCGCAAGCTCTGGCGCATCAACGAGGCGTTCGCCCGCTTCAACCTCGCCGCCTGCATCAAGGCCGGGCTCGCGATCCAGGGCTACGACGTTGGCGACCCCGTGCCGCCACAGGCGCCGCTCACCGCCGAGCAACGCAAGGTGGTCGAGGCGGCCCTGCGCGATCTTGCCTGAAGCTGGCTTGCGCGTTGCCTTTGGCTTGCGGGACGCATAAAGCGCATTGCGTCGTCTTTTCCGGGCGTGTTGTCTCGCGCCGAAAATCCGCTAAAACCCGCCGAAATTTCTGAACTCAAGGATCCTTCGATGAACATTCTTCCCGGCAATATGCGTTTTGGTGCGGGCCAGCCAGTCAAGCGTCTGGAAGACCAGCGGCTGGTCACCGGGAAGGGGCATTTCATCGACGACAAGCCGCAGGACGGCGCGCTCTGGCTGCACGTGCTGCGCTCGCCGCATGCCCATGCCAACATCAAGTCGATCGACGCCAAGGCGGCGCTGGAGATGCCCGGCGTCAAGGCAGTCTATACCGGCGCCGACCTCGTGAAGGACGATATCGGCACGCTGCCGACGCTGGCGATTTTCAAGCGGCCCGACGGCTCGCCGATGACGGTGCCGCCGCGGCGCCTGCTGGCGCATGACGTGGTCCGCTACGCGGGCGAGGGTGTCGCGGCTGTGGTCGCGACCTCGCGGGTGCTGGCGCAGACGGCGGCTGAAGCGATCGAGGTCGATTACGAGGTGCTGCCGTCGGTGGTCGATCCGGTCGAGGCGATCAAGCCCGGCGCGCCCGCGGTCTGGCCGGAGGCGCCCGACAACATCGTGGCCGCGATGAGCTATGGCGACGCCGCCAAGGTCGAGGCAGCCTTTGCCAGCGCCGCGCACAAGGTGTCGCTCGACCTCATCAGCCAGCGCCTGGTGCCGTCGGCGATGGAGCCGCGCTCGACCATTGCCGAGATCGAGAAGAAGACCGGGCGGCTCATTCTCCACGTGCAGTCGCAGACCCCGGGCTCGACCCGCGATCTCCTCGCGGAATCGATCCTGAAGCGGCCGAAGGACAGCGTGCGCGTGCTGGTCGGCGATATCGGCGGCGGCTTCGGCCAGAAGACCAGCCTCTATCCGGAAGACGGCATCGTCGCCTATGCCGCGACCAAACTGAACGAGAAGATCCGCTGGCGCGGCGATCGCACCGACGAGTTCGTCGGCGGCACCCACGGCCGCGACCTCACCTCGACCGGCGAGTTCGCGCTCGACGCCAAGGGCCGCGTGCTGGCCTATCGGGTGCGATCGATCGGCGGCACCGGCGCTTACTCGTCGGGCACCGCCAACATCATTCCGCTGGTGCTCGGCCCGTTCGTGCAGACCGGCGTCTACGATCTGCCGCTGGTGCATTTCGAGGTGAAGTCGGTGATGACCCACACCGCGCCGGTTGGTGCCTATCGCGGCGCGGGCAGGCCCGAGGCGGTGTTCATCGTCGAGCGGCTGTTCGACGCCGCCGCGCGCCAGATCGGCATGGACCCGCGCACCATCCGCAAGGTCAACTACATCAAGCCGGCGCAGCTGCCTTACACCAACGCGGTCGGGCAGGTGTACGATTCCGGTGCCTTCGCGCACATGCTGGAGCGCGCTTCTGACTTGGCCGACTGGAACGGCTTTGCTGCGCGCAAGAAAGCGGCCAAGAAGAAAGGCCTGCTCTACGGCCGCGGCCTGACCAGCTACATCGAATGGACCGGCGGCCGCGCCCACACCGAAAACGTTTCGCTGCATGCGACCGCCGAAGGCCGCGTCGTCCTGCATTCCGGCACCATGGCGATGGGCCAGGGCCTCGCCACCACCTACACCCAGATGATATCAGATACGCTCGGCATTGCCATGGACAAGATCGACGTCATCCAGGGCGACACGGATCTTGCCACCGGGTTCGGCAGCGTCGGCTCGCGCTCGCTGTTCGTCGGCGGCACCGCGGTTGCGGTCTCCGCCAACGACATGATCAACAAGGCGCGCGACAAGGCCTCCAATCTGCTAGAAGCCTCCGTCGGGGACATCGAGTATCGCGACGGCTTCCTCACCGTGGTCGGCACTGACAGGCGTATCAGCCTGTTCGAGATCGCGAAGAAAGAAAACGGCGCCAAGCTCTCGGTCGAGAGCGAGGGCAATGTCGACGGCCCGAGCTGGCCGAACGGCACGCATATCTGCGAGGTCGAGATCGATCCCGAGACCGGCGTCACGCGCGTGGTGCGCTACACCACGGTCGACGACGTCGGCGTCGCGGTCAATCCGATGCTGGTGACCGGGCAGGTGCATGGCGGCGTTGTCCAGGGCATCGGCCAGGCCCTGTACGAAGGCGTGGCCTACAGCGAGGAAGGCCAGCTGCTGACCGCGAGCTATCAGGACTATTGCATCCCGCGCGCCTCGGACATTCCGCCGATGTCAGTGACGCTCGATCCCTCGGCGCCCTGCAAGACCAATCCGCTGGGCGCCAAAGGCTGCGGCGAGTCGGGCGCGATCGGCGGCCCGCCCTGCATCACCAACGGCGTGATGGATGCCCTGAGCGAGGTCGGGATCACCCAACTCAACACGCCGCTGACGCCGGTGAAGATCTGGCAGGCGATAAGGGACGCGAAGGCGGGGGCGTAAGCGCGCCGGCACCTTCACCCTCCCCTGGAGGGGGAGGGTCGACGCGACTGAAAGGAGCGGCGGGGTGGGGTGAAAGTCCCTCCTCGTGAACAGTGCCCGAGTTGAGAGATCACCCCACCCCGTCACGCATCTTACGATGCGTGCCGACCCTCCCCCTCCAGGGGAGAGTGAAGGGAAGGCGATCGCGGCCAGACTCGGCCTACAACCCCAGCACCATCTTCGCGATGATGTCGCGCTGGATCTCCGACGAGCCGCCGAAGATCGTGTACGCCCGCCCGTTGAGATATTCCGGCACCACCGGCAGCAGCTCTTCCGGGATCGCCGGCTCGTGGTTGAGCCGGTAGAACGGCCGCGCCGGCTCGACGGCAAGGCCGTCCTGGCCGATCACGTCGACGCCGAGCCGCGTCACCGCCTGGCGGATCTCGCTGACGCGCAGCTTGATCAGCGACGACACCGCGCCGGGATTCTGCCCGGTCTGCAGTGCCGACAGCACCCTGAGCTCGGTCATCTCGAGCGCGTCGATATCGACCTCGACCTCCGACATCCGCATCGCAATGTCGGGGTCCTCGATCGCGCGGCCGGTGACGTCGGACGCGGCGAGATCGGTGATCGTCTTCAGCGCCTCGCGCAATTTTGCGGAGGCGATGCCGGAGCCGCGCTCGAACTCGAGCAGGTACTTGCCGTAGGTCCAGCCCTTGCCTTCCTCGCCGACGCGGTTGGCGACGGGCACCCGGACGTCGTCGAAGAACACCTGGTTGACTTCGTGATCTCCGCCGATGGTCAGGATCGGGCGCGTGGTGATGCCAGGCGTCTTCATGTCGATGAGAATAAAACTGATGCCGTCCTGCTGCCGCGCGCCGTCGCTGGTGCGCACCAGCGCGAACATCCGGTTGGCGTGATGCGCGTGCGTGGTCCAGATCTTGGTGCCGTTGATGACGTAGTCGTCACCGTCGCGCACCGCGCGGGTCTTCAGCGATGACAGGTCGGAGCCCGAGCCGGGCTCGGAATAGCCCTGGCACCAGTAATCTTCGCCGGAGAGAATCCGCGGCAGATAGAAGTTCTGCTGCTCGGGCGAGCCGAAGCCGATGATGACGGGGCCGACCATCTTCACGCCCATCACGTTGACATTCGGCACGCCTGCGCGGGCGCATTCCGCCTCGAAGATCCAGCGCTGCGCCGGCGTCCAGTCCGGCCCGCCATGCTCGACCGGCCAGCCCGGTGCGCCCCAGCCCTTCCGGTGCAGCGCGCGCTGCCAGGCCATGCCGATATCGGGATCGGAGAACACCGACGGGGTCAGCGCGGTGGCGCGCTTCATCTCCGGCGTCAGGCTCTCGGCGATATAGTCGCGGACTTCCTGTTCGAAGGCGCGCTCTTCGGCGCTGAAGGTGAGATCCATGATGGGCTCTCCGTTATGCGTGGGCGCGGCCGCTCAGGGCGGCGTGGCGGCGATAATGATGGGCGCTGCCGCCGAACAGGGTGTCGAAGGCGAGCAGCCGCTTGAAATAGGCGCCGATGTCGAGCTCCTCGGTGACGCCCATGGCGCCGTGCAGCTGCACCGCCTGCTCGGCGACGAAGCGTGCGCATTTTCCGATCTTCGCCTTGGCGCCGGAGGCGGCGCGACTGCGCGCCGCGGGCTCGGCATTGGCCATCAACGCCGCGCGCAGCGCCATCGACCGCGCCTCATCGACCTGCATTGCGACATCGGCGAGGCGATGGCGGATCACCTGATTGGCCGATAGCGGCCGGCCGAACTGCTTGCGGATCTTGGTGTATTCGAGCGTGGTGTCGAGCAGCGTCTGCATGATGCCGACCGCTTCCGCGCCGAGCGCGGCCATCGCGCGGTCGACCACGGTCTCGATCGCGGGCAGCGCATCGCTGCCATCGCCGAGCAACGCGTCGGCAGGCAGTTGCACATCTCTGAGATCGAGATTGCAGCCGCGTCCGCCGCCGAGCCGCGCATAGTCGCGCGAGGTGAGGCCGGGCGCACCGGCCGGCACCAGGAACAGGGCAAGCTTGCCGGTCGCGCCATTGGCGTTGGCAACGCGGGCGGAGACGATGATCTGGTTGGCTGCCGCGCCGTCGAGCACTGCGACCTTGCTGCCGTTCAGCCGCCAGCCGTCGGCGGTTTTGGTGGCCGTCGTGTCGACATGGGCGAGGTCGAAGCGCGCGGCGCGTTCCGAATGTGCGAAGGCGAGCGTGAGCGCGCCCTCGGCGACCCTGGGCAGGATCGCCTGCTTCTGCGCCTCGGTGCCGCATTCGGCGACCAGCGCGGCGCCGATCACGACAGTGGAGAGGAACGGCTCGGATACGAGACCGCGGCCGAACGCTTCCATCAACAGCCCGATCTCGATCGCGCCGCCGCCGAGCCCGCCATGGGCTTCGGCGATCGGCAGCGCCAGCCAGCCGAGCTCGGCGAATTGTTTCCAGATCGCGGGCGAATAGCCCAGCGGATCGTTCACCGCCTTCTTGCGATGCTCTGATGTGAAGGTTTCCGCCACGAAGCGGTCGGCACTTTCGCGCAGCAGGCGCTGCTCGTCGCTGAGGGTGAGGTCCATCTGGCTTTCTACACGTTGGCGGTTTTCTTGACGGAAGGATGCAGCCCCGCGGGGTCCACCACCATTCCGAATTCCTGGAGATTATGCGCGTGGCAGAGCTGATGCAGCGCGAACGCCTGATCGATCGCCGCAGGCTGCCCCATGATGTCGATCGAGCGGTTCACCGCCTCCTTGGAGAGCTTCAGCGCAAACGCGGGTTTTGTGGCGATCCTGCGCGCCAGCGCCAGCGTGAACGACGAGAGATCGCCGCGCGGCACCACGTGATTGACCATGCCGAGGCGATGCGCCTCGTCCGCGCTCCAGACATCGGCGGTGAACAGCATCTCCTTGGCCTTGCGCGCGCCGAGCTCCCAGGGATGCACGAACCACTCGACGCCGCAGACGCCCATCGTCACCACGGGATCGCAGAACTCGGCATCGTGGCTCGCGACGATCAGGTCGCAGGCCCAGGCCAGCATCAGCCCGCCGGCGATGCACTTGCCGTGCACCTCCGCGATCGTGGGCTTGGCGAGATTGCGCCAGCGCCGTGTGATCTGCAGATAGATTTCCTGCTCGCGCGCGAAGCGGCCATGCGCGTTGGGTTCGGCGAAGCCGCCCCAATTTCCGACTGGCGGGAAATCGACGCCCGCCTCGTTCTTGGCGCCTGGCCTGAGATCGTGACCGGCCGAGAAATGCGGGCCGTTGCCGGCGAGGATGATGACCTTGACCGCGTCGTCCTGCACCGCCCGGTCGAAGGCGGCGTTGAGGTCGTAGGTCATCTGCAGGTTCTGGGCGTTGCGCGCCTCAGGGCGGTTCATCACGATCCGCGCAATCGCGGGGTCGGGCTGCTCGACAACAATCGTCTCGAATTGTTCAGACGCCAATGGATCCTCCCGCGATCGATTTTTTCGCCATGATGAACGGCGCAGGGAGGGATAGGCAAGGGCCATCATCCGCAAAAGAGCGCGCGAAATCCGCGCCACGGGATTATCAGGCGGAAATCTGTTACCGTGAGAGAGAATCCACCGGGAGGACCATCTTCATGCGCAAGCTTTGGACCGTGCTGGCAGCGCTGGCGACCTTGAGCCTGACCAACTGCGGCTACAACGCGATCCAGACCAATGACGAGCAGGTCAAGTCGAGCTGGTCGGAGGTGGTGAACCAGTACCAGCGGCGTGCCGACCTGGTGCCGAACCTGGTCAACTCGGTGAAGGGCTTTGCGCAGCAGGAGAAGGACGTGCTGCTCGGCGTCACCAATGCACGCGCCAAGGTCGGCAGCATCCAGGCGACATCAGAGGTGCTCAACGATCCCGCAGCGTTCCAGAAGTTCACGCAGGCGCAGGGCGAGCTGACCAGCGCGCTGTCACGGCTCCTGGTCGTGACGGAGAACTACCCGCAGCTGAAATCGGATGCACTGTTCCGTGACTTGATGGCGCAGCTCGAAGGCACCGAGAACCGCATCACGGTGGCGCGCAACCGCTACATCAAGTCGGTGCAGGAGTATAACGTCGGCATCCGAACCTTCCCGAACAATCTGACCGCGATGGCGTTCGGCTACAAGGAGAAGCCGAACTTCACCGTTGACAATGAGAAGGAGATCTCGACCGCGCCGAAGGTCGATTTCAATCCAGCCCCGGCGCCGTCGAAGTAGTGCCGCCCGGCGCCCGTCGCGATGACCGCCGCACGCGTCATCCTGTTCGCCTTCCTGCTGGGCTTCATGTGTCCGGCGTGGGCCGAGGTTGCAGTACCTCAGCTCACCGGCCGCGTCGTCGATCAGACCGGCACGCTGTCGGCTGCTGATGTCGCCTCACTGAACGACAGGCTGAAGGATCTGGAGACCCGCAAGGGCAGCCAGATCGCGGTCTTGATCGTGCCGACGTCAGGCGAAGAAACCATCGAGCAGTTCTCGATCCGCGTCGCCGAGGCTTGGAAGATCGGGCGCAAGAAGGTCGACGACGGTGCGCTGCTCGTCGTTGCCAAGAACGACCGTCATTTGCGCATCGAGGTCGGCTACGGCCTCGAAGGCGTGCTGAGCGACGTCGTCACCCATCGCATCATCGACGAGGACATCACGCCGAAATTCAAGGCCGGCGATTTCGCCGGCGGGATCTCGGCCGGCGTCGACCGGATGATCCGCCTGGTCAATGGCGAGCCATTGCCGGCGCCGGAGCCCGAGCATTGGCAGGCGCCCAATCTCGTCGACTTCGCCAACCCGGTCGCGATCTTCGGCATCATCATCGTGGCAGGCTTCCTGCGCGGCCTGCTGGGGCGGCTGTTGGGCTCGGTCGCGACCGGCGGCATCGTCGGTGTCTTCACCTGGATGCTAGCCGGCTCGCTCGCCACCGCGCTGGTGGTCGGTCTGTTCGCTGGTGTTGCGGCGCTGATCTTTGGCGGATTGAATTTTGGCGGTCCGGCGGCGGGCTCGGGACCGTACCGGCGCGGCGGCGGTTATTCCGGGGGCTGGTCCGGCGGCGGGGGCTGGAGCAGCGGCTCGAGTTCGAGCGACAGCGGCGGCTTCAGCGGCGGAGGCGGCAGCTTCGGCGGCGGCGGCGCCTCGGGGAGCTGGTAGGCATATGAGCATCAAGCGCATCGGCAAGCATCTCATCGAGCATCGCTGGCGCGTGCGGCGTGAGTTTCCGCCGCGCGTGCTCGATGCGATCGAACAGGCGATCAAGGCCGGCGAGGCCACCCATTCGGGCCAGATCCGCTTCGTCGTCGAGGGCGCGCTCGACGGCGTGCCGCTGTTCCGCAACCAGCCGGCGCGGGAGCGGGCACTCGACGTGTTCTCGCATTTGCGGATCTGGGACACCCATCACAACAATGGTGTCCTGATCTATCTGTTGCTCGCCGACCGCGACGTCGAGATCGTCGCCGACCGCGGCATCGACGCAAAAGTCGGCCACGCTGGCTGGGAAGCGATTTGCCGCGCGATGGAAACGGACTTTCGGGCCGGCCGGTTCGAACAGGGCGTGATCAATGGGATCGCGGCGGTGTCGCAGGAGCTGGCGAAGTATTTTCCGCCTGCCGAGGGCGGCCCGAACGAGCTGCCGGATAGGCCGGTGGTGATTTGAGGGATTGAGCCACTTGGCCTTCTTCATCCTCCCCTGGAGGGGGAGGATCGACGCGAATGCAATGAGCGGCGAGGTGGGGTGAAGGTCTCTCCGCCTGAAGGCTGCCCGAGTTGAGAGATCACCCCACCTCTTCGCATTGCGCTATCGCTTCATGCGAACCGATCCTCCCCCTCCAGGGGAGGATAAGGAGACCGCCCTTACGCTTTCACCGACGGCCGCGCGGCGATGCGGTTGAACCAGGCGACGATGTTGGCGTTCGACTGGTCCAGCGGCTGGCCGACCTGGTTGCCGAAATCGATCCAGCAGTAGAGCAGCATGTCGGCGAGCGTGAAGCGCTTGCCGCAGATGTAGTCGCGTCCATCGGCCATCTGGTTATCAAGCCATTTGATGCGATTGGCGGCGATCATCTTCAGCCCCGGCGAGGCTTCGGGCGCGACGGGAATCCGCTTCTCGAAGAATTTCAGCGCCTCGCCGAAGCGATAGCCGTTGGCAAGCGGCTCGGCGATGTTGAGATCGACCCGGCGCGTCCACATCCGGCATTCAGCGCGCTCTTCCGGCGTGCTGCCGATCATCGCGGGCGAGGGGTGCTTCTCCTCGAGATATTCGCAGATCGCCGTGATCTCGGACAGATAGTTGCCGCAGTCGAGCTCGAGCGCCGGCATCTGGCCATGCGGATTGCGCTTCAAATGCGCTTCCTCGCGGTTCTCGCCCTTGCGCAGGTCGACGGTCTCCTTGGGGATCTCGATGCCCTTCTCCGCCATGAACATGCGCACGATGCGCGGATTGGGTCCGATCGAGTCGTAAAGCTTCATGGTCCTCGCTCCCTGTTCTTCAGCGTTATTCTTGCCGCTGTTGAACAGGCCACAAGCGGGTTTGTCAAATGCAGCGCCGCATGCACGGTCGCGCAAGCTCGGGCGTCAATCGTCGTACCGGTCGCGCGGTGGCCGCATGATCTGCCTGTCGCCTGTCGCCTGTCGCCTGCCGATGGCGGTCATTGCGCCGGTTGAGTTGCTATTCCCGGCACTGACGGCCGACCGCGATAGACCGACAGACCCACGAGGCCCACCGCTGCAGCGAAGAGGATGTAGTAGACCGGAGCAGCCTTGTCGCCCGTGACCTGGACCAGCCAGGTGTTGATGAACGGTGCCAGCCCGCCGAACAGCATCACGGCGAGATTGTACATCAGCGATGCTCCGGTCGAGCGCACGCCGACCGGGAATATCTCGGTCATGAAGGCCGGCATCGGCCCGGCCAGGGCTCCGAGCAGGACCGCGACGATCTGCAACTGCCAGAGATTCGCCGTGGTGGGCGCGGCGACGAGCCGCTGCAAGATCACATAGAACAGCAAGCTGTAGATGATCAGCGCCGGCACCAGCACCGCGCGGCGGCCGATCCGGTCGGAGAGGGCGCCGCAGGCCACCGCCACCGCCGCATTGACGAGGCTGACGACGAGCAGGCCGAGCTGCGCGTTCAGGATCGGCAGCTTGAGCTCGGCGACCGCATAGGTCGGCAGAAAGATCGCATTGACATAGTTGATCGCCGTGCCGGCGGCGATCAGGCAGAACGAGGCAATCAACTCGCGCGGATGTTCGGAGAACAATTGGCCGAGCGTGGTCTGCCTGCCAGGCTGCGCCGTTGCAGCCCTCTCGGCGAGATACGCCTTGAATTCGGGCGACTCGTCGCACCTTTGGCGCAGGTACCATCCGGTCGGCCCGATCAGAATGCCGAGGATGAACGGCGCGCGCCAACCCCAGCTCGCGAAGGCGTCCGCCGACAGGCCGAGATTGAGGCCGATCGCCATCGCGGCACCGAGGCCGAACGCCAGCGATTGCGACACCATCTGGAACGAGCCGTAGAATCCGCGCCGGCCGGGCGGCGCGAACTCGATCAGCATTGCGCTCGCGCTGCCGAACTCACCGCCGGCGGAAAAGCCCTGGATCAGCCGCGCCAGCAGCAGCAGCAGCGGCGCGGCGATTCCGATCGCGCCGTAGGTCGGCAGGACGCCGAGCAGGCCGGTGCCGGCAGCCATCAGCGATATCATCACGACCAGCGCCTTCTTGCGGCCGTGCTTGTCGGCGTAGAGCCCGAACACCAGGCCCCCCAGCGGCCGGGCTGCAAAGGCGATCCCGAATGTCGCGAAGGTGAGCAGCAGCGAGGAATGCGGATTGTCCGCGGGAAAGAACAGCTTGCTCAGGATGCCGGCGAACAGGCCAAAGACGGTGAAGTCGAACCATTCCAGCGCATTGCCGATCGTGGAGGAGATCACCACCCGCCGGCGCATCTGCGCCATCGTGTCAGCCTGCATTCGCTTGGTCTCCCCGCTGTCGGCAACGGCTTGCATCGCCGCGTCTGTGATTCTTATCGTTGCGAGCCGATCCTAGTGCAAAGTCATGGCAGGTCACAACGGGCGGCTTCGGCTGGGACCGAGCCTCAATCGTCGAGCTTGTTGAGGTCGCGCACCGATTGCATGATCGGCTCGAAGTTCGAGCGCGCATCGAGCGCGTCGAACAGTTGCGCGGTGTCCTCGAGCAAAGCGTGCGAGCGCTGCAGCGCGATCCGCACGTCGTCCTGCGGCGTGTCGGAGAGGCGGCCGTGCCCCGACAGCAGGATCTTCGAGTTGAGGCCCTTCAGCCGCTCGAGCGACTGGATGTAGTCGGCAATCGAGCCGGAGCCGAACACGCCGCCCATCACGCCGCCGGGCATCAGCGTATCGGCAGCGAACAGCAGCCCCTTGTCCTGGTCGAACAGCGAGATGCAGGCCGAGGTATGGCCCGGCGTGTACATCACGTTGAGGCGGAAATTGCCGAGGTCGATCAGGTTGCCTTCCTCGAGCCAGATGTCGATGTCGATCGGCACGTTCGGTTCGTTGAACATCTTGCGCAGCATCGAGAAGTCGTCGCGCAGCATGATCTTGTTGGCGGCGAGCCGGTGCGCGGCGATATAGGCTGAGCCGTGGAAATGATAGGCCGCACCGATGTGATCGAGATGCTCGTGGCTCAACACCACCATGTCGATCATCTCGGGCGTGATCCCGAGATGGTTGAGACAGGCGACGAGCGACGGATAATTGGTCGACAGCCCGACGTCGATCATGATGGTCCGCTTGCTGCCGCGCACGAGATAGGCGTTCGCAGCGCGGTTCTTGAAGCGGATCTGGTAGACATCGTCAGCAGCCTGAATCAGCGTCGCGACGTCGGCGTCGAACAGCGTCTTGAACGGGCTCGGCTTGCGCTCGCTCATGGTGCAGCCGCCGTCCGATAGGTGACGGCGTTGGAGGCGCGCAGGCGTTTCGAGAGCGCATCCATCACCATCAGCGCGAAGGCCGGCTGCTGGCTGACCAGGTAGACGAAGCGGGCGTGGTTGATCCGCATTACGCGCGTCGCGGGCGCGGCTGCGATGGCGGTCGCCGAGCGCGCCGAGCCATCGATCACGGCCATCTCGCCGAAGAACTCGCCCTTGCCGAGGCTGACGATGACGGTCTTGTTGCCACCATCGATCTTGGCGATGTCGACGGTGCCGTCGAGCACGACAAATAGTTCTCGGCCGGTCGAGCCTTCCTCAAAAATGACGTCATCGACACCAAATTCATTGATGCATTTCTCGATCGTCATGGTGCTCCCCTGCCTTCTGGCTGGAAGATGACGGCATGTTAATCGGGAAAGCGCCGCGCGCAAACGGAGTTGACGCAGATTGCCGCAGGGCAGCATCGCCCAAATCCGGCCCGGAAAACTCCCTAAAATTTAGGTAATGGCGGCGCGGGGTAACCATTTCGCAAGCAATAAAAGTTACCGAATTGTCAACCAAGCCTGGAGACTTTGAACGTGAGTGAGCAGCAGAGCGAGCCGGTCAGCGGTCAAACCGGCGCCGATATGGCGGCGAAGAGCGAGCCCGCGATGGCCGTGGCCGGTGTCGAGGCTCCGCGGCTCGCGCCCGAGCAGGAAGAGACCTCGCCGAAGGCGGACGCGCCCAAGACGGATGCGCCGAAGGCCGAAGCCCCCAAGGAAGCGCCCAAGGCTGAGCCGTCCCGGCTTGATCCCGCGCTCGAGGCCAGGATCGACGCCAAGATTGATCCCAAGACCGAGCCGACCAATATGGCGGTGCCCAAGGTCGAGACCGGCGAGCGTGAAGAGCCGCGTTTCCCGGGCAGACTGATGATCATGGCACCCGGTGACCGGACCTGGGACCATGAGGCGACCGCCTCCAAGCCGGGTGTCGAGCAGGCCGGCAAGACCGCCGCCAAACCGGCCGGCACGCGCCGGTTCGGGGCGATGGCCGCGGTGATTGCGCTGGCGACCGTGGCAGGCGCCATCGGTGGCGCGCTCGCGACCGCAGGGCTAGGCCATTTCGCCGCCCCCGCTGCTGCCTCGGTCAGGGACGTGGCTGCAAAGGACGCTGCAAAGGAAGCGACCGACACGGCGCTCGCCCGGATCGATGGCGAAATCGCCGCCCTGAAGTCCAGCATCGACCAGACCGCCAGAAACGGGACCGTTCAGTTCAGCAAGGCCAGCGAGCGGATCGAGAAGGTCGAGAAGGCCCAGGCCGAGCCGATCGCCAGGCTCAACAAGCTCAGCGAGACCGTCGACAAGCTCCGCGCCCCGCAGACGACTGTCGCCGCGGCGACGCCCGCCCGCGAGGTCACCGGCTCGATCCCGCCGGCGACTGCCGCGGCAGCGCCTGCCGCCCCGAGGCCCGAGGTCGGCCGCCTGCCGGTGGTCGATGGCTGGGCGCTGCGCGACGTCGGCAATGGCGGCGCGCTGATCGAGGGTCGCGGCGGCATCTACGAGGTCTACGCCGGCGATCCCGTCCCCGGCCTCGGCCGCGTCGACGCCATCCGCAAGCAGGACGGCCGTTGGGTGGTCGTCACCAGCAAGGGCCTGATCGTCTCGCGTTGATTGCGAAAACACGACAACACCAAGGCGCTTCACCGCGATGTGAGCGCCTTTTTTCTTGAATAGGGTTTGCCGCGCGGTGTTAGTGAGGGCATGGGCCGCGCGCTGAAATGCCTCTTGCTGATGACCGTACTGCTCGGCGGCGCCATGCCTGCGCGTGCTGCGGAGGATCGCGCGCTCGAGCGTGGCGCGGCGGTGATCGATCCCGCTGTTCTGCGCGAGCTCGATCATGGCCGCTTTGGCCTCGGCCGGATGCTCGCGCCTGAACGCTCCGCCGATACGCCGCTGTCCAACCGCGAGCTGTTCGCCTTGCCTGCGATGCTGCCGGTGCGCGAGGCGCTCGATCGCGAATTCGATCGCTATATCGCGAAGCACAAAGCGAGCTTGCCGAACGAGAGCATCGGGATCGGCGACGGCTTTGCGTTTCAGCTGTTCGACCGTGCGCTGTTCGAATCCTCTGATGTTCGCTTCGTGCTGGCCGGCATCGTCAACCGCATGGACCGCGCCTATGTGGCGCCGAAAGACTGCGGCGAGATCAGGCTGATCTATCGGCTGACCCGTACCGATGTGCCGCTGATCGGCGAGAACGCGGTCTCGCAGCGGCTGCCGATGACGCTGAACCTGGTGCTCAAGGCGAAAGGCGACGGCAATGACGCGTCGCTCAGCTGCCGCGAAATCGCGCGCCGCTGGCTCGCGACCGCCGGCGCTCAGCCTGCGATGGACAAATTGTTCGGCAAGGACGGGCCGCTCGATTTGATCGATGCCCGGAATATCGATCGCATCGAGACCAATCTGCAGATTGCGCACGCGCCGAAATCCGCGGTGCGCGACTTCCGCACCGACTATCTGCTGAAAGTGTTCGACTACGACGGCGCGGCAAAGCGCTTTGCCGAGGCACCGCTGGAGAACCAGATCGATCGCGACCGCATTCTGGCTGACGAGGGATTGAAGCGCGACTTCAAGGCCTGGCTGCTGGATCCCAAACATTTTGCCGAGCTCGATCGCGGCACCTTGCTGGTTCCCGATCGTTTCCTCGCAACCGGTGCCGTCGCGCCGACCCCGATCGGTTTTGACATCAGCGATCTGCAGCCGGAGTTCGGGATGGTGCACGGCGAGGGCGGAGCCGGCAATGCGGTGTTCTCGGAGGGCGACGTCGTCGGGGCCTTGCAGAAGGCTGCCGCCGACGGAACGAAGCTCAGGAATATCCAGTCGCTGGCCGGCTTCGAGCGGCGCCTCAACGACGTCACCTGCGCAGGCTGCCATCAGACCCGCGGCATCGGCGGCTTCCACTTCCCCGGCGTCGACTGGATGGCGGCAAAGCCGTCGAACTCCACCGTGGTACCAGCCTCGCCGCATTTCTTCGGCGACCAGCCTCGCCGCCGCGATATCCTCACAAGCTTCCGCGACGGCAAGGCGCCGGATTTCTCGCGCGGCTTCTCCAACCGGCCGCAGCAGCGCGCCAGCGCCGAGCTAGCCGGCACCGAATACAGCGACGGCTGGGGCGCGCATTGCTATCTGCCGGGCGGTGGGCCCGCCGAGACCGACCGTAGCTTCCGCGGCTGGACCTGCGCCGAGGGGCTTGCCTGCCAGGTTGCCGGGAAAACCTCCCGCATGGGCATGTGCTTCGTGAAGGGCCGCTGATTTCAGCGGGAACCGGAGCGGCTGCGCGTCATTATTTGATGCTACACTCGAGTTTGCCTGGACCTGACAGCTCTGACCGGAGACCGGCCCGATGAGTGCTTCCGAGGACAACAAGCAGCGCAACCGCGAGATCGCGGCCAACGAGGCCGAGCGTCAGGCGGTCAGCGCCGTCCGCGTCAGCAGCTGGGCGATCGGGCTCGCGGTCATCATCGGCATCATCGTGGTGGCCATCGTCTGGGCGTGGATGACACGCTGAAGTGACGCTCGACGGAAGCCGTCCGCTACGCCACTGCGCCGGACGCGCGCAGCTTCTGGATCGTGGCCTCGTCGTAGCCGGCCTGGCGCAGGATCTCGTCGGAGTGCTCGCCGACTTCCGGCGGCTTGCGCGGCTGCACCTTCTTGGTGCCGTCGATGAAGATCGGGCTGTTCACGGTCAGCATGGTGTCGTTCTCGAAGCGCACCAGCACCTCGTTCTCGATCATCTGCTTGTCGTTCGGGATGTCGTCGAGGATGCCGACGACGCCGAACACCAGGCCGTTGCCGTCGAGGATCTTGCGCCATTCCGCGAGGTCCTTGCCGGCGAACACCTCGTCGAAGATCTTGATCAGCTCGACCGAGCGCGCGTGGCGGTCCGCCTTGGTGGCGAAGCGGGCATCCGCGACGAGATCCTCGCGGCCCATGCAGCGCGCCAAGGTCGGCCATTGCCGGTCCTCGTTGAGCAGCGACAGGATCAGCCAGCGGCCGTCCTTGCACTTGTAGTGGTTGGTGACGGCGTTGAGCGCCTCTTCGCGCGGCTTGCGCTTCTTGAACTTGGCGCCGGCAAGCTTGGCCTGCGCCAGCACGCCGTTGGCCCAGACGCCGTTGGCCATCAGATTGGTCGAGACGTGCGAGCCCTTGCCGGTCTTCTCGCGCTTGAACAGCGCGGTGACGATTGCGCCGTAGAACGCCATCGCGCAGGGATGGTCGCCCATGCCGGCGACCGAGCGCGCCGGCGTGGTGTCCTCGTCGGCGCGCACCAGATCCATCAGGCCGGAGCGGGCCCAGTAGGCGTTGGAGTCGAAGCCGGGCTTGTTGGCCTCTTCGCCTTTCTCGCCATAGCCGGTGAAGGAGGCGTAGATCAGCCGGTCGTTCAGGTGGGCGAGATGATCGTGGGTGATGCCGAGCTTCTGGCGCACCTGCGGCGGCATATTGGTGATGAACACGTCGGCTTCCGCGACCAGCTTGTAGAGCACCTCGCGCGCCTCTGATTTGGTGAGGTCGAGTGCGAGGCTCTTCTTGTTGCGGGCCTCCAGCATCCACGCGAAATTGTGCTCGCTTGCGGGATAGCCGGGCAAATTGGGCAGATTGCGGTAGGGGTCGCCGGCGCCGGGCGGCTCGATCTTGATGACGTCGGCGCCGAAGTCGGACAGCACGGTGGCGGCCGCGGGCGCCGCGATGAAGCTCGCGCAGTCCAGGACCTTGAGCCCGTCAAATATGCCTTTTTCCATCGTGCCGTCGCTCCCGTGGCGCTTGTTGGTGTTTTTCCGGTAGCTGGAATTATCGCTGGCGATGATCCCGTTGAGCGGCCATTTGACCCATCTCGGGGTGATGATGCAACGGCACTTTCTTACCCTCGCTTCACCCTCCCCTGGAGGGGGAGGGTCGGCTCACAATGAGCGAAGCGAATGTGAGACGGGGTGGGGTGATCTCTCAACACGGGCAGTGCTCGCATGGAGAGATCACCCCACCCCGCCGCTCATTTCATTCGCGTCGACCCTCCCCTG
>NZ_LFLZ01000062.1 GCF_001189845.1 Bradyrhizobium tropiciagri
ACCGCATTTGATGATGAAAGGGATCGTGGCCCCAGCGCCGCGCAACGATAAGCGTTTGGGGTAATGAGTCCTGGCGTTCGCCAGGACGACGCCGAATATGTTGCCTGGGCTTGGCCTGTACATCCGCATGATGCCTTCCGCGCTCGCGCCACAGGCGAGCCCCGGAATGACGTCGGGGCACCGTGAGAAATATTCCCGCAGCGCCGTCACGACAACATTCGTTCTCAAACGGCGCGCGTCATGTTACATTGATCTATTCAGCATCACCGGGCGATCGAATTGGCGAAGGCAAAGCGGATACAGAGATGGCAGCGCGACCCGCAGGGGATGCGGCTGCGGATTCTCGAGGCAGCCAAGCAGGAATTCGCCGCCCATGGCCTCGCCGGCGCGCGGGTCGACCGCATCGCGGCCAATGCCGGCGCCAACAAGCGCATGCTGTACTACCATGTCGGCAACAAGGAGGATCTCTATCTCGAGGTGCTGGAAGGCGCCTATGAGAAGATCCGCGCCGAGGAGCGCACGCTCGATCTCGAGCATCTCGATCCGCCCGATGCGATCGGGCGCCTGATCGACTTCACATGGAACTATTTTCTGCGCAACCCCGAGTTCCTGGCGCTCCTGAACACGGAAAACCTCGCCAAGGCGAAGCACCTGAAGCGCTCGACCAAGGTCAAGTCGATGCACTCGCCCTTTGTCGAAATGATCCGCACCGTGGTGACCCGCGGGGTCGAAAGCGGCGACTTCCGTGTCACGGTCGATCCGGTGCAGCTCTACATCTCGATCGCGGGGCTCGCGTTCTTCTATCTCTCCAACAGCGCCACCTTGAGCGTGATCTTCGGCCGCGACCTGCTCAAGAAGGACGCTCGCGACGAGCGCCTCGAGCACATGACCGCGCTGGTGCTGGCGGCGCTGACCGGCAAGTCCACGGCCGAAGTCGGCAGCGCGATGCCGCTGCTGCGCACCAGCGAACACCGGGTGGTGTGAGCGCTTCGCGGTTCGTCTGGAGTCATCGCTAGGCGCGATAGCTCGTAGCCCGGATGAGCGAAGCGACATCCGGGACTAGACCATCCGCGGACAGATTTCCCCGGATATCGCTTCGCTCATCCGGGCTACAGCACTACAAAGCCGTCGAACCAAAAATCTTGCCTGACGAAAGTAGGGGGATTTCAGCGCGATTTTGCCGCGTCCGAGGGGCTGGACAGTATTTATCCAACAGGTTAATTTCTAGCCGAACAGAGAAACTGCAAGGGAGCGCGACGTGGCGGAGGCAAAGAGCCCTTCGGGCCTATCGAAGGTGCTGAATGCGGCGTGGGTCCGCCCGTTCCTGTTCCTGGTGGTCATCGTGGTGGCTTGGGACCTCTCGATCCGCCTGTTTCACATCCCGGCCTATCAGATCCCGTCGCCCGGCGACGTCGTTTCGGTGCTGATCAGCGACTGGCCGGAACTGTTGCGGCAGTCCTGGCCGACCACCTACGCAACAATCTGCGGCTTCCTGCTCTCGGCGCTGTTCGGCATTCCCGTCGCGATGCTGATCGCGGGCTCGAAGACGGTCGAGAGCTACGTCTATCCGCTGCTGGTGTTCTCGCAATCCGTGCCGAAGATCGCGATCGCGCCGCTGTTCGTGGTGTGGTTCGGCTTCGGCATCATTCCCAAGGTGATTTCTGCGTTCCTGCTCGGCTTCTTCCCCGTGGTGGTCTCGGCGGTGCAGGGCTTCAAGTCGGTCGATCCCGACATGGTTGACCTCGCGCGCGCGATGCAGGGCAGCCGCTTCAAGGTGTTCTGTGCGGTCAACCTGCCGCATGCGATGCCCGCGATCTTCTCGGGCCTGAAGGTGTCCGTGACGCTCGCCGTCGTCGGCGCGGTGGTCGGCGAGTTCGTCGGCTCCAATTCCGGCATCGGCTATGTGATGCAGCGCTCGATCGGAACCTTCGACCTGCCGACGATGTTCGCGGCGCTGGTGATCCTGGCGCTGCTCGGCGTCATCCTGTTCTGGATCGTCGACCGCATCGAGCGGCTGGTGATCCCCTGGCACGTCAGCCAGCGCGACGACATCAGTTTCGCTTCCTAGGATGTGTGCACAGAAACAACAGCAACGTCATTGCGAGGAGCGATAGCGACGAAGCAATCCATTTCCCCGCTTGCTGCACGATGGATTGCTTCGCTTCGCTCGCAATGACGAAAAAGAAAACGGGAGGATAATCTGATGCGATTGATCACTGCTGTTATGGCCGCATTGGCCTGGACCGCGCTCGCGGTGGCACCGGCATCCGCTGCCGACAAGGTCGTGCTGATGCTGAACTGGTACGTCTATGGCGAGCACGCGCCGTTCTACTACGGCAAGGCCAAGGGCATCTATGCCGCCGAGGGCATCGACCTCGAGATCCAGGAAGGCCGCGGCTCGGCCGCGACCACGCAGGCGGTGGCGGCCAAGACCGCCGATTTCGGCTATGTCGACGTGCCGACGATGATGCGCGCGGCGGTGAAGGGCGCGCCCGTGATCGCCACGGGTGTGCTGTTGCAGACCAGCCCGATGTCGGCGATGGGCTTCGTCGACAAGAACATCAGGAAGCCGGAGGACATCAAGGGCAAGACGGTTGCGATCACGCCGGCGGATTCGATGACGCAGATCTGGCCGCTGTTCCTGAAGAAGACCGGGCTCAAGGAAAGCGACTTCAACACCGTCGCCGGCGACGGCCAGACCAAGCTGAACGCCGTGATCAACGGCCAGGCCGATCTCTTGCTCGGCTACGTCATGGACCAGTCGATGAAGATCAAGGACGCCACCGGCAAGGACGTCTATCCGATCAAGTTCGCCGACTACGGCATCAACATGGTGTCGTCGGGCATCATCGCGAACTCCGACTATGTGAAGGCCAACGCTGACCTGGTCCGCCGCTTCATGTCGGCGACGACCAAGGCGGTGGAAGCTGCGGAGAAGGACCCGAAGGCGGCCGCGCAGTCGATCCTCGACGCCAACCCGAAAGGCGGCAAGATCGACACGCTGACCCAGGGTTTTGAGCTGACCATCCCGCTCTACCGCACGCCGGAGACCAAGACCAGGCGGCCGTTCCAGGTCACTGACCAGAACATGACCGAGTCGGTCAACCTGATGGTCGAGTATGGCGGCCTCGACGCCAAGGCGAAGGCCAATCCGAAGGCGTTCTACACCAACGACTATCTGCCGAAGGGTGACTCGTGATTGCCTTTCCGTCATTGCGAGGAGCGATAGCGACGAAGCAATCCATCTCCACGCTTGCGGCGCTATGGATTGCTTCGCTTCGCTCGCAATGACGATCACAGCAAACTACGTTCGATTGGACCAGGCCGCATGAAATCAGCGATGAAGACAGTTGCCGAGCAACCCGCCGCGTATCTGCGGCTGGTGTCGGACCGCGCGGGCGGCGCAACGCCGGGCATCAAACTATCCGGCGTGTCGAAGACCTACCGCTCGCGCGATGGTGACGTGCCGTCGCTGCGGCCGCTCGACTTCACCATCAATGACGGCGAGTTCTTTGTCGTGGTCGGACCCTCCGGCTGCGGCAAGTCCACGCTGCTGAAGATGATCTCGGGCCTGCTGCCGCCGACGACGGGCGAGGTGCTGGTCGACGGCGAGGTGGTGACCAAGCCGCACGGCAATGTCGGCATCGTGTTCCAGAACGCGCTGCTGCTGCCCTGGCGCAACATCCTCTCCAACGTGATGCTGCCGATCGACATGAAGCGGCTCGCCCGCGACAAATATCTCGCCCGCGCCAAGGCGCTGCTGAAGCTGGTCGGGCTCGAGGGTTTCGAGAAGAAGCTGCCCTGGCAATTGTCCGGCGGCATGCAGCAGCGCGCCTCGATCTGCCGCGCGCTGGTGCACGATCCCAAGATCATGCTGATGGACGAGCCGTTCGGCGCGCTCGACGCCATGACGCGGGAGCGGATGAATGTCGAGCTGATGCGGATCCAGCGCGAGACCGGCAAGACGGTGCTGTTGATCACGCACTCGATTCCCGAAGCCGTGTTCCTCGCCGACCGGGTGCTTGTCATGACCGAGCGTCCCGGCGCGATCGCCGCGATCTATGACGTGCCGATGCCGCGGCCGCGTTCGCTCGAGACGATGTCCGATCCGGTCTTCACCGAGCTGGTGCAGCGGATCCGCAAGCATTTCTTCACGCAGGGATCGCTGGACTAACACCCGAGCCTTCAATGTCGCTTCGCCTCAAGGTCAACGATATCGCCTTCTTTGAACGGCCGCTGGTGTTCGCCCGGCCGTTCCGCTTCGGCGCGGTGACGATCACCGCATCGACGCAGCTGTTCGTGCGGGTCGCGATCGAGGTGGAGGGCAAGGGCCGCGCCACCGGCGCCAGCGCCGAGATGCTGGCGCCGAAATGGTTCGACAAGCGGCCGCATCTGACGGAAGCGCAGTCGCTCGACGGCCTGCGCCGCTCGCTTGCGACCGCACGCGAGCTTTATCTGGCGAACCGGGATTTTGAGACCGCGTTCGGCCTGCACGCCTTGTGTATCGGTTCGCAGGTCGCGGCCTGCGCCGCGGAAGACATTCCGCCGCTCGCCGCCGGCTTCGGCTCGGCCGAGATCGACAAGGCAATCCTCGATGCGCTGCTGCGCGCGGCCGGCGCGAATTTTTTCGACGGCATGGCCGGCAATATCGCCGGCATCGACGCGCGGCTGACACCGGATATCGACGTGGCCGCCATCGACCAATTCCTGTCGAGGAGCCAGCGGCTCGACCGTGTCGCCGTCAGGCATACCGTCGGGATGGACGACAAGGTTGAAGGCGAGGGCGGCGTCGCCGACCGCAACGAGAACGCGGGCGCGCGCTATTTCAAGCTCAAGCTGAACGGCGATCCCGTCCATGACGCGGCCCGTCTTGCGCGGATCGGCCAAGAGCTCGCCAAGCTGCCCTACGCGGCAAAGGTTACGCTCGATGCCAACGAGCAATATGCCGATCTTGCCGCGCTGAACGAACTGGTCGACCGGCTCGACCATGACGCTGCGCTTGAGCCGATTGCGGCAAACCTGCTCTACATCGAGCAGCCGATGCCGCGCGATATCACCAAGGCTTCGCCGCTTGGCACGCTGGCCGCGCGGAACTTCATCATCGACGAGGCCGACGATTCCTACGATGCCTTCCCGCAGGCGCGGGCGCTCGGCTATCGCGGCATCTCCTCGAAATCGTGCAAGGGCATCTACAAGTCGATCATCAATGCGACGCGCGCAGCGGCGTGGAGTTCCGATGGCGGTCGGTATTTCATCAGCGGCGAGGATCTGACCTGCCAGGCCGGGCTCGGCGTGCAGCAGGACCTCGCGCTCGGGGCGTTGATCGGCGTCACCCATGCCGAGCGCAACGGGCACCATTATGTCGACGGCTTTGCCGACACCCCGGCTGATGAAGCTGATGCGTTTCTCACCGCGCATCCCGATCTCTACACGCGCGGCGGCGGCAAGGTCCGCCTTGCGATTCATGACGGCGATCTGCTGACCGGATCGCTCGTCGTCCCGGGTTTCGCCAGTTCGATCCATCCGGACTGGTCCACCATGCAGCCGCTCAAGCGGCCCACACCACGCGTTTCGCAGGAGCAGACAGTATGACGACCAAACGCCTCGGCCTGATCATGAACGGCGTCACCGGCCGGATGGGGCTCAACCAGCATCTGATCCGCTCGATCGTCGCGATCCGCGAGCAGGGCGGCGTGCTGCTTTCGAATGGCGACCGCGTCATGCCGGATCCGATCCTGGTCGGCCGCGACGCCGAGAAGGTCGGCGCATTGGCAAAACGCTACAACATCGAGCGTCACACCACCGATCTCGACCGCGCATTGGCCGACAAGGGCGACACCGTGTTCTTCGATGCTGCCACCACGCAGGCGAGGCCCTCGCTGCTGACCAAGGCGATCAACGCCGGCAAGCATGTCTATTGCGAGAAGCCGATCGCGACCAATCTGGAAGAGGCCGTCGCGGTCGTGAAGCTCGCCAATGCCAAGGGGGTGAAGCACGGCACGGTGCAGGACAAGCTGTTCCTGCCGGGCCTGAAGAAGCTCGCCTTCCTGCGCGACTCCGGCTTCTTCGGCCGCATGCTCTCGGTGCGAGGCGAGTTCGGCTATTGGGTGTTCGAAGGCGGCTGGCAGGAGGCGCAGCGGCCGTCGTGGAACTACCGCGCCGAGGATGGCGGCGGCATCATCCTGGATATGGTCTGCCACTGGCGCTACGTGCTCGACAATCTGTTCGGAGAGGTCGAGAGCGTGGTCTGTATCGGCACGACAGATATCCCGGAACGCTATGACGAGAAGGGCGGGAAGTACCAGGCGACCGCCGACGATTCCGCTTACGCCACGTTCAAGCTGAAGGGTGGCGTGATCGCGCATATCAACATGAGCTGGGTGACGCGCGTCTACCGCGACGACCTCGTCACCTTCCAGGTCGACGGCACTCATGGCTCCGCGGTGGCGGGCCTGACCGACTGCGTGATCCAGGCACGCCAGGCGACGCCGCGGCCGGTGTGGAATCCGGACGAGAAACGCATGCACGATTTCTATGCCGACTGGCAGAAGCTGCCGGAGAACGTCGTCTACGACAACGGCTTCAAGGAGCAGTGGGAGATGTTCATCCGCCATGTCTGCGAGGATGCGCCCTACAAATACACCTTGCTCGAAGGCGCCAAGGGCGTGCAGCTCGCGGAATGCGCGCTGCAGAGCTGGAAGGAGCGGCGCTGGATCGACGTCGCCCCGATCGTGGTCTGAGAGAGGACTCGTCATGAACAAGCCAGTCCCGCCGACGTCGTCGCTGTCGCTGAAGCTGCCGGCCGCAAATGGAGGCCTGGAGACCTACCGCCTGGCGGCGTCGCGGACCTTTCCGGCGAAGCTCGAGGGCACGCTCAATCGCGTGGCGTTCTCGGCCGCCCATGTGGTCGCCGATCCCCGCGCCGATGTCGATCCCTGGCTGACGGCCGCGATCGACTGGGACAAGACGATCGCATTCCGCGAGCACGTCTGGGACCTCGGCCTCGGTGTCGCCGAGGCGATGGACACCGCGCAGCGCGGCATGGGGCTGGACTGGGCGACCTCGCTGGAGTTGATCCAGCGCTCCGTGAAGGCGGCGAAGGCCAGGGGCAACGCGCTGGTGTTCTCCGGTGCCGGCACCGATCACCTCGCAGTGGAAGATGCCAAGTCGATCGACGACGTGATCCGCGCCTATGAGGAGCAGATCGCGGCGGTGGAGAAGGCCGGCGGCCGCATCATCCTGATGGCCTCGCGCGCGCTGGCAAAGCTCGGAAGGAATGCGGAGGATTACGCTAGAGTTTACGACCGCGTGCTGTCGCAGGTCCGCGAACCCGTGATCATCCACTGGCTCGGCGACATGTTCGATCCGGCGCTGTCAGGCTATTGGGGCACGGCCGATCTCGACAGCGCGATGGACACGGCGGTTGCGATCATCAACGCCAATGCGGCCAAGGTCGATGGCGTCAAGGTTTCGCTGCTCGACAAGCAGCGCGAGATCGACATGCGGCGTCGGCTCGATCCGCGCGTGAAAATGTACACCGGCGACGACTTCAATTATGCGGAGCTGATCGCCGGCGACGACAAGGGCTTCTCCCACGCGCTGCTCGGCATTTTCGACGCGATCGCGCCCGCCGCCTCCTATGCGCTGTCGCGGCTCGCGGCCGGCGATGCGGCCGGCTTCCATGATGTGCTGGGACCGACGGTGCCGCTGTCGCGCCACATCTTCAAAGCGCCGACCCGCTTCTACAAGACCGGCATCGTGTTCATGGCTTATCTGAACGGTCACCAGGATCATTTCACAATGGTCGGCGGACAGGAAAGCGCGCGCTCGACCCTGCATCTCGCCGAGTTGTTCCGGCTCGCCGACCAGGCGGGGCTGCTTGCCAATCCGGAGCTTGCGACACGCCGGATGCAGGCCGTCCTGACAACACGCGGTATCGACGCCTGATGCGCGATTTTTCCAATGACCACCGCTGGCTGTCGCTGAACACGGCGACCGTCCGGAAGCAGGGCGATCTCCTCGCCATCATCGACGCCAGCGCGCGCCATGGCATCCGCGCCATCGATCCCTGGCGCGACCAGGTCGCAGCCGTCGGCCTCGACCGTGCGGTGCGCGCATTGAAGGATGCCGGGCTCGATCTCTCGGGCTATTGCCGCGGCGGCATGTTCACGGCCGATGGCGCGCATCACGGCGAGGCGCGTGACGACAACCGCCGGGCGGTCGACGAGGCCGCCGCGCTCGGCGCCCCCTGCATCGTGCTCGTGGTCGGCGGCCTGCCGCAATATTCGCGGCCGGGCAGCGCAACCTCGAAGGACATCGCCGCGGCGCGCAATCAGGTCCATGACGGCATCGCCGAGATGCTTGACTATGCAAGGCAAGCAAAACTGCCGCTCGCGATCGAGCCGCTGCATCCGGCCTATGCCGCCGACCGCGCCTGTGTGAACACGACAAAGCAGGCGCTCGACATCTGCGACGCGCTCGATCCCGGCCGCAGCGGCGCGATCGGCGTCGCGCTCGATGTCTATCATATCTGGTGGGACCCGGAGCTGACGGGCCAGATCGCGCGCGCCGGCAGGGATCGCCTGCTCGCGTTCCATGTCTGCGACTGGCTTGTGCCGACCAAGGACATCCTCAACGACCGCGGCATGATGGGCGACGGCGTCATCGACATCAAATCGGTGCGCGCAATGGTCGAAGCGCAGGGCTTTGCCGGCTATTCGGAGATCGAGATTTTCTCGAATGATTGGTGGAGCCGGCCGCTGGACGAGGTGCTGCGGACCTGCATCGAGCGCCACCGGACGGTGGTTTGACCCGCCAACCTCGTCCGGTGGACAAGGCGAGGCGTGCCCGTTATTCCGGTTCGTGGTGAGTGTGCACGGTACAGGAAAGCCGCTGCCCGCCGCGGTCCGGACCTTCGGAGCACGACATGCGCTTGAGCGATTGCCACAATTTCCATGACTTCCGCGAACTGGCGCGGCGGCGGCTTCCGAGGCCGATCTTCGACTATATCGACGGCGGGGCGGACGACGAGGCGACGCTTCGGCAGAACACCGCGAGCTTTGAGCGGTGCGATCTGGTGCCGAATATCTTGCGCGGCGTCGAGAACGTCGATCTCTCCGTCACCGTGATGGGCCAGAAGCTGGCGACGCCGTTCTATTGTTCGCCGACCGCGCTACAGCGTCTGTTTCATCATGAGGGCGAGCGGGCCGTCGCTGCCGCCGCGGCAAAATATGGCACGATGTTTGGCGTGTCCTCGCTCGGCACCGTGAGCCTGGAGGAATTGCGCAAGGCCTACGCGACGCCGCAGGTCTATCAGTTCTATTTTCACCGGGACCGCGGCCTGAACACGGCGATGATGCAGCGCGCCGAGCAGGCCGGCGTCGACGTGATGATGTTGACGGTCGACAGCATCACCGGCGGCAACCGCGAGCGCGACCTGCGCACCGGATTCTCGATCCCGTTCAGGCTCACGCTCGGCGGCATGCTGCAATTCGCCATCAAGCCGGCATGGGCCATCAACTATGTCACGCATGAGAGCTTCAAGCTGCCGCAACTCGATGAGCATGTCGACATGAGCGGCGGCGCGATGTCGATCGGGCGCTATTTCACCGAGATGCTCGATCCGGCCATGACATGGGACGACGTCGCGCAAATGGTCCGGCAGTGGAACGGCCAGTTCTGCCTGAAGGGCGTCATGTCGGTCGATGATGCCAAGCGTGCGGTCGAGATCGGCTGCACCGGCATCATTCTGTCCAATCACGGCGGCCGGCAGCTCGATGGCTCGCGGGCGGCGTTCGATCAGCTGGCCGAGATCGTCGATGCCGTGGGCGACCGGATCGATGTGATGATGGACGGCGGCATCAAGCGCGGCACCCATGTGCTGAAGGCGCTGTCGCTGGGCGCCAAGGCCGTCGGTCTCGGACGCTTCTATCTCTATCCGCTGGCGGCGGCCGGCCAGGCTGGAGTCGAGCGGGCGCTTGGTCTGCTGCAGACCGAGCTGGTGCGGGACATGCGGTTGATGGGGTATTCCTCGATCGGCCAGCTTTCTCGCGCAAACCTGCGGTTCAGATAGCCGCCCGCCTGGTCCCGCATCGTGCTCACGAATCCTGATCGCTGTGCGTGATCTCGAGCGTCACGAGCCGCGCCAGCAGCGTCGCGGGATAGAGCTGGCCGAAGATCGCCTCGAGATTGCACAGGCTGCGCGCGATCGGATGCAGCGGGGCGACGTCGCCATAGCCGGTGGTCGTCAGCGTCATGAAGCTGAAATAGATCATCTGGTTCGCCAGCGCCGGACTGTCCTCCATCTTCATCCCGGAAAAGGCGTTCGGCAGCAGCGTGCCGATGAAGGTGTAGAGTGCCGAGAAGATCACGGCAACGGATAGATAGAGCAGGACGGCGCCGATCACGCGGTGATAGGTGACACGGCCCGGCGCAAACGTCGCCCGAGCCACCGTCACGGCCAGGGTGATGCCGACGATCAGCCACGAGCCGGCGAACAGATTGAGGTCGATGATCGAGGGCGAACGCAGCCTCAGGACTCCGCCGGTGACGATCATGGCAAGCGCAACCAGCATCGCGGCGACCGCGATTGCGCTCCCCGACATCAGGAACACGCCGCCGACCAGGAACAGCGCGAGCAGCAGTTCGAAGATCTGGAATTCGAACAGGCCGAGGGCCTGGAGCGGCGCTATCACGAACATCATGATCATGATCAGGGCCGTGAGCACGGTCAGCAGGGAATCGCCCCAGCGCTTGCGCAGCTCACTGATATCAGTCCAACTGCGTTTCATTCCCGCCCCGTCATTCGACACGGCATCAGGATGCCGGTGCCGAACATTGCTGTGCGGCGGCCGCAAAGGCAAGACGGGGGACCGGCGTCGCGCTCACCGGGCGGTGAAGATCGCCGGCCGGAGGCCTCAGGGGCTTGCGACCTGCTGCAGCGTGTTGAAGCGCGCCTTCTGCTCGCTGCTCAGCAAGGCATAGAACTTGTCCAGCGCAGGCTCGATCAGCTTCGCGGCCTTCTGCATGGCCTCGAGCCGGTGCTGCATCGCCTCCAGCCGGCCGACCGGCGTCAACGGGACGTCATTCGGGCAGGCGGCCTGCAGGTCGGCGATGGCCTTTGCGGTCGCATCGCTCAGGCGGTCGAGCGCTTCCTTCTGCTTGCCCGCCGGATGAAGCGAGGCCTCGATCCGGCTGATCGGCAGTTGCGCCAGGTCGGATTTCGAATCGCCGCAATTGCCGGATTGCGCGATCGCGTCCTGCTGTTGCGCCGAACGCCCGCCGATATGCGGACCGAGCGCATTGAAGCGAGCCTGCTGCTCGTCGCTGAGCGAGCTGTAGAAATTCTCCAGCGCGGGCCGCACGATCTTGATCGCCTCGAGCGTCGCGCTGATGCGGTTCAACATCGACCGCAAGCGGCCGGTCGGCGTCATGGCATAGCTGTCGCTGCAAGTGTCCTTGAAGACATTGGCGGCCTCCGTTGCGGCAGTCTTCAGATCGTCCAGTAAGGCGCGCTGCTGCTGGTTCGGCCGCACCACCCGCGCGATGTCGGCGAGCGGCCAGGCCGTGACGCCCTTGTCGGGTTCACCGCACAGCTGCTTGATGGCCTGCGGGCTCGTATCGGCGCGTTGACGGGATCGCGTGCGGCCTGCGGTCGACGGATAATCGCCAGGCTCGACGCTGGCATAGGCGGAGTACGGACTGTTGGTGTCCCAGAACACGGTGTCGACGAAGTCGTCATAGGCATAGGCCCAATAGCCGGGCTCGTAGGCATAGGACCAGAACGTGTAATCGAAGATGTCCGAATAGGCGTAAGGCAGGAACACCGGGCCAAGCCACGCCACGAATGCCGCGCGATGGCCGCGCCGCCAGGCATTGCGGGGCGCCCAACCGCCTTGGCGCATCGCAAGCGCCGTCTGGCTTTGCGAACCTGCTTGCTCGCGGAAGCGCGCGGCAAATCGCTCGCGTTGGGCCGCTCGTGCCGCGGCCTGCGTCGCGGCGGTGGTCGCGGCGGCGGCCCCGACCGTCGCGGCCGGCGCCAATCGCTGCTGCCGGGCAAGGTCGGCTTGCTGTGAGCGTTGCTCGCGCTGCAGCAGGCGGTTCTGCGCCTGAAGCGCGCGGTCATGGACGCGTTGCGCGCGTGCGCCTTGAACGTTCTGCGACTGCAATTGCTGCACGCGTTGCTGCAGGCGATCGATCCGGCCTTGCCGCTCCGCGGTCTGGCGCGAGAGCGTGTCGCGCTGCCGCTGCTGCGCGGTCTGCTGGCGTTGCTGGATGAGCTGCTGATGCTGCTGCGCGCGCTGTTGAATTCGCTCGGTCGGCGACGGTCGTGCGCTCAAGCGCGACGGCGGGCTCGGGCGTGATGGCGCGGCCACATGAGGAGCCGGGCGCTGCGGCGCTGCGCCACGACGGAATTCGGGTCGATGCGTTGCGACGCGCGGTGCGGCGATATGGGGAGCCTGGCGCACTGACGGGGCGGCGAAATGCGGTGCCGGGCGCGGTGCCATCGCGGGTCGCTGCGGGGCATGGAACGCAGGTGCGGCCGGCCGAGCCATCGCGGGTGGCCGGGCCATTGCAGGCGGTCGCGCCATCGCGGGCGGGGCGGCGTGGACCATCGGCGCGGCAGGACGCGCCATCGCCGGTGGCGCGGCTGGACGTGCCGCCGGACCACCCTTTACGTGCGGCTGGGCGGATGCACCGCCGCTCGCCACGAGCATTGAGGCACTAATCAATGAGACAATAAGCCCAGCACGACGGGAAGGCATGAGCGTAGCTCTCCGTCCATTCCTGCCCGCAGAGCTTCAACGCGCGGATGTCGAATTCGTTCTCGTTCGCTGTAGCCGGCCGCGCGGTCTTCCGACGCAGGGAACCGTCAGGAGACATCCTGGGTCAGGGCAGCCGCGATCCGCTCCAGCGCCCAGTCGACCTGGTCGGCCGTGATCACCAGCGGCGGGGCGATGCGGATGGTGTGCTCGTGAGTGTCCTTGGCGAGGATGCCACGCGCTTGCAGCGCCAAGCAATAGCGGCGGGCGCCGCCGGCTTCCGGGTGCAGTTCGATCGCCAGCATCAGCCCGCGCCCGCGCACCTCGCGGATCACGTTGGCGCGGATGTCCTGCAATCCGGCGAGAAAGCGCGCCCCCTGTTGCGCGGCGTTCTCGATCATTCCTTCCTCGACCAGCACGCGGAGCGCCGCGCGTGCCACCGCACAAGCCAGCGGGTTGCCGCCGAAGGTCGAGCCGTGCTGGCCCGGCCGCAGCGTGCCGAGCACAGCGTTGTTGGAGAGCACCGCCGACACCGGATAGAAGCCGCCCGATAGCGCCTTGCCGAGCAGCGTCACGTCGGCCTCGATGCCCTCGTGCTGCTCGGCGAGCAGCTTTCCGGTGCGGCCGAGCCCGGTCTGGATCTCGTCGAGCACGAGCATCACGTTGCGCGCGGTGCACAGCTCGCGCACGCGCGCGAAATAGCCCGCCGGGGGAATGATGACGCCGGCTTCGCCCTGCACCGGCTCGACCAGGAAGGCCGCGGTATCAGGCGTGATCGCCTGCTCGAGCGCTGTGGCATCGCCGAACGGGATGATCTTGAAGCCCGGCGCGAACGGGCCGAAATGGTCGCGTGACCCGGCGTCGGTCGAGAACCCGACGATGCCGAGCGTGCGTCCATGGAAATTGTTGGCGCAGACAATGATCTCCGCCTTGCCGTCCGGCACGCCCTTGACCTCATAGGCCCATTTGCGCACCGACTTGATCGCGCTCTCCACCGCCTCAGCGCCGCTGTTCATCGGCAGCACCTTGTGCGAGCCGGTCAGCTCCGCGAGCTCGCGGTAGAACGGCGCGAGCTGGTCGTTGTGGAAGGCGCGCGAGGTCAGCGTCAGCCGATGCGCCTGCTCGATCATTGCTGCCAGGATCTTCGGATGACAGTGGCCCTGGCTCACCGCCGAATAGGCGGAGAGGCAGTCGAGATACCGGTTGCCATCGGTGTCCCAAACCCAGACGCCTTCGCCGCGGGACAGCACGACCCCGATCGGCTCGTAATTGTAGGTGCCGAACTGCGCTTCGGTTGCGAGGAGATCAGTGACCGATGGACTCATCCTGTGTCACTCCCGCTGTCGCGCACTAGATTACATCAATGCGCGCCTGCAACTGATTTGGTCATCGGTTCCTCCACAGGGAAGTGGGGTCACCGGCCAAATTCGCGGGGGGACAATGCGCTCTATGCGTTGATGCTGCAGGGCACGCTGAGGAAGCCGCGGAAGCGCACCCGGCCGCCGCGCACCGGCTCGCCGTCGAGCGCATAGTTCGGGAAACGCTTGAGGAAGCGCGAGATCGCGATCGCGCCCTCGAGGCGCGCCAGCGCCGTCCCTGCGCATTGATGCGCGCCGGTGCCGAAGGCGAGGTGGCGGTTCGGCGTGCGTGCGACGTCGAAGCTCTCGGGCTCGGGGAATTGCCCGGGGTCGCGGTTGGCCGCGCCGATGCACAGCGTGACCAGCGTGCCGGCAGGCAGCTTGATGCCGCCGAGCTCGGTCTCTTCCACGATCATGCGGTTGCCGAGCTGGTTGGAGCTTTCGTAGCGCAGCATCTCCTCGACCGCGGTCTTGATCAGCTCGGGCTGCGCGAGCAGCCGCTGCTTCTGATCGGGATATTGGGTGAGCGTCACCAGCCCGTTGCCGATCAGGTTGGTCGTGGTTTCGTGGCCGGCGTTGAGCAGGAAGATGCAGTTATGCAGCAATTCCTTCGCGGTCAGCCGCTCGCCATTGTCCTCGCAATTACCTTCTCCTCGGATCAATCGCGTCAGCACATCGCGCTCGGGGTTGCCCGGCTTGGCGCGGCGGCGTTCGACGAGGGTTTCGAGATAGGCGAGGAAATCCTTCACCGCGTTGTTGCCGCAGTCGAACGCATCCTTGCCGATCACGGGCTCCAGCGCGCCGAGAATCGCCAGCGACCAGTCGCGCAGCGGCTCGCGCTCGTCATGCGGCACGTCGAGCAGATTGCCGATCACCTCGACAGGGATCGCAGAAGCAAAGTCGCCGATCAGCTCGAACTGCTCCTTGGTCTCGATGCGGTCGAGCAGGCTGTCGACCAGCGCGATCAGGTCCGGCTCTATGCCGGCGATCGCGCGCGGCGACAAGGCGCCCATGATCAGGCGACGCACGCGGGTGTGCGCCGGCGGATCGTTGAAGACGAGGCTGGTGGTGTGGTGCTCGTAGAGCAGGGAGTTGCCGTATTTCGGCAGGAACTCCTTCTTCTTGTCGGAGGAGAATGCCTTGGTGTTCTTGTAGGCGGCGATCAGGTCGTCGTAGCGGGTGAGAAAATAGCAGCCGTTCGGCAGCCGCTTGACCGGCGCATGCTCGCGCAGCGCGCGATAGGTCGGGTAGGGGTTGGCGTAGAACTCAGGCGTCAGCTTCTCCAGGTCGAAGCCGTCAGCCAGCTCTCGCGCGTGCCCGTCCATGGCGATTCCAACCCAATTAGTTTCATTTGCAACTATCGTAGGCCGCGAGCGGCGGTCGCGCAACACAATTTGCGGGGAGTTGGGACCCGGTGCCGCCGCGCCGCGCGGTGCGAGTAAATCGCAGAGCCATATGCGGTATTGCGCTTTGATGAAGCGCGCGCGCCCCACTACAGTCGCGGCCAAACAACAGAGAGCCGGAAACGCCAATGCATGCCCGTGCCGACACCGCGGCCTCCTGGCCCGAGGAGATCTTCTCGATATTGCAGCGCTTCGAGGTGCGCCAGGTGCCCTACGTGCCGGACGCCGGGCATTCCGAGCTGATCGAGCGCGTGCTGGGTTCGTCCTCGATGCGCGGTATAGCGCTGACGACCGAGGAGGAGGGCGTGGCGCTGCTCGCGGGCGCTTGGGCCGGCGGCCAGCGCGGCGTGCTGCTGATGCAGTCGAGCGGCGTCGGCAATTGCATCAACATGCTGTCCCTGGTGCAGATCTTCCGCCTGCCGTTCCTGACGCTGGTGACGATGCGCGGCGAATGGGGCGAGTTCAACCCCTGGCAGGTGCCGATGGGCTCGAACACGCAAGGGATTCTCGAATTGTCGGGGATCAAGGTGTTGCGCGCTTCGCATCCGGACGAAGTGCGGGAAGTCGTCGAAGCCGGCGCGGCGCAAGCCTACAACGCCTGCACGCCAACCGCCGTCCTGCTGTCGCAGCGCCTGATCGGGGCAAAGGTCTTCACCAAATGAGCAAAGCCAATCTCCTCGACCGCCGCGCCGTGGTTGCCGAGCTGCTGCGGGATCGCAAGGGTGCCTTCGCCGTCGGCGGCCTCGGCGCCTCGACCTATGACATCGCCGCCGCCGGCGACCACGACCGCAACTTCTATCTCTGGGGCGGCATGGGCGGCGCCGTGATGATCGGGCTCGGCCTCGCACTTGCCCAGCCGACCCTGCCTGTCGTCGTGATCACCGGTGACGGCGAGATGCTGATGGGGATGGGAAGTCTCGCGACTGTCGCGCTGCAGCAGCCGAAAAACCTCTCGATCATCGTGCTGGACAACGAGGCCTACGGCGAGACCGGTGGCCAGGCCAGCCATACCGGTGGAACCGCCGACCTCGTGGGTGTTGCCAAGGCTGCGGAATCGCCGATAGCCGCGCGATCAGCACGATGATCGAGGTCGAGGCTTTTGCTTCGTCTTTGCAAGACGTTACGGCAGGGCCGCGGTTCGCCAGCGCGAAGATCGACGGGGCCAATCTGGAACGCGTGCTGTCGAGCCGCGACGGCACCTACATCGTCAACCGCATCCGCGGATCGATCGGACACACTCCGATATAAAGTGACTTTCGCGGTGCAATAGAACCTTGACTTTTGGTAAAGTGAGTGATTACTCACGACCCAAATGTCTACCTTACGCATGACGAGTGACTTGCGGCGTCAGTTGATCCTGAGCGCCGCAAAGCGGTGTTTCGCCCGCAACGGCTTTGCCGGCACCACGACAAAGAGCGTGGCGGCCGCGGCTGCCATTTCGGAAGGGCTGCTGTTCAAGCACTTCCCGTCGAAGGCCGCGCTCTACGCCGAGATCCTTGCCGAGGAGTGCGAGGCCGATCCCGATCTCGCCCATCTGCTCGGCCAGGAGCCGTCGACCGCGACGCTGGTCGAGCTGGTGCAGGGCATGGTCGGCCATTTCATGCAGCTGCGCGATGCGCCGGACCAGGAAGAGGCGCAGCGGATGCGGCTGATGGTGACGAGCCATCTCGACGACGGCGAGTTCGCGCGCCTGCTCTACGACAAGGTCGGCAAGCTGATCGGTCCGACCTTCGCAGCTTCGCTCGAGCGGGCGATCGCTGCCGGCGAAGCGACGCGGATCGGCGACGAGCCGCTCAACCTATTCTGGTTTGCGCATCATACCGTGCTTATGGGCGCGCTGACGCAGCTGCCTGCGACACCATGTCTCCCCTATGGCGATGCCGCCGCGGCAGAGCAGCAGCTTTGCCAGTTCATTCTTCGCGGCATCGGACTTACCGAAGCCGCAATTTCAACTCATTTGGGCCGCCAGCCGTCGCCGAGCGCAGGACCGTCGGTAACTGCAGAAAGTGCATGACATGAATATTCAGACCGAAAGCCACATCTCGGGGCAACCGATCAAGGAGAAGCAAGCCAAGCGTCCCGTCCGTTTGGTGCGTTGGTTCATCATCGTAGGCCTGTTGCTGGCCCTGCTGGTCGGCGCGCTGGTCGGCTTCAACGCCTTCCGCAGCCACATGATCGCGCAGTTCTTCGCCAACAATAAGCCGCCGCCGTCGAACGTCTCGGCCGCCGAGGCGAAGACGGAAGTGATTCCGAACCTCTTGAGCGCCGTCGGCGATCTCGTCGCGGTGCACCAGGTCAACGTCACGACCGACGTGCCGGGCCGCATCACCGAGATCCTGTTCACCGCGGGCAGCCATGTGAAGGCGGGCACGCCGCTGGTGCAGCTGTTCGACGCGCCGGAGCAGGGCGACCTCGCCAGCTTCAAGGCGCAGGCGACCGTGGGCGAGCAGCAGCTCGACCGCGCCAAGCAGCTCGCGTCGCGCCAGTTCGGGCCGCAGTCGACCGTCGATACGGCGCAGGCGACCTACGACCAGGCCAAGGCTGGCATCGCCAAGACCGAAGCGCTGATCTCGCAGAAGCTGGTGCGCGCACCGTTCGAAGGCGATCTCGGCGTTCGCCAGGTCGAAGTCGGCCAGTATCTGACGGCCGGCACGCAGATCGTGTCGCTGACCGACCTGTCGGTGCTGTATGCCAACATGACCGTGACCGAGAAGCAGAGCTCGCAGATCAAGGTCGGCCAGACCGTGCGGATCAAGGTCGACGCCTATCCGGGCCGTACCTTCGAAGGCAAGATCACGACCATCGAGCCGCAGATTGCGACCGACACCCGCAACATCAAGGTCCAGGCCACGATCCAGAATCCGGACAGCATCCTCAAGCCCGGCATGTTCGCGACCACCACGATCGTGCTGCCGGACAAGCCGCCGGTCGTCACGGTTCCGGAAACCGCGGTCGACTACACGCTGTACGGCGACTCCGTGTTCCTGATCACCGAGAAGAAGGGCGAGGACGGCAAGACCACCTTGACCGCCGAGCGTACCTTCGTGAAGACGGGCAACCGCCTCGAGGGTCGCGTCGAGATCCTCAAGGGCCTGAAGGCCGGGGACAAGGTCGTGGCCGTCGGCCAGATCAAGCTGCAGTCGGGCATGGCGGTTGCGATCTCGACCGACCCGGCGCCGCCGATTCCGGCCGAGCCGCCGCGTTACTGATCTCCACTATCCAAACCCGGAGGGCCTGATGGCCCTCCGCCACATGTTGCCGCAACCGGCAGACAACACGAATCGAGTTGGCGATGGCCTTCACTGATATTTTCATCAAGCGCCCGGTGCTGTCGGTCGTCGTCAGCCTGCTGATCCTCTTGATCGGCTTGCGCGCTGCGATGGTGCTGCCGATCCGGCAATATCCGAATCTCTCGAATACCGTCGTGACGATCACGACGTCATATCCCGGCGCGTCGCCGGAGCTGATCAACGGCTTCATCACCACGCCGATCGAGCAGGCCGTCGCTTCGGCTGAAGGCGTCGACTACATGACGTCGAACTCGGTGCTCGGCACCTCGACGATCCAGGTCTACGTCAAGCTCAATCACGATCCGAACCAGGCGCTCACCGAGGTGCTCGCCAAGGTCAACTCGGTCAAATACCTGATCCCGAAGGAAGCCTTCGACCCGGTCGTGACCAAGGCGACCGGTGACACCATCGCCGTGATGTATCTCGGCTTCTCCAGCGAAGAGCTGACCGGATCGGCGATCTCGGACTATCTGACCCGCGTCGTGCAGCCGGTGCTCTCGACGGTCGACGGCGTCGCATCGGCCGACATCCTGGGCGGCCAGACCTTCGCGATGCGCGTCTGGCTCGATCCGACCCGGATGGCCGGACGCGGCGTGTCGCCCAACGACGTCGCCGCTGCGATCGCCGCCAACAACTTCCAGGCGGCCGCCGGCCAGACCAAGGGCTTCTTCATCGTCTCCAACGTCTCGGCCAACACCGACCTTCAGAACATCGATCAGTTCAAGCGCATGATCGTGAAGGCGAAGGACGGCGGCTTCGTGCGGATCGAGGACATCGCGACGGTGGAGCTCGCGGCGCAGTCGACCGACGCCAGCGTCGCCTTCAACGGCGAGCATGCGATCTTCATCGGCATCAAGGCGACGCCGCAAGGCAACCCGCTGACCCTGGTGAAGGGCGTGCGCGCGCTGTTCCCCGACCTCGAGCGCAACCTGCCGCCGTCGATGAAGATGAAGGTGGCCTACGACTCCACCAAGTTCATTCAATCGTCGATCGATGAGGTCGAGAAGACGCTGACCGAAGCGGTGCTGATCGTCGTCGTCGTCATCTTCCTGTTCCTGGCCTCGCTGCGGTCGGTGATCATCCCCGTCGTCACGATCCCGCTGTCGCTGGTCGGCGTCTGCATCCTGATGCTGGCGGCAGGCTTCAGCTTCAACCTGCTGACGCTGCTGGCGATGGTGCTCGCGATCGGCCTCGTCGTCGACGACGCCATCGTGGTGGTGGAGAACATCCATCGACATCTCGAGGAGGGCCTGCCACCGGTGCAGGCATCACTGAAAGGCGCGCGCGAAATCGTCGGCCCCGTCGTCTCGATGACGATCACGCTGGCCGCGGTGTACGCGCCGATCGGCTTCCTCGGCGGCGTGACCGGCACGCTGTTCCGCGAATTCGCCTTCACGCTGGCCGGCTCGGTGATCGTGTCGGGCGTGATCGCGCTGACGCTGTCGCCGATGATGTGCTCGGTGTTCCTCAAGAGCGCGGAAGAGGGACGTTTCTCCAGGCTGGTCAATCGCGTGTTCGGCGCGCTGACGCGCGCCTATGGCCGCCAGCTCGACCGTTCGCTCGACTACCGTCCGATCACGGCGCTGTTCGCCGTGACCATCCTCGGACTGGTCGGCTTCCTCTATATGCACATCCAGAAGGAGCTGGCGCCGCAGGAAGACCAGGGCATCGTGTTCGCGGTGACCAAGGCGCCGAAATACGCCAACATCGACTACATCGATTTCTACGGCGACAAGATGGACAAGGAGTTCCAGAAGTTTCCCGAGACCGACCTGCGGTTCATCCTGAACGGCATCACTGGTCCGCAGGGCGGCTTCGCCGGCATGCTGCTCAAGCCGTGGGATGAGCGCAAGCGTTCGGCCCAGACGCTGCAGCCGCTGGTGCAGGCCGAGCTGTCGAAGATCGAAGGCGTCAGCGCGTTCGCGTTCAGCCTGCCGCCGTTGCCCGGCGGCCCCGGCGGTCTGCCGGTGCAGATGGTGATCTCTTCGACCGCCGGCTTCCAGCAGGTGTTCGACCAGATGAACAAGCTGAAGGATGCTGCGCGCAAGAGCGGCCTGTTCATCGTCACCGACAGCGACCTCGACTTCAACCAGCCGGTGGTCCGGGTGAAGGTTGATCGCTCCAAGGCGAGCGACCTCGGCATCACCATGCAGCAGATCGGTGGCGCGCTGGCGACGCTGCTCGGCGGCAACTATGTCAACCGCTTCAACCTCGAAGGTCGCTCCTATCAGGTGATCCCGCAGGTGCCGCGCGCCAGCCGGCTCGCGCCTGAGTCGTTCGACAACTACTACGTCCCGACCGCGACCGGGCAACTGGTGCGGCTGTCGACGGTGGTCTCGGTCGAGACCGGCGTCGATCCGAACGCGCTGACCCACTACAACCAGCTCAACTCGTCGACCTTCCAGGCCGTGCCGATGCCCGGCGTCTCGATGGGGCAGGCGGTGGAGTTCCTGCAGGGTGAAGCCAAGAAGCTGCCGTCCGGCTTCAGCTACGACTTCCTGGCCGACTCCCGGCAATACGTCCACGAGGGCAACCAGCTGCTCGTCACCTTCGCGTTCGCCATCATCATCATCTTCCTGGTGCTGGCGGCGCAGTTCGAGAGCCTGCGCGATCCGTTCGTGATCATGATCTCGGTGCCGATGGCGATCGTCGGCGCGCTGATCCCGCTGTTCTTCGGCGTCGCCACCATGAACATCTACACCCAGGTGGGCCTGCTGACGCTGGTCGGACTGATCACCAAGCACGGCATCCTGATGGTGGAGTTCGCCAACGAGCTGCAGCTCAACGAGGGACTGGACCGCCGCTCGGCGATCGAGATGTCGGCCCGGATTCGTCTGCGTCCGATCCTGATGACGACGGCGGCCATGGTCACTGGCCTATTGCCGCTGCTCACCGCCTCGGGCGCCGGCGCTGCCAGCCGCTTCTCGATCGGGCTCGTGGTCGTGGCCGGCATGACGATCGGCACGCTGTTCACGCTGTTCGTGCTGCCGGCCGTGTACATGACGATTGCGACCGATCACCAGGCCGCGGCCCGTTCCGACCGCGCCAAGCAGATCGCCGACTACGAACTCGACAAGCACGGCGGTGCACTGAAACCGACCTGAGCCCTCCAAGCTCATGCTCGCAGGAAAGGGCGGCACTGGCGAAAGCCACTGCCGCATTTTCTTTGTCTCGTGATAGCCTTTGCCGGAGCGGCGGGCAGAAAGTACTAGCCTTACGGAAATCCGGAGGAAGCAGGCATGGCGAGCGAGTTTGCGGCGGGCAATTACCGGTTCATTCCGGCCGTGTTCCAATATTCCAGCGGCGCGCAGGCGAACGCCGGCTATGAGATCGAGCGGGTCCGCTTCGATCGCCTGGTGCCGCTTGCGGAAGGCTTTGCGCGGATTGCGGCCTACATCAAGGACGCCGGCCGGCCGCTGACCGCGTTCTGCGCCTGCGAATTGCGCTCGCCGGCCGCCTTCACTGAGGACGGTTTCCGTGCCTTCAACCAGCACTACGTCAAGACGCTTGCCGAATGGGGGCTGTTCGACGGCACTATCAATCCGCTTGCGCGCAGCAACGTCTGTCCCGAGATCGATCCGCCTGCGGAGCCATCGTTCTACGCGTTCTCGTTCACACGGCCGAGCACGACCACATCGCCGTCCTTCGTGATCGCGGGCGGCGCCGAGGCGCGCAGCGGCACGGCCAGCTATCCCGACCGCATCGTCTGCTATCGCGATCTCAGCCCCGGCGCGTGGCGGGAGAAGGTCCGCTTCACCGCTGGCGAGATGGAGCGCCGCCTCGCTGAATTCAGCTTCAGCTGGCAGGAGACGACGGCGGTGCAGGCCTACACCGTGCACGACATCCACCCCGTGATCGTCGACGAGCTGGTCCGCCGCGGCGCGACGCGCTCCGGCCTGACCTGGCACTTCTGCCGCCCGCCGGTGGTCGATCTCGAATACGAGATGGATTGCCGCAGGGTGCTGCGCGAGGTGGTGATCTAGCTTTCGGAGAAACCAGCCGTCGTCATTGAGAGGAGCGAAGCGACGAAGCAATCCATCGCTCCGCATACATGGACCGATGGATTGCTTCGCTTCGCTCGCAATGACGCGGCTGGGACTGCGCCCAGATTCTTCCCCGTCATCCTGAGGTGCGAGCGGAGCGAGCCTCGAAGGATGCACGGCCCGGCTGGCGGCCGTCGATCCTTCGAGGGCCGCTGAAGAAGCGGCCACCTCAGGATGACGGGTCAGACACTGTGCTCGCTGTGATAGGACGAGGACGTATCACCGCGCCTTCGGATCGAGCGCGTCGCGCAGGCCGTCGCCGACCAGATTGAACGACAGCACGACCAGGAAGATTGCAAGCCCCGGCCAGACCGCCATCCACGGCGCGCTGGTGAGGAAGCGCTGCGCGGCGTTGAGCATGCTGCCCCAGGACGGCGCCGGCGGCTGCTGGCCGAGGCCGAGGAAGGACAGTGCGGCCTCGGCGATGATGGCGGCTGCGATCGACAGCGTCGCCTGCACCAGCAGCGCCGGCAGGATGTTGGGCAGGATGTGGACCAGCGCGATGCGCCAGCGCGGATTGCCCATGGCGCGCGCCGCCTCGACATAGTCCTCGACCTTGACGCTCATCACCTGGCCGCGGGTCAGGCGGATGAAGATCGGGGTCGCCGAGACGCCGATCGCGATCATCGCATTGCCGAGGCTCGGCCCGAGGAACGCTGCGAGCGCGATCGCCAGGATCAGGAACGGGCAGGCCAGCATCGCATCGGTGATGCGGCTGATCAGCCCATCGATGAAGCCGCCGCGATAGCCGGCGAGGAGGCCGAGCGGCACGCCGATCGCAAGCGCGATGCCGACCGAGATGACGCCGGCAAGCAGCGAGGCGCGGGCGCCGAACACGACGCGCGCGAGCACGTCGCGGCCGAGCTCGTCGGTGCCGAACCAGTGTTGCAGCGACGGCGCCTTGCGCACCAGCGACCAGCTGGTCGCGATCGGATCATAGGGCACGATCAACGGTGCGAACACGGCGAGCAGGATGAAGAGCGCAGTCACGACGAGGCCGAGCACCGCGCCCTTGCGCCGGATCAGCCGCCGCCAGGCGCGCCGCGCCGGGCTCTCCAGCGTCTCGGCCGCGGCAAGCGAAGCTGATGTCCCGAGCGTTGTGTCCGTCATCCGGTCAGCCCCTCAGCCGCGGGTTGACGAGGATATAGGCGATGTCGGCGATCAGGTTGAGCGTGATGTAGATCGTCGCGGTCGTCAGCACCACGCCCTGCACGACGGCATAATCGCGGTTGAACACGGCATCGACGATCAGCTTGCCAAAGCCCGGGATCGAGAAGATCTGCTCGGTGAGAACAGCGCCCGACAGCAGCGTGCCGAGCTCGAGCGCGCCGAGCGTGATGATCGGCGTCAGCGCGTTGCGCATCGCATGTTTGAGGATGACCGTGCGCTCGGACAGGCCTTTGGCGCGCGCAGTGCGGACATAGTCGCTCTCCAATACCTGCAGCATGGCGCTTCGTGTGTGCCGCATCAGGATCGCGGCGATCGCATTGCCGAGCACGAAGGCCGGCATGATGGTGGCGGCGATGCTGGCGCGCCAGTTCTCGCTCAGCGGCACATAGCCGGAGGCCGGCAGCCAGCCCAGTTCAATGGAGAACAGGAAGATCAGCATGATGCCGAGCCAGAAGTTCGGCGTCGAGATCCCCCACAGCGCGAACAGATTGGCGCCGTAATCCCAGGCGGTGCCTTTCTTCACCGCCGAGACGATGCCGGCGGGAATCCCGATCAGGAACGCGATCACGATCGCCATCGCGGCAAGCTGCAGCGTCACCGGCAGCTTCTGCGCGATCAGCTCCAGCACCGGCATCTTGTTGCGCAGGGACTCGCCGAAATCGCCCGACAGCACGCCCTTGATCCAGTAGACGTATTGCACCGGGATCGGCTGATCGAGATGGTACTGCGCGCGGATCTGCGCGATGACAGCTGGGTCGCGCTCCTCGCCGGCCATCACCAGCGCCGGATCGCCCGGCAGCAGATGCTGCAGCGAGAAGATCAGCACCGAGACGAAGAACAGCGTCGGCACGATCTGAACCAGCCGCTTGGCGAGGAAGTTCAGCATGGCGATGCTCGTGTCCCGGACACTGGCGCGATCACTTCAGCTTCAATCCGACCACGCGCACGAGGCCATCCGGCATCTGCTTGTAGCCGTCGAGCTTTGTGGTGTGCGCGATGATGATGCGGCGGTGGTAGATATAGAGAATGGCTTCATCCTCGAGCTCGAGCTTCGTCAGCTTGGCGTAGATCGCCTTGCGCTGCGCCATGTCGGTGGTGAGGCGGGCATCGTCGAGCGCCTTGTCGGCCTCGGGATTGGCCCAGGCGCTGTAGTTTTGCGGCGCGTCCTTGTGCAGGAAGACGTAGGAATTGCCGTCGGGATCGATGCGGCCGCTCCACGCCAGCATATAAGCCTGGTACTCGCCGGCCTCGGCCTGCTTCAGCGACGTTGCGAATTCGGTGACGCGGATCTTCAGGTCGAAGCCGGCCTCTGCCGCCATCGACTGCATGACCTGCGCGGTGGCCTCGGTCTCCGGTCCCTTCGGCACCATGAAGTCGACGCTGACCGGCGGCGTCACGCCAGCCTCCTTCAACAGCGCCTTGGCCTTTTCGACGTCGCGGGGACGGATCGGAAATTCCTTCTGGTAATACGGATGATCCGGGCTGACCCACTGGTTTCCGGGCTTGAACTCGCCGTTGAAGACGACCTGGTTGATCGCCTCGCGGTCGATCGACAGATCGAGTGCCTGCCGGACCTTGGCGGATTGGCTGAGGGGGCCCTTGGCCTTGTCCTTGCCGATGTTGAGCGTGACGCCTTGATAGCCGAGCTCGATCGCGCTCGACACCTTCAGGCGCGAGTCGGCGCGCACGTCCTTCAGGTCGGTCGCGAGCACGCGCTCGATCAAATCGAGCCCGCCGGATTTCAGATTGGCGAGCCGCACCGTGGCGTCCACGATCGGCAGATAGACGATGCGATCGATGAAGACGTTGTCCTTGTTCCAGTAGTCGGCAAATTTCTCCAGCACGATGCGGTCCTGCTGCACGCGCTCGACGAATTTGTAGGGACCGGCGCAGACCGGATGCAGGCCGAACTTGTCGCCGGCCGCCTTCGCGGCCTTGGGCGACACCATCATCCCGGCGCGGTCGGTGAGCTGCGCGATCAGCGGCGAGAACGGCGCCTTGAGCACGAGCTTGATGGTCAGGGGATCGACGACGTCGATGTGATCGATGCTGGCAAGCTCCGGCTTGCGGAACGAGCCGGGGAAGGTCAGATGCCGCTCCAGCGAGAATTTGGCCGCTTCCGCATCGAGCGGCTCACCGTCCTGGAATTTGACGCCCGGCCTGAGCTTGATGGTGACCTCCTTGCCGTCGGCGGAGGTCTCGTGCGACAGCGCGAGCTGCGGCACGATGTTCAGCTTCTCGTCGATGTCGAACAGCTTGTCGCACAGCGCGGCGAACACGATACGGCCGACATAGGTGCGCGCCATGGTCGGATCGAGCACGTCGGGATCCTCGGCAAGGCCGATCCGCAGCGTGGTCTGCGCCTGCGCGCTGGCCGCCAGCGACAGCAGCAGGGCGGCGGCAGCCGCCGCCAAACGAAACATCCTCATCGCGCAACTCCCCATCATCATGCCTGCGGCCCCGTCCCGACCTTACCAACCCGGCCGCAGCCGGCCCCTTCCGCGGCTCCGCTGAAGGCCGCCACCAATTTCTCCAGCGACGGCGAGAAGCCGCCGTCGGCGGGAACGATGTTTTCCCCGGGCGGTAGCTCCGCGGTGCGGTGACAGGCCGTGGCGTGGCCTGTGCTGTCTGCCAGCAATCCTGGAATCTCGCTGCGGCAGCGCGCGATCACATAGGGGCAACGGGTATGGAAGCGGCAGCCGGAGGGTGGATTGAGCGCGCTCGGCAGCTCACCCTCCAGTACGATTCGGCTGCGCTTCGCGCGCGGCTTCGGCACCGGGATCGCCGATAGCAATGCGCGGCTGTAGGGATGGCGCGGGGCGGCGAACAGCGCATGCGCCTCGGCCGTCTCGACGATGGTGCCGAGATTCATCACGGCGACGCGGTCGGCGATGTGCTTCACCACGGCCAGATCGTGCGAGACGAAGATGTAGGCGAGCTTCAGGCGATCCTGCAGGTCGCGCAGCAAATTCAATATCTGCGAGCGGATCGAGACATCGAGCGCCGACACCGGCTCGTCGCAGATGATCAACTTCGGCTCGACCGCGAGCGCACGCGCGATCGCGATGCGCTGGCGCTGGCCGCCGGAGAATTCGTGCGGATAGCGGCGCGCGAAGCGCGGCTCGAGCCCGACCAGACGCAACAGCTCCTCGACCCGCTCGCGGCGGCCCGAATTGGGCACGAGATTATGCAGCGCCAGCGGCTCCGTCAGGATCTGGCTCACCGTCATGCGCGGGTTGAGTGAGGCGTAAGGGTCCTGGAAGATCAGCTGCGCGTCGCGGCGGAACGCGCGCAATTGCTCGGCATCGAAGGCGCCGAGGTCGCGACCCTCGAAGCGGATACGGCCGGCGTCCGGCTCGATCAGCCGCAGCACCAGCCGGCTGACGGTGGATTTGCCGCAGCCGGATTCGCCGACCAGCGCCAGCGTCTTGCCGGCCTCGACCGTGAAACTGACGCCGTCGACCGCCTTTACATGCGCCGTCGGCCGGCCGAACACCGAGCGTTCGGCGACGAAATGCTTCACCAGCCCGTCGACCTCGAGCAGCGCAGTCATGACACCAGCCGTTCCAGCGGCGCGCGGATGCAGCGCGAGGCGTGGGTCGCGCTCAGCATCGCCAGCGGCGGCGGCGACTGGGTGCAGCCACTCTCGACGAACGGGCAGCGCGCGGCGAAGCGGCATCCCGCAGGCGGGTTCGCCATGTTCGGCACCATGCCCTCGATGGTGGCGAGGTGGCTGGTGCGGCGATCGAGCCGCGGGATCGAGCCGAGCAGGCCGACCGTGTAGGGATGCTGCGGATTGGCAAACAGTTCATCGACCGGCGCACGCTCGACGATCTCGCCGGCATACATCACCGCGACCTCGTCGCAGACTTCGGCGACGACGCCGAGATCGTGGGTGATCAAGATGATCGCCGCGCCGCTCGCGGCCTTCAGCTCGCGCATCAGATCGAGGATCTGCGCCTGCAACGTCACGTCGAGCGCGGTGGTCGGCTCGTCGGCGATCAAGAGCTGCGGGTCACAGGCCAGCGCCATCGCGATCATCACGCGCTGGCGCATGCCGCCGGACAGCTTGTGCGGAAACTCGTCGATGCGTTTCTCGGGCGAGGGGATATGCACGCGGCGCAGCAGCTCGATGGTGCGCTCGCGCGCCGCGCGCCGGCAGCCGCCGCGGTGGCGCAGAATCGTCTCGGTGATCTGGTCGCCGATGGTGAAGCTCGGGTTGAGCGAGGTCATCGGCTCCTGGAAGATCATCGCGAGGCGATTGCCGCGCAGGTCGCGCAGCGTCGCATCCGGCACGTCGAGCAGGTCGAATCCGTCGAAGCGGATCGCGCCGGAGACCGCGGCGGACTGCTTCGGCAGTAGCCCCATGATCGCGAGCGAGGTCACGCTCTTGCCGCAACCGGACTCGCCGACTAGGCCGAGCGTGGCGCCGTTGGCGACCGACAGATCGACGCTGTCGACGGCATGCGTGATGCGGCCGTCGTCACCCTGGAAGGTGACGCGCAGGCCCTCGAGCTCGATCAGCGGGCCGGCGGTCATTCGCGGCTCTTGGATGCCGCTGCGATGCCGGCGTCGATCTTGGCGCGGTCGCTGGTTCCGGCCGGGTTGGCGCGGGTCGGCATGAAGCTCCGGAACGGCACCCAATGCTCGCGGCTGACCGCTTCCAGCCGCTCCAACTCGCGCAAGGGATCGGCATGGTCGTCGACCCGCAGGTCGAGCATCGGCCATTCTTCGGTGGCGTGGATCAGCAGCGCCGCCGACTGCTTGCCGCGCTTGTCGCCGCCGGCCGCCTCGCCGGCGAACATCGCCTTGATCAGCCGCTCCGCCAACGGAAGCGCTTCATTCGCGGCATAGACGCGCGCGGTCTCATCGAGCACCGCAGGCCCGGTCAGCATGTTGCCGGCGATCGAGAAGCCGTCGCCCGCGATATGGCCGAACCAATCGATGCAATCTCTGCCGGAATGCGCGGCGATGCGGCCCTTGCTGTCCATGACATGCACCTGCCGGCTTTCGCGACCGCCGTCGGGCGCGATGAGCGCCGCGATCACATCATGTGGGCTGTTGCCGCCGCGCAGCAGCGCGAGGCCATCGATGCCGTAATAGGGATTGACCAGCGCCTGCGTCGCGATGGCGCCGATCCCGGGTGTGATGTGCGGTACGAGCGCGCCGACCGCAAAGAACCGCGTCGCGACGGCGATGCCGAGCTGGCCGGTGGCGCTGTCGCGGGCGATGATCGACCAGGTCATCTCATGTCTCTTTCCCCTCTCCCCGCTCTTTGCGAGGAGAGGGTTGGGGTGAGGGGCTGGATCCACGAAGACAGTGCAAATCGAGTATGCGGAGATTCCCCCTCACCCGGAATTCAAGCTGCGCTTGAATTCCGACCTCTCCCCGCAGGCGGGGCGAGGTGGAGTTTGGAGCTCGCTCTGCGATCCGACGCGACGTCATCATGCTGTGGCGATCATCTCGTCTCTAGCGGCCTGCGGCGTAACCCTGCATGCCGCGCGGGTTGGCGGCGGCGCGGCGACGGGGACCGACCTTCGAGGCCGCGGTGAGGCGGCCTTCCGACCAGTCGGGGCCAATCTCCACCACATGGCCGCGGCGCTTCAATTCGTCGATGGTCGATTTCGGCACGCGGTTTTCCAGCACCAGCACGCCGGGGCGCGAGGTCCGCGGCCAGAACGAGATCGGGAAATGCTCGGAGTGCCAGGCCGGCGCGTCGATCGCTTCCTGCAAATTCAGTTTTGCATGGACATGGCGCAGGAAGAACTGCGTGATCCACTGGTCCTGCTGGTCGCCGCCCGGCGAGCCCCAGGAGAGATACGGCTCGCCGTCGCGCAGCGCCATGGTCGGTGACAGCGTGGTGCGCGGCCGCTTGCCCGGCGCCAGCGAGGCGGGGTGGTTTTCTTCCAGCCAGAACATCTGGGCGCGGCTGCCGAGGCAGAAGCCGATCTCGGGAATCACAGGCGAGGATTGCAGCCAGCCGCCGGACGGCGTCGCCGAGATCATGTTGCCGGCCTTGTCGATGATGTCGAAATGCACGGTGTCGCCGCGCACCTCGCCGAACCGGCCGACCGTCGGCTCGCCCGCACCCATGGCGCCGACCGCTTCGCGATGCCCTTCGGCGTGGCGCAGCTTCACGACGCCGCCGAAACCTGCGACCGAGCCGGGGCGGAAGTCGAGCGAAGCCTTGTCCTTCGAGATCAGCTTGCGCCGCTCGTTGTTATAGGCGTCGGACAGCAGCGTCTCGATCGGGATGTCGGTGAACTTCGGGTCGCCGTAGAACGTCTCGCGATCGGCATAGGCGAGCTTGGCGGCTTCGATCTGCAGATGGATGAAGTCGGGGCCCGCGGGATCGAGCCCGTCGAGCTCAAAACCCTTGAGCAGCGCGAGCTGCTGCAGCATCACCGGACCCTGGCTCCAGACGCCGGCCTTCTGCACGGTGTAGCGGCCATAGTCGTAGGTCAGCGGCGCCTCGATGGTCGGCTGCCAGCGCGCCATGTCGTCGGCCGACAGCACGCCGCGGTGCGGCGAGCCGGAGACGTCCATCACCTCCTGGGTGCGGCAGAACCTGTCGATCGCCTCGGCGACGAAGCCTTTCGACCAGGCCTGCCGGGCGCGCTCGATCTGTGCCACGCGGTCACCGCCGGCGCTCTCCGCCTCGGTGAGGATGCGTGTGTAAGTTTCCGCGAGCTTCTTGTTGGTGAAGAGTGTGCCGGGCTTCGGCACCTCGCCGTTGGGCAGATAGACGTCGGCCGATGTGGTCCAGTATTTCCGGAACAGCTGCTCGACGGTCTTGATGGTGGCGGAGGCGCGCTCGACCAGCGGATGGCCGTCACGGGCGTAGCCGATCGCGGGCTCCAGCACGTCGCGCAGCCGCAATGTGCCGTAGTCGCGCAGCAGCAGCATCCAGGTTTCGAACGTGCCGGGCACGCAGGCGGCGAGCAGGCCGGTGCCGGGCACCATTTCGAGGCCTTCGCTGCGATAATGCGCGATCGTCGCCTTCGCCGGCGCTGGGCCCTGGCCGCAGATCACCTCGCTCTTGCCGCGCTTGACGTCGTGCACGATGATCGGGACGTCGCCGCCGGGGCCGTTCAGATGCGGCTCGACCACTTGCAGGGTGAAGGCAGCTGCAACGCCCGCATCAAAGGCGTTGCCGCCTTTCTCCAGCGTCGCCATGCCGACCGCGGTGGCGATCCAGTGCGTCGAGGTGACGACGCCGAAGGTGCCTTCGATCTCCGGCCTGGTGGTGAATGGATCGGGGTTGACGTTGCTCATGGCTATTCACCGTTCGGCGGCTTGTTGGGCTTTTTGCGCGCGCACTTGATCACAGCCGGGCTGGTATGCCAACCGCTTGGTGGACATGGCCGCTCCCATCCGCGTGATCATGCCGGGACGGCGGCGGCAGGGCTGTTGACGGCGTGGCAGGCGACGCCGTCGATCAGTTCCGGCGTCTTCTCGCGGCACAGATCGAAGGCGAGGGGACAGCGCGGATTGAACGAGCAGCCCCGCGGCGGATCGATCGGGTTGGGAATCTCGCCCTTGACCGGGACGCGCTGGCGGCCGGACATCGCAAGATCCGGAACCGCGCCGAGCAGCATCTTGGTGTAGGGCATCCGCGGGTTCTCGAACAATCTTCGGCCCTCGGCGATCTCGACGATGCGGCCGAGATACATCACGCCGATCCGGCTCGCCATGTGGCGGACGACCGCGAGATTGTGGCTGATGAAGAGATAGGTCAGGCCGAACTTGTCCTGCAGGTCGCGCATCAGATTGAGGATCTGCGCCTGCACCGAGACGTCGAGCGCCGAGGTCGGCTCGTCGCAGACGATGAACTCGGCCTCGGACGCCAGTGCGCGGGCGATCGCGATGCGCTGGCGCTGGCCGCCGGAAAATTCGTGCGGGAATTTCTGGCCGTCGTCTGGGTGCAGGCCGACCAGCGAGAGCAATTCGCCGACCCGGGCCTTGATGCCGCGCTCGCCCTGGATCAGGTCGAAGGCGCGGATCGGTTCGGCGACGATGGCGGCGACCCGGTAGCGCGGGTTGAGGCTGGCATAGGGGTCCTGAAACACCATCTGGATGCGCCGGCGCAGCCGGCGGCGCGCCTGGCCCTGCCGCGGATCGGTCATCGAGACCCCGTCGATGACGACTTCGCCCGAGCTCGGTGGCAACAGGCCGACGACCATCCGCGCGACCGTGGTCTTGCCCGAGCCGGATTCGCCGACCAGCGCAAAGGTCTCGCCGCGCTTGATGTCGAAGCTGACGCGTCGACGGCTTTGAGGAATTCGGGATGGCCGCCCTCGATCACGCGGTTGAGCCACGGTTTCGAGACGTCGAAGACGCGGCGCAAATTCCTGACCTCGATCAATGTCCCGCTCATGCCGCGGTCTCCTTCGCGGGCTCGAACAGGTGGCAGGCGACGGATTGCGTGCCTTGCCGGATCGGCTCGGGGCGTTCGACGCGGCAGCGATCGAACGCAAACGCGCAGCGCGGATTGAACGGGCAGCCCGGCGGGATCGCCGACAGCCGCGGCATCGAGCCGGGAATCTGCACCAGGCGCTTGTCCTCGCCGGCAAGGGTCGGGATCGCGCCCATCAGGCCCCTGGCGTAGGGATGCAGCGGGTTGCGCACCACCTCCTGCACCGGGCCGATCTCGGCGATGCGGCCCGAATACATCACCGCGACGCGGTCGCAGGTCTCCGCGATCACGCCCATGTCGTGGGTCACCAGCATCACCGCCGTGCCGTGGTCGCGGCCGAGCCGCTTGATCAGCGCGATGATCTGCGCCTGCACCGAGACGTCGAGCGCGGTGGTCGGCTCGTCGGCGATGATCAGCTCCGGCTCGGCGCAGATAGCAAGCGCAATGACGACGCGCTGGCGCATGCCGCCGGAGAATTCGTGCGGGTAGCCGTCGATGCGCTTTTCCGGCGCGGGGATGCCGACCTCGGCCAGTAGATCGATGGCGCGCCGGCGCGCGGCGCTTTCGCTCAGGCTGGTGTGGGTGCGGATGGTCTCGATGATCTGGTCGCCGATCCGGTAGAGCGGATTGAGGCTGGTCAGCGGATCCTGGAAAATCATGCCGATCCGCTTGCCCCTGACGCGGCGGATCTCCTCCAGCGGAAGGTGGTCGATCCGCGTGCCCGACAGCTCGATCTCGCCGGCCGCGATGCGGCCGGGCGGATCGATCAGCCCGATCACGGCAAGGCCGGTGACCGACTTGCCGGCGCCGGACTCGCCGACCACGCCGAGCACCTCGCCCTTGGCGATGTCGAACGACACGCCGTTGATGGCGCGCAAGGTGGCGCGGCGGGTGACGAATTCCACCTCGAGATTGCGCACGGAGAGAACGGGCTGGGTCATCGGAGCTTTGGGTTGAGTGCGTCGCGCAGCCAGTCGCCGAGCAGGTTGATGGAGAGGATCAGGCCGGCCAGGGCGATGCCCGGGAAGGCGACGATCCACCATTCGCCGGCAAACAGATAGTTGTTGCCGATCCGGATAAGGGTGCCGAGCGAGGGCATGGTGTCGGGCATGCCTGCGCCGAGGAACGACAGCGTCGCCTCGGTGATGATCGCAAGCGCGAGGTTAATGGTGGCGATGACGAGGATCGGGCCCATCGTGTTCGGCAGCACGTGCCGCAGCAGGATCTTCGGCGCCGGCAGGCCGATCAGCTGTGCCGCGGCCACATAGTCCTTGTTCTTCTCGACCATCACCGAGCCGCGCACGGTGCGGGCATATTGCACCCAGAAACTGAGGCCGATCGCGATGATCAGCACGCCGAGCGTGCTCATCTCGTCGAGCCGGTTGCCGAGCAGCGATTTGGCGACGCCGTTGACCAGGAGCGCGATCAGGATCGCGGGGAAGGTGAGCTGCACGTCGGCGATCCGCATGATCACGCTGTCCACCGCGCCGCCGAAATAGCCGGCGACCAGCCCAAGCGCGATGCCGAGCGCGCCGGCGAAGACGACGCCCGCCACGCCGACCGCAAGCGAGATGCGCAGCCCGAAAAGGATCGCGGAGAGGACGTCGCGGCCCTGCTCATCGGTACCGAGCAGGAACGGGCTTTGGCCGTCGGCGGTCCACAGCGGTGCGATCCGCGAGTTGATCAGCTGCAGCTGTGCCGGATCGAACGGGTTCTGCACCGCGAGCCATGACGCGAAGATTGCCAGCAGGAAGAACAACAGCGTGATCACGGCGGCGACCATCGTCAGGCGGGATCGGCGGAACGAATAGAAGATGTCGCTGTCGAGCGCGCGTTTGAACCAGCCGGCAGGTGCCTGCGGGTGATCCTCGGAGCGATGGGGGACGACGGCGTCGGACATCGGTTGGTCCCTCACGTCGCGCGGCTGACGGTCGAGCGCAAGCGCGGATCGACCACGGTGTAGAGGATGTCGACGACCAGATTGATGGTGACGAAGATCAGCGAGACCATCAGGAGATACGCGGCCATGATCGGGATATCGACGTTTTGCACGGCCTGTACGAACAGAAGCCCCATGCCCGGCCACTGGAACACGGTTTCGGTGATGATCGAGAAAGCAATAACCGAGCCAAACTGCAGGCCGGCCACCGTGATCACCGGAACCAGCGTGTTCTTCAGCGCATGGCCGAAATGGATCGCGCGCGTGGTCAGGCCGCGGGCGCGGGCGAAGCGGATATAGTCGGTCCGCAGCACTTCCAGCATTTCGGCGCGCACCAGCCGCATGATCAGGGTCATCTGGAACAGTCCGAGCGTGATCGCCGGCATGATGATCGCCTTCCAGCCGGAGACGGTGAGGAGCCCGGTCGACCACCAGCCGAGCTTCACCACCTCGCCACGGCCGAAGGAGGGCAGCCAGCCCAAGGTCACCGCGAACAGATAGATCAGGAGGATGCCGATCAGGAAGGTCGGCAGCGAAATGCCGATCAGCGATATCGCCTGGAATAATCTGGCGAGGATGGTGTCGCGGCGGAGCGCCGAATAGACCCCCATCAGGATGCCGGCGACCATCGCAAGCACCGTCGCGCAGATCGCGAGCTCCAGCGTCGCCGGCAGGCGCTCCGCCAGCAGCGATGAGACCGGCAGCCGGAATTGGTAGGAGACGCCGAACTTGAACTGCAGCGCATTGATGAAGTAGCGGCCGAACTGCACCAGCACGGGATCGTCGAGGCCGAGCGAGTGCCGGATTTCAGCGCGCTGCGCCGCCGAGGTGTCGATCGAGACCATCTGGTTCACCGGATCGCCGGCGAAGCGGAACATCGCGAACGCAATGACGCCTACGGCGAGCATCACGCCGATCGCCTGCAGGAGGCGGCGAAGAGTGAAAGCGAGCATCTCTACCTTTCACTGCTTTTGACATTTGGCGCGCGGCTTTGCGCGGCCCGAAAACGCGAGGTCCCGGAAGCCTGCGCTTCCGGGACCCAATACGCCGAAACCACTATTCACCCTGCTTGGTCGCCCAGTAGAGCAACACCTGGTTGTCCGCGCGCTGGGTCAATTTGACCTTCTTCGACACACCCCACACCAGCGGCTGCTGATGCAGCGGAATGTAGCCGTAATCCTTGATGACGATCTCATAGGCCTGCTTGATCAACTGGTCGCGCTTGGCCGTGTCGCTCTCGACCAGGACCTTGTCGGTGAGCGCGTCGATATCCTTGTTGCAATAGCCGCCGAGATTGGCCTCGCCCCGCGTTGCATCCTTCGGATCGTCGCGGCAGCCGAGGATGTCGTGCAGCACGTTGTGCGAGTCTGACGTCGCCGGCGTCCAGCCCAGCATGAAGAACGAGGTCTGGTAGCCGCCCGGCTTCAGCACCTTGGCGAAATACTGCGCCTTCGGCTGCGCCAGCAGGTTCACCTTGACGCCGATGCGGGCCAGCATGCCGACCACGGCCTGGCAGATCGCGGCGTCGTTGACGTAGCGGTCGTTCGGGCAATCCATCGTGACTTCGAAGCCGCTCGGGTAGCCGGCATCGGCCAGCAGCTTCTTGGCACCATCAGGATCGAGTTTCGGCCGGGTGAATTCCTTCGACAGCGGATAGAGCTCGGGCGCGATCATCAGCGTCGAGGGCGTCGACATGCCGCGCATCACGCGGGTCTTGATCAGGTCGACATCGATCGTCTTGTAGAAGGCTTCGCGGACGCGGATGTCCTTGAAGGGATTCTTGCCCTTGACGTTGGAATACAGCAGCTCGTCGCGCGCCATATCCATGCCGATGAAGATGGTGCGGATCTCCGGCGCGGTCATGACGGTGGCAATGCCGCTGGAATTGACGCGCTGGATGTCCTGCAGCGGAACCGGTTCGATGACATCGACCTCGCCCGAGAGCAGCGCGGCAACGCGGGTGGCGTCGGAGCCGATCGGGGTGAAGATGATCTCCTGGAGATTATGTTCGGGCTTGCGCCAATAGCCCGGAAACGCCTTGAACACGGTCTTCACGCCGGGCTGATGGCTCTCGATCGTGAACGGACCGGTGCCGTTCTCGTGCAGCGCCGCGTAGCTCGGTGTGGTTGCGGAAGCCGGCGTCGGTGCGACCGAGTTGTTCTCCTCGCACCACTTCTTGTCCATGATGTACCAGCTATCCCATTGCGAGGTCAGGATGGGATTGGGCGAGTCCAGCGTCACGTCGACCGTGTAGTCGTCGACCTTGGTGAACTTGGCGTCGGCCGGGACGTTGCTGAGGAAGTTGGAGCCCTTGGCGCGGACGCGGTCGGCGGAGAACAGCACGTCGTCGGCGGTGAAGGGATCGCCATTGTGGAATTTCACGCCCTTGCGCAGATGGAAGCGCCATTTGGTCGGGGTTAGCGTCTCCCAGCTTTCCGCCAGTGCCGGAATGATCTTGAGGTCCTTGTCGCGCGCGGTGAGGCCTTCGTAGACATGCGCGTGGTGCGCGATCGTCGTGGTTTCCTTCAGCGTGTAGGGATCCAGCGACTTCAGCTCACCCTGATTGGCATATTTCAGCGTCTGGGCCGATGCCGGCAAGGCAAAGGCGATGAGCGCGACGGCCGTCGCCGCAAACAAACTCCAACGTACCGACATGTGATCCCGCGTCCCCGTTTTTGTCCGCCGGCTGCTTTGTCCGGCTGGTATTATTGATGCATGTTGCCAGAGTTTACCGGCCGCGCAAGCGCGATTTCTCAAAGGGTTAATCGCCTCGCGCGGGTGCAGCGCAATGAATGCGATATGAGGGTAGGCGGTCGGTGCGGGCGCGTGACATTCGACTTTCGGAGTGCCGCTTGCCGGTCCCGGAATGACCGCCGGCGAGCCCGTCTGCGCCGGCCGCTCGAAACGGTTCGGTTGACCATAACGGATGATTGAGGCCGACTATCCATTGGGGCTGATATGGCTCGCTTGCGCAACGGACCCCGTCCCGGCGATACTGAGCTGGGCCAAGCAGAGCTGGGCCAAGGCGCAGTTGAGGAGGCGGATATGAAAGTCAACGTCGAGATAGATTGCACGCCCCTCGAAGCGCGGCAGTTCTTCGGCCTGCCCGATGTGCAGCCGATGCAGACCGCTGTCATGGACAAGCTGCAACAGCAGATGCTGTCCAACATCGAGAAGATTTCGCCGGAATCGCTGATGCAGAGCTGGTTCACCTTCGATCCCAAGCTCGCCGAGCGCTTCCAGGACATGTTCGTCGCGATGGCCGGCTTCGGCGGCACGAGCAAGAAGAAATAGTGGCCGGTATGGACAGGAGCATTGACGGGACCGAACGCCGGTTGCGCCCACCCAGCCTGTTCCTGATGCTGGCGGAAGCGCGCGGCGTGCTCGAGCTGAATTCGAGCCTCTTGCTGTCGCCTTTGCTGATGCAGGCGCCGAAGGGCGACGGTCATCCGGTGCTTGCGCTGCCGGGCTTCCTCGCCAGCGACCTTTCGATGGCGCCGATGCGGCGCTATCTGAAGGAGCTCGGCTACGACGCCTGTGCCTGGAACATGGGCCGCAATTTCGGTGGGATCTCCAACAGGCGCGCTGCGCTGCGCGACCTGCTGAAGCGGGTCCATGAGGCGTCGGGACGCAAGGTCTCGATCATCGGCTGGAGCCTCGGCGGCGTCTATGCGCGCGACCTGGCGTCGCAGATGCCCGAGCTGGTGCGCTCCATCGTGACGCTGGGCTGCCCGTTCGCCGACGACATCCGCGCCACCAATGCGACGCGGCTCTATGAGCTGCTGTCGGGCGAGGCGGTGGACGACATTCCCGAAATCCGCGCTGCAATTGCCGGCGACATGCCGGTGCCGACCACCTCGATCTATTCCCGCACCGACGGCATCGTGAACTGGCGGACCTCGCGGGTTCGCCCGTCGGAGAGCGCCGAGAACATCGAGGTGCATCTCGCAAGCCACATCGGCCTCGGCGTCAACCCCGCAGCTTTGTGGGCGATCGCGGACCGGCTGGCACAGCCGGAAGGGGAGTTCCGGCATTTTGACCGGTCGGGCCCCTTTGCCATTGCCTACGGGCCGGCAGAACAGGCACTATCCTAACGACGAGAAGCGCCGCCAAGGCGCCCGCGTGAGTTGGCTCTCGGGAGGAGATCATGAGCGACGCCAAGAAGCTGTCCTCGCTGGACGCATCTTTTCTATATCTGGAAACGCCGGAAATGCCGATGCATGTCGGCAGCATGGCGATCTTCCGGCTGCCCGACGGCTACAAGGGCGACTTCTTCGAGGAGTTCAAGGCGATGATCGCCTCGCGGCTGCACATCGCGCCGATCCTCAAGGCGCGGCTGCAGAAGGCGCCGCTCGACATCGACCATCCGTCCTGGGTCGAGGACGACCAGTTCGACATCGACCGTCACATCTTCCGCGCTAGCCTGCCGGCACCGCGCGACCGCGCCACGCTGGAGCGCATCGTCGGCTGGATGCACGCCAAGCTCCTGAACCGCGCCCGTCCGCTCTGGGAGTTCTACGTCTTCGAGGGCATGAAGGACAACGAGATCGGGCTCTATTCCAAGATGCACCACGCCTGCATCGACGGCGGCGCCGGCGCGGCGCTGACCAGCATGATCTACGACCTGACGCCGGTGCCGCGCGAGATCGAGCCGCCCAGCGCAAAGAAGGTCGCGCAGGAGCCGCGCGACATCGCGGCCAATTTGATCGACGCCTATCAGCAGCTGTGGACCCAGCCGTTCGAGGCGGCCGCCGCGGCGCAGAAGAGCCTCGAACTGCCGCGTTCCGGCAAGAGCGACCTCGGCTCGATCCTGTTCGACAACGCCATGTTCCAGATCGAGAGCGCGGTGAAGTTCGCCGGCTCGATGCCGACCGTCATGAAGAGCCTGTCCGACGTCGTCGCCAAGGTCGCCGATCCCCGGTCGCGCGAGAACCTGCAGGCGATGGCCTCGCCGCCGACCATCCTCAACAAGGCGATCTCGTCGGAACGCAGCTTTGCCGGTACCTCGATCTCGCTGTCGCGCGCCAAGGCGCTGGCGAAGGCCTCCGGCGGCAAGCTCAACGACGTCGTGCTGGCGCTCGCCTCCGGCGTGGTGCGGCGCTATCTGATCAGCCAGGGCGCGCTGCCGAACAAGTCGCTGACCGCCGGCGTGCCGATCTCGCTGCGCGAGGAGGGCAATGCCGAATCTAACAACCAGGTGTTCGGCATGATCTGCTCGATCGCAACCGACATCGAGGATCCCAAGAAGCGGCTGGAAACCATCATCGCGCAGTCCACCAAATCCAAGGAGATGTCGCATCCGCTGCGCGCCCTGGTGCCGCAGGTCACCAACATCTCGCTGCTGGGGGCACCGATCCTGGTGCAGATCCTGGCGCTGCTGTACAGCCGCTCCGACCTCTCCAACGTGCTGCCGCCGGCGACCAACATCACGGTCTCGAACGTGCCGGGACCGCGGCAGACGCTGTACGCGGCCGGCGCCGAGCTGCTGCACATCTTCCCGGTTTCGATCTCGACCCACGGCGTCGCGCTCAACATCACCGTTCAGAGCTACCGCGATCAGCTCGATTTCGGCTTCATCGTCGGCGCCAACATCATTCCCCATGTGCAGGTGATGTGTGACATGCTGCCGCTCGAGTTCGATGCACTCGAGGCGGCGTTCGCTCCCCCGCCTGCCGACATCAAGGGCGCGGCCGAATAGGAATTGCCTCAATGATCGACATGCCACCGCTGCAGTTCGCCGAGACGAACGGCATCCGCATGGGGTTTTACGAAGCTGGCCCCAAGACCGACGCGCCGCCCGTGGTGCTGTGCCACGGCTGGCCCGAACTGGCGTTCTCCTGGCGTCACCAGATCAAGGCGCTGGGCGAGGCCGGCATCCGGGTGATTGCACCGGATCAGCGTGGCTATGGCGCGACCGACCGGCCCGAGCCGGTCGAGGCCTACGACATGGAGCACCTGACCGGCGATTTGGTCGGCCTGCTCGATCACCTCAAGATCGACAAGGCGATCTTCGTCGGGCACGACTGGGGCGGTTTCGTCGTCTGGCAGATGCCGCTCAGGCATTCGTCGCGGGTCGCAGGCGTTGTCGGCGTCAACACGCCGCATTGGGACCGCGCGCCTGTCGATCCGATCGCGCTGTTCCGGCAGCGCTTCGGCGAGCACATGTACATCGTCCAGTTCCAGGATCCGGCGCGCGAGCCGGATCGGATTTTCGGCAGCCGGGTCGAGCAGACCTTCGATGCTTTCATGCGCAAGCCGGCGCCGCGTCCCGCGGATGCGCCGCCCGAACAGCCGATCGCGGGCGTCGGGGCGTCGGCCCGGCTCAATCTGGCGTTCCCGCAGATGATCGCGAATTACGACGCCAAGCATGATCCGCGCACGCCGATCCTGTCGGCCGAGGAGAAGAAGGTGTTTGTCGACACCTTCACCAAGACCGGCTTCACCGGCGGCATCAACTGGTATCGCAATTTCACTCGCAACTGGGAACGTTCCGCTGGCCTGGACCACAATGTGCGGGTGCCGTCGCTGATGATCATGGCCGAGAACGATGCGGTGCTGCCGCCTTCGGCCGCCGACGGCATGGAGAGACTGGTGCCGGATCTCGAAAAATATCTGGTCAAGGACAGCGGCCATTGGACGCAGCAGGAAAAGCCTGACGAGGTCAGCGCAAAGCTGATCGAATGGCGCAGGAAACGGTTTGGATAATTCTTCCTGTCATTGCGAGGAGCGAAGCGACGAAGCAATCCATTCTCTCCCCTTGCGGCGCGATGGATTGCTTCGCTTCGCTCGCAATGACGGCGTAGTTCGGGGCAGACACAAGGGGGCACTTCCAACATGGCGTCCGGCAACAGACTGAGCCCGATTCCGCATCCGCCGACGAAGCCGGTGGTCGGCAACATGCTGTCGCTGGATTCGACCGCGCCGGTGCAGCATCTGGTCAAGCTCTCCAAGGAGCTCGGGCCGATCTTCTGGCTCGACATGATGGGCGCGCCGCTCGTGATCGTGTCCGGCCACGACCTGGTCGACGAGCTATCCGACGAGAAGCGCTTCGACAAGGCGGTGCGCGGCTCGCTGCGCCGGGTGCGCGCGGTCGGCGGCGACGGGCTGTTCACCGCCGACACCCGGGAGCCGAACTGGAGCAAGGCGCACAACATCCTGATGCAGCCGTTCGGCAACCGCGCCATGCAGTCGTATCACCCGAGCATGGTCGATATCGCCGAGCAGCTGGTCAAGAAATGGGAGCGGCTCAACGCCGACGAGGAGATCGAGGTCGTCCACGATATGACGGCGCTCACGCTCGACACCATCGGGCTGTGCGGCTTCGACTACCGCTTCAATTCGTTCTACCGCCGCGACTACCACCCGTTCGTGGAGTCGCTGGTGCGCTCGCTCGAAACCATCATGATGACCCGCGGCCTGCCGCTCGAGGGTCTGTGGATGCAGAAGCGGCGCAAGACGCTCGCCGACGACGTCGCCTTCATGAACAAGATGGTCGACGAGATCATCGCCGAGCGCCGCGGCAACACCGACGTGACCGACGACAAGAAGGACATGCTGGCCGCGATGATGACCGGCGTCGACCGCGCCACCGGCGAGCAGCTGGACGACGTCAACATCCGCTACCAGATCAACACCTTCCTGATCGCCGGCCACGAGACCACCTCTGGCCTGTTGTCGTGCACGATCTATGCACTGCTGAAGCATCCCGAGGTGCTGAAGAAGGCCTATGAGGAGGTCGACCGCGTCCTTGGCCCCGACGTCGATGCGCGGCCGACCTATCAGCAGGTGACGCAGCTCACCTACATCACCCAATGCCTGAAGGAAGCGCTGCGGCTGTGGCCGCCGGCGCCGGCCTACGGCATCGCGCCGCTCAACGATGAGACGATCGGCGGGAAGTACAAGCTGAAGAAGAACACCTTCATCACCATCCTGGTGATGGCGCTGCACCGCGATCCCGCTGTCTGGGGGCCGAACCCCGACGTGTTCGATCCCGAGAATTTCAGCCGCGAGGCCGAGGCCAAACGCCCGATCAATGCCTGGAAGCCGTTCGGCAACGGCCAGCGCGCCTGCATCGGCCGCGGCTTTGCCATGCACGAGGCGGCGCTGGCGATCGGGATGATCCTGCAGCGCTTCAAGCTGCTCGACGTGCATCGCTACCAGATGCATCTGAAGGAGACGCTGACCGTCAAGCCCGACGGCTTCAGGATCAAGGTGCGGCCGCGCGACGACAGGGATCGCGGCGCGTTTGCCGGCAGCACGGGCGCCGTTGCGGCTGCGCCGAAGCCGCCGCGCGCGCCGACCACGCGCCCGGGCCACAACACGCCGATGCTGGTGCTCTACGGCTCCAACCTCGGCTCGGCCGAGGAGTTGGCGACCCGCATGGCTGACTTGTCCGAGATCAACGGCTTCGCCACCCGGCTGGGCCCGCTAGACGATTATGTCGGCAAGCTGCCAGAGGAGGGTGGCGTGCTGATCATCTGCGCCTCCTACAATGGCGCCGCGCCCGACAATGCCACGCAGTTCGTCAAATGGCTGGAGAGCGACCTGCCGAAGGATGCCTTTGCCAAGGTGCGCTACGCCGTGTTCGGCTGCGGCAACAGCGATTGGGCGGCGACCTACCAGTCGGTGCCGCGCTTGATCGACGAGCAGCTGACCAAACATGGTGCGCGTGCGGTCTATCCGCGCGGCGAGGGCGATGCGCGCAGCGATCTCGACGGCCAGTTCCAGAAATGGTTCCCGGAGGCGGCGAAGGTCGCGACCAAGGAATTCGGCATCGACTGGAATTTCACCCGCACCGCTGAGGACGAGCCGCTTTATGCGATCGAGCCGGTGGCGCAGGGCGCGGTCAACACCATCGTGACGCAGGGCGGCGCGGTGCCGATGAAGGTGCTCGCCAACAACGAGCTGCAGACCAAGGAAGGCGCCCATCCGTCGGAGCGCTCGACCCGGCACATCGAGGTCGAGCTGCCGGCCAGCCTGAAATATCGCGTCGGCGATCATCTCAGCGTGGTGCCGCGCAACGATCCGACCCTGGTCGATTCCGTTGCGCGCCGGTTCGGCTTCCTGCCGGCCGATCAGATCCGCCTGCAGGTCTCGGAAGGCCGCCGCGCGCAATTGCCGGTCGGCAACGCCGTGTCGGTCGGGCGGCTGCTCACCGAGTTCGTCGAGTTGCAGCAGGTCGCGACCCGCAAGCAGATCCAGATCATGTCCGAGCACACCCGCTGCCCGGTGACCAAGCCGAAGCTGATGGCCTATGTCGGCGACGACGACGCCTCGGCCGGGCGCTATCGCACCGAGGTGCTGGCCAAGCGCAAATCGGTGTTCGACCTGCTCGAGGAATATCCGGCCTGCGAGCTGCCGTTCCACCTTTACCTCGAAATGCTGTCGCTGCTGGCGCCGCGTTATTACTCGATCTCGTCGTCTCCGGCCGGCGAGGCGCAGCGCTGCAGCGTCACCGTTGGCGTCGTCGAGGCGCCGGCAAGCTCGGGCCGCGGCATCTACAAGGGCGTCTGCTCCAACTATCTGGCGCGCCGCAGAGCCGGCGACACCGTCCACGCCACCATCAAGGAGACCAAGGCCGGCTTCCGCCTGCCCGACGACAACGCCGTGCCGATCATCATGATCGGGCCGGGCACCGGGCTCGCACCGTTCCGCGGCTTCCTGCAGGAGCGCGCCGCGCGCAGGGCGCAGGGCGCGACGCTCGGCCCCGCGATGCTGTTCTTCGGCTGCCGCCATCCGGAGCAGGACTTCATCTATGCGGACGAGCTGAAGGCGTTCGCCGCCGACGGCACCAGTGAGCTCTTCACCGCGTTCTCGCGCGCAGACGGCCCGAAGACCTATGTGCAGCATCTCGTCGCCGCGCAGAAGGACAGGGTCTGGGAGCTGATCCAGAAGGGCGCGATCGTCTATGTCTGCGGCGACGGCGGCAAGATGGAGCCCGACGTCAAGGCGACGTTGATGTCGATCTACCGCGAGCGCACCGGCACTGATGCCGATGCCGCCGCGCGCTGGATCGAGGAGATGGGCACAGGGAATCGCTACGTGCTCGACGTCTGGGCTGGCGGCTAGTTTCCCGCCTTCGTAGCCCGGATGGAGCGAAGCGAAATCCGGGGCCTTGCGAGTGGCGGGAGGTTTCCCGGATTGCGCTTCGCTCCATCCGGGCTACGGCGAGGCTGCCTGCCATGCTACAAGCCGCCGCATGATTCCCTGGGAAAAGATCGATACCGCGCGGATTCCCGGCACTGAGGGTGAATTGCGTCTGATGCGGCGCGGCCGCGAATTCTCGATCATGCTCGGCACCAACGAGCTGATGAACAGCCGCCTGTCGGGCTCGGAAGAGGCGCTGGCGACGCTCGCGGCGAGGAAGATCGAGAAGGTCGCAAAGCCGCATTTCCTCATCGGCGGCCTCGGCATGGGCTTTACGCTAAGGGCGGCGCTCGCCGTGCTCGGAGCGGATGCGCAGATCATCGTGGCCGAACTGGTGCCGGCGGTCGTCGCCTGGGCACGAGGCCCGATGGCCGAGATCTTCGGCGACAGCTTGAACGATCCGCGCGTGCGCATCGAGGAGGCCGATGTTGCTGACGTGATCGCGCGCCATCCGCGCAGCTTCGATGCCATTCTCCTCGATGTCGATAACGGCCCGGAGGGGCTGACCCGCAAGGCCAACGACGCGCTGTACGACGTCTCCGGCCTCAAGCTCGCAAACGCCGCGTTGCGGCGTGACGGCGTGCTCGCCGTCTGGTCGTCAGGTCCGAATGCCAGGTTCCCGAAATCGCTGTCCCGGGCCGGGTTCGCCGTCAACGAGATTGCCGTCCGTGCCACGGGACGTGGCCGCGGCGTCCGCCACGTGATCTGGCTTGCGGTCAAGGAATAGAAGCCCAGCTATTGCGACGCAGCAACGCCGCCGCGGAGAGCCGCCGGTTCGATTGTGTTGAAAATCCATGGCCGTTGGGTTTCACTCGACCGGCACGTGAAGCCTCGAGCCCTTGGACTGCCGGATGCAGGCGACGTCGAATTTTGGGGTGCAGGAGACGCACGGGATCCTGAACCGCTTCCAGGCCGATTTCCGCGGCTCGAGCGAAGGGCTCGGCTGGTCGTCTGCGTTTGCCTCGGTTCAGCGCGAACGGCCGTTTGACGGGCATTTCCACGCGCTGTCAGACAATCTGATGGTGCTGCACCGCGGCGGTCCGGTCGACATCACCTATGTGATGGACGGTAAGTCGGTCGCCCGGCAGATTCCGCGCGGCGGCGTGTTCTTCCTGCCGGCCGGGCACACCTGCAACGTGGTTTTGCGTGAGGCGCTGGAATCCACCCACATCTATCTGCGGTCGGACCTGTTCGCCGGCCAGGACGGGGCGTCCAGCCTGATCGGCGGGCTGGCGCCGATGTTCGGCGATCAGGACGCCGTGCTGGAGCATCTCGCCGCGGCGATCGGCGAGACCATCACCGGCGGCCTGCCGGCCTCGTCGCTGTTCGTCGATCCGATCGCCCGGGCGATCGCCAACCGCTTTGTCGCGATCAATTTCCACAAGCCGAGCGTCGAGGCGGGCAAGCATCCGAACCTGCTCAGCAACAGGCAGATGGCGCGGATCCGCGAATTCGTCGACGCCAATCTCGATACCGACATCCGGCTCGACCAGCTGGCCGAGCTGTGCGGCCGCAGCACCGAATATTTCGTGCGCCTGTTCAAGGCGACCAGCGGCGTCTCGCCCTACCAATACGTCCTCAACCTGCGCATCGAGCGCGCCAGGGCACTGCTTGCCGACGAGACGCAGAGCCTCGCCGACATCGCGTTGGCCTGCGGCTTCTCGCATCAGGAGCATTTTACGCGGATGTTCCGCCGGTTCACCGGCGTAACGCCGGGGCGCTACCGGCGCAGCCATTAGCGCGTAGCGGGCGGGGGCAGGCGAGGGCGCTGCCCGCCGCATCCCGCCTGACGATTTTTCCGGTTTTGTGCAGATTCTCTCCGGTTTCGTGCAGGCCCGCGACCGCCGCCTGCCGCTAGCTTTCTCCCAACAAAGCGAAATGTGCCGGTCCGCCGGCTGGGAGAAATGCCATGAGCATCGCAGCGTCCGATGCCGTACGTCCGCCGATAGTGGGGGCCGGAGATGCCGGCCAGGGCGCCTTTGCCTATTGCTCGCAGCAATATCGCGTGGTGTTCGGCGCCGGCACCTCGGTGCGGCTTGGCGAGGAGGCGGAGCGCCTCGGCATCAAGCGGGCGCTGGTGCTGACCACCCCCGAGCAGCAGGATCTCGGACGCCGGCTTGGCGCCGGCCTCGGCGACCGGCTCGCAGGGTTGTTTGCCGGCGCGCGCATGCATACGCCGGTCGAGGTCACCAACGAAGCGCTTCGCATCGTTGAATCCCGCGACATCGACGGCTTGGTTGCGATCGGTGGCGGCTCGACGGTCGGGCTCGGCAAGGCGCTGTCGCTGCGCACCGGGCTGCCGCACATCGCGATGCCGACCACCTATGCCGGCTCGGAGATGACGCCGATCCTGGGCGAAACCACGAACGGCATCAAGACCACGCAGCAGTCCCAGGATCTGGTCCCCGACACCGTCATCTACGATTTCGATCTCACCGTCAGCCTGCCGCCGCATGTCTCCGCCGCCAGCGGCCTCAACGCGATCGCCCACGCCGTCGAGGCGCTGTATGCGCCCGACGCCAATCCGCTGACCTCGCTGATGGCGGAGGACGGCATCGCAGCGCTCGCCCGCGCGCTGCCGCGCATCATGACTGAGCCCTCCGATCCCGGTGCGCGGCGCGATGCACTCTACGGCGCCTGGCTGTGCGGCGTCTGCCTCGGCGCGGTCGGGATGTCGCTGCACCACAAGCTCTGCCACGTGCTGGGCGGCATGTTCAACCTGCCGCACGCCGAAACCCACGCGATCGTGCTGCCGCATGCCGCCGCCTACAATGCCGCCGCCGCGCCCGAGGCGATGACCCGGATTGCGCGCGCGTTGCGCACGGATGATGCGCCGCAAGGGCTATTCGAGCTCGCGCGCCGGCTCGCGCTGCCGCGCCGGCTGGCCGACATCGGCATGCCCGAGGACGGCATCGCGCGCGCCGCCGAGATGGCGGTGCGCAGCCCCTATGCCAATCCAAGACCTGTGGAGCGCGTCGCGATCCAGGACCTGATCGCGGCGGCTTGGCGCGGCGACGCGCCCGCGCGGCACTGACATCTCAAGATCAAGGACAAACACGATGGCCAATTTCAACGAGCATGACCTCACCGACGAGGTGATCCGCAGCTTCGCCAATACGCCGAACAAGCGGCTGAAATTCCTCATCGAGGAGACAGTCAAGGCGCTGCATGATCTGGTGCGCCGCACCGAGCTCACCTTCGAGGAATGGAATCAGGCGATCGAATTCCTGACCCGCACCGGGCAGACCTGCACGCCGCTGCGCCAGGAGTTCATCCTGCTCTCCGACGTGCTCGGCGTCTCGATGCTGGTCGACGCCGTCAATCACCGCGAGCGCGAGGGCGCGACCGAGACCACGGTGCTGGGCCCCTTCTACGTTGGCGAGCACCGCGTCACGCCGCACGGCGCCAATATCTCCGAAGGCATCGACGGCGAGGTGATGTTCGTGCAGAGCCGCGTCACCGACCTTGCCGGCAAGCCGCTCGCCGGTGCCGAGATCGATGTCTGGCACGCCGATGACGACGGCTTCTACGATTCGCAGAAGGCGGACTATGCCGCGCACGGCCCATCGCTGCGCGCGCGCTTCGTCACCGATGCCGACGGTCGCTTCTCATTCCGCACCATCCTGCCGTGCAGCTATCCGATCCCGACCGACGGCCCGGTCGGCGATCTGATCACCGCCACGAAACGCCATCCGATGCGCCCTGCGCATGTGCATTTCCTGGTCAAGGCCGAGGGCTACGAGCCGCTGATCACCCACGTCTTCCTCGACGGCGACGACTATCTGCGCAGCGACGTGGTGTTCGGCGTCAAGGACGAGCTGATCGCACGCGTCGAGCCGAAGAGCGAGCCAATGCTGCCGAACGGCGAGCGGGTGTCCAGCCCGTGGCACCTGATGACCTACGACTTCCAGATGAAGCCCGGCGCAGGCCTGGTGCCGCAGCCGATGATGGCCGCGGAATGACGATCACAACCAACAACACGACCAAGGAGAGGACCATGACCAGCAAACCTGTTGAGACCGACGTGCTTGTCGTCGGCAGTGGCCCGGCCGGCGCGACGGCGGCGGCGCTGCTCGGCATGTACGGCGTCAAGCACATCCTGGTGACCAAATATGGCTGGCTGGCCGATACGCCGCGCGCCCACATCACCAACCAGCGTGCGATGGAGGTGCTGCGCGATCTCGGCCTCGAGGAGAAGGCGGTGGCGCAGGCGGTGCCGCAGCATCTGATGGCCAACAACGTGTTCTGCGAAAGCCTCGCCGGCGAGGAATTCGGCCGACTTTATTCCTGGGGCAACCATCCCTCGCGCAAGGCGGACTATGACCTCGCCAGTCCGGCGCGGATCTGCGACCTGCCGCAGAATTTCCTCGAGCCGATCCTGATCGAGGCCGCCGGCCAGCGCGGCACCTCGCTGTGCTTCAACACCGAGTTCGTCGACCTGGTGCAGGATGCCGACGGCGTCACCGCGACGGTGAAGGATCGCCTGTCCGGCGAGACCTATCAGATCCGCGCCAAATATCTGATCGGCGCCGATGGCGGCCGCAGCCGGGTCGCCGAAGTGATCGGGCTGCCGATGGAGGGCCAGATGGGCCGCGCCGGCAGCATGAACATCATCGTGCAGGCCGATTTGAGCAAATACGTCGCGCACCGGCCGAGCGTGCTGTACTGGGTGCTGCAGCCGGGCGCCGAGATCGGCGGCATCGGCGCCGGCCTGATCCGCATGGTGCGGCCGTGGAACGAATGGCTGATCATCTGGGGCTACGACATCGAGCAGGGCGAGCGCAAGCTCAGCAATGACGAGGCGATCTCGATCGTGCGCAACCTGGTCGGCGACGAGACGCTCGAGGTCAAGGTCCGCTCGACCTCGACCTGGACCGTGAACGAGATGTATGCCGGCCACTATTCGTCAGGCCGGGTGTTCTGCGTCGGCGATGCCGTGCACCGCCATCCGCCGACCAACGGGCTCGGCTCCAACACCTCGATCCAGGATGCCTACAATCTTTGCTGGAAGCTGAAGCTGGTGCTCGAGGGCCACGCGGCGCCGTCGCTGCTCGAGACCTATTCTGCCGAACGCCAGCCGGTCGGCAAGCAGATCGTGGCCCGCGCCAACAAGAGCATCGGCGACTTCCCGCCGATCTTCGAGGCAGTGGGGCTCGTCGCCTCGACCGATCCCGCGGAAGCGCGCAAGGCGATCGCCGCGCGCAAGGCGCCGACTGCGGAAGGCAAAGCGCGCCGCAAGAAGCTCTATGAGGCGATCGCCAACAAGAGCTACGAGTTCAACTGCCATGGCGTCGAGCTGAACCAGCGCTATGGGTCGACCGCGGTCGTCTCCGACGGCACGCCGATGCCGGCCTTCACCCGGGATCACGAACTGTATTATCAGGCCACCACCTGGCCCGGCGCGCATCTGCCGCATGTCTGGGTCGAGCATCAGGGCGAGCGCAAGTCGACGCTCGATCTCACCGGCAAGGGCCGCTTCACGCTGCTCACCGGGATCGGTGGCGATGGCTGGAAGACGGCCGCAGCCGCGGTCGAGAAGGCCTACGGCCTGCCGGTCGACGTCGTGACGATCGGCCCGCAGGGCTGCGATGCGCTCGACATCTATGCCGACTGGTATCGCCAGAGCGAGGTGGACGAGGACGGCTGCGTGCTGGTGCGTCCCGACATGTATGTCGCCTGGCGCGCCAGGGAGGCGGCGGCCAATGCCAGCGATGTGCTGCTGGAAGTGTTTGGCCAGATCCTCGGCCGCAGCGCGCAAGCGAAGTCCGTCGCCGCCGCGTGATGCGGCGCGACGCCGGCAATCCTTTTTCAGAACGAAATGAACGACAGCCGGCATGCGACCGGCTTGCCTCAAGGAGGGGAAAATGAGCAAGGACGAATTGAACGTCATGTCTTTCGATCGCCGCCGCGTGCTGCAGGGCATCGCCGGTGGTTTCGCCGCCGCAGGTAGCACGACGTTGTTCGCGCCGGCCGCGCGTGCCGCCAACAAGCCGATCAAGATCGGCTATGTCTCGCCCAAGAGCGGACCGCTCGCGGCCTTCGCCGAGGCCGACGACTTCGTGCTCGGTGAATTCCGGAAATTCATCAAGGATGGCGTCAAGGTCGGATCGCAGACCTATCCGGTCGAGGTGGTGACGAAAGACAGCCAGTCGAATCCGAACCGCGCCGCTGAAGTCGCCAAGGAGCTGATCACCCGCGACAATGTCAGCCTGATCGTGGTCGGCGCCACGCCCGAGACCAATAATCCGGTGGCGACGCAGTGCGAACTCGAGCAGGTGCCGTGCATCTCCTCCGTGGCGCCGTGGCAAACCAACTTCATCGGCCGGCAGGCCAATCCCGGCGATCCCAAGAGCTGGAAGCCGTTCGACTACACGTTCCACTACTTCTGGGGCCTGGAGGACGTGATCGGCGTCTTCACCGGCATGTGGAGCCAGGTCGCGACCAACAAATCGGTCGGCGCGCTGTTTCCGAACGATGCCGACGGCAACGCATGGGGCGACATCACGATCGGCTTCCCGCCCGTGATGGCCAAGCAGGGTTTCAAGCTCACCGATCCCGGCCGCTTCCAGAACCTCACCGATGACTTCAGTTCGCAGATCGCGGCATTTCGTGGCGCCGATGCCGAGATCATCACCGGCGTGATCATCCCGCCCGATTTCACCACCTTCTGGAACCAGTCGCGGCAGAAGGGACTGAAGCCGAAAGTCGTGTCGGTCGCCAAGGCGCTGCTGTTTCCGGCGTCGGTGCAGGCGCTCGGCAAGGGCGGCAACAACATCTCGACCGAGGTGTGGTGGACGCCGACCCATCCCTACAAATCGAGCCTCAGCGGCGTCAGCGCCGCCGATCTCGCCAAGGGCTATGAGCAGGCCTCCAGCAAGCAATGGACCCAGCCGATCGGCTTCGTGCATTCGCTGTTCGAGGTTGCGATCGACGCCATCAAGCGCTCCGGCGATCCGAGCGACGGCGCGGCGCTGGCGAAGGCGATCGGCGCCACCAAGCTCGATACCATCGTGGGCCAGGTCGCGTTCGGCTCCAGCGCCGTGCCGCCGTTCGCCGCCAAGAACATCGCCAAGACGCCGCTGGTCGGCGGCCAATGGCGGCTCAATGGCGACAGATACGACATGGTGATCACGGACAACAGACTGGCGCCGCAGATCCCGCTCGGCGGCGACATGCAGGCGTTGAGCTAGCGAGCGCGTCGCAGGCAAATGGTCGATCGAGGATGCGCGGAACGTCCGCGCATCTTCTCCCAGCGGATCCATCCGGTGAGCGAAACATGCTCGAACTCCATTCCGTCTCGAAAAGGTTCGGTGCCATTGTCGTTGCCGATGCCATCGACCTGACCCTTTCGTCCGGCGAGGCGCTCGGCGTGATCGGTCCGAACGGCGCCGGCAAGTCGACGCTGTTCAACCTGATCACCGGGCTGCTGCGTCCGGACGCTGGCCGCATCGTCCTCGATGGCGTCGACATCACGGGTCTCTCGCCCGAGGCACGCTGCCGTGCCGGGATCGGCCGTTCATTCCAGATTCCGCAGCCGTTCGATCACCTGTCGGTGTTCGAGAATCTAGCCGTCGCCGCCATGTTCGGCGGCGGACTGTCGGAGGCGGATGCGGTCCAGCATTCTGGCCGCATGCTTGATCTGACCGGCCTCGAGGCCAAGGCCAACCGGCTTGCAGGCAGCCTGCCGTTGCTCGATCGCAAGCGGCTCGAGTTGGCGCGGGCGCTCGCCACCAGGCCGCGTACGCTGCTGCTCGACGAGATCGCAGGCGGCCTCACCGACGCCGAGTGCCATGAATTGGTCGAAACCATCCGCACCATCCACGCCGAAGGTGTCGGCATCATCTGGATCGAGCATGTGGTGCATGCGCTGCTGGCCGTGGTGCAGCGGCTGGTCGTGCTGAACTTCGGCAAGGTCGTCGCGCAGGGCGTGCCCGCCGAGGTGATGCGCTCGCGCGAGGTCGAGACCATCTACATGGGAGTGCCGGCATGACTGCGCTGCTCAATGTCACAGCGCTCGATGCGTTCTATGGCGACTTCCAGGCGCTGTTCGGCATCGATTTCGAATTGGCGAAGGGCGAGGCGGTCGCGGTGATCGGCGCCAATGGCGCCGGCAAGTCGACCATGCTGAAGTCGCTCGCGGGTCTCGTGAAGAACCGCTCCGATGCCATCCGCCTCGGCGGGCGGGCGATCGGCGATGCGTCCGCTGCCAGCATTGTGCGGCTCGGGCTTGCACTGGTCCCCGAGGGCCGCCAGCTGTTTCCCTCGCTCAGTGTCGAGGAGAACCTCCTGATCGGCGCCTATGGCGGCGAACGCAGCGCTCCCTGGGATCTCGCCGCGGTCTACCGGATGTTTCCGGTGCTGAAAGAACGCCGGCGCGGCGCCGTCACAGCGCTGTCGGGCGGCCAGCAGCAGATGGTGGCGATCGGCCGCGCGCTGATGTCGAACCCACAGGTGCTGCTGTGCGACGAGATCAGCCTCGGCCTCGCGCCGATCGTGGTGGAGGACATCTACCGCATGCTGCCGCAGATCCGGGCCGGCGGCACCGCGGTCGTGCTGGTCGAGCAGGACATCGCCCGCGCGCTGCGGGCGGCCGACCGCTTCTATTGCCTGCAGGAAGGTCGGGTGACGCTGAGTGGACGGCCGAAGGACGTGGATCAGGACACGATCCGCGCGGCCTATTTCGGAGCATGAGGGAGCGATGAGCGGATTCGACACCATCATCGAAGGCGTGCTGCTCGGCGGCGTCTATGCGCTGTTCGCGCTCGGCCTGTCGCTGATCTTCGGCATCATGCGCCTGGTCAATCTGGCGCATGGCGATCTGATCCTGCTCGCCGCCAATCTGGTGCTCAGCGCCACCACCGCGCTCGGCCTGCCGCTCGCGGCCGCATCCCTGCTGATCGTCGCTGTCATGTTCGCGCTCGGCTTCGTGCTGCAGCGGCTGGTGCTGGAGCGCGTGCTCGGCGACGACATCCTGCCGCCGCTGCTCGTCACCTTCGGCCTGTCGATCGTGATCCAGAACGGGCTGCTGCTCGGCTATGGCGCGGACAGCCGCCGGCTGCAGGCCGGCGCGTTCGAATCCTCGTCGGTGACGCTGGCGCCTGGCCTCAGCGTTGGCCTCGCGCCGCTGGCGGCGCTGGTGACGGCGATCGTCGCCGTCGCTCTGCTCCAGCTGATCTTCTATCGCACCTCGCTCGGCCGCGCCTTCCGCGCCACTGCCGACAATCCCGCGATCGCGCAATTGATGGGGGTCAACGAGCGCAATGTCTATGCGATCGCGGTCGGGCTCTCGCTCGCGGTCTCGGTGATCGCCGCAATCGTGTTCGGCATCCGCGCCAGCTTCGATCCGTCGATCGGTCCGGCGCGGCTGCTCTATGCGTTCGAGGCCGTGATCATCGGCGGCCTCGGCAGCCTGTGGGGCACGCTGGCCGGCGGCATCGTGCTCGGGCTCGCGCAGGCGATCGGCGGGCGGATCAATCCGGAGTGGCAGATCCTCGCCGGTCATCTCACCTTTCTTGCCGTGCTGATGGTACGGCCGCGCGGTCTCTTTCCGGCGAGGCGGGCATGAGCGTCGAGAGCATCGATATGCCGGCTGGCCGGGAGCAGTGCCCGGCAGATGTGCCGGTGTGGCAAATCCGGGTCGGCACGCGCCTGTCGCGCATCGCGGCCGTGGCCGGCATCGCGCTGGTGGTGGTGCTTGCCGCGCTGCCCGCGATTGCGTCGCGCAACCTGATCCAGGATCTGATCTTCGTCTTCACCATGCTGACGCTGGCGCAGCTCTGGAACGTGCTGGCCGGGTGGGGCGGGCTGGTGTCGGTCGGGCAGCAGGCGTTTGTCGGGCTCGGCGCCTATGCGCTGTTCGCGGGCATCGTGATGGCCGGGCTCGATCCCGTTGCGGCGATCCCGCTGGCCGGGCTGTTCGCGGCGCTGATCGCGGCGCTGCTCGGGCCGCTGCTGTTCCGGCTCGAGGGGCCGTATTTCGCGATCGGCAGCTGGGTCGCCGCCGAAGCGCTGCGGCTGATCTGCGCGCAGTTCAAGTCGCTCGGCGGCGGCACCGGGATGTCGATCTCGCCCGGCGAACTGTCGCAGATGTTCGGGCTGAAGGCGGTGCAGGCGTTGCTCGGTCTGCGCCCGGCGGCGGCGCGCGACGTGCTGGTCTACTGGCTGGCGCTGCTGCTCGCCGTGCTGGTCACGCTCGGCATTTACGCTTTCATCCGCTCGCGCCACGGTCTTGCGCTGGCGGCCAGCCGTGACAATGCGGCGGCGGCGCGCAGCGTCGGCGTCCGCACCGCGCGGATCCGCCATCTGCTGTGGATCGCGGTCGCCTTCGCCACCGGCATGGTCGGCGCGGTGGTCTATCTGCAGAAGGCGCGCATCTCGCCCGATGCCGCCTTCAGCGTCACCGACTGGACCGCCTATGTGATCTTCATCGTCGTGATCGGCGGCGTGCGCACCATCGAAGGCCCGATGGTCGGCGTGCTCCTGCTCTGGGGGCTTGTCACATATCTCGCCCAGTATGGCAGCCTCTATCTCGTCGTGCTCGGCACGCTCGCCATCCTGATCATGCTGTTCATGCCGCGAGGGGTGTGGGGCGCGCGGCCCGCCGCTGGCAATGGCAGCTGTTCCCGACCCAGCGCTGGCTCGGCCGAACTTCTGGCGCGAGCGAAAGCCCGATGAGATTAGGCTGAGCCGGAACGGCGTCGAAAGTTGACCTCTCCCTTTGGGAGAGGTCGATTTGCGTAGCAAATCGGGTGAGGGGTCCCGGTGTATCGAGAGAGCAAGAGTCACCGACCTCGGATCTCCTTACGCCAAACTTCCCGACC
>NZ_LFLZ01000063.1 GCF_001189845.1 Bradyrhizobium tropiciagri
ACCGTATTTGATTGTGAACGCGACCGTGGCCCCAGCGTCGTGCAACATTTGAGATTTGGGGTAATGGGTCCTGGCTTTCGCCAGGACGACGATGCGGACAGCTCTCGATTCAAGCCGCCAAACAACGCGGTGTCATCACCCGAAAGCGGGTGATCCAGTATTCCAGAGACAGCAGTGCTTGAGCGAGAGGCCGCGGCGTACTAGTCAAGCCGGGCGATGACAGGTGAGGATGAGGACGCCGCAGCGCATTCCTGATTTGCCCGACGACGGAAGCGCTCATTTGCCGGTCGGGGTGATTTGTCGCAGCCTTCTCCCCGCGTCATTCCGGGGCGCGCCTCTTGGCGCGAGCCCGGAATCCATTAGGCCGCATAGCTCGTGGAGAAATGGATTCCTGGTTCTCGCCTCGCGAGCCCCGGAATTACGAAGGAAGGATTGCCTTGCTCGCCTCAATGCGCCTTGGCGACGTAGGGGCAACCGCCTTCATCGAGCGGACGGAACGCCTGGTCGCCCGGCACTGTCGCGAGATACTCGTAGAGATCCCATTTGCTCTTGGACTCTTCCGGCTTCTTGATGCGCATCAGATACATGTCGTGCACCATGCGGCCGTCCTCGCGCACGACGCCGTTCTGGGCGAAGAAATCATTCACCGGGGTTTTGCGCATCTGCGCGATCACGGTCTCGGAATCGACCGAGTTGGTCGCGGCGACGGCCTTGAAGTAGTGCCTGAGCGCCGAGTTGACGCCGGCCTGGTACGCGGTCGGCATCGCGCCGTGGCGCTTGAAGAACTCCTGGGCAAATGCGCGGGTCTCGGGCGTGCGATCCCAATAGAAGGAATCGGTGAACAGCAGATCGTGCGCATGCGCGAGGCCGAGCGCGGGCACGTCGGTGAGCGTCACCTGCAGCGCGACGAGCTGCATGCTGGCGCGGATGTTGAACTCGTCGGCCTGCGACACCGCGTTGCGGAAGTCGGAGCCGGCATTGGCGAGCGCCAGGATCTTGGCGCCGGAGGACTGGGCCTGCAGCAGGAAGGACGAGAAATCGGCGGTGTCGAACGGATGGCGGACCGCCCCCATCACCTTGCCGCCGGCCGATGTGACGGCCTTGCTGGCGTCGCGCTCCAGCGCCTGGCCGAACGCATAGTCGGCCGTGAGGAAGAACCAGGGCGTGCCGCCGCGCGCAACCACGGCCTTCGCGGTGGCGTTCGAGGAAGCATAGGTGTCGTAAGTCCACTGCACGCTGGTCGGCGAGCATTGCTTGCCGGTGAGATCGGATGAACCGGAGCCCGAGATCAGGAACAGCTTCTTGCGTTCGCGCGTCACGGTCTGGATCGCGAGCGCCACCGCCGAATTGACGCCTTCGGCGATCACGTCGACGCCCTTGTTGTCGATCCAGTTGCGCACGATGCCGGTGGCGACGTCAGGCTTGTTCTGGTGATCGGCCGAGATGATCTCGATCTTGCGTCCGGCGATCGTGCCGCCGATCTCTTCCGCAGCCATTTGCGCCGCAATCACCGATCCCGGGCCGTTGCCGTCGGAATATTGCCCGCTCATGTCGGTGATGATGCCGACACGTAGCACACCATCCTCCGCGCGAGCCGCGCCGGCGGCAAAGGAGAGACACACCGCAGCAATTGCGATCAGGACATGCGAGCGTTTCGTGATGGACATTTCGTTCCCAGGGATTCGGATGGTTCGGACGATCTCCTGAAGCAATCAGGGATCGCCGACAACCCCGCTGGCCGGCATGGCGCTCTGCGAATCCGCGATCAAAATTCCGGGAGGAGGAACACGGCAGCGGCGCGGGCTTACGCTCCTCGCTAATCATGCGAACGCCGCGACGAGATTTCGCCGCGGCGTTCCTTGGGACGTACGATTGGACGAATCGGCAATGCGAGATGGCGCCGAGATCGCCTCAGCGCCGCTCCCACAATTGCCTTGTGAGGATGCCGACCTTGCGCTCGATCGCCTCGGCGGCATCGAGACACATATCCTCGCGATAGCGCGAGCCGACGATCTGGACGCCGACCGGCACGCCCTCATGCAGGCCGACCGGCACCACGGCCGCCGGCAGCCCAAGCACGTTGATCGACGAGATGAAGCGCAGATCGTTCCAGAACAACTCCTTGACGCGCTGGTCGCCACCGAGATCGGCATTGACCTCCGGCGTCTTGCGCACCGAGGTCGGTGTCAGCACCAGCGGATATTGTTCGAGGAACGTCATCCAGTTCCTGATGTGACGGGACCGCTCGGCGATCGCCTTCATGTAGCCGGCCTGATCGAGCGGGTTCGCCAGCGCCATGAAGCCGTGGAACGTCTTCTGGAAGTCGGCGCTGGTGGTCGCCAGCATCTGGTCCTGCTGCAACACGCGGGTCTCGGTCATGATCAGGTCGCACCAGAGCTGCCAGACCTTGTTGAGATCGGGCACCTCGACCTCGCTGACCGCATAGCCGGCATCGGCCAGATGATCGGCCGCCTTGCGTTGGAGCGCGATCACGCCGCGATCGGTCGCCATGTCCTCCGGGATCTTCGCGAGCGCGACCTTGACCGGTGCGGCGGGCTTCGGCCCCGTCAATGGCGCCGGCACATACCAGGGATCGCGCGGGTCGCGCTGCGCCATCACCTCGAGGCCGAGGCGGACGTCAGCGACGTGGCGCGCCAGCGGTCCCTGCGACGACATGAACTGCGCCATCAGCGGCCGCTCTGCCGTGGCTGAGGGATTGAATGCCGGAATCCGGCCCTGGGTCGGCTTGATGGTGGCGATGCCGTTGCAATGCGCCGGCCAGCGCAGCGAGCCGCCGATGTCGTTGCCATGCGCGATGGTGCCGATGCCGGCCGCGATCGACGCGCCGGCGCCGCCCGATGACCCGCCGCAGGTCACGTCCGCGTTCCAGGGATTGCGCGTCAGGCCGTGCAGCGGGTTGTCGGTGAAGCCGCGCAGCGAGAATTCCGGCGTGTTGGTCAGGCCGATGATGATGGCGCCGGCCTTCTTGAGATTGGCCGTCACCGGCGAGTCGCCCGGGGCGATGTTGTCCTTGAAGGCGACCACGCCGTTCGAATTGGCCTGGCCCTCGACGTCGATGTTGATCTTGATCGTGACCGGCACGCCGTGCAGCGGTCCGACGGCGCCGCCCTTCCCTTTGCTCGCCGCCAGCGCCGCATCCGCCGCCTTGGCGGCCTGCATCGCCGATACGCCGAGATCGACGACGACGGCGTTGAGCGCCGGGTTGGCCTCCTGCATGCGGTCGAGATGGGCGCGAACCACCTGCTCCGAGGTCGCCTCGCCGTTCCTGATCGCCGCCGCCGTGTCCACGGCGGACCATTGCCAGATCGGTGTCTTCGTCACGTGGTATTCCTCCCGTTATGTTAGGTGCTTTGTTGTTGGTTCAGTCGCGCGGATCGATCGGCGTCAGCGTCGACGCACGCGCCTCGATCACCTCGGCGACGGCGAGACAGACATCCTCGCGGAAGCGGCCGGCGATCACCTGCACGCCGACCGGCACGCCGCCGGCGGTCCCTGTCGGCACCACGACCGACGGAAAGCCGAGCGCAGGCACCGCAAGCAGCGGCCGCTGCGCGTCGAGCAGCGCGTGCACCACATCAGCGTCTTCCTGATCCTGATCGAAGCGGAACGGCAGTTGCGCCGAGACCGGCAGGATGATGACCGGGCAGCGCTCCTGGAACAGCTGCCAGGCCCGCACGATGGCGAGCCGCTGCTCGAAGCAGGCCAGCACCTGATCGCCATCGAGCTCGGGCGCATACGCAATATGGCCCTCGAGATTGTAGCGGCTCCGATCGTCGCCGAATTTGCGGATCATCGGCGCCAGCACGCGCCGCTCTTCATTGATGACCAGGCGATGCCAGAGATCGGCAGCCTCGGCGAGCCGCGGCGGGGTGGTCTCCTCCACGGCAAAGCCGGCCTCCGCGAGCCAGCGTCCGGCGGCGCGGACCGCGGCGTTCACCTCCGGCGCCTCGTCGCCGAACGGCGCCGGCGCGATCGCAACCCCGATCGGCCGCTCGAGCGGCGCACCTTGCAGCGGCACCGGCAGCCAGGTGCCGTCGCGCGCATCCGCCTGTGCCATTGCGGCGAGGCCGGCGCGCAGATCGGCGATCGAGCGCGCGAGCGGCCCCTGCACCGACATCATCTGCGCCGTGATCGGACGATCGCTGGTGGCTGACGGATTGAAGGCTGGGATCCGTCCCGGCGTCGGACGCAGGCCGGCGACGCCGCAGGCGTAAGCGGGATAGCGGATCGAGCCGCCGAAATCATTGCCGTGTGCGATCGCGCCCATGCCGGAAGCGACCGCCGACGCGGCGCCGCCGCTGGAGCCGCCCGGCGTCAGCCGGCGGCCCCACGGATTATAGGTCGCGCCATGCAGATCGTTGTTGGTGAACCAGCGGTGCGAGAACGCCGGCGTGTTGGTGCGACCGACAATGACGGCGCCAGCCTTGCGAAGATTCGCGACCACCGGGCTGTCCTCGGTGGCGATGACGTCGCGGAAGGCGACGACGCCGTTGGTGGTGGCGTGACCGCGCTGATCGACATTGACCTTGATCGTGACCGGCACGCCGTGCAGTGCGCCGAGCTCCGCGCCGGATTTCACCGCGGCGTCCGCGGTATCCGCGGCGGCCAGGGCCTCATCCGCCAGCACCTCGACAATGGCGTTCAACGCCGGATTGACTGCGGCGATGCGGTAGAGGCTGGACTGCACGGCGTCCCGGCTGGAAATCGCACGCGTTGCGATCGCGCGCGCCAGGTCGACGGCCGACCAACTCCACAACTCATTCTCGCGCCGCGTGACCATTGTTGTTTCCTCCAACGCGTGATGCAGCAGTCTGCCGATGCGGTTCAGTCGAGCCGCAACGGCTGGTGAAAGACGGGCAGATCCATGCGCCGGTCTTCCGCGGGGACGACCACGGTTTCGGCGCTCAGCACATGATCGAGCATCACGCGCCGCGCGCGCGCCGCGTTGCCGGAGCGGAACGCAGCCATCAGGCGCTTGTGAAACTCGATGTTCTCGCAGGTGAAGCTGGATGCGAATTCCTGCACGCCGAGCTTGCTGATCAGATGGCGGATCGCCTCGTTGACGAAGCGGGCGACCAGGCCGAGCAGCGGATTGGGACAGGCCTCGATCAGGATGTCGTGGAAGTCGATCTCGGCGTGACGGTGATGCTCCCAGTCCTCCACGCCGCCGGGATGATGCTCCTGGACCGCGATCGCCTTGTCGAGCGCCTTGAAATGCTCCGCCGTGAGGTGGCCGACCACGCTGAAGGCGAGCTCCGGCTCGATCAGGCGGCGGATCTGGTAGATCTGCGCCGTAGAGATCGACTGGAAATAGAAGTAGTTGCTGAGCAGGCCGACGATCCGGTTGATCGACACCGGCGCCACCCGCGCGCCGCCGCCGGGACCGGTGGTGTTCTGCACCAGCCCCTGCACTTCCAACGATTTGAGCGCCTCGCGGATGGTCGAGCGGCTGCAGCCGAACATCTCGATCAGTTCGGATTCCTGCGGCAGCCGGTCGTTCGGCTGCAAGCCGGCCTGGAAGATGTGGCTGCGGATCAGGTCGGCAACCGCGTCCGACCGCTTGCGCTTGATCGAAGCGCGCCGCGACGGGTCCAGGGACGGAAGGGTCGATTTATCCATTTTATGATCATAAATAGGATCGAGACGGCTTGGCAAGGGGCGATCGCCCCAAAGGGCCATCGTGCCCCGGGGGCTCATCCCGGGCATGACGGCAGACCAAACATTTGAGGAATTGGCGAGCGACGATCGCTCAGTTGGTTCCGCGTTGCGCCTCGAGGCTGCGGCTGTAGCGCGACATCGCAAAGCAGAACACGAAGTAGATCACGCCGACGAAGACATAGACCTCGACGCTGAACGACTGCAGGCCGGGTCGACGATCGCGGTCTTGGCGGTCGTCAAGAGGTCGAAGATGCCGATGATCAGGACGAGACTGGTGTCCTTGAAGAAGGCGATGAAGGTGTTGACCAGCGGCGGGATGACGTGGCGGATCGCCTGCGGCAGCACGATCAGCGCGTGCTTCTGCCAATAGGACAGGCCGAGCGCATCCCCCGCTTCATACTGTCCGCGCGGCACCGCCTGCAGGCCGCCGCGCACCACTTCGGCAAGGTAGGCGCCGGCATAGAGGATGAAGGCGATCTGCGCACGCAAGAGTTTGTCGATGTTGACGCCGTCAGGCATGAACAGCGGGAACATCACGCTCGCCATGAACAACAGGCTGATCAGCGGCACGCCGCGGATCAATTCGACATAGAGCACGCAGAGCGAGCGGATCGCCGGCAGTTTCGAGCGGCGGCCCAGCGCGACGAGGATGCCGAGCGGGAAGCCGAACGCCAGGCCGAAGGTCGCAAGGATCAGCGTCACCGGCAAGCCGCCCCAGCGGTCCTGCGTGACAAAGGACAGGCCAAGGAAGCCGCCCCACATCAGGCAACCGATCACGATCAGGGCTGCGGCCCACAGCAGGAACAGCTCCTTGCGCCAGAAGCTGCGGCGGCTCGATACCGCGAATAGCGCGATGAAGATCACGACCGCGAGCGCCGGCCGCCACTGCTCGTCGAATGGATAGGTGCCGAACAGGATGAAGCGATACTTCTCCGGCACGACGGCCCAGCAGGCGCCGACGCCGCGCAGCGCGCGGCAGGCGCTGCTGTCGTTGCCGGAGACGATCCAGACCGCGTTGGCGATGCCCCATTGCCAGAGGCCGATGCACGCCTTGCCGAGCAGGAACAGCAGGAGCAGCGTCATGATGCTCGAGGGGATCGAGGCGAACAGATTGGCGCGCAGCCACGCTGTGAGCTGGCCGCCGAGCGCCTGCGGTGCGGGGCGCGGACCGATCGGCAATGGATCCTGCGGCAGATGGGCGACCGAGCTCATGTCAGCGCTCCACCAGCGCGATGCGCGCATTGTACCAGTTCATGAACAGGCTGATGCCGAGGCTGATGGTGAGGAACACCATCATGATCAGCGCGATCGACTCGATCGCCTGCCCGGTCTGGTTCAGCGTGGTGTTGGCGACCGAGACGATGTCCTGGTAGCCGACCGCGACTGCGAGCGAGGAGTTTTTCGTCAGGTTCAGGTACTGGCTCGTCATCGGCGGAATGATGACGCGCAGCGCCTGCGGCAGCACGATGTGCTGCAACACGAAGCTGCGCTTCAGCCCGAGCGCCTTGGCGGCGTCCGACTGGCCGCGCGGCACCGCCTGGATGCCGCTACGCACGATTTCCGCAATAAAGGCCGAGGTGTAGGTGACGAGCGCGATCAGCAGCGCGAAATACTCCGGCGCCAGGGTCAGCCCGCCGACGAAGTTGAAGCCGCGCAGCTCCGGCAGCGTGATGCTCCAGCTCGCGCCCGAGAGGAACGACACCAGCGCGGGCAGCGCGACGACGAGACCGAGCGCATAGGGCCAGGCCGGCCGCGCCCGGCCATCCAGCATCTGCTGCGCGATCAGGCGGCGCCTGACGAAAGTGAAGACGATCAGGCCTGCGACCAGCGCAAGGATGGTCCACCAATTGGCCTCATGCAGCGGGACCGACGGCAGGATCAGCCCGCGATTGGAGAGATAGACGCCCTCGACCGGCTTCCAGGCCTGGCGCGCCGCCGGCAGGCCCTGCATCAGCACGTACCAGAACAAAAGCTGCAGCAAGAGCGGCAGGTCGCGCAGCACCTCGACATAGACGGCGGCGAGCCGCGCCAGGAGCCAGTTCGACGACAGCCGCGCGATGCCGACCAGCGTGCCGATCACGGTCGCCAGCACGATGCCGATCACCGCGACGCGCAGCGTGTTGACGATGCCGACGATGAAGGCCCGCAGGTAAGTGTCCTTCGGCGTGTAGTCGATCCAGCTGTCGGCGATCGGCATGCCGGCTTCGCGGCCGAGGAAGGCGAAGCCGGTCGAGATGCGCCGTACCGAGAGATTATGGATCGCGTTCGACCACAGGAAGGCGACGACAGCGACCGCGATTCCGACCACCAGGACCTGCCAGAACAACCCGGCGACGCGGGGATCGCTGAGCGAAAGCCGCCAGGGCCGGGCGGGAGGGCGTTTCGGCGTCGATGTCGTCACAGCACAGGATCCCAATGAGAAGCGATCTTCTGCCATGCGCTTTTCTGCGCGCGTCATATGTTGCACCAAATTAACAACTGTGCAACATATGTTTCATGGCCCAGGCTCAGCCGAAACCATCGCCCCTCAACGAATTGTGCAGCGCGCTGCCGTCGCTGCCGATGCGGTTGCAGGAGGTCGGCCGGTTCGTCGCCGCCAATGATTACGACGCCACCACCCGCTCGATGCGCGAGCTTGCCTCCGTCGCCGGCGCCGATCCAGCTTCTTTCACTCGTCTGGCAAAGGCGCTTGGCTATTCCGGCTGGGACGAATTGCGCGCTGCACTCACCGAGGCGCGCAGGCCAGCGCAGGGTTCCCCGTTCTCCGGCCGCGCCAAGAGCCGCCGCGGCGGGCCGAATGCCGATGTCAAACTGGTGCACGACAAGCTCGAGGCGGAAGCTGCGGGCCTTGCGCGGATTTCCGCGAACGCGATTGCCGACGCCGCGCGTGCGCTGCACACGGCCAACCGGATCTGGATCACGGGATTTCGCAGCTGCCGCAGCGTTGCGGAACTGCTCACCTATCAGCTCCGCCTGTTCCGGCCCGATGCCGTGCAGCTGGTCGGCGGTTCCGGCCCGTTCGATCTCGACCACGGTGCCTTCCGTGCGGACGACGCGGTGGTCGTGATCGGCTTTGCGCCCTACACCCTGGTCAGCGTCGAGACGGCGCGTGCGGCGCATGAGGCGCGCGCCACGCTGATCGCAATCGCCGACACGATCGCAGCGCCAATGGCCGAGGGCGCCGATCACCTGCTGCTGTTCGAGGCCGCCTCCTCGCCCGGCTTCTTCCCCAGTCTCACGGGCGCGATCGCGGTGGCGCAGTCGCTCGCCGCCGTCGCCTTCACGCTGGGCGGCGCCGGGGCAAAACGCAAGCTGGAGGAGACCGAGGCCAGGCTTGCCAAGATGTCGCAATACACTGTCGAGAAAGGATGACCGTCATGGCCGCCAACAAGAGCCGCGTGATGCATCGAAGCCTGCGCGAGACCCCGCCGAAGGCGGTTGGCGGCGGAGGTGTCTGGTTGATTGGAGAGGATGGCCACCGCATTCTCGATTCCTCCGGCGGCGCCGCAGTGTCCTGCCTCGGCCATCAGCATCCGCGAATTCTGGCAGCCATCGCCAAGCAGGCCTCAAAGCTTGCTTACGCGCACACCAGCTTCTTCTCATCGGAGCCTGCTGAAGAGCTCGCCGAGCGCCTGGTCGGCCATGAGCCCGGCGGCCTCGGCTATGTCTATTTCGTCAGCGGCGGATCGGAGGCGATCGAGGCCTCGATCAAGCTGGCGCGGCAATATTTCATCGAGCGCGGCGAGCCGAAGCGCGCGCGCTTCATCGCGCGGCGGCAGAGCTATCACGGCAATACGCTCGGCGCGCTGTCGGCCGGCGGCAATGCCTGGCGTCGCGAGCCCTACGCGCCGCTGCTGTCGCCGTCGTTCAGCCACGTCACGCCGGCCTACGCCTATCACGAGAAGCGCGACGATGAATCGGAGGCCGCCTTTGTGGCCCGGCTCGCCGCCGAGCTCGAGGCCGAATTCCAGCGGCTCGGCCCGGAGAATGTTGCGGCCTTCATCGCCGAGCCCGTGGTCGGCGCCACCGCCGGCTGCGTGCCCGCGCCGGAAGGCTACTTCAAGGCGGTGCGCGAGATCTGCAACCGCCACGGCGCGCTGCTCATCCTCGACGAGGTGATGTGCGGCATGGGCCGCACCGGCACGCTGCATGCGTGGGAGCAGGAAGGCATCTCGCCCGACATCCAGGCGATCGCCAAAGGCCTCGGCGGCGGCTACCAGCCGATCGGCGCAATGCTCGCGCGCGGCGGCATCGTCGACACCGTGCGCAACGGCTCCGGCGCGTTCCAGCACGGCCATACCTATCTGGGGCATCCGCTCGCCTGCGCCGCCGCGCTCGCGGTGCAGAAGGTGATCGCCGAGGAGAAACTGCTCGACCAGGTCAAGGAGCGCGGCCGCCAGCTCGAGCAGCGGCTGGTCGAACGCTTCGGCAATCACCGCCATGTCGGGGACATCAGGGGCCGCGGCCTGTTCTGGGGCATCGAGCTGGTCGCCGATCGCGGCACGCGGCAGTCGTTCGATCCCAAGCTGAAATTGCATCAGCGGATCAAGTCCGCGGCGTTCGCCGGCGGGCTCGGCTGCTATCCGTCGGGCGGCACGGCCGACGGCCAGCGCGGCGACCATGTGCTGCTCGCCCCGCCCTATATCGCAACTTCCGGCGACATCGACATGATCGTCGAAAGATTAGGCGCTGCGGTAGACAGCGCATTGAAGGACATCGGTCACTGAGCATGAACCGGACAGGATCATGCTGAAACAAGGAGGGAGGAGGACAGAATGAGGAACGTATTGATCGCGGCGAGCCTGCTCGTCGCAGGGCTCTCGACCGCAAGCGCGGCGACGCTCGACACCGTCAAGCAGCGCGGCACACTGGTGTGCGGCGTCTCGACGGGCTTTGCCGGTTTCTCGGCGCCGGACTCGCAAGGCAATTTCAAGGGCCTCGACGTCGATTATTGCCGCGCGCTTGCTGCCGGCATCCTCGGTGATCCCGCCAAGGTGCGTTACGTCGCGCTGACTGCGCAGAACCGCTTCACCGCGCTGCAGTCCGGCGAGATCGACGTGCTCTACCGCAACTCGACGCAGACTTACTTGCGCGGCACCACGCTCGGCCTGCGCCAGGGTCCGGTCAATTTCTACGACGGCCAGGGTTTTGTGGTGAAGAAGGACCTCGGCGTGAAGGAGCTGAAGGATCTCAAGGGCGCCACCGTCTGCGTTGCGCAGGGCACCACGCATGAGGTGACGCTCGGCGATTACGGCCGGGCCAACGGCATCGATTGGAAGCCACTCGTGTTCGACCGTCCCGACACCATGTACCAGACCTTCTTCGGCGGCCGCTGCGATGCCATGACCCAGGACGCCTCCGCGCTCGCCGGCGCGGTCGCGACCGCGGCACCGAAAGCCGACGATTATGTCGTGCTGCCGCAGACCATCAGCAAGGAGCCGCTCGGCCCGTTCACCCGCAACGGCGACGAGGTCTGGAGCGACATCATCACCTGGCTGCATTACGGCCTGGTCGAAGCTGAAGAACTCGGCGTGACGCAGGCCAATGTCGACGAGATGACGAAGTCGCAGGTCCCGGCGATCCAGCGCCTGCTCGGCGCATCCGGCGATCTCGGCTCCCGGCTCGGCCTCGACAACAAATGGCTGGTCGCGACGATCAAGGCCGGCGGCAATTACGGCGAGATCTTCGAGCGCAATGTCGGCAAGGCGAGCCCCCTGAAGCTCGAGCGCGGCCTCAACGCCACCTGGAGCAAGGGCGGCTTGATGTACGCGATTCCGTTCAAGTGATGACCTGAGAATCGATCTCTCCCGTCATTGCGAGCGAAGCAAAGCAATCCATCGCGCAGCAAGTACAGAGATGGATTGCTTCGTCGCTATCGCTCCTCGCAATGACGAGTTGATAGATTTATGACCTCGCCCCGCTCGCGAGGAAAGAGCCCTCACCCCAACCCCCTCCCTGCAAAGAGCGGGGAGAGGGAGAAGAAAGAAGTCATGCGCATCACGCTCATTCACGCCCTGAAGCATTCGATCGTGCCGATCGAGGCCTCGTTCGCGCGGCATTGGCCGGAGGCGCGGCTGATGAACCTGCTCGACGACAGCCTGTCGGCCGACCTCGCGCGCGACGGCAAGCTGACCGAGCGCATGACCGAGCGCTTCCTCACTATGGGCCGCTATGCGGCCAGCACCGGTGCCAACGGCATTCTGTTCACCTGCTCGGCATTCGGGCCCTGCATCGAGGCGGTGGCGCGCGCGCACGCGCCGATGCCAGTGTTGAAGCCGAATGAGGCAATGATCGAGCAGGCGGTCGCGAAAGGAAAACGGATCGGCCTGCTCTCGACCTTCCCGCCGACATTGGTGTCGATGCCGCCGGAATTCCCAACGCCGGTGACGCTGGTGCCGAAACTCGCTGAGGGCGCGCTGGCCGCGCTCGATCGCGGCGACCGCGCCGAGCACGATCGGCTCGTGGTCGAGGCGAGCAAGGAGTTGCGCGACTGCGACCTGATCGCGCTCGCCCAATACAGCATGGCGCCGGCGGCCGAGCGCGTCGCCGAGGTGACCGGCCGGCCAGTGCTGACGACGCCGGACAGCGCGGTGCTCAAGCTGAAGGCGATGCTCGAGAAGTAGGCGCCGCCATCAACGCAGATCGATGGCTTTTGCCCGTAGCCGACAAACAAGTCTATCGATAGTGTGCCGCGCGGCCTCAGTGGAGGCTCGTGTGACGTCACGTTTTGCGTCACATAACCTCCCAGGCTGAGGCGCGGCCAACTTCCGGCCGAGATGAGGGGCAAACGCCTGATGCGAAATATCTGTTTCCTTGTGGTTGCAGCCATCGCTGCTTGTCTCGAACCGGCCGCCGGCCAACAGGCCCCGCCAGCGTCATCGGCGAGTGCGCAACTGACGCATAAGATGAATGCCTATGTCGGGTGCATCAACCGTCTCTCGTCGCGATCGTACGAGTCCCGCGACCGCTACTTCTCCTGGGCCGCCAAGAGCGGTCCCACCGGCAAGGAGCGGATCATCTACGGCACCTATACGATCTACGACACGTCCGACTGCAAGACGAACGTCGCGGCCGCCAATGCGGCGGACCCGCATGATGCCGAGCTTGAAGCCGCTGCGAATGCCTATGTTGCGGCCGTCACCACGCTCGAGCCGCTGTTGAAGGAGGCGGACGACTATTACAGCCAGGAGAATTACAAGGACGACAAGATGGCCAAGGGCAAGGCGCTGCATCCGCGCCTGGTCGCGGCATGGGACGCCTTTGCCAGCGCCGACAAGGCGCTGCGCGCCGGCGTCGAGGCGATCAATGACAAACGCGCCGCCGAACAGCTGGCCGCAATCGAGGCGAGCGAAGGCCGCAAGTCGCACTACTATGTCGAGGCCCTGATGATCCAGGCCAAACGCGTGCTGCGCGCGCAGCAGGCCGACAAACCCGACATCGACGCGATCACCCAGGCGCTCAACGAGTATGAGGCCACGGTGAAGGCAACCGAGGACGCCTCCGGCAAGGACGGCGACGTCAAGCTCGGCTCGATGTTCATCGGCAGCGCCAAATCATTCCTCACCACGGCGAAGCAACTGATGCGCCGCGTTCGCGACAAGGTGCCTTACAGCTCAGGTGAGAAGATGATGCTGAGCAACGCCGGCTCCGGCTGGATGGTGGAAGGATCGCCGGCTCGGCTGATGCGCGACTACAACCAGCTCGTCGACGGCTACAACCGCGGCGCCCGCATCTGAGTGACAGCGCCGACGCTTCAGCTACTGCGTGGGGTGGATTAGCCCATCGGGTCCGCGCGAAGCGTGGAGCCGATGGGCGTAATCCGCCTCGACATAAGAGGCGGATTACGCCTCGCGGCTAATCCGCCCTACGATTCACGTACCCGCATCATTCACGTTCAGGTCGACGCCCTGCGGGTCTTTGATGGTCGACACCGTGATCAGCGAGATCAGCGACAGCACCGCGATGTAGACGCCGACGCGCCAGGACTCGCCGTAGGTGCCGATGATCCATTGCGCGATCATCGGCGCGAAGGCGCCGCCGAAAATGGCGCCCAGCGCGTAGCCGATCGAGACGCCGGAATAGCGCACCTTGGCCGGAAACAGCTCGGCATAGAGCGCCGCCTGCGGGCCATAGGACAAACCAAGCGCGATGGTGAGGCCGACCGCGCTGATGAAGAACAGCAGGAGGTTCTTGCTGTCGATCAAAAACCACATCGGCACCGCCCACAGCACCATCAGGGAGTAGCCGATCTGGAAGCAGCGGACGCGGCCGATCTTGTCGCCGAGGATGCCGCCCAGCAGCGTGAAGATGAACCAGCTGACCGCCGCGAGCGTGCCGATCAGCAGCAACTGGTCGGACGGCATCTTCAGCGTGTTGGCGCCGTAGCTGATGATGAACGCGATCAGGATGTAGCCGGCCGCATTGTTGGCCATGAAGATCAGCGCCGTGCGGAAAATCTCCTTGGCATGATTGCGCATCAATTCCTTCAGCGGCGCGGAGGATTCCCGGTGCCGGCGCTGCATCGCCTTGAACACCGGCGATTCCTCCACGGTGCGGCGGATCACGATGCCGACGACGATCAGCAGGATCGACAGCAGGAACGGAATGCGCCAGCCCCATTCGATCATCGCCTGCTTGCCGAGCGTCGTCGTGAGCACCCACAACACGCCGGTCGCCAGGATCATGCCGAGCGGCGTGCCGATCTGCGGGAACGAGCCGAAGAAGCTGCGCTTGTCGCGGGGTGCCGATTCCACCGACATCAGCGCCGCGCCGCCCCACTCGCCGCCGGCCGAGAAGCCTTGCAGGATGCGCAGGAGAATAAGGAGTGCCGGCGCCCAGGCGCCGATCTGCGCGTAGGTCGGCAGCAGACCGACCAGCGCGGTCGCAGCGCCCATCAGCAGCAGCGTGACGACCAGCATGTTCTTGCGCCCGAAGCGGTCGCCGAGATGGCCGCAGACGACGGCGCCGAGCGGACGGAACAGGAATGACAGGCCGAGCGTCGCGAACGAGACGATCTGCGCCAGCAGCGGATTGTTGGCGTTCATCGGCGCAAAGAACAGCGCGCCGAACACCAGGCCCGCCGCCTGAGCGTAGACGAAGAAGTCGTACCATTCGATCGTGGTGCCGACGAGCGTTGCGGTGAGGACCTTGCGCTCCTCATCCGACAGCGTAGCGCCGCGCGAGCGCGCGGACATTTCGATGGACATGTGGCCTCCCCAAAAACGTTCTTGGCCGTGCGGGCGTGGTCGGCGGCGATGCGCCTGCCCTGCACGGATGCTGGTACCGGGATAGCAGAGCTTTCCGCGCGGCACGAGGAAATAGTTGCAGAAGCAACGATAATGCGCCAAACCGATGCCCGCCGGGCCGGTTCCATGACCGGATTACCTCACCGGCCGCCGACGGTCTCCCATCCCGAAACGTCGATTGTGCAACGCAACAAGGCCACTATGATCCTTGCTCTCCAAGAGGTCTTAAGTGTCTGACATCAATGCCGATGCCTGGGTATCCTCAGGCCACCGCCCGATGGGCTTTCCGGAATTCGTCGTCGTCATCGCTTCCATCATGGCGCTGAACCCGCTGGCGATGGACATGATGCTGCCGGCGCTGCCGAACATCCGCTCCGCGTTCCAGATCGCCGACGCCAACCGTCCGCAGATGGTGCTGTCGATCTTCCTGGTCGGCTTCGGCGTCGGCCAGTTCGTGATGGGCCCGCTGTCCGACCGCTTCGGCCGCCGCCCGGTACTGCTCGGCGGCATGACCGTCTACACCATCGCCGGACTGCTCGCGATCATGGCGCCCTCGTTCGAGACGCTGCTCTTGGCGCGCGCGCTGCAAGGGATCGGCACCGCGGCAACCCGCGTGATCGCAACCTCGATCGTGCGCGACTGCTATGCCGGACGGCGGATGGCAAGCGTGATGTCGCTCGCGATGATGGTGTTCATCGCAGTGCCCGTGATCGCGCCGTCATTCGGTCAGGCGGTGATGCTGCTGACGCACTGGCGCGGCATCTTCGTGCTCTTGATGATCTACGGCGTGATCGCGCTGGCCTGGAGCGCGATGCGGATGCCGGAGACGCTCCCTAAGGAACTGCGCAAGTCGCTGGCGATCCCGGAGGTGCTGTCCGCGTTCCGCCAGACCGTCACCAACCGCCAGACGCTCGGCTATGCGCTCGCCGCCGGCGGCGTGCAGGGCTCGCTGTTTGCCTTCGTGTTCTCGTCGCAGCAGATCTTCACCGAGGTCTTCAAGCTCGGGCATTACTTCCCGGTCGCCTTCGCCGCCTGCGCGGTCGGCGTTGCGATCGCCGGCTTCCTCAATTCGCGCATCGTCGGCCGCATCGGCATGCGCGTGATCTCGCACGCCGCGCTGACCGGCTTTGCCGTGGTCGCCGGGGTGCTGTTCCTCACCGTGAAAACCGGCATGCTGTCGCTGCCGCTGTTCATGGCGCTGTCGGGCCTGATGATGTTCGCGTTCGGGCTGATGATGGCGAACTTCACCGCGCTGGCGATGGAGCCGCAGGGCAAGATCGCCGGCACCGCCTCCTCGCTTTATGGCACCATTACGACCTTGCTCGGGATCGGCGTCGGCACCACGATCGGCCAGGATTACGACGGCACGCTGCTGCCGTTCGCGACCGGCTTCCTCCTCTGCACGCTGGCCGCGCTTGCGGTCGTGCTGGTGACGGAAAAGGGCCGGATGTTCCGGCCCCATCATCATCCGATTTGATCTTCGTAGGGTGGGTTAGCCGACTACGTCCCCGTAGCTCAGCGAGCGAAGGCGGAAGGCGTAACCCACCATCTTTCTCGCAAGCGGCACGGCGGATTACGCTTTGCTAATCCGCCCTACAGAGCCCACGCCGCTCCGCACCGGCACAGCACGGCGCCGCGTCGCCGCGAATCCCTCCATGCCGAGCTGCCACTGCAGGCCGACGATCGCACCCTTGGTCGGCTGCAGCAGCGCGAGCGCGCTGAACAGGGTCACCGGCAGCCAGATCGCCAGCTGCAGCCAGGCCGGCGGCGCGTAGGTCATCTCCATCCAGAGCAGCGCCGGCACCACGACGTGGCCGACCACGACGATCACGAGATAGGCCGGGAAATCGTCCGCGCGCTGCGGGGTGAAGTCCTCGCCGCAGACCTCGCAATGGTCAGCGACTTTAAGGAAGCGGCCGAACAGATGGCCGCGCCCGCAGTTCGGGCACTTCATGGTGAAGCCGCGCAACATCGCCTTTGGCAGGGAAACCGTCTCGGTCATTGTCGTGATCCTTTGGTCGTTGTCCTTGACCTGATCTGATGATCCATACAATATGCCTCGAAGAGCATACAATCAAAGACAAAGCGTCGGATTGCATGGATTGGATCCCTACAGTTTCGGAATGGCACGGCCCGATGTTCCTGCGCATCGTCGATGCCCTGGCCGCGGATATCGCGAGCGGCCGGCTGGTCCGCGGCCAGCGGCTGCCGACCCATCGCGCGCTGGCGACTGCCCTCGACATCGATCTCACCACGGTGACGCGCGCCTATGGCGAGGCGCGGCGGCGCGGGCTGCTCGACGCCCGCGTCGGCCAGGGCACCTTCGTGTCGGAGACCACGGCGCGCGCGGCGTCCGACCTGCCGACACCGGTGAACATCGACCTGTCGATGAACCTGCCGCCGCAGCCGGTCGAGGCCAATCTCGACCTGCGCATCGCGCAGGGACTTGCCACCATCCGCTCCGAGGCCGGGTTCTCCGCCTATCTCGGCTATACGCGGCCCGGCGGCACCGCCGACGAGCGCGAGGTCGGTGCCGCGTGGCTGGCGCCGCGCGTGCCCAATGCTTCGGCCGACCGGATCGTGATCTATCCAGGGTCGCAGGCGATCATCTTCAACGCCCTGCTGGCGCTGACTTCGCCCGGCGATGTCGTGCTGACGGAGACGCTGACGTTTCCCGGCATCAAGGCTGCGGCCGCGCGGCTCGATGTTAGGCTTGTCGGCGTTGCGATGGACGCTGAGGGCGCAAGGCCCGACGCGCTCGACGAGGCCTGCCGCAAGCACAGACCGAAGGCAGTCTATCTGATCCCGACGCAGCAGAACCCGACCACGGCGACGATGGGCGCTATCAGACGCAAGGCGATCGCCGACGTCATCAGGAAGCGCGGCTGCGTGCTGATCGAAGACGACGTCTACGGCCCACTCGAACCGCAGGTGGCACCGATTGCCACGCTGATCCCCGAACGCACCTACCTTGCCGCGAGCATCGCGAAATGCATCGCGCCCGCCTTGCGCGTCGCCTATCTGCTGGCGCCAGACGCCGCCGCCGAGCAGCGGATGCGCGCCGGCATGCAGGCCACCATGCAGATGCCGCCGTCGCTGATGGTGGCGCTGGTGACGCAATGGCTGCGCTCCGGCGTCGCCGCCGACATCATCCGCGCCATCCGCAACGAGGCGGCCGCCCGCCAGCAGCTCGCGGCCCGCTTCCTCAAGGGCGTGACCTTTGCGGCGCGGCCGGCCAGCCACCATCTCTGGATGCCGCTGCCGAAACATTTCGACGGCACCGACCTGCTGTCGCATCTGATGCGCAACGGCCTCGCGGTGGTCGGCGAAGACGCCTTTACGGCCGGAGAAGCCGCGCCGCGCGGCTTGCGCGTGTCGCTCGGCGCCGCGCGCAACCGCGCCGAACTGAGCCAGGCACTGCAGGTGCTGTCGAATGCAGTGCGCACGCCGGTTGGCGCAACGCAAATTGTGTAAATTTTCGATAGTCGTGCGGGAATAATCTTGCTCGAAAATGATTATGGTGCGCGGAGCGCTCTGACTTAAAAAGGGCGTTCAGGGCATCAGGCAGGGGCGGGCTTTTCAATGTCATGCGGATATGACCGGGCGATTGACATGCCCGTGCGGACGCTTCGTAGGGCAATAGTCGCGATCGGGTGTCTTGCGCTTGTCACATCGGGCGCGGCGCGCGCCTCCGATGCCCCTGCCCCGTCGCCGGACAAGCTGGAACGCATCACCGCGTTCTTCGACAACGAGGTCGCGAGCGGCAAGCTGCCCGGCGCGGTCATCCTGATCCAGCAGCATGGCAAGCCGGTCTATCTGAAAACCTTCGGCTACCGCGACGTCACGACCAAATCGCCGATGCGGCCGGACACGATGTTCGCATTGCATTCGATGACCAAGCCGATCACCAACACCGCCGCCATGATGCTCGTCGACGAGGGCAAGCTGTCGCCGCAGGACCCGCTGTCGAAATACATTCCGGCCTTCGCCGACGTGAAAGTCGCGATCGAACCGGATGGTGGCAACGATCCGGCCAAGGTGGAGCTGGTGCCGCCGATCCGCCCCGTCACGATCGAAGACCTGATGCGGCACACCTCGGGCATCACCTACGAATATATCGGCGCCGACTGGATCCAGAAGATCTATCGCGACGGCCATCTGTTCGACGGCAAGTTCGACAACAAGGAATTCGCCGCGCGGCTGGCCAAGCTGCCGCTGTCGCGGCAGCCCGGCACGCTGTGGCGCTACGGTCATTCCACCGACGTGCTCGGCCGGGTGATCGAGATCGTCGCGGGCAAGACGCTCTATCAGTTCGAAAAGGAGCGCATCTTCGATCCCCTCAAGATGAACGACACCAGATACGTGCTCGATGCGGAGACCGAACGGACCCGGCTGGCCGAGCCGCTGCCGTCGGACACGATCCTGATCGACGGAGAGAACGACCGCCGCGCGCATCCTGAGTGGGAATCCGGCGGCGGCGGCTTGGTGTCGACCATTCTCGATTATGCCCGCTTCGCACAGATGCTGCTCAATGGCGGCGAGCTCGACGGCAAACGCTATCTGAGCCCGGCTGCGTTCAAGGACATGACGAGGGATCATATCGGACCAGGATCCGGCGTTGGCCGCGACTACTGGTACTTTCCCGGCGACGGCTTCGGCTACGGCTATGGCATCGCCGTGCGCACCGATCCCGGCATCGCCAAGCCGCCGCCGCCCGGCTCGATCGGCGAGTTGAAATGGGACAGCGGCAGCGGAACCTATTTCGGCGTCGATCCGAAGCTCGACATGATCTACATCATGCTCGAGCAGACCCAGAACGAGCGCCAGCGCATCACGCCGGCGTTCCGCAAGCTGGTGTACGACGCGTTCAGCCCGGACTGAGTTCCGCTAGTGGCCCCGTCATTGCGAGGAGCGAAGCGACGAAGCAATCCATCCATCCGCGTACTCACGGATAGATGGATTGCTTCGCTTCGCTCGCAATGACGGAAACGGAAACGTCTCTCCTTACAACCTCCGCCGCACCACTTCCTGCCTGCGCCGTGCTGCATCCGCGATCAGGCTCGCGGTGCATTCGTTGCAGACGAACGCACACGCGTCGGTAAACAAGCCGATCCGTGCATCCAGTCCGACCGCATCGTCGTCGGTGAGGCCGTCGATGACCCCACCGCAGCACACGCATTGGTGGCGCGACGCAAACGCTCGCTCCATGACGCGCTCTCCAGCCGTCGCTTCCCTCGCGGTATATACTATCGTATATATCGAACCCGACAAGGCAGGCGGGTGAACAATCCGGTCGGGAACCCTGCACACAACAACCATCGACCGGAGACGATCGCCTCACAATTCCTGCCTGGTCCAACCAGGTTCATCGAGGAAACGCGATCATGATAAGAAAGAATGGCGACGCGGGGCATCCGCGCGCAACGGGAGAACTGCTCAAGATCCGCCGCGCATCGCTGGAGCGTTTTCGAGCGAAGTGGTTACCGGTTCGCGCGAGGAAAACACGTCAAACTAAGAATCTGCTGAGCGCTGCGGCTACCATCCTCGCGCTTGGCGCGGCCGACTACGTGCGCGCCGAAACCGCTCCGGTCGACGTTCCCGACAAGAGTTTCCCTGAGAGCGTGACCTCGACCTCCGACGGCACGCTGTATGTCGGCAGCTTCAACCATGGCGGCGTGACCAAGATCTCCGGCGGCAAGGCCGAGCAGCTGGTCAAGCCGGGGGCCGCCGACAGCCGCTCGACGCTCGGCGTGCTCGCCGACGAGAAGAGCGGCACGCTCTATGTCTGCTCCAACGACATCAGCGCGATGGGCGTCGCCGGGCCGAGCGACGTCAAGGGCGCCTGGCTGAAGACCTTCGATCTCAAGAGCGGCGCGCCGAAGGGCAGCTTTGCGTTGAGCGATCCGAAATCGTTCTGCAACGACATCGTGGTCGGCGCCGATGGCACCGCCTATGTCAGCGATTCCTTCGCGCCGTTCGTCTATAGCCTGAAGCCCGGCGGCACCGCGCTGGCGACGTTCGCGACCGATCCGCAGCTCGCGCCGGCCAAGGACGGCGTCGGGCTCGACGGCATTGCGATCGGCGCCGACGGCAATCTCTATGTCACGACCTTCATTCCGGCCAAGCTGTTCAAGATCGAGATGAAGGACGGCAAGGCGGGTGCCGTGACTGAGCTGAAGCCGTCGCGGCCGCTCGACCACGCCGACGCGCTGCGCGCCCGCGGCAGCGGCTTCCTGCTGATCGAGGGCAACGGCAAGCTCGACAAGGTCACGGTGAAGGGCAGCGACGCCACGATCGACACCATCAAGGATGGCCTGGCCGAGCCGGTCTCGGTGACGCAAATCGGCGACGTCGGCTGGGTCGCCGAGGGCAAGCTGTCCTATGTGATCGGCGACAACAAGAGCAAGGACCCCGGCCCGTTCAAGCTGACGCCGATCGCGCTGCCGAAGTAAGGGCCGAGTTTAGTATCTCGACAAACTCGGTGCACCTCTCCCGCTTGCGGGAGAGGGGGCGCAGTCTCTCCGTGGTCAAGGTCCGACCACATCTCATATGTGCTAGATCACATAAAACCCGTGCGTGCCGTCGCGGCGGAGCTGGTCGACGAGGCCGTATTCCCACTCGAGATAGGCCTGCATCGCCTGCTCCGCGACGCCGGTGCCTTCATAGGGCCGCCGGTAGCGATGCGCGGGGTCGGGCCGCGGCACGACGCGCGGCGGCCCGACTTCGAGCCCGCCGTCATAGCCGCCCTCGAGCACATAGACTTCCCACGCCATCTGCGCGAGCCAGGACGCCGTCATGTCGGCGCGGATGCTCCTGTCGTCGGTCAGCACGATGCGCGCACCGCGCACCGGTGCAGCCATATCGATCTCCTGGACCAGCTGGCCACCGGCATAATGGCGGAAGCCGATCAGGTGACCCGCGGCATATTCTTCCGCATCGCGCACGTCGAAGCGATAGAGCGTGCGGTGCGCGTCGTTTTCCAGCGCGGCGAGCTCGGCCGTGCCGATATGACGAACGCCGGCCCGATACGCGACGTCGCGGGCATTATCGGCGGCGCCCGCGAACGGACCGACATCGCCGCGCTTACCAGCGCCGTGCTCGAGATCGTGCTTCGCCAGCGTCCAGCCGATCGTGCCGTTGCGCAGCGCCCGCACCTTGTTCGGCAGCCCGGCATTGATCAGCGACTGCGTGCCGATGATCGAGCGGGTGCGGCCGGCGCAATTGACGATGATGGTGGTGTCGGGATCGGGTGCCGCGCCGCCGGCGCGCAGCACCAGCTCGGCGCCGGGCACGCTGACCGAGCCCGGGATGTTCATGGTGGCATATTCGTCGAAGCGGCGGACATCGAGGATCGCGATGTTGGCCTTGTCGGAGATCAGCGCGGCGACCTCATCGGCGCTGAGCGAGGGCGTGTGCCGGCGCGCCTCGACCAGCTCGCCGAACGCCTTGGCGTAGGAATTGACGTCCTCGAACACCTCGTAACCCGTCGCCTTCCAGGCCTTTAGGCCGCCGGCAAGCGCCGCGACGTTGCTATAGCCGAGCTCGTGCAACTGGTCGGCCGCGGCAGCGACCAGGTCCTCGCCATTGTCATAGAGCACGATCGGCGCGTCCTTGCACGGCAGTCGCAGCTCGGCCTCCAGCGCGATCCGGCCGGCGGCCATGTTGGCGGCAAACAACGGATGGCCGGTGGCGAATTCCGCCTCATGTCTGACGTCGAGCAGCGCGATCTCCCGGCGCAGCAGCAGCGTCGCACGAATGTCCTGGGGGGTGACGGAAGAAACTGTCATGAGATGCTGGTCCGGGCGGGAAAATGCGCAGGCCTGCTCTAGGCCGAAATCGCGCGTCGTCAATAGGTTTAACCAAGTCGCAACCCCGCTCCCCGGCAGCTGAAATCCAAGGAACGAAAACCCGCCATCCCGCTTTGCCCAACCGGGACGCTCTTGCTACGTTCCAATCGGCCCCGTTGGCGTCCGATCAGGCCTTCCGGACAAGAGAAGGCAGCGGGGCCAGCCTGAAGTTCTGGGAGGATGACCATGAGACCAGTCGGAAATGAACCATTGTCGCGTCACGCCCTCGCTTTCGTGCTGGCCGGCGGACGCGGCAGCAGACTTCAGGAGCTCACCGACAAGCGCGCCAAGCCGGCAGTGTATTTCGGCGGCAAGTCCCGCATCATCGATTTCGCGCTCTCCAATGCGGTGAACTCGGGCATCCGCCGCATCGCGGTGGCGACCCAGTACAAGGCGCACAGCCTGATCCGGCACCTGCAAGGCGGCTGGAACTTCTTCCGCCCGGAACGAAACGAGAGCTTCGACATCCTGCCCGCAAGCCAGCGCGTTTCTGAAACGATGTGGTATGTCGGCACGGCCGACGCGGTCTACCAGAACATCGACATCCTCGAGGCGCACGGCACCAAGTACATCCTGGTGCTCGCCGGCGACCATGTTTACAAGATGGACTACGAGATCATGCTGAAGCAGCATGTCGAGAGCGGCGCCGACGTCACGGTCGGCTGCCTCGAGATGCCGCGCGCGGAATCCAGCGCCTTCGGCATCATGCACATCGACGACACCGGCCTGATCCAGTCCTTCCTGGAGAAGCCGGCCGATCCGCCACCGATGCCCGGCAAGCCCGACAAGTCGCTGGCCAGCATGGGCATCTATGTCTTCAATTCGGAATTTCTGTTCGACGAATTGCGCCGCGATGCCGCCGACCCGAACTCGGCCCACGATTTCGGCAAGGACATCATCCCCTATATCGTGAAGCACGGCCGGGCGATCGCGCATCAGTTCAACGATTCCTGCGTCCGCTCCGGCGACGATCCCCGCTCCTACTGGCGCGATGCCGGCACCGTCGATGCCTATTGGGGCGCCAACATCGATCTTACCGACGTGGTGCCCGAGCTCGATCTTTACGATCGGTCATGGCCGATCTGGACCTACGCCGAGATCACCCCGCCCGCCAAATTCGTCCACGACGAGGACGGACGGCGCGGCCAGGCAGTGACCTCGCTGGTCTCGGGCGCCTGCATCATCTCGGGCGCATCGCTCCGACGGTCGCTGCTGTTCACCGGCGTCCATGTCAATTCCTACGCCAATGTCGAGAACGCCGTGATCATGCCCTATGTGAATGTCGGCCGCGGCGCGCGGCTCAGGAACGTCGTGATCGATCGCGGCGTGCGAATTCCGGAAGGACTCGTGGTCGGCGAGGATCCCGAATTCGACGGCAAGCGCTTCCGCACCACCGAGAACGGGATCACGCTGATCACGCAATCGATGATCGAGAGGCTCGGCACATGACGCCCATCCGCGTCCTCGCGGTCGCCTCGGAAGTCTACCCGATCGTCAAGACCGGCGGCCTCGCCGACGTGGCCGGCGCGCTGCCGGCGGCACTGCAGCAGCATGGCGTCACGACGCGGACGCTGGTGCCCGGCTATCCGGCTGTGCTGAACGCGCTGGCCTCGGCGGAGACGCTGCTGCACTGGGGCGAGTTCTACGGCGGGCCGATCCGCGTGCTCGCCGGCACCCATGACGGCCTCGATCTGCTCGCGCTCGACGCGCCGCATCTCTATGCGCGGCCGGGCAATCCCTATGTCGGCCCCGACGGACGCGATTGGCCCGACAACGGCATCCGCTTCGCGGCGCTGTCGCGGGTGGCGGCGGAAATCGGCCGCGGCGCGATCGCCTCCTACGTCCCCGACATCGTCCATGCCCATGACTGGCAGGCCGGCCTCGCGCCGGCCTATCTGCATTATGGCGGGCAGCCGCGGCCGGGCACCGTGATGACCGTGCACAACCTCGCCTATCAGGGCCAGTTCTCGCTGGACATGCTCGCGACATTCGGCCTGCCGGGCGAGTCCTACTCGCTTCACGGCGTCGAATATTACGGCACCATCAGCCTGCTCAAGGCCGGCCTGCAATTTGCCGACCGCATCACCACGGTGTCGCCGACCTATGCGCAGGAGATCCAGAGCGACGAGGGCGGCATGGGGCTCGGCGGCCTGCTGCGCGAACGCTCCGACGTGCTGAGCGGCATCCTCAACGGCATCGATATCGCGGTATGGAATCCGGCCACCGACCCCGATATCGCCGCGCGCTTCAGCGCCGAGCAGATAGCAGAGCGCGCCGCCAACAAGGCGGCGTTGCAGCGGCGCTTCGGGCTCGATCCGACGCCGGATGCGATGCTGCTCGGCGTCATCAGCCGGCTGTCATGGCAGAAGGGGCTCGACCTGCTGCTCGACAACATTCCGACCTTGCTCGGCGAAGGCATCCAGCTCGCGCTGCTTGGCAGCGGCGATCGCGATCTGCAGGATCGCTACACAGAGCTAGCGCGCGACAATCCCGGACGGATCGCAGTCGTAATCGGCTATGACGAGGCGCTGGCACATCTGATTCAGGCAGGCTCCGATGCGCTCGCGGTGCCGTCGCGGTTCGAGCCCTGCGGCCTCACCCAGCTCTGCGCGCTGCGCTACGGCGCGGTCCCGATCGTCGCCAATGTCGGCGGCCTCGCCGACACCGTGCAGGGCTTCGACGAAGCCGCAGTCACAGGCAGTGCTGCAACCGGCGTCAAGTTCGCGCCCGTCACCTCGGAGGCGCTCGCCCATGGCTTGCGCACAGCGAACCTGCTGTTCAACGACAAGGTGACCTGGCGCCGGCTGCAGCTAGCCGGCATGGCCACCGATGTCTCCTGGCACAATCGCGCCGGCCGCTACGCCGCGCTCTATCGCGAGCTTGCCGCCAGAGCTTGATCCGGAAAAGTGCGACGCGGTTTTCCCTCGCGACAAACGCGATGCGTTTGCGCCGAGATCATGCTCACAAGGTGAGCAGGTAAAGCGCGCTCAGTTCAACAGATCGCAGGACGCGATGCGGTTGATATCGGCGAGGCGTCGATCGGGATTGCCCTTGAGATCGAGGCTCGCGACGAGATCCAGCAGCCGGCCATAGGCGCGGTCGGCGACCGCGACCGGCAACGGCTCCTCGTCAAAGGTTTCGACGTAGTTGCCGACGAGACCGCTCAGCAGCCGGCAAACGCCGCGTTGCTCGGGGTCGTCCTTGCTCAAGGTCTCGAGTTTTTGCTGGAAGGTCCTGAAGGTCCGCAAGCCATGCGGCTGCTGCGAAAGCCAAGAATGTAAATCAGGAGTATGCAAATCGGTCATATCAGCCTCTTCAACATGGAGAAGAAGCTACCGGCTTATATAGCCGATCAGTTTACGGTGCCATTACAAATTTCGCATGCATCCCCTGCTCCAGCCGCGCAAGCCGTGTCATCGGATTGGCACGCATTATCCTTAAGATAAGTTCGTTTGGTCAAAGCCGCGCGAGCGCCGGCAAAATCCTGTAGCGCGCGATCTCGTGCGGATAGTCGCCGCGATTGGCGAGCAGCACGATGCCGAGCCTGCGCGCAGGCACCAGGCCGGTATAGGCGGAGGCGTTGTTGAGACCGCCCGGCTTGTCGATGACGGTGACGCCGTCGAGCCGCACATGCTCCCATGCCATCGCCTGCCCGAACTTCGCATCGACACGAAAACTCTCGCGCATGGTCATCTGCAATGCCGCGCGCAATTCGGGATCGATCACTCCGCCGTCAAGACAGGCCCGCAGCAGGATGCCGAGATCGCGGGCCGAGGAGAACATCTGGCCGGTGCCCGGAAAATCGTAATAGCTCTGCTGATCGCCGATTGGGCCGATCGTCGCTCCGTCGTGGGAGTAACCCTGGACCATGCGCTGCATGATCTCCGGCATCATCGCCGCGCGATTGTCCTCGCCGCGATCCGCAACGAAGGTCGACGTCATGCCGAGCGGCTTGAGGATGCGGCTCTCGATCAACGTCGCGATCGGCATGCGATAGCGCCGCTCCAGCACCAGCTGCAGCAGCACGTAGCCGGCATGGCTGTAGACGCGTTGCTTGCCGGGCTCGACGTCCTCAGGCGGCGTCCACGCATTGAGCATCGCGATGAACTGGTCGCGGCTGAAGGTCTCGTTCGGCCACGGCGGATGATCGGTCGGCAGCAGCAGCCCGGACGTATGGTTGACCAGCTCGCCGACGGTGACGTGGCTGATATAGTCGCCGTGCAACTCGGGCAAAATCTTGCCGACCGGATCGTCCAATCGCAATTCGCCACGCTCCGTGCCAAGCGCGACCAGCGTCGCCTCGAACAGCTTGCGCAGCGAAGCGAGGTTGAACAGCGTGTCCGACGTGACCGGCTGCTTGGCCGCAGCGTCGGCGAAACCGTAATTGACGAAGGTGAGCCGGCCGCCGGCATACACCGCGGCGGCGAGGCCGCCCGGATCGGCTGCGGTCGCGGTCGGCGCGAGTTCCGACGTGACGATGTCCCTGATCAGCGCATCCATGTCGGAATCCGCACGCGCCCCCGCGAGCGCGCTAGCTGCGACGGCAAGCACGACGGCCGCGATCCGGACAGGGAGCCACTGTTTCATCAAGAGCGAAATCAGGACGATGTTGCGATGTCTGATTTGTTCAGGCACCGCGAGATGGCGACATCGCGATCCTAGCGATGGAACCTAAGCGTCCGCGTTCACGATTGCGCGCACTTCACCGTTACCTGTCCCGGCTGGGAAGGGGCGGCCCGATCGCTGTTCCAGGGGTCACTACCGGAAACCGCGATCGCGACCGCCCTCCCACTCCAGCCACGGTGCGGGAACTGCAATGGAATTAAAAAAAGCGGGATCTTTAAAAATGCAGCGAAGGTGCTTGGACGGAACGGCAATACCGGCGTCTGCCGGGCGGACCACCGCTATGTCTGACTTCGTCACATTCCGCTCCCAACTGGGGACCGTTTCTTACTAGCGACAATTCGTCAATCAACGGTTGCATAGGCCGATGAGATTCGATTGACAAGACATGGCTGCCTGCGACGAATTGTCCGGTTCAGGTTCCGAGTTCCAGGTTCCCGATGACGCATGCGTGACCGCATACACCGGGATGCCGCTACTCCAGGCCGAGATAATAGCGCCACTCGGTTCCCATGTTGTCGTCGGTGACAAGAACCTGATCGGTGGTCCGCGACAGCAGCGTCGGACACTGCTCGATCATATCACCGTCGAGGCGGAACTCGTGCATCAGCTCGTCGAGGAAATCACGATCGGACTTGTCGGCCGGATCGAACTGCCGCTTTCCGTCAATGGTGTAGGCCTCCAGGACCGCCCGCCAGCGTGCATAGTTCCAGTCGAGCGGCGCATTCGACGCCACCATGTGGTTGGTGAACCGCGCTCCATAGGGAAACGCGGTGCATGCCGTCTTCTGGATCCGTCGCGACGAGGTCGTGTTGTAGAACACGATGCCGCCGGGATTGAGATGGCCGCTGACCAGCTCGAGAAACTCGACCGAGAGCAGGTTGGTGGCATTGGCGCGGAAATTCCAGGTCGTGTTGGAGATGACCGCATCGAACTGCCGTCCCGGGTGGCGGCGCAACCAGCGGCGTCCGTCATCCGCGATGATGGTGACCTTGGGATTGTGCAGCAGCGATTGCACCTCGGGCCGCTCCGCAATCAGCTGGGTGTAGCCCGGATTGATCTCGACGATGGTGAGCGATTCTACCGCCGGATTGTTCGCGATGACCTGCGCCCACGACCCCGACGCAAGCCCGATCACCAGCACATCGCGCGGCGCCGGGTGAAACAGGCTGAGCGCATAGGCGCGGATGACGCCGTTGCGATCGGATTTCAGGCTGGTGTTGAAGCGGCCGTCATACATGCCGTTGCCGTAGACGACGCCGTCGGCGTCGACGGTAATCACGCCGCTCCGGTTCTCGCCCACACGGACGAACGTCTGACCGGAATTCGTATGGGTCTGGAGGTTTTCGAACAGATGCCGCGACAGCGGCGGCGCGACGAGCATTCCGGCGCACAGAACAGCGACCGCGATCGCGGCCGCCCTCCTCCGCGCACCGGTCACGCTGGGGGACTTGTAGATCAAGAGCAACGAGCACAGGGTGCCGATCCCGAGCAGCAGCATGCTGATCTGCTGCAGACCGAGGTAATTCGTCAGCACGAAGCCGGTGACGACTGCACCGATGGCGCATCCGGCAATGTTCGCGCTGTAGAGCAGCGCCGTCTGCATGCCAGCTCGATCGTCGGCCGCGATGCCGAAATGCGACAGGAACGGCAGCAGCGCGCCCCACTGCCGCGCGATCAGATAGATCCCGGCGAGCACGATCAGGATGAATCCGACACCCATTCCGGCGGACTGGTTCGCGAGCGGCAGAAAGGCCGCGCCCGCGGCATTGGCCCAGATCAGGCCCTTGGCAGCCTCACCCATCGCATCCGCAGGGGAAAGCCGCGCGCAGACCTGCGCCGTGTTGTACGCGCCGCCGGCAACGCCCGCCAGAAAGCCGCAGAGCACGAAGGCAAACGCCATCGAGCTCGATCCCGAGGCAAAGGACACCGTCCGAAACAGAAAGATCTCGTAGGACAGCGAGACAAAACCGCCGACTGCGGCAAGCAGCATCACGAACGGCATTGAGAGGATCGGCGGCGCAGCTCGCAGGCGCTGCGGAACGATGCTCGCGTCGTCCAGTTCCTTGCGCCGATAATGGGCGATGAACGCACCGGCAGCGACCGCGACATTGATCCCCGCCGCGATGATCACCGCCGCGTGCATCCCGAGATGGGGAAAGATGACGATGGCGCAAAGCAGGCAGGCGGCCGAGGCGCCCAATGTGTTGACGTAATAGAGAAGGCCGACCGAATGAGCCGTCTGTCCCGACGTTCGCACCAGGTGCGAAACCAGGATCGGCAGCGTCGCGCCCATCAGAAGCGTCGGGATCAGCACCAGCAGCAGATTGACGGCGCCGATGGCCGGCAACGACCATTCGAGCGCGAGGTCGCCGATCCATTCGAAAATCGCGAGCGAGACGACGCCGAACGCCGCGGTGAGCAGCTCGATGACACCGAGCAGCAGCAGAGGCTGCACAACTCGGCGTCGCGTGATCCATCCGCCGGCAAGGCTGCCGAGCCCCAGGCCGAGCATGAACGCGGTCACGACGATGGTGACGGATTCCGTATTGACCCCGAAGATGCGGAACAGGCTTCGCTGCCAGGTGAGCTGGTAGACGAGTGCGGGAATTCCGGAGAAGAAGAACAGGATCGGCAGGATCCGATGGCGCACGGCCGATGAGGCCGAACTCGCCGTCGACAGTTCAAGGGCAGTCACGTTTATCCCCCAGTTTCGGGAGATTTCTCATAGCAACAATAGGTCAATCGTCGGTTGCACTGGTCCCTTGCATTCGAGCAACGGGACGAGGATTTCGGTCGAACGTCTCAAGACTGGCGCGTTTGGGTCGGAACGAGACACCATCGATTCAGCAAACGTTAACCAAGGCGGTGGCTATCCGGTCCGCGCCCGGACGATCGACCGCGGCAGCGAGGCCAACAGCAGCACGAGGCAGACGCAGAGCAGCACGATGTCCTTGAACAGGAACTCGCCGGCCAGGTTCCAGGCCATCGGGTCGGTCGACAGGCTCCATTTCACCACCCCGGGTGTCGTGAAGAAGAACGACCAGGTCACCGCAAAGGTGATCACGCCCATCAGCGCACCGATCGCCGACAGGATCGGGCTGAAGGCACCGGCGGCCAGCAGCACCGCGATGCCGAACTCGACGACGCCAAGCACATAGGCCTCGCCGCGGAGACCGAACACCGACAGCCACGAGACGAACGGGCTGTTGCTGATGAATTGCACGATACCCTGCGCGGATTGCAGCGTGAATTTCTGCATGCCGAACGACACGAAGATCACAACCATGACCCAGCGCAGGATCGCGAGCAGACGAAAGGACCCCTCGCCCCGTTCGGCGATGTTGAACGACAGATTCATGCGGATGTTTCTTCCCTTGCTGCGATACCACGATCGGCCGCTGTTGCGGCGTTCGTGGCAGGACTACGCAGCGTGCCGCGCGCGTGTTACGCGCGGCACCCCACGACGCCCATCACAAGGATGTGCAGGCGACGTGATGGGTCAGGCCGCGGTGAGCAGCTCGCCGACCTTCTCATAGGCCTCGCCCTTGAACCGCATCAGCTGAAACTGCTTGATCGGCACATAGTCGCTCGGCGTGGTGTTGAGGGTGATGCCGGGAATCAGCAGCGGCGCGGCGAAGTTCTTCAGGTTGGTCGCCTGGTGCAGGATGTTGGCGCGCGTCAGCTGGTCGCCGCATTGGCTGATGACGTGGGCCGCGGTTGCCGCGGCGGTGTAGCCGATGGCGTAGAGGTCGTCCGCGCGGTCGGCATTCGGGACGTAACGATCGAGGAACGCCATGTACTGCTTCATGTCCGGCGTCTCTGCCCAGAGCGGATTGCCGGGGTCCATCCGGGTCGCGAAGGCGAGAATGCCTGGGCAGTCTCGAAACCCGCGGGCTTCAGCGTTGCGCGTACCGAGGCATTGCCGGCGCCGAGAAACACCTGCGGCCGCCATTCGAGCGCGGCCATCTTGCGCAGCGCCTGGCTCGCCATCTTCGGGATGGTGATGAGGAACACCACGTCGGCGCCGGACAATTTCATCTGGACGATCTGGGAATCGATGGTGGGACCGCCGACCGAATAGTTCAGCTCGGAGACGATCTGTGCGGTCTTCGCGCCCAATCCCGCCTTGAGGCCCGACAGCGTAGCCTTGCCGGCATCGTCGTTCTGATACAGCACGCCGATCTTCGCATCGGGCGTTGAGGCGGCGATGTAGCGGCCGACGACACCTCCTTCGATCTCGTAGGTCGATCCGCCGACCATGGTCCACGGATTGGTGGCCGGATCCGACAGCTTGCTGGCGGCCGCCGCCAGGAACAGTTGCGGGACCTTTCGCGCGTTCAAATATTTCTGCACGGCGATGTTGCCCGGCGTTCCCATCGCGCCGGCGATGAACAGCACCTCGTCGCCTTCGACCAGACGCCGCGCCGCTTCGACCGATTTCGGCGGGCTGTAGGCGTCGTCGTAGTTGATGAACTTGATCTTGCGGCCATTGATGCCGCCGGCGTCGTTCAGCATGCGGAAATAGGCATCCATCGCATTGGCGAGCACACCGAACGACGACACCGGGCCGCTGAGCGGTCCGAACTGCCCGATGCGGATTTCCTGATCGCTGGCGCCAGGATCATAGGAAGCGCCGGCAAATGCCTTGCCGCCAATCGACGCCGCGAGCGCGGCCGCCGTCGTCCCGAGCAGCGTTCGACGGCTGATCGTCATCATGGGTTTCCTCCGTTGGATTGGGCGCCTTATGCGGCGCCTCTTTCGAATGCCAATTGATATTGCGCGGCGATCTCGTCGACGATGGCGGCCGCTCCCGTCACCGCACGGACGCCGGAGACCGAATGCCCGGCGCTCCAGACCTCAATCCAGCGCCGTGGTCCTTCCGCGTCGCTCTTGCCGCCGAACCTTTCACGCGCACGTGCCTCCGACACGGACTCGTCGAGATTTGCGGGATCGAGGCCCGCGGCGACGATCGAGGGCCGCAGCATGCTGGCGCCGAGCCCGGTGAAGGCCTTCGTCAGCATGATGTCGTCGAGCGTGCTGTCGACCAGCATCCTCCGATAGGCATCGCTCGCCATGCTCTCGCGCGCCGCGATGAAGCGCGTGCCCATATAGGCAAGATCGCAGCCAAGCAGCCGCGCCGCGGCGAGCGCGGTGCCGTCGGTCACGCCGCCCGCGAGCACGACCGGACCGTCGAACATGGCGCGCACCGCGCGCACGAAGGCGAATGGATTGGCCCAGCCGGTCTGCCCGCCGGCCCCTGCGGTGAGCAGGATCAAACCATCGGCGCCCGCCTCGATCGCCTTCTCGGCATGCCGCAGCGAAGCGATATCCGCGAACACGAGGCAGCCGACATCATGCAGCGGCTGAACCGCCGCGGCCGGCGAACCGACGCTGGTGATGACCAACTCGACCTTGTGCCGGACGAGGCAGGCGAGATCATCCTTGAAGCGCGGCTGGCGGATGATGAGGTTCGGACAATGCGGTGCAGCCGGGCGGCCGAGCTCGGCGACGCCGCGCTCGATCTGGGTGAGCCAGGCATCGAGCTCTTCGACCGAGCGCGCGTTCGCGGTCGGAAACGCACCGATCGCGCCGGAACGGCAGACCGCGGTGACGAGATCGACGCCGGATACACGCAGCATCGGCGCTGCGATCAGCGGCAGCCGAAGCCGCTGCGCGATCGCGGCCGGAAGCGCGCTCCGGCGGCTGGAGGCCTGCATGATCAGCGCCCCTTCCACACCGGCTTGCGCTTCTCGGCGAACGCCTTCAGCCCCTCGACGCGGTCTTCGGAATTGAAGGCGCGTTCCGCAATCGGCGCCTGTGCGGTCCACCCCGCTTCGTCGGTCCAGTTCGCGGCCTGGAACACGATCTCCTTCGAGGCGGCCAGCGCCGTCGGGCCGTTGACCAGGATCTCGTTGCCGAAGGCAATCGCGGCGTCGAGCGCCTGCCCGGGTTCGACGAGCCGGTTCACGAGGCCAAGGCGCTCGAAATACTCCGCGCTCTTGAACTGTCCGGTCAGCGCCAGCTCCATGGCGACGTGATAGGGAATCCGCTTCGGCAAGCGGAACAGGCCGCCACCGACGGCGACGACATTGTGCCGGACTTCCGGCAGGCCCATCTTGGCGTCGCGCGCGGCGACGATGAGATCGCAGGACAGGCAGAGCTCAAGCCCGCCGCCGACCGCATAGCCCTCGACTGCCGCGATCAGCGGCTTGCGCGGCGGCCGCCGAAACAATCCGAAGCCGCCGCGCTCGGTGACGCCGCGCTCGCCGCGCGCCACCGCCTTGAGATCGGCGCCGGCCGAGAAATTGCCGCCCGCACCAGTGATAACGCCGACGAACAGCGCGTCCTCCGCATCGAGCAGGTCCATCGCATTGGAGATGCCGCGCGCGAGCGCAAGGTTGCACGCGTTACGCGCTTCGGGGCGATTCAGGGTAACGACGAGGATGTGGCCGCGCCGCTCGGTCAGAACGACCTGTTGGTTTTCAGTGGTCATCGCTGCGCCTCACAATGCGAAGGTAAAGCCGCCGTTGACCGGGTAGGTCTGGCCGGTGATCCACGCGCTCGCATCGGAGGCGAGGAACAACACCATGTTGGCGACGTCGGACGGCAGGCCTGGACGACGGATGACGTATTTCTCCATCATCTTCTTCTGCATCTCGGGATTGGCCTTCAGCCGCGCCTCGATCGCAGGCGTCAGGGTCGCGGCAATCGCCACGCAATTCGCCGTGATGTTGTGACGGCCGAGCGATCGCGCGACGGCGCGGGTGAAGCCCGCGGCGCCCGCCTTTGCACCCGAATAGACCTCGAGGCCGGCTTCGCCGGCGCGGCCGGCATCGGAGATGATCGTGACGATGCGGCCGCCCTTGCGCTCGATCATCTGCGGAATGCAGGCCGAGGCGCAGTTGATGACGCCGTAGAGATTGACGCCGATGAAGCTGTTCCAGACCTCGGGGCCGGTCTCCCAGAACGGCTTGCGCGCATCGGGATCGGGCGTGGCGCCGGCATTGCCGGCATTGTTGACGAGCACGTCGACCGGGCCGAAGGCCTGTTCGGCCTTGCCGATCATCGCCTTCACCGACGCGAGATCGGTGACGTCGGCCTGCGCCGCGATCGCCTTGCCGCCGGCGGCATTGATTTCGCGCGCGACCTGCTCGGCGCGTTCAAGGAAGTAATCGTTGACGACGATGCCGGCCGCGTTGTGCGCGGCGAAGTGCAGCGCGATTTGGCGCCCGACGCCCTGGCCCGCACCGGTGATCAGCGTCACCTTGCCGTTCAGATCGAGGATATCACTCATACGTTTCTCTCCCGTCCCTTCCAGTAGGGCTCGCGCAATTCGCGCTTGAGCAGCTTGCCCATGGTGTTGCGTGGCAGTTCATCGACAATCGACAGCGTCTTGGGCCGCTTGTACGAAGCAAGGTGGTCGCGGCAGAACGCGAGGATCGCGGCCTCATCGGTGGTGTGGCCGGGCTTCAGCTCGCAGAACGCCTTGACCTGCTCGCCGAACTCGTCGTCGGGGATGCCGATGACAGCGACGTCCTGCACATCGGGATGACGGAGGATCGCAGCCTCGATCTCGGCCGGGTAGATGTTGACGCCGCCGGCAATGATCATGTCCTTGGCGCGATCGGTGATGAACAGATAACCGTCGTCGTCGAGCATCCCGACATCGCCGACGCGGAAATATCCGTCGTCGTCGCGCGTGTCGGCTCCGAGCGGCTTGCCGTTCAGATAGGAGCGGATCGTCACCGGTGTCCTGATCCAGATCTCGCCGGACCGGTTGCGCGGCAGCTCGCGCCCCTCGGTATCGCGAATGGAGATGTCGACATGCTTGTGCGGACGGCCGCTCGAGCCCGGCTTGAGCTCCTGCATCTCGGGCGGCAGGAAGCTGATCATGCCGACCTCGGTGGCGCCGTAGCCTTCGCCGAGGACGCCGCTGCCGAAATAGCGGATGATCCAGCGCTTCAGCTCAAAGGGCACCGGGGCCGCACCGACCGAGAGCGCACGGATCGACGACACGTCGTAGCTATCGAGCACGTCCTTCGGCAGCGCCGCGAGGCGCTTGTACATGGTGGGAACGCCGGTCCAGTTGGTGACGCGATGCGTCGCGATCAGGCGAAGCGCGCCTTCGGGGTCGAAGCGGCGCATCATGACGGTCGGATTGCCGAGCTGGATCGCACCCCAGACCTGGGAGGGGCCTGCGCCATGGTGCAGCGGCAGCGTCAGCAGCGACACCCCGCCCGGCTGGCCGCGCCGGGTCGATGCCACGTCGGAGAGATATTCGCTGGTGCGGGCATCCATCTGGACGCCCGGCTGCAGCACCGAGACCACGCCTTTGGGCAGGCCGGTGGTGCCTGAGGTGTAAAGGATCAGCGGCGGCCGGCCGGTCGAATGCAGCGCCGGCTCGGCAGACGCCTCGAGCAGTTCGGAGAATGCGACGAGGCCGGGCGACGCCGCGCCGATCGAGACCGCGAGCTTGATCGGCAAGCCCTCGAATGCGGGCTTTAGCGCCGCTGGATCTTCATCGTCGCAGACGAGGACCTGGGCGCCGCTGTTGGACAGCACATACTGCGTCTCCGACGGCGTCAGCCGCCAGTTCAGGCCGAGCAGCGAGCAGCGCAGCTTGCCGATCGCCTCGCTCAGGATCGGCCACTCGATCCGGATCTGGGTTCGCAGCACCACGATGTCGCCCGCGACGACACCGCGGGCCGCCAGGCCATGCGCAACGCGGTTCGCCGCATCGTTGAGCTGCGACCATGTCATCTGGCGATCGCCTTCGATGAAGGCGACATCATCGGGACGATTGGCCGCCCAATACTCGACGCTGTTCGGCAGAATGCTCATTTCGCCAGCCTTCCTTCGACCGTGGCAATGAAGCGCGCGCTGATGGCCTCGAGATCGACGCCCTCCGGATCGACCAGCCACTGCGCCACCGATCCGCGCAGTCCGGCGAGGATCAGCGCGCTCTCGGTCTCCAGATCGATGTCGGCGCGCAACCGGCCTGCGGCGATCCCCGCCCTGAGGCCGGCGGCGATCTCGCCTCGCGTCTCGCGGTTGAGCTTGGCAACGGTCGCCGTAATCGGCGGCACGGTGAGCGCGCCCGCCAGCACGGCGTGAAACGCGCGCGCCATGACTGGCGTCCGCGCCGGCATCACGAAGTAGTATTTGAACGATGCGATCAGGCCGTCATAACCGGTCAGTTCCGGCGAAGCGGCGCGGCGATCGGTGATGAACGAATCGATGATGTAGGCGCCGAGCGCCGACAACAGATCCGCCTTGGTCTTGAAATAGTGCGACGGCAGCCCGCGGCTGTAACCGGCGCGCGCACCGGCCTCCGCCAGGGTGATCGCATCGAGCCCGTTTTCGGCGACGATCTGAGCGGCGGCTTCAAGGATCCGCCGCTCCGCCTCGTCGCGGCGCTCGACCTGCGTCCGCCGTGACGCCGGTGCGTCATCCCGCGGCTCCTGCGCGCGTCGAACTGCTCGTGCCATTCAGCTTCGCTCCCTTTGCCGTGCGGCTACTTCTTGCTTGCATTCAAGCTAGAATAATGTTTGTTGGTCAGTCAACAAATTTCTTTGGAGGAAACCATGCAACCGAACAAGCTATTGAAACCAGACCTGTATTTCGAGGGGTCGAACGATCGGGAAGGGGCGACGGTCCGCCTCAAGGGCGGCCGGTGCCGCTGCGGATACGTGTTCTTCCCGATGCAGAGCTATGGCTGCGAGCGTTGCGGCAGCCATGGCAATGCGCTGACGTTGTGCGAGCTATCGGCCAATGGAACGCTGCTTGCGGAGGCGACCGTTCACCTGCACGCCGACAAGAACCGCCCGGCCCCCTTCACCATCGTCAAGGTTGCGCTCGACGACGGGCCTGTGATCCGCACCCTGCTGGCCGATGACAGCGCACCGGTTGCGCCGGGCCAGCGCGTGACCGGCCGGCTCGCACCGGTTGGACAGAGCGAGAGCGGCGAGACCGTGCTCGATCTCCGCTTCAGCATCGCATCCTGATCGACCCGGAGCTTCGCCATGACACGATCACTCAACGAACTGCGGCCGGTCTACGTCGTCGGCATCGGCTGGCACCGCTATCAGAACCCGAGCGAGACGCCCTATGTAGAGCTCGGCCTCACCGCGATCCGCTCTGCACTGGCGGATGCGCGCATCGAATGGCCCGCGGTGGAATCGAGCTATGTCGCGACCGCGCTGCTCGGCATGGCGTCGGGGCGGCCGATGCTGCGCCATCTCGGCGCGACGGGCGCACCGCTGATGCATGTCGAGAATGCGTCGGCCTCCGGATCGACCGCGTTCCGCCACGCCTGCATCGAGGTCGCAAGCGGCATCTCCGACGTTGCGCTGGCGGTTGGCGTCGACAAGCGCAACCCGGTGCGGCGTTCGGACACTGGCATCGGCCACCTCGCCGAGGACGCCATCGTCCCCTTCACCCATTTCGCGCTGCTGACCAATGAATACGCGGTCCGTCACAACGCCACGGCCGAGGACATCGCGCTGGTCGCAGTGAAGAACCATCGCAATGGGGCGAAGAATCCCAATGCACAGCGGCAGCAGGAGCGCACGCTCGACGAGGTGCTCGGCGGCAAGCGGGTGTCGGGATCGCTGACTGCACTGCAATGCACGCCGATCGGCGAGGGCGCCGCCGCCGTCATCGTCGCATCCGAGGACGGCATTCGCAGATTAGGCATCGACGCCGGCCGCGCCATCCGCACCACGGCGTCCGTCGGCCGCAGCGAGCGGGTCTATCCGCCCGGCACCGGCTTCGACGCAGCGCTCACCAAGGAGACCGCCGACCTCGCCTTGGCGCAAGCCAAGCTGGCGCCGAAAGACCTCGACATCATCGAGCTGCACGACGCCTTCACGGTCGAGGAGTTGCACTACATCGAGAGCATCGGCCTCTGCCCGGAGGGGCATGGAGTTCGCATGCTGAAAGACGGCGCGCTCGATATCGGCGGGCAATGCGCGATCAATCCCTCCGGCGGCCTGATCGCGATGGGACATCCGATCGGCCCGACCGGTATCGGCCAGATCGGCGAGATCGTGATGCAGCTACGCGGTGAAGCGGGCCCGCGCCAGCATGGCGGCGCGCGGACCGGGCTCGCGCACATGGTGGGCGTGGGCGCGGTCTGTTACGTGCACATTCTGCAGAAGTGACGCCGCCGCGCGATAACGCGCCAGCTCACGCGCGCTGGCGCAGCGGCCGGGCGGCGTCCTTCGCCGGCACCGGCATGGTGAAACCGTACAGGAACAGGTCGACCACCATGTCAGCGAATTCGTGAGGATCGATGCCGCCCTTGGGGTCGTACCAGGTGTGGCTGAAGTTCAGGATGCCGAACAGCATCATGCTGTAGATCTTCTTGGTCCGCTTGACGATCTTGCCTTCCTTGTCGAGCTTGACCAGAAGATCGGAGACCGTGTCGACCAGCTGGCGCTCCAGCGCCTTGATCGCATCCTGCTCGGTCTCGCCGAGGAACGAGAGGTCGTTGAGGATCACGCGCTGCTCGTCGCTCGAGCGCGCGTTGAGCGCGACGATGGCCTGGATCGCGGCGCGGAACTGCTCCAGCGTCGCCGTCTTGCCGGCCATCGCGACCTCGACATCGGCGATCATCTCGCGGATATGCGCATCGAGGATCGCGAACAGGATCGCTTCCTTCGAATCGAAATAATGATACAGCGCGCCGCGGGACAGCTTGCAGGCATCCGCAAGGTCGGCGATCGAGGCACGCATGTAGCCTTGCCGCGCGAACAGGCCGCAGGCGGTGGTGAGAATGCCCCGCTGGATCTCGTCGTAATTTTCTGAGCGCGTCCGCGCCATACCTGTCTCTCTCGTCCACCATCGGCGCCGCCGGAATCGGGCAGCCGCCGTCTCTCTATACTACTGCCGCTCCGCGCCCTCCTCCCCTTTGCGGGCACCATCCACCAGAACTGTTCGACCGCTCGCGTCCAGGCTTTGACCTGCGTCAAAAAATAATTTGAACGACCGGTCGGATTATATTAGACTGCCTGCCATCAAGCAAGCGGATTGCGCACGCCGGGACCAACCCGGCGGCATCGAGGGAGGCTGCGCGTGGATACTCAGAGGATCGATGCTGTCGTGATCGGAGCTGGCGCCGGCGGGCTGTGCGCCGCGGCGCGCCTCGCCCATGGCGGGCTGCACACGCTCGTGGTCGACGACAAGGACCGGCTGGGCGGCCGCGCTTCGACCGAAGAGATCGACGGCTTCAAGGTCAATATCGGCGCGATCGCGATCGAGTTCGGCGGCGTCTTCGAGGAGACCTTCCACACCGTCGGCGCGCCGCTCGACATCCGCGCGCCGGAGCCTGCGAGCTCGTTCTTCATCGATGGCAAGGTGATCGATGTCGGCCGCGGCGGCTGGTCGCTGCTGCTAGGGCAGCTCACGAAACAGGCCTCGCGCATCCTGGAGAAATTCGCCGACGCCCGCTCCGGCAATCTGCCCGACGGGCGGCAATCGACCGAGGACTGGCTGAAGGGCTACACCAGCAACGCCACGGTGCACGCGCTGTTCCGCAACCTCTGCGCGGCCATCTTCGCCTGCAACGCCGCCGAACTGCCGGCCCGCGCCTTCCTCACCTATTTCACCAGCAAGGGCGCCTTCAAGAAGTTCGGCTTCTGCCCGCAGGGCACGATCGGCGTCTGGAACAGCCTCGGCAGCGCGATCCGGCGCAATGGCGACATCTGGCTCGGCACGCCGGCGACCACAATCCACACCGCCAATGGCCGCGTCGCAGGCGTCACCGTTCTGCGGAACGGCGAACGGGTGCGGATCGACACCGATCTCGTCATCAGCAATGCCGGACCGAAAGCCACCGTCGCGCTCGCCGGCAGCGAGGCCTTCCCGGCGGATTACATCGCCAAAGTGAAGAACGACCTCCGCCCGGCCGCCAACATTGTCATCAACGTCGCGAGCCGCGAGCCGCTGATCAACCATCCCGGCATCGTCACCTTCGGCAAGACGCGCCGCCTCTGCAACATGGCGAACCTCTCGGCCACCTGTCCGGAGCTGGCACCACCCGGCTGGCACCTCTATGTCGCCTATGCCGTGCCGGTGCCCGCGCTCGGCGACTTCGACTCCGATGCCGAGGTTGCGCTGGCGCTCGAAGATCTGCGCGAACAGTTCGCCAATTTCGACCAAGCCAAGATCCTGTCGATCCGGGTGATGCGCGACGACTGGCCGGCGCAACGCAGCTGCGCCGGCTACGATCTGCCGCGCGAGACCGGCATCGAAGGCTTGTGGTGCGTCGGCGACGCGGTGAAGCAGTATGGCAATGGCGGCACCCAGGCCTGCGCCGAGACCGCCAAGATCGTCACCGACGCGATCCTCGCCGCGCGCCCGCGCCGCTCGGCCGGCCGGGTCTGAGCAAGATGCCGACGACGATCCCGCATCCGACGCCGCAGGCAGCGCCGCTCACGGCAACGGCGACGGATGCCCTGCTCGAATTCCGCAACATCCGGATCGTCTACGACAACGCGATCGAGGCGATCCGCGATGTCTCGATCGCGGTGCCCGAGGGCAAGATCGTCGCCTTGCTCGGCTCCAACGGCGCCGGCAAGTCGACGCTGCTCAAGGCGATGTCCGGCATCCTCTATACCGAGGAAGGCGTGATCGAGAACGGCAGCATCCGCTTCCGCAATGACGAGGTGCATCACCTTGCGCCGGATGAACTGGTTCGCCGCGGCATCGTCCAGGTGCCGGAGGGACGCCGCGTATTCGCCGCGCTGACCATCGATGAGAATTTGCAGATGGGCGGCTATATCAGGACCGGCGCCGAGGCACGCGAGCGCCGCGACAAGGTGTTTGCGCTATTTCCGCGGCTGCATGAGCGCCGCGACCAGATCGCCGGCTACATGTCCGGCGGCGAGCAGCAGATGCTCGCGATCGGCCGCGCGCTGATGACCGATCCCGTGCTGCTGGCGCTCGACGAGCCGTCGCTCGGCCTCGCGCCGCTGATCATCGACCGCATCTACGAGGTGATCGTCCGCCTGCGCGACGAGCTGAAGATGACGGTGCTGCTGGTGGAGCAGAACGCGCAGCGCGCGCTCGACATCGCCGACTACGGCTACATCCTCGAGACCGGCCGCGTCGTGCTCGATGGCACGGCCAAAAAGCTCACCGCCAACGAGGACGTCCAGGAATTCTATCTCGGCGTCTCCTCGTCCGGCCGCAAGAGCCTGCGCGACGTCAAGCATTACAAGCGCCGCAAGCGGTGGCTGTCGTGACCGCTTTGCTGACGATCGAGAACCTGTCAAAGCGCTTCGGCGGCCTGCAGGCCGTCGCCGATGTCAGCATGCAGGTCAGCCCCGGCAAGATCTGCAGTGTGATCGGCCCGAACGGCGCGGGCAAGACCACGCTGTTCAACATGATCTCGGGCGTGCTGCGGCCGAGCGGCGGCCGGATCACCTTTGATGGCATCGACCTTGCGACGATTTCGCCGTGGAAGTTCGCCGCCGTCGGCATCGGCCGTACCTTCCAGAATCTGGCACTGTTCAAGCACGGCACGGTGGTCGAGAATATCCTGACCGGCCGCCACACCCACCTGCGCTCGACCGTGCTCGACGCCGTGGTGTTCTTTGGCCGCACCCGCAACGAGGAGATCGCGGCGCGGCAGCGCGTCGAGCACATCATCGAATTCCTCGAGATCGAGCATATCAGGGACGCCGTGGTCGGCACGCTGTCCTATGGCCAGCAGAAGCGCGTCGAGCTCGCCCGGGCGCTCGCCTGCGAGCCGAAACTGCTGCTGCTCGACGAGATGGTCTCCGGGATGAACCAGGAGGAGACCGAGGACATTGCGCGCTTCGTGCTCGACATCCGCGACGAGCTCGGCATCACCGTCGTGATGATCGAGCATGAGATGCGCATCGTGATGGACATTTCCGACCGCATCCATGTGCTGAATTTCGGCCGCAAGATCGCCGAGGGCACGCCCGACGAGATCAGGCGCGATCCGGCCGTCGCGGAGGCCTATCTCGGCGGCCAGCGCACTGAAGCGATCACAAAGGCAGGCGCATGATGTCGACGCTGGACAGCCTGCGCACCACCCATCCGCCGCTGCGCGCCAGTGCCGTGCGCAGCGCATCTGCGGCGGAAGCCGACACGCTGCAGGCGGCTCTCGCGGATGCTGCCATCACCATCCCGCAATTGCTTCGGCAGCGCGCCGCCATGCATGGCGAGGCGCTGGCGCTGCGCGAGAAAGACTACGGCATCTGGAACCCGTATTCCTGGCGGCACTATTACGAAACGGCGCGCGCGGTCGCGCTGGGCCTGCTCTCGCTCGGCATCAAGCCCGGTGACCGTATCGCCATCGCCGGCGAGAACACGCCGGAATGGTTCTACGCCGATCTCGGCGTCCAGATGATCGGCGCGGTCGCGGTTGGCATCTATCCGACCAATCCCTGGGTCGAGCTGCAATATATCGTCAAGCATTCCGGCGCCCGCATCGTCGTCACCGGCGATCAGGAGCAGACCGACAAGGTGCTCGACGCGATGGCCAACAATGGCGGTCTGCCGGATCTCGAGGCCATCGTCTGCATCGACATGAAGGGCCTGCGGCACTACCGCCAATCGCAGCTGATGTCGTTCGCGGCACTCTGCGAGCGCGGCACGACATATGCGCGGGAGAATCCGGAGGCCAACGCCACCCTCGATCGCCTGATCGGCCAGGGTGCGCCCGACGATGTCTGCATCCTGGTCTACACCTCGGGCACGACGGGCCCGCCCAAGGGGGCGATGCTGACCCATCGCAATCTCGTCTACGCCGCCTATGCCTACGCCAAAACCGTCGGGATCGCCGACAAGCCGTTCGAGGCGGTGAGTTATCTGCCGCTGTGCCATGTCGCCGAACGCTGCTACGGCACGGTGACGCATCTCGTGCTCGGCGGCACGGTCTCGTTCGCCGAGTCGATCGACACAGTCGCGATCAACATCCGCGAGATCGCGCCGACCTTCTTCGTCGGCGTTCCCCGCATCTACGAGAAGCTGCAGCAGGGCTTTCTGTTCAGGCTCGGTGAGAGCGGCCGGCTGCGGCAGGGTTTCACCAAGGCTTGCCTCGCCTGGGGCCGCACGCTGTCCGACCGCCGGCAGGCCGGCAAAGCCAATTGGCTCGATCACGCCGCTTACGGCCTGCTCTACCTTTTGATGTTCCGCAATTTGCAGCGCCATCTCGGCTTCGCCTACAGCCGTCACCGGCTGTGCGCCGGCGCCTCGATCTCGCCGGAGACGCTGCGCTTCTTCGACATCATCGGTCGTCCGGTGTCGCAAGGCTATGGCCTCACCGAAAGTGGCGGCGTCGCCTTCATCCAGACCGGGGGTCACCACAGGATCGGTGGCTGCGGCGTGCCGTTACCCCAGACGGAATGGAAACTCGATGCCGACGGCGAGATCCTGCTGCGCAACCCCGGCGTCTTCAAGGGCTACTTCCTCGACGAGAAAGCCTCGACGGCGTCGCTGGAACAAGACGGCTGGCTGCGCACCGGCGACATCATCGAGATAACAGACAATGGTGAGATCGCCGTGGTCGACCGCAAGAAGGCGATCATCATCACCGCCGGCGGCAAGAACATCGCGCCATCGGAGATCGAGAACGCTTTGAAGGATTCCGAGTTCATCAAGGAAGCGATCGTGGTCGGCGAGGCCAGGAAGTATCTCGGCGCCATCATCCAGATCGATTACGACAATGTCGGCCGCTGGGCCCGCGACCGCGCGCTGGCCTACACCAACTACAAGTCGCTGTCGCAGCTGCCGGAAGTGCACGAGCTGGTCGAGGGCATCGTGGGTGAGACCAACAAGCGCTTCGCCCGGGTCGAGAACATCAGGCGCTTCGCCATCCTCGAGAAGGAACTCGACCATGACGACGGCGAATTGACCGCCACGCAGAAGGTGCGCCGCGCCATGATCGAGAAGAAGTTCGCGCGCGAGCTTGCCATCATCTACCGGGCGGAGGGCTGAATGCAGTATCTCGTCCAGCTCCTGATCTCCGGCCTTGCAATCGGCGCGATCTATGGCCTGATCGCGATGGGCTTTGCGGTGATCTACAAGTCCACCGGCCTGGTCAATTTCGCTCAAGGCGAGATGACCATGATCACCGCCTATATCGCCTGGACGATCTCGACCACGGTCAGCGGGAACGTGTTCGTGGTTGCTATCGGCGCAATCCTCGCCGCGGTCCTGCTCGGGCTCATCATCGAGCGGCTGGTGATGCGGCCGATGCTGGGCGAGCCGGTGTTCGCGACCGTGATGGTCACGATCGGGCTCGCGGTGATCCTGCGCTCGGCGATCAACTTCATCTGGGACGCCTATCCGCACGGCCTCGATATCGGCATGGGCCGCGGCATCGTGCATCTCGGCGGCATCGGCGTGCGCACCGGGCAGCTCGCGGTCATCGCAACGCTGCTTCTGCTGCTCGCTGCGATCTGGGCGTTCTTTCGCTACAGCAAGGTCGGCGTCGCGATGCGCGCGGTCGCGGCCGACGACCGCACTGCGCTGCTGATGGGCATCAGCGCCACAAGAGTTCATGCGCTGGCCTGGGCCGCCTCCTCGGTGATCGCCGGCATCGGCGGCGTGTTCTTTGCGCTGTCCTACGATCTGTCGCCGGCGATGTTCCAACTCGGGCTGAAGGCGTTTCCAGCCACGATCCTGGGCGGGCTCGACGCCGTGCTCGGCTCCGGCCTCGGCGGCCTCCTGATCGGCATCACCGAAAACCTGGCGGGCGGCTATCTCGGCTCCGGCATGAAGGAGGTCGCGGGCTTTGCCATGATCATCGTGGTGCTGATGGTCCGCCCGTTCGGCATTTTCGGCGAACGCGATATCGAGAGGGTGTGATGCGGACCGGCGATTACAAGCAGACCTATGGCGAGCTGGTTGCGCTGATCGATTCCCCGCCGGTGTGGCTGTGGTCCGCCGTGCTGCTGCTGGCGCTGATCGCGGCGCCCTATTTGCTGAACTCCTACACGCTGTCGTTCCTGATGATCATCCTGATCACGGTCACCGGCGCGCTCGGGCTCAACATCCTGACCGGCTATACCGGCCTGATCTCGCTCGGCCATGTCGGCTTCCTCGTCACCGGCGCCTATGCCTATGCGGTGCTGGTGTCGAAATATCACATGCCGCCGCTGGTCGGCTTCCTCGGCGCCGGCGTGGTGCCGGCACTGGCGAGCCTGATCGTCGGCGCGCCATCGCTGCGGCTCAAGGGGCTTTATCTCGCCATCACCACGCTCGCCTTCTCCTTCATCATCAACACCGTGATCCTGGAGATGCGCTGGCTCACCAATGGCGCCCGCGGCATTCAGGTGCAGCGGCCCGAGATCTTCGGCATCAGCTTCGATAGCGATGCCGCTTTCACCTATCTCTGCCTCGCGATCGCGGCGCTGACGCTTTTCGCCACCCTCAACATCCGCCGCAGCCGGGTCGGCCGCGCCTTCGTTGCGATCAGAGACAACGACACCGCGGCCCGCGTCATGGGCATCAATCTGCACGCCTACAAGCTGTTCGCCTTCGTCACCTCGGCCTTCATCACCGGGATCGCGGGCGCACTGTACGGCATCTACCTCTCCTTCGTCAGTGTCGAGGGCTTTCCGTTCCTGCTCTCGATCGAGGCGCTGGCGATCCTGATCGTCGGCGGGCTCGGCTCGGCGCTCGGCGCGGTGCTCGGCACCGTCCTGATCGTGCTGCTGCCGGAGGCGACACGGCTCGTCTTCAGCCTGTTCAGCGCGCAGATGGACGCGACCTTCACGACCGGCGCGCAGGAGCTGAAGAGCATGCTCTACGGCCTCGTCATCATCCTGTTCCTGCGCTTCCAGCCCAGGGGGCTGGTCGGCGCCTGGCACGATATCAAGCGAACCTGGGTGCACTGGCCGCTGCGCTACTAACAAGAAAAGACACAACACCATGAGGAGGAAACAATGATCAAACATCTGGCGGCGGCCGCGCTGCTGCTTTCCACCGCCCATCTTGCCATCGGCCCGGCTGTAGCCGCCGATCCCGGGATCACCGACACCGAGATCCTGATCGGCGACGTCGAACCCTTGACCGGCCCCCCGGCGCTGCTCGGCGTCGCGGCCTCGATCGGCCACAAGATCGCGATCGCGGAGGCCAATGCCGCCGGCGGCATCAACGGCCGCAAGATCAAATATGTGCTGGAAGACGACGGCTACGTCACCGCGCGCACCATCCAGGGCGTCAAGAAGGTGATCGACGTCGACAAGGTGTTCGCGATGATCGGCATCTCCGGTTCGGGCCAGTCGATCGCTGTCATGCCGGTGCTGGAGAAATCAGGCATTCCGACCGTGATCGACGTCGCGCCGGTCAAGTTCCTGTGGGAGCCGCCGCGCAAGAACGTGTTCGTGGTCGGGCAATCCTATGAGGAAGGCATCATCCACCTCATCAATTTCCTCGCCGACAAGAACCCCGGCAGGAAATGGGGACTGATCACCCAGGACGACGATTACGGCATCACCGTGCGCGACGGCTTCGATTCCGTGGTCAAGGCCAAGAAGCTGAATGTCGTCTACAGCGGCAACTACAAGAAGGGCCAACAGGACTTCTCGTCCGACATGCTGCAACTGAAGGAGTCCGGCGCCGAAGTGTTCCTGGCCGGCGGCATCATCGCCGAGAACATCGCGATGATGAAGGAGCTCGAGAAGCTCGGCATCAAGCCGGTGACCGGCATCTTCTGGCCCGGCCGCATCGAGCCGGTGCTGAAGCTGATGGGGCCGGCGGGCGACGGCATCTACGCGGTCGATTATGTCGAACCATTCGCCGGCACGGCCGGCAAGGCGTTCCTGGAGAAGGCCAAGCCGCTGGTCTCGGAGGCCGAGTTCAAGGGCATCAACCGCTACACCATGACCGGCTATGCCGCCGCGAAGGTCCTGATCGCGGCGATCGAGCGCTGCGGCAAGCAGCCGACCTGGGCCTGCACCATCGCGGAGTTGGAGAAGACCAAGAATGTCGAAACCGGCGTGATGGCGCCGATCAGCTTCGGCCCCGGCGTCCGCTTCTCCAACCAGAAGCTGCAGATCATGCAGGCTGACGCGAAAACGCCCAGCTTCAAGCCGGTGGACTAGAGCGATGAAGGTCCTGATCGTCTTTGCCCATCAAGAGACGCAGTCGTTCAATGCTGCGCTGCTGGCGCGGTCGGTCGCGGAATTGACCGCGCTCGGGCACACAGTCAGGATCTCCGATCTCTACGCCATGCGCTTCAACCCGGTGGCGACCGCCGAGGATTTTGGCGAGCGGCGGTTTCCCGACCGGCTGCAATATGACCGCGAGCAGAAACACAATCTGCAACATGGCGCGCTCAGCGGCGACATCACAACCGAGATCGAGAAACTGTTGTGGTGCGACCTGCTGATCCTGCAATTTCCGCTGTGGTGGTTCTCCGTCCCCGCCATCATGAAGGGCTGGATCGATCGCGTGTTCGTCAACGGCGCGATCTACGGCAGCGGTCGGCGCTACGACACCGGTGGTCTCGCCGGCCGCCGCGCCATGGTCGTGACCTCGACCGCCGCCTATCCCGGCATGTGCGCGCCCGACGGGCTGGTCGGCGCGCTCGATGTCGTGCTGTGGCCGATCCAGAACGGCATGCTGGCCTATGCCGGCTGCAAGGTGCTGCCGCCGTTCGTCTCGTATTCGGTGAATTTCGTCGATGAGGCCACTCGGCACCGCTACCTCGACGACTACGCTGCGCGGCTGCGGCAGCTCGAGACCACCGAACCGTTGTTCTTCCATCCACTGGCGGATTTTGGCGAGGACTGGCGCTTGAAGCCGGGCGTCGCGGCGCAGGCGGTCGGTCAGGGCAAATCTGCAACCTCCTCGAACGGCGCAAAGTAAGGTTGCCGCGACGGAAGTGCGCTCCCTCGCCCCGTTCTTACGGGGAGAGGGTTGGGGTGAGGGGCTGCTTTCCGCAGACATGGTGATGGAAGGACTCGCGGAGACTCCCCCTCACCCGGATCGCACCTGCGATGCGACATAGCCGAAACTTCGTTTCGGCGTCCCTTCCATAGACGGCCGCCGAAAGGCGGCCTATGCCTCTCCCCGCAAGCGGGGCGAGGTAAGGAAGAATCACATCCGCTTGGCGACTTCTTCCAGCATCACCTCGGTGGCGCCGCCGCCGATCGTCAGCACGCGGGCGTCGCGCACCATGCGCTCGATCGGCGTGCCGCGCATGAAGCCACTGCCGCCATGTAACTGAAGGCAGCCATGCACGACCTCGTGCAGCACCTCCGGCGACAGCGCCTTCACCATCGACACTTCGCGAAGACATTCCTTTCCGGCCGCGGCCAGCTCGGCGGCCTGATAGGCCAGCGCCCGCGCGGCAGCCGCCTTCGCGGCGAGCTGGGCAAGCTTGATCCGCACGCCCTGCTGATTCCAGAGCGGGCCGCCGAATGCCTGCCGTGTCTTCACATAGTTCGTCGTCAGCTCGATCGCCTTGGCGGATTCGCCGGCGCAGATACCGCCGATGCAGATGCGCTCGTTCTGGAAGGTCTCCATGATGCCATAGAAACCCTTGTTCTCCTCGCCGAGCAAGTTCTCCGCCGGCACGCGCACATCCTGGAAGGCGAGCTCCGCGGTGTCCGAGCAAAGCCAGCCATGCTTGTCGAGCTTGGTTGCCGTGATGCCGGGCGTGTTGCGCTCGACGATGAACAGCGAGATACCGCGGCTACCCTTGGCATGAGGATCGGTGCGCGCGGCGACGATCAGGATATCGCCATAGACCGCGTTGGTGATGAACATCTTGGCGCCGTTGATCACCCAGACATCACCATCGCGCCGCGCGCGCGTCTTGAGGCCCGCGACATCGGAGCCGGCATCGGGCTCGGTCACCGCGATCGAGCAGACCGTCTCGCCGCGGATAATCGCCGGCAGATACTTCTGCTTCTGCTCCGGCGTGCCGCGCAGGCTGATGTGCACCGCCGACATGTCGGTGTGCACGAGGATCGACGAGGTAAAGCCGCCGAAGCTCGAGCGCCCGAGTTCCTCGGCGAACACCATCGAGGCCAGCGGCCCCATGTCGGTGCCGCCATACTCGGCCGCGTGGCGCATGCCGAGGAAGCCGAGCGCGCCCATGCGGCGATAGATCTCGCGCGGGATCTTGCCGTCGCGCTCCCACGCCTCGGCATGCGGCACCACTTCCTTCTCGACGAATCGACGCACCTGCTCACGCAGCATGCGCAGCTCCTCGGGCAGATTGGGCGGCTCCGAGAAATGGAATTCGGCTTCGGTATGCTGGCGCGGATCCGAGGTCATGACGTTCATTGTGGCGCCCTCTCATGGCCGATGTGAAGATGGTTGCGCAGAAAATCTGCGATGGATGCGATCGCCTCTCGCGCCTGCGGAATCTCGGGGAACATCTGGAAGACGTGAATCATGCCGTCCCAGACCTGGAGTTCGACGTCGACGCCGACGGCCTTCGCCTTTGCAACCAGCTCCGTTGAGTCGTCGCGCACGGTTTCGCGATCGCCGACCTGCACCAGCAGCGGCGGCAGTCCGGTGAGATCGGCATAAAGCGGCGAGGCCAGCGGATCACTGACATCGCCGTCCTTGCCGACGTAGTTCCTGGCGAGCGCCAGGATCATCGCACGCTGATGGATCGGATCGGCCTCGGCCCGGCTCTCGTAACTTGCACCGGTTGCGGCGAGATCCGTCCAGGGCGACATCAGCGCGCCCGCCGCGGGAAGCGGCAGGCCGCGGTCGCGCGCCGCCAGCATCGCAGCGAGCACGAGGTTGCCGCCGGCCGAGTCCCCGGCGAGGGCGATGTCCGCCGGGCGTAATCCCTGATCGCACAGGTACTGATAGGCAGCCAGCGCATCGTCCAGCGCGGCGGGAAAGCGATGCTCCGGCGCGAGCCGGTAGTTGATCGAGAGCACGCGGCAGCCCGATGCATCCGCGATCCGCCCGGCCAGGTCGCGATGCGAGGCGACCGAGCCGATGCGGAAGCCGCCGCCGTGAAAATAGAGCATCGCCTTGTCGCGCGCCGCGCCTGACGGTACGAGCCATTCGCCGTCGACGCCACCAGTGGAGACCGGCTGGCACGTCACCGGCACCGGGCAGCCGGCAAAGGCTTCGTCCCAATCGCTGCGCATTTGCGCCACGGTGGTGTCACGGGTCCAGCCGCGATAAATCGCACGCAAGCGCTCGATTGCGCGATCGACCGGGACGTGTGCGGTATCGTTGCCCGCGCTGTCCATCTCAGCCGCCGATGCCCATGCCGCCGGACACGCCGAGCGTCTCGCCGGTGATATAGGCGGCCTGATCGGAGGCCAGGAACAGCGCGGCGGCCGCGACCTCCTCGGGCTCACCGAGGCGGCCGAGCAGCGTCGCGCCGGTCATCGCCTGCAGGATCTTGTCGCCGCCTTTCGCGACCGCCTGCTCCAGCATCGGCGTGCGGATCGGTCCCGGCGCGATCGCATTCGCGGTGATGCCATAGCGCGCATTCTCGCGCGCGATGCTGCGGGTGAAGGAGATCACGCCGCCCTTGGCCGCGGAATAGACCGCGCCGCCCCTGGAGCCGAGCCGCGCCGCCTCAGACGTAACATTGATGATGCGGCCGAAGCGCGCCGCCTGCATCGCCGGCAGCGCGGCGTGGGTGCAGGCCAAGACCGAGGTGAGATTGACTGCGATCAGACGGGACCAATCTTCGACACTGGTATCGGTGAAGAAGGCGTGCTGGTCGATGCCGGCATTGTTGACGACGATGTCGAACGGGCCGTCCTGCGCCATCACGGTTTGCACCGCCGTCGCATCGCTGACGTCGAGCCCTGCGACGTGAGCCCCCGTCTCGCGCGCGAGTTCCGAGGCCGCGGCCACATCGAGATCGGCGATCACGACCCAGCGCCGCGCGGCAAAGCTACGGACGATCGCGGCACCAATGCCGCGCGCGCCTCCGGAGACGAAGGCGCGGCGACCATCGAGACGCCCGAATGGCAAGGTGCCCGCCACTTCTCAGCGTCCCGTGAAAACTGGCTTGCGCCGTTCGATCACGGCGGCGAGCCCTTCGCGGGCATCGGCCATTCCCGAGAGTTCGGCGACGGTGCGCGCCTCTTCCGACAGGCACTGCTCGATGCTGGTGCCGGTGCCGGCCCAGACCAGCCGCTTGGTCGCCGCCAGCGCCTTCGGCGCACCGGCCGCAAGCTCGCGCGCCAGCGCCAGCGAAGCGTCGGCAAGCTCGGCATCGGGCACCACCTTGGTGACGATGCCCATCTGCAACGCTTCGGCCGCCGGGATCACCGGGTTGGTCAACAGGATCGACATCGCCCGCCGCAACCCCACCAGCCGCGACAGCGTGACGGAGACGCCGGCATCGGGCGCCATCGCCACCCGCGTCGCACCGGCGAGGAACTTTGCCGACTCCGCCGCGATCACGATGTCGGAGGCGCAGACCAGGCCGAAGCCGCCGCCGCCCGCGGCAAAGCCCTGCACCGAGGCGATGACAGGCGCATCCAGCCTCAGCAACCCGGTTACCGCATTCTGCAGATAGGCGGTGGCCTGCCGGATATAGTCCGGCAGCTTCTGGCCCTTGGAGGCAAACGCGCGGACATCGCCGCCCGCGCAGAAATTGGCGCCCTCGCCGCTCAGCAGCACGACGCGCAGATCCGGATGGCCGTGGCAGACCATGATGGCGTCGCACAGCGCGCTCAAGAGCTCGGCGCTCATGCCGTTGGCCGCATCGGGACGGTTGAGCCGCAACCGCGCGATGCCGTCGGTGATGTCGAGCAGAACGGGGCCCTTGTCGATCATGGCGAGACACCTTTCCTAGAGCAGGTCAGATCGAAGCGGATGGCGATGGTGCGCTCCCTCTCCCCGTCCTTACGGGGAGAGGGTTGGGGTGAGGGGCTGTCTCCGCATAAGCGGCGACAGCTAGATTCGCGGAAACTCCCCCTCACCCGAAACGCATCTAACGAT
>NZ_LFLZ01000064.1 GCF_001189845.1 Bradyrhizobium tropiciagri
GCAAATCGGGTGAGGGGTTGCGGTCTATCGAGAGAACGAGAGCCCTCACCCGGCGCTGCGCGCCGACCTCTCCCCGCCGGGGAGAGGTGGACCGAACCCGCGGTCAAACTGATTTAGCCTAACCTCAGCCCGCGCTGGGTTGCCGCCGCCGGGCCGGATTTCCGGCCACGATGGTGCCGGCCGCGACGTCCCGCGTCACCACGCTGCCGGCTCCGACCAGGGCGCCGTCGCCGATCGTGACGCCGGGCAGGATGATGGCGCCGCCGCCGATCCAGACGTCGCTACCGATCCGGATCGGGCGGCCGAATTCCAGCCCCGCGCGCCGGGTTTCGGCATCGCGCGGGTGGTCGGCGGTATAGATCTGCACCGCGGGTCCGATCTGGGTGCGATCGCCGATCACGACCGTGACCACGTCGAGGATGACGCAGTTGAAGTTGAGGAACACGCCGTCGCCGAGGCTGATATTGCTGCCATAGTCGCAGAAGAACGGCGGGCGGATCACGGCGCCCTTGCCGACCTTTCGGAAGCGCTCGGCGAGCAGCGCGTGCAATTCGCCCGCGGAGGACGCGCCCGATGCGTTGTAGCGCGCCATCCAATGTTCCGCCGCGGTATGGTCGGCGGCAAGCTCCGCATCCGGGCGATAGAGCTCGCCCGCCAGCATTTTCTCTTTTTCTGTCTTCAATCAATCGCTCCGAGCTGCGGGAACGCGTCCGGCGCGGCGGCGAGTTGCGCGCGTGCCTTGGCGCTGTCGTCATCCATCTGGCGTATCAACGCCTCGATGGTGTCGAATTTCAGCTCTTCACGAATGAAACCGATGAATGCGACATCGAGGACCGTGTCGTACAGATCGCCCTTGAAGTCGAACAGGAACACTTCGAGCAGCGGCGCGCCGTTGTCGAAGGTCGGCCGGCGCCCGAAGCTTGCGACGCCGTCGAACCGCGCCGTGTCGTTGCCCTGTGCCTTGCCGACGCGCACCGCATAGATGCCGTGCTTCAAACCGCAATGCTTGTCGAGGCGGATATTGGCGGTGGGATAGCCGAGGTCGCGGCCGCGCTTCTCGCCGTGGATCACCTTGCCGGTGACGAACCACGGCCCGCCCAGCATCGTGGTGGCATCGGTAACCTCGCCCTCGGCGAGCGCCATGCGGATCGCGCTGGAGGAGACCGGGCGCTCCTCGATGTCGACATGGGCCTGCACATCGACCTCGATGCCGAGCCGCGGTGCTTCGCTGACGAGCAGGCTCGGCGAGCCGACCCGGCCCTTGCCGAAATGGAAGTCGTAGCCGACCGCGATCCCGCTGATGCCGAGCCGGCGGATCAGGTCATGGTGAATGAAATCCTGTGCCGTGGTCCCGGCGCGCGCCTTGTCGAAGGTCATGACGACGGCACCGGCGAGCCCGGTGGCCGCGAGCAGCCGCAGCTTGTTGGTCTCGTCCGTGAGGCGGAATTGCGGGGTGTTCGGGCTGAAGAATTTGCGCGGATGCGGCTCGAAGGTCACGGCGAGCGCGGGCACGCCGCGCGCTCTGCCCATCGCCAGCGCCGCACCGATCACGGCGCGGTGACCGAGATGCACGCCGTCGAAATTTCCCATCGCGACCACGGCGCCCTTCGGGATGGCGCTTTCGGGGGTGTTGTCGCGGATAACGGTAAAGCCGGTGCTCATGTCAGGTATTCTTCAAGGATTCTTAAGCATGATTGTTGCGGGCCGGACCGTGACGCGGCGGCGGCGTGGAAGTCAAGCTTGCCGAAAATCGCGTCAAATCCGTAACAATCCGGATTCAGCCGGTTAACGCGCTGTTTAATGCCAGCTGTTACTCGTTGCCGGAAACCTGCGTTCGTGCAGAAGCCAAGTTGCGTCAGGCGTTTTGGGGGAAAAGATGGCGGTTGATTTGTCCATGCCGGTTCTGGTGGTTGATGATTACAGCACCATGATCCGCATCATCCGGAATCTTCTCAAGCAGCTTGGATTCGAAAATATCGACGATGCCTCCGATGGCTCCGCGGCGCTGAACAAGATGCGCGGCAAGAAGTATGGCCTGGTGATTTCCGACTGGAATATGGAGCCGATGACCGGCTACGACCTGCTCAAGGAAGTCCGTGCCGATCCCAATCTGGCGACCACGCCCTTCATCATGATCACGGCGGAGTCCAAGACCGAGAACGTGATCGCGGCCAAGAAGGCCGGCGTCAACAACTACATCGTCAAGCCGTTCAACGCGGCGACGCTGAAGACCAAGATCGAGGCGGTCTTCCCGGACATGGCGACGGCGTAAGACGCTCGTCCATCGCATCTACCAAAATTCACGTCATGCCCGGGCTAGTCCCGGGCATTTACGTCTTGACGGTTAAGGCGAGAGGACGCGATTTCGGAATATTAGAAGAATATTCCTGAGTTGCCCGACGTGTCAAGTTGCCTGGTCGAACACCGGCGCCGCCGGCTCCTTTGCATGGGGTTGTTTTCGATATTCTGGCAGCGCGCCGTCCTCGCCTCGCCCCGCCTGCGGGGAGAGGTCGGATCGCATGCAGCGGAGCGAAGATGCGATCCGGGTGAGGGGGTACAGGTCCCTCGACCTTCACAACTCGTGGAAGCAGCCCCTCACCCCAACCCTCTCCGCGCATCCGCCTTCGCCCGAAGGCGGGCTTCGGCGGACAAGAGGGCGGGGCGAGGGAGCGCAACAGCGCTCGCCGCTACCACTTCAGCTCGCGCATCAGCGCGCGCGGCGGATGGCCGAACAATTCCTTGATCGAGGCCGGATCGAGCTGCTCGATGCCTTCGAACTGTTCGGAATGGATGCCGCGGGTGACGAACAAGAGATCGATGCCGAAGCCAAGGGCGCCGGCGAGATCGGTGCGCACGGAATCGCCGATCGCGAGCACGCGGCCGAGTTCGGTCGGATGTCCGCGGCGTTCGGTGGCCAGCGCCATGGCACGCTCGTAGATCGGCCGGTGCGGCTTGCCATAGAAGATCACCTCGCCGCCGAGCTCGCGATAGAGTTCGGCGACCGCGCCGGCGCAATAGATCAGCCGGTCGCCGCGCTCGACCACGATGTCCGGATTGGCGCACACCAGCGTGAGCTTGCGTTCGAGCGCTTTCAGCAGCGTGTCGCGATAGTCCTCGGCGGATTCGGTCTCGTCGTCGAACAGGCCGGTGCAGATGATGTAGTCCGCCTGCTCCAGCGGCACCATGGTGGCGTCGAGGCCGCGATGGATCGAGCTGTCGCGCTCGGGGCCGATCCAGAAGATCTTCTGGCCGGGATGGTCGGCCACGAAGTGCCGCGTCAGGTCGCCGGAGGAGACGATCGCGTCATAGGTCTCATCCGCAACGCCGAGCTTGCGCAGCTGGCGCTGCACGGAGTCGGCCGGCCGCGGCGCGTTGGTGATCAGGATGACCGTGCCGCCGCGCTGGCGGAACGTGTGCAGGGCCTCGCAGGCCTCGGGAAAGGACTCGAGCCCGTTGTGCACGACGCCCCAGATGTCCGACAGCACGACGTCGACATCGCCGACAAGGTCGCGCAATTGCTCCACGAAGCGCAGTGACGTCATGATGCTGGCCGTTGACTAGTTCGGACCGAGCGCGCGGCGCGCCAGCGCGGCGCTGCCGGTTGCGCGCGGCGGCGCTGTTGGGCTGGAGACAGGTGCTGAAGTGCCGGCGCCATTGAGGTCCTGGGGTTTGGCCTGCGGAGTTTCGGCGGTAGCAGATGCCCCTTCCGGCCGCAACGGCCGCGGCGGCGCGAACAGGAAGCCCTGGCCGAACCGGACATCGTAGTCGAGCAGGTCGACCACCGAGCGCTCGCCCTCGATCCGTTCGGCGATCAGGTCGATGCCGAAGCGGCCGAGCAGGTCGGACAGATCGGACGGATGGATATCCGACGTCGCGCTCTGCCTGGTGTCGAGCAGCAGTGCCGCCGGCACCTTGATGAAGCGGACGCCGCGATCGGCGAGCTCGCGCGGTTCGAGGCGGAGGTCGCTGACATGGTCGATCGAGAACCGGTAGCCACGCTGCGACAGCGCAGCGAGGTTCTCGCTTTCGACCGGGCCGAGATTGCGGAAGGTCGCCTGCTTGAACTCGAGCACGAAGGACGGCGCCAGCGCGCGGTTGGCCTCGAGGAAGTCGAGGCACTGGGTGAAATGCTCGGGACTGGCCAGCGTCGCCGCCGACACGTTGCAGAACACGCCGACATCCTTGCTGCGGATCATCAGGCGGCGCAGCACCTGGACGCAGCGAAGCATCACCATGTGATCGATGCGGCCGATCAGGCCGCCGGCCTCGGCGGCCTCGATGAAATCGTCGGCGGCAAGCACCTGGTCGCGCTCGTCGCGCAGCCGCGTCACCGCCTCGTAATAGCGCACCTTGCGCTGCGGCAGCGTCACCATCGGCTGCAGGTAGATGTCGAGCCGGTTCTCGTCGATCGCATGCCTGATCGCGGCAACGAGCTGGGCCTGGCTGCGTGAGATCGGCGGCGGAGGCGCAACGGGCGGCGGCGGTGCGAACACGACGGTCGGGGCCGGTACCACCGGTTGCAGCAGATCTTCGCGCGGCGAGGCGACCGGCTGCGCCACGGGCGTCGCTGCCAGCAGATCCTCATGATGGGCGACGGATGCCGCGAGCTGCCGCACCAGTCCGCCAAGCTCGTTGATCTCGCCGGCCATGCCCTGCATGCGGTCGGCGCCGGTGGAGTTGGCCGAAGCGATCCGGCCCTCGACCGCGGCCAGCCGGCGGCCGAATTCGGCGACCTGGCGGGCGAGGTCGGCGGTGCCGCGCGACAGATCCGCGATCTGGCCGCCGACATCGCTGCGGTCGCGCAACCGCATCGAGACGGCGTTGTAGAGGATCAGGCAGGTGAGGGCGGTGAGCGCCACGATCGCCGATTCCGATCCGCTGATGCCCGCCACCGAATACAGGACGAAGCCGAGCGAGCTGCGACCAGCACCATGCAGATGGCGATGAAGATCGTCGAAATGCGAATCATGTCGCGCGCCCGCGCCCTCCGTCCGAACATCCCCGGCGCGCAAGCTTAGCACCATTGTTGATTCGACGGGCCTGCGATCTTCGGAACCGGCTGGAACTGCACACGATTTTCGCTTCGCCCGATCCGGTCCCGCTGTCCGGCTCCGCATTGCTCCGGATCGGCCCGCGCCGAGCCGCTCAGAGGTCGGCGGCGGCGATCCAGAACACCTCGCCCTCGGAGTCCTCGGTGTCGAGCCAGAGCAGCGGCAGGTTCGGGTAGGCGGCCTCCAGATTGTCGCGGCCGCGGCCGATCTCGCAGAGCAGCCCGCCCTGCGGGGTCAGATGTTGCTTGGCCTCATCAAGCAGCCGGCGGACGATGTCGAGCCCGTCAGCGCCGCCGTCGAACGCGATCTTCGGCTCGGCGCGGCACTCGCGCGGCAATGCCGCCATGCCTTCAGCGTCGACATAGGGCGGATTCGAGATGATGAGGTCGTAGCTGCTGTCGCCGAGCGGCTTGAACAGATCGCCGCGATGGAGCGTCAGGCGGTCGTCGAGGCCGTGGTCGGCGACGTTGCGCGCGGCGACCTCGAGCGCATCCTTTGAAATATCGACGGCATCGACGGTGGCATTGGCGAAATGCCGGGCCGCCAGAATCGCAAGGCAGCCGGAACCGGTGCAGAGGTCGAGCACGCTTTCGACCTCCGCGGGATCGCCGATCAGCGAGGTGCCGTCCTCGTCGCCGCCGAAATGCGAATCCAGCAATTCGCCGATGAAGGAGCGCGGCACGATGGTGCGTTCGTCGACATAGAACGGCAGGCCGCGCATATAGACCTTGTTGACGAGATAGGCGGCCGGCTTGCGCGTCGCGATCCGCCGCTCGATCAAATCGAGGATCTGCTTGCCTTCGGCAAGCGTCACGCGCGCGGTCGCGAAATTCTCGAACTGATCGGGATGCAAATGCAGCGTCTCAGAGATCAGGAACGCGGCCTCGGCCACCGGATCGGTGGTGCCGTGCGCGAACACCAGCTTTGCCGCGTTGAAGCGGCTGACCGCGTAGCGCAGGAAATCGAACAGGGTGTGAAGCTCGCCGGCGCCGACCTTCGGTGCTTTCGGCGCGGCTGGGCTGCGCTTTGCCGGCACTTTGGCCGGCACTTTGCTGCGCTTGGCCATCAGGATTTGGTCCAGCGCGCGGCGGCCGCGTCGTCGTGGTCGCGCGCCTCGATCCAGTTCGTGCCGCGCGCACTTTCCTCGCGCTTCCAGAACGGCGCGTTGGTCTTCAGATAATCCATCAGGAACTCGGCTGCCTCGAACGCGGCCTGCCGGTGCGCCGAGGCGGTGACGACCAGCACGATGTTCTCGCCCGGCGCGATGCGGCCGAAGCGATGGATGATGGTGAGGCCCTGCAACGGCCAGCGCGACAGCGCCTCGTCGGCGTGGCGCGTGATCTCGGCTTCCGCCATGCCGGGATAATGTTCGAGTATCAGCGCGGCGATCGGCTCGCCCTGTTCGCTGCCGCGGCAGATGCCGCTGAAGCTGACGACCGCACCGACATCGGTGCGGCCCTTGCTCAGCGCCGCGATCTCCTGCGCGACATCGAAGTCGGCTTCCTGGATACGGATGGTCGCAGCGACGGACATGATTACTTCTTTGTTTGACGCGTTTTCTTCACGCGAACCGGTATCCACTTCGCTTGAAAACGCTCTTCTTAGCCGCCGGTCATCGGCGGGAAGAACGCGATCTCGCGGGCGCCGATGATGGCCGCATCCTGCTTGACATGGGCGTGGTCGATCGCGGCGCGGATCACCGTGGGCTTCTCGAACGCGTAAGCATAGGCATCGTCGCGCGCGGTCAGCCAGCCGATCAGGTCGCCGACGGTGCGCACCTCTGCAGGCGGCTCGACGGTCTCCTCGGCCTTGCCGACGCGTTCACGTACCCAGGCGAAATATTTCAGCTTCATCCCTCATCCTCCTTGATGAGGTGATGGATGCCGGCGCGGAAGTAATCCCAGCCGGTATAGATCGTGAAGATCGCCGACATCCACAGCAGCACGATACCGATCAGGGTGGTTGCCGGGAAGACCTGCTCGCCCGCTTCGCCGGCGATCAAAAAGCCGATCGCCACCAGCTGGATCGTCGTCTTCCATTTCGCGAGCTTGGTGACGGGTACGCTGACCCGCAAGCCGGCGAGATATTCGCGCAGGCCCGAGACCAGGATCTCGCGGCACAGGATCACGATCGCCGCCCACAGCGTCCAGCCGTGGATCGAATTGTCGGCGGCCAGCATCAAGAGGCTCGAGGCGACCAGCAGCTTGTCGGCGATCGGATCGAGCATCCGGCCGAAGGCGGATTGCTGGTCCCACATCCGGGCGTAATAGCCGTCGAGATAGTCGGTGATCCCCGCCGCAATGAACACGGCAAGCGCCACCCAGCGCAGCCACAGCGGGCCGTCCAGGATCGACTGCCAGTAGACGCAGCCGATCACCACCGGAATGGCGGCGATCCGGGCGTAGGTCAGGATATTCGGGAGGGACATGGTCTTGGTCTGTCCCCGGGTCGTGGCGATGTTCATCCGTTCTACCAATACCGCTGAAGCGAGAAGGTCAACCGTGCGGGCGCCAAAGCGCGCCGAGATTACGCGGAATCGTCATGGCGCCTTAGCTCGTTGTTTAAGCATGACCTTTTCGTAACCTTGGCCCATGCTTTCAGCATCATGCCCTAGATGCCGTGTCGCAGGCGACGCCCTGATGACTCGCCTTTGGTTTAACCCGGCTGGGCGTGGAAAAACTCGAAAATCTTGCGGGCGCTCTCGGCGCTGACGCCGGGAACCTTGCCGAGGTCGGCGATCGAGGCCCGCTCGATCTCCTTGAGCGTTCCGAAGTGGTGCAGCAAGGCACGTTTGCGCGACGGGCCGATGCCCGGGATCTCCTGCAGGCCGGCTTCCCGGATGTCCTTCTTGCGCAGCTTGCGGTGCGAGCCGATCACGAAGCGGTGGGCCTCGTCGCGCAGCCGCTGGATGAAATACAGCACCGGGTCGCGCGGCTCCAGCTTGATGGCCTCGCGGTCCGGCATGAACAGGGTTTCCCGCCCGGCATCGCGCTCCGGCCCCTTGGCGACCGCCATCAGCGAGACCCCGGTCAGTCCGAGATTCGCGAAAATCTCCCTGACCGCGTTGAGCTGCCCACGGCCGCCGTCGATGATGACGAGGTCGGGCCATTGCGGGAACGCCTCGTCGTCGGCCTTATCGTCGACCTTGGCAGCCTCGCCCTCCGGTGGCTTCAGGAGACGCTTGAAGCGACGCTCCAGCACCTCGCGCATCATCCCGTAGTCGTCGCCGGGCGTCAGCCCTTCGGACTTGATGTTGAACTTGCGGTACTGGTTCTTCATGAAACCGTCGGGTCCCGCCACGATCATCGCGCCGACCGCGTTGGTGCCCTGGATGTGGCTGTTGTCGTAGACCTCGATGCGCCGCAGTGTGTGCGGCAGGCCGAGCGTCGTGACCATGCCTTCCAGCAGCCGGCTCTGCGTCGCGGTATCGGCGAGCTTGCGGCCGAGCGCCTCGCGCGCATTGGTGAGCGCGTGGCCGATCAACTCCTTCTTCTCGCCGCGCTTGGGCACGGAGACCTCGACCTTGGATCCGGCCTTCACCGACAGCGCGTCGGCGAGCAGCGCGCTTTCCTCGATCTCGTGCGACAGCAGGATCAGCTTCGGCGGCGGCTTGTCGTCGTAGAATTGCGCGAGGAAGGAGGACAGCACCTCCTCGGGCGTAAAACTCTTCTCGGCTTTCGGGAAATAGGCGCGGTTGCCCCAGTTCTGGCCGGTGCGGAAGAAGAACACCTCAACACAGGAATAGCCGCCTTCCTGGTGGATCGCGAACACGTCGGCCTCTTCGACCGTGCGCGGATTGATGCCCTGCTGCGATTGGATCGCCGACAGCGCCGCGAGGCGGTCGCGGTATAGCGCCGCGGTCTCGAATTCGAGCTCGCCGGAAGCCTTCTCCATCTCGGCCGCGAGCAATTCCTTCACCGCGTGGCTGCGGCCCGACAGGAATTCGGTCGCCTCGCGCACCAGCTCGCTATAGCCGGGGAAATCGATCTCGCGCGTGCAGGGGCCGGCGCATCGCTTGATCTGATAGAGCAGGCAGGGCCGGCTGCGGCTTTCGAAGAAGCCGTCGGTGCAGGAGCGGATCAGGAACGCGCGCTGCAGCGCCGTGATGGTGCGGTTGACCGCGCCTGCATTGGCGAACGGGCCGAAATAGCGGCCGGGCCGCGACTGCGCGCCGCGATGCTTGAGGATCTGCGGCGCCCAATGGTCGCCAGATATCAGAATATAAGGAAACGACTTGTCGTCGCGCAGCTGCACATTGAAGCGCGGGCGGAGCTGCTTGATCAGATTGGCTTCGAGCAGCAGCGCTTCGGTCTCGGTCATGGTCGAGACGATCTCGACATGCGTGGTCGCCGCGATCATGCGCAGGATCCGCGCCGGCAGCGGCGCGTTGGCGCGCGCATAGGACGACAGCCGCTTTTTGACGTTCTTCGCCTTGCCGACATAGAGCACGTCGTTGGCGGCATTGAGCATGCGGTAGACGCCGGGCGAGGTCGGGGCGAGACGGACCGCGTTCTCGATCGCAGCGTGCCCGACCGAGAGCGTCCCCTCGGCGACCGCCTCGGTGGCGTCCTCGGCAGCCTCGGGCAGGCGCGCGTCATCCTCCTCCTCGGCGGCGGAGGTCTCGGGATCGACATCGCTTGTGTCGAGCGTCAGGTCGGCCCTTGTCAGGTTGTCCTGCGTCAGGTCGGACTTAGAACCGCGCCGTGGCTTGGAATCAGGCTTGGCGGCCGGCGCCGGGCGCTCGGGAGAATCGTGAACCATGAGCCGTAAACTAAGCGCTTGGGAGACCGCTCGCCAGCGTTGGCGGCACCGGAAAACAGTCCCGATCGCAGCAGGTTACCGACCCTGCGTCGGCGCCGCAGCCGGCGGGTAACACATTGTTAAGACTGATGAGCAGGCCGGTAACCGGGCTTAACAGCCCTTTAACTTAAAACTCTCGATAAACCTTAGCGAAAAAAGTGGAATTCCGTAACCACGCTGGCCGAGGGGCCAGCGGGCTGCGGCAGTTGCGTGGTGGAGAGTAGCTATGACCCGGTTGGTTGCGCGTGCGCTGGCACTGATCGTCGCAGGCTGGACGACCTCGGCGGCGTCGGCCGACCTCAACTACGGCTCGCCCTACACCGTGTATCAGCCGCTCAATGCCTATAGCTGGGCAGGCCCCTATCTCGGCGGCAACGTCGGCTACGGCTGGGGTTCGGTCGAGAACAACCCGACCAAGCCGTCCGGTTTCGTCGGCGGCGTGCAGGCCGGCTACAATTTCCAGAACGGCTCACCCTGGGTGTTCGGTTTCGAGGCCGATATCCAGGGCACCACGGCCGACGACCGGTTCGCGCCCTGGAAATTCTCCAACCCGTGGTTCGGCACGGTGCGCGGCCGCGCCGGCTATGCGGTCAACAACGTGCTGTTCTACGCGACCGGCGGTCTCGCCTTCGGCGAACTGCGCGGCGAGACCTTCGGCATGACGGAGAGCCACACCAATGCGGGCTTCACCGTCGGCGCCGGCGCCGAGATGGGCTTCGCCCCGCATTGGAGCGCCAAGATCGAATATCTCTACGTCGATCTCGCCAACAGCAACTTCACGATCACCGGCGGTGCGTCGAACGGCTACAGCTTCAGCCTGGTTCGCGCCGGCATCAACTATCACTTCTGAGAACAAGAAAACGTCTGATCTCAACTCCCGGTCGCGCCTCGCGCGGCCGGGTTTTTCTTTGCGCAGGTCAGGGCGAGATCGCGCGCGGCAGCGTCAACGCCGCGGCATCAGCGCAGCCAGCCGGTCGGCCGCACGCATCTGATGTGCGGGCACCGTCAGTCGCGTCCGCATCATGCAGGTGGTCATGCAGCGAGCGCGAGCCACGCGCCCGGCAATCAAATCACACGCAACGCTTCATTCGCCGTTCAGAACGAGCCGCGCATCGCGAGGGCTCGTCATGAAACCACCAGGTTGACGGCTTTCGGGCCCTTGCCCTTCTTGTCCGGTTCAACCTCGAACGTAATGCGCTGTCCTTCAGTCAGGTCCTTCAATCCTGCACGCTCGACAGCTGTGATGTGAACGAACACATCGCGGCCGCCATCATCAGGCTTGATGAAGCCGTAGCCACGCTCTCCGTTGAAGAACTTGACTGTCCCAGTCATGGCCATCGGGAAACTCCTCCCCCGTATTGCTCCACCGCTACGCGCACGCCGCGCAGCGGTTGACCGACATTCGCTTGTCGGAAGCTTGGCCACCTGAACAGGCCGGCGTCACGCCGCCGGTCTGCCTGGATTTTATTTCGGCCTTGTCACTCCGCCGCAACCATTCGCGGAAGCGGAACGTAAAGCCAGTCGTAACAGGATGAGCATAATACGGTTCCGCGCAAATTGCCTATGCTCAAAATCGAACTTTTCAGTGGGTGCTACCGATCAAGGTTTAGGCGTCTCGAGTCTGAAGCGTGCCGCGCCGCCCTGACCAAGCGGCTTCTCGAGTTCGGGCAGGATGATCTTCAGCTCGTTCGCCAGCGTCCACGGCGGATTCACTATCAAAAGGCCGGTGGAAACGAGGCCTGCGTCGGCTTCTTGCGGCGCCACACTGAATTCCAAGCGCAAGCATTTGCCTGCAGGCCGGCTGCTTGCTGTTGCAGCGGCCACGCTGCGCGCGAGGTCGTCGGTGGCTCTCCGGGATTTTACGGGGTACCACAAAAGGTACGCGCCGGTCGGCCACTTCGCATACGCTTCCGTAAAAGCACTGGCCAGCCGCTCGAACTCATCCTTCGCTTCGAACGGCGGATCGATCAGCACAAGGCCGCGCCGCTCGTTCGGCGGCACGAATGCGGGCAGCGCCATCCAGCCGTCGAGATCGACGACGCGCGCCTGCGCGTCGCGGCGCAATGCATCGATCAACTGCTTGCGCGCGCCAGCCTCGAGCTCGCACGCCGTCAGACGATCTTGCGGACGCAGCAGCGCCCGCGCGATCAGCGGCGATCCCGGATAGGTTTTCAATTCGCCTCTCGGATTGAATGCCCTGACGATGTCGAGATAGGGCCCGATCAAGGGCAACGCCTTGTCGGAGAGCCGTGCCTGCATCAGTCGCGCGATGCCGGTGAGCCATTCACCGCCGCGCTGCGCTTCGCTCGACGTCAAATCATAGAGGCCGGCGCCGGCATGGGTGTCGATGACGCGGAACGGCGCCTGCTTCTCCTGCAGATAGGTGAGCATGCGCACCAGCACGATGTGCTTGATGACGTCGGCAAAGCTGCCGGCATGAAAGGCGTGACGGTAGTTCATGCTGTTATCGCGCTGCGCTCCTGAGGGAGCGCATGTTGTACTTCTTCATGCGCGACCTGTCCGGCCTTCGCTCAAGCTTCCGCGGAGTTAACGTCTGAGCTCGGCGAAGCTTTGGCGTCGCCACCTCCCGGAGATCTGCGCCTCGTCCCGGCGGTTTCGTGACGGCATCGACGGCCGGACGCTCCGCGCGACGACGCGGGTCCGCCCGGCGATGACGTGGAGCAAGGCTTCAGCCGCCGCGAACCGGCGGCATCAGCACCTGATCGCGGCGGCAGGAGCGCCGATCGATTTCCTCGCAGGACCGGAATTGCAGATCCTTGCTGAGGCAGATCCGCACTTCGCTGAGCCGCTTGCTGTCGCAGGTCACCGAGATCGCCGAGTTGCTGAGCCCCGGATTGGCCTTGATGAACGCCGTCTCCAGCTCCTCCGGCGCGACCGTCTTCGGCTCCGACAATTGCAGGAATTCCTCGGGGATCTTCACCGCGGCGCGGGCCTTGCGGATGGCTTCGAAATAGGCGCGCTCGCCGAGGCCGGAGCAGGTGCCGTGCTTGTCCCACTCGTTGTAGATCAGTCCGGGTGCCGGCATCAGGTCGAGCATCGAGGTCATGATGTTGCGCGCGAGCCGCGGCGAGGGGCGCTGGCAGTATTCCGGAAAGCCGCGCTCATATTGCGGCCACAGGCCGTGCACCACGAAGGAGTAGGGCCGTCCGCCGCATTGCGCCTGCGTGCCGCGTCCGTTGTTGCCGCGCTCGCTCGCCGCCTCGCAGAACGACGGCGACCAGGACAGTGACAGCACGTAGAAATCGAACTCGCCCGGCGCATTCTGGCGGCGATCCTGGGCTGAGGCCCCCACCGCTCCGCTGAGAACAAAGGCAATCGAAATCAGAAATCGTGAAATTGTGACCAACCGAGGCATCAAACGCTCCCCTCACGCGACCGCTCAGAGCCTAGCAGGGTACCGGAACATTTCAAGAACAAAAGCCGCCGTCTGAATGGCGGCGGCTTCTGTTTTACCAATCCGGTCGGAGATCAGGGCCGCGCGGCCTTGCAGGACGGATTATAGGCCCAGTTGCGGTCAAGCCCGGCGACGCACCATTCGACGCCCTGGTTGAAGCCGGAAAAGCCGCCATCCTCGATGATCGAATAGTGCACCTTGCGCACCTTGCCGTCGCTCAGCATGGCGTCACCCGAGCAGTAGCGGCGCGGAATATTGTCGGATTGCCAAGGGCGGAATGCGGTTTCGTGAATCCGGCTGAAGCCGGTGATCACGAGCGGCGAATTCCAGAAGGTGGCTTCCTTTTCGTGGAATTGATCGCTGATGGTCGTCAGCGCCTTCTCGCACGGCGCCACATTGCCGTCATAGCGCGGTCCGGACAGCCAGAAATTCAGCTCGAACGGATTGGCCGCCTGGGCCGTGCCCCCGAAAGCCAGCATGCCGACCAGGACTGCGGCGCCGAGACCAAGCTTATGGCCGAGTTTGTTGCGGGAGTTGAACAGGTTGCGCATGGGAATCCACCCGATTATCCGATGCGGCGGACGGTGCCGTGAAGCCCCGGCAAGGTCAAGTGCAGCGCGGCAACACCTGCCGAGAAGTCCACCTTTAGCTGCCGGCTCGTTCTTTTCACCGTCGCCGGCGCACTCTATGTTGGCACCAAGCGAAATGGAGTCTGCGATGCGAAGGAAATTGGCCGCGTGCCTGGTTGCCGTTTGCGGGATGCTGGCCGTTGGTCCGGCGCAAGCCGACTGGATGCAGCCGGTGCCGCCGTTCAAGGGCAATGATACCGGCGGTATCATCGCCTATAGCCTGGCGACCCAGACCGACGCCCGGCAACTCGCCGTCGATCACTGTGCCTCCTATGGCAAGGTCGCCAAGTTCCTTGCGGTGCAACGCTATCCGGGCGGCTACATCTCCTTCGCCTGCCGCTGGGTCCCCTACGGCTCGGCGCAGCGGCCGGTGCGCACGCTCTACTGAGCGCGCTCCATATCCTAATCGTTCAGCCGGGAGCTAGCCGCATGACCCGACAGCTTGCCTTGCTTGGCTCTGCCGTTTGCCTTGTCCTGTCCACCGGCGCCGCAAGCGCCGTCGACCTGCCGATCCGCAAGGCCGGTCTGTGGGAGATGAAGATGGTGCGCACCGGCGGTCCGATGCCGGAAATCACCATGCAGCACTGCACCGACGAGACCACCGACAAGGAGATGAGCGCGGCGGCCTCGCCGATGGCCAAGGAAGTCTGCTCCAAGCAGGACGTCCAGAAGACCGCGACCGGCTATGTCAGCGACAGCGTGTGCAGCGTCGCCGGCATGTCGATGCAGAGCCATGCCGAGATCGTCGGTGATTTCAATTCCGCCTACACCGTGAAGAGCACCTCGCATGCCGAGGGCGGCGCGGCCGGCTCCCGCGACACCACGATGACCATCGAGGCGAAATGGCTCGGCGCCTGCAAGAGCGACCAGAAGCCCGGTGACATCATCATGCCCGGCGGCATGAAGATGAATATCAAGGACATGGAAAAGCTGAAGGGCCTGCTGCCCAAGCAGAAGTAAGGCGCAGCGCTTCCGGTAGCGGCCGCGCGCCTGAATGCATCGCCTCTGATGCCGAGAGGCTGCGATACTGTTCACCCCGTCATTGCGAGGAGCGATAGCGACGAAGCAATCCATGCTTCCGCGTACGCTGTGCGATGGATTGCTTCGCTTCGCTCGCAATGACGAGGATAGGGTCCGCGCGAAGCGCGGCCCGATGACAGGCTCCGCGCGTCTCGAAGGGGCAACGGCCCATCTGGTGGCCGTGCATCCTTCGAGGCTCGCCCAGCGGCGCAATTGCGCCGCAAGGCTCGCACCTCCAGCGACAAAGGCGAAGCCTTTGCGCGGGGATGACGGGTCTCCGCGCTCGTTCGCGCAAGCTGTCAGTATGCAATGACGTGGATTGCGGATCGCAGATGTCGCGCGTGACCGCGCAACGCGCGAGAGCATTGCAGGATGCAATCAACATCATCGAGAGATCGTTGGGCATCACGCGCGCGAGCAATGAGTGAAGACGCGCATCTTCGTGCTGATTGCTTGCTCTCCGTGCTGATGGGTTGCTGCGACAACGTGTCGTTTTTGAATCGCTCCAATGTTGCGCTTCAAGCGATTCTAGTTTGCGCGTGTGGAATTTCGCTGATCCCGCCGATAGAAGTCCGCCGCATTCGATGCCGCGCAATGACGAACACGCGGTTCGATCAAGATCAGTCTGGGGGATGCGTTCGGTGGGAATGGCTTCGTATCCGAGCAGGCGTGGCTTGCTCGGATCAACGGCTGCGATCAACGCAGCGTTTCTTGGTTCGGTCATGCTTGCACCAGTTGGTGCAAACGTCGCGAGCGCTCAGGGTGCAAACCAGCTCTCCGCAGAACGATGCAAATGTGCTTCCGGCAGTGACGGTGGATCAGCCTGGCGCCGCAAGGAAGCGTACCGCCGCTTCAAGTCAGAACACCAGGTCTTCGCGCGCGGTCGCGGCGAGCCGGCGCAGTCGTGTTGCGGCACCCGCTCAGAGCCAGGCTCCGCGGTCGCAGGGCTTAGCCGGCGCGATCGGTACGACGACCGGTTACGTCGCGACCGCCAGCACCGCCGGCACCAAGACCGGCACGGCGCTGATCGAGACGCCGCAGTCGCTCTCGGTCGTCACGCAGAAGGAGCTCAGGGATCGCAACGTTCAGACGCTCAAGGACGCCGTCAATTATACGCCCGGCGTCACGACCACGGCGTTCGGCTATGATCCCCGGTTCGACAGTTTCTACATTCGCGGTTTCGATGCGAACTCGAGGCGAAGCTGGCGCTCAAGCAGGGATTCGATCTCACCGCGGCCTACACCCATCTCAACGTCGTGATCACGCAGGGCAATCCCGATACCACCGGCAACGAGCTCTCAGGCATTCCACGGAATTCCTTCGCCGCCTTCGGCAAATACACCTTCCAGTCCGGCGTCCCGGTCGAAGGGCTCGGGCTTGGCCTCGGCGTCCGCTACATCGGGACGAACTTCGGCAACGACCAGAACACGTTCCAGAATGCGGCGACGACGTTGTTCGATGCCGTGATCGATTACGATCTGGGCAAGCTCGACCGGCGCTTCCTCGGCGCCACCATGCGCGTCAACGCCACCAATCTGTTCGACACGCGCTATCAGACCTGCCAGTCCGGCTACTGCTATGCCGGCGAACGGCGTCAGGTGATCGGTACCTTGTCCTACCGCTGGTAGTCACCGCGTCCCGAACTACACCGGTACCCGCACCTGCGCCCGCAGGCCGCCCATCGGGCTTTCGCCGAGCATGATATCGCCGCCATGCGAGCGGGCGATGTCGCGGGCGATTGCAAGCCCGAGGCCGGTGCCGCCTTCGTCCTGGTTGCGGGCATCGTCGAGTCGCAGGAACGGCTTGAACACTTCCTCGCGCATGTTGGCGGGGATGCCGGGGCCGTCGTCGTCGACGGTGATGTTGAGATAGCGGTGGTCGCGCTGGCCGGTGATCGAGATCGTGTTGGCGTGGCGCGCCGCGTTGGACACGAGGTTGGCGAGGCAGCGCTTGAACGAGGCCGGCTTCACCGTGACCACGGGCAGGCCGTGGAATGCGACGGTCGCGGTGTGGCCGTGGCGCTCGGCGTCGCTGCGCAGCTCCTCAAGCGCCATCGCCATGTCGGTCGGCTGCGCGACCTCGCCGGAATCGCCGCGCGCGAAGGCGAGGTAGTCTTCCAGCATCATCGACATCTCGTCGACGTCCTTGCGCATCGCGTCGATCTCGGGACCTTCGCCGATCAGGGCGAGCTCGAGCTTGAAGCGGGTCAGGATGGTGCGCAAATCGTGCGACACGCCGGCGAGCATCGCGGTGCGCTGCTCGATCGAGCGCTCGACGCGCGCCTTCATCTCGATGAAGGCCTGGGCCGCGCGCCGCACCTCGCGCGCGCCGCGCGGCCGGAAGTTCGGCGCCTCGCGGCCCTTGCCGAAGCTTTCGGCAGCGTCGGCGAGCCGCAGGATCGGCTTGATCTGGTTGCGCAGGAACAGCACGGCGACGATCAACAGGATCGTCGAGGTGCCGAGCATCCAGAAGATGAAGATCTCCGAATTGGAGGCGTAGGCCGCGCTGCGCTGGGCGAAGATCCGCATCACGGAATCGTCGAGCTGCACGCGGATCTCGACCAGGTTGGACTTGCCGACGGTGTCGATCCAGAACGGACGGCTGATCTGGCGGCCGAGCTGCACCGAGAGGGTCTGGTCGAGCAGCGAGAAGAACGGCTTCGGCCCCGGCGGCGGCATGTCGCCGGCGGGGAGGAAGTCGACCACAAGCTGCAGCTTCTGGGCGATGTGGCGAAGCTGGGCGCGGTCCTTGTCCTGCGGATAATTCTTGTAGACGTCGATCAGCGCGGCGATGTCGGACACCACCGCGGCCGACAGGCGCCGCGTCACAGTGTTCCAGTGCCGCTCCATGAACACGAACGCCACCACGGTCTGCAGGATCACCATCGGCACGATCATGATCAGCAGCGCGCGGGCGTAGAGGCCGGTCGGCATCCAGCTCTTGAACGCATTGCCCATCCAGCCGTTCGCCTTCGAGACGCGCTGCGAGGCGTTCTTGATCAGGGTCAGGCCGGAGTCGAGCGTGCTCATGCGATGTCTTACGGTGCGGCGACCAGGCGATAGCCGATGCCGCGGACCGCCTGCAGGAACAGCGGATTGGCGGGATCGTGCTCGATCTTGCGGCGCAGGCGGTTGATCTGCACGTCGACCGCGCGCTCGTTGACGGTGCCGCCAGAGGTCAGCTCGGCGCGCGGCACGGTCTCGCCGGGGGCGCTGGCGAGGATACGCAGCATCTCGCGCTCGCGGTCGGTGAGGTGGATGATCTCCTCGCCCTGGCGCAGCTCGCTGCGTTCGATGTGGAAGATGTAGGGGCCGAACGCGATCTGCTCGACCACCGTGACTTGCGGCGGCGCGGTGCGCTTGAGGATATTGCCGATGCGCAGCACCAGCTCGCGCGGCTCGAACGGCTTGGCGACATAGTCGTCGGCGCCGATCTGCAGGCCCTCGATGCGCGCCTCCGCCTCATGGCGGGCGGTCAGCATGATGATCGGCACTGTGGAGGAGGTGCGGATGAAGCGGGCGAGGTCGAAGCCGTTCTCGCCGGGCATCATCACGTCGAGGATGAGCAGGTCGAAATGCAGCCCGAGCAGCTTGGCGCGCGCGTCGGTGGCGCTCATCGCCGTCGTGACGCGATAGCCTTCGCCAGAGAGAAAGCGCGACAGCAGGTCGCGAATACGCCGGTCGTCGTCGACCAGAAGGAGATGCGGTGCGTCGTCGGCCGGCTCGACCGGCGCGCGCATCATGGTTGCAGCCTGCACCAGGTTCACTCCCTTGTTTTCTTGCCGCCGCCGAAGATCGCTTCGAGCACCTTGTCGGGATCGTCGCGGTCGATCATCGCGCGCAGGAACTGGCGAACCGTCTCGACGCCGGCCGGATCGATCCCGGCGATCGCGCGGTTGATGCGGTCGGTCTGCAGCCCTGCGAGCTTGGCGACCAGCGCCTCGCCCTTCGGCGTCGCGTAGAGCAGGCGCTGCCGGCGATCGTTGTTGCCGGTCTTCTGCACGATGTAGCCTTCGTCCAAGAGCTGCTTGAGCACGCGCCCGAGCGATTGCTTGGTGATGCGCAGGACGTCGAGCAGGTCCGCGACCTTCAGGCCGGGATAGCGGGTGACGAAGTGGATGACGCGGTGGTGGGCGCGGCCGAAACCGAATGCCTCCAGCTCCTGGTCGGCGTCGCCGACAAAGTCGCGGTAGGCGAAGAACAACAGCTCGATGATGTCCCAGCGCAGGTCGCGTCCGCCCGCCGCAGGAGCGTGATCATCTCCCTGCGAATCGGGCTTGGCAGCCATGCCTGAGAAATTTATGTCAGTCATATTGACGTATCTTGGGTTCAATGTTACAAAACTGCCTGTCACGACGAAACATTAGGTCGTTTCGTTCCCGACAGCGTTTGAGTCGGCCTGAAAGAGCCTGCGAGGCGGTTTGGGCCGCAAATTGGACTACCGTGCGATTGTCGAGCGGCATTTCGGCAAACATACTGGACTTCAGCATTCCGCAAAAGCATGTCTAAACGGCATGTTGGCGATGGAAACCGGCCCGTGCGGCCGGTGGTGGTGAAGTCCGGGCCAGCCGAGCCTGACGGCTCCGGGGGAAACAGGCCGGCGCCCGGTATGGCGCCGGTTCCGACAGCGGAAAGCAAGAAAAATGACTTTGAAATTCGACATCCAGCCTTCGCCGAATGCGACCTCCGACAAGGATCGCGCGGCGAAGCTCGTGGACCCGGGCTTCGGCCGCGTCTTCACCGACCACATGGCGATCGTCCGCTACAGCCAGGGCAAGGGCTGGCACAGCGCCCGCGTCGAGGCACGCGCGAATTTCCCGCTCGATCCGGCCGGCGCGGTGCTGCACTACGCCCAGGAGATTTTCGAAGGCCTCAAGGCTTACCGGCGCGATGATGGCGGCGTGAACCTGTTCCGTCCGGACGCCAATGCCCGCCGCTTCCACGATTCGGCCGAACGCATGGCGATGGCGCCGCTGCCCGAGGACGTGTTCATCGACGCGGTCGAGCAGCTGGTGCGGATCGATCGCGCATGGATCCCGGGCGGCGAGGGCAGTCTCTATCTGCGGCCGTTCATGATCGCGAGCGAGGTCTTCCTCGGCGTGAAGCCGTCGGCGGAATACATCTTCTCGGTGATCGCATCGCCGGTCGGCTCCTACTTCAAGGGCGGTCCCGCGCCGGTGTCGATCTGGGTGTCGGAGAATTACACGCGCGCTGCGATCGGCGGCACCGGCGCCGTCAAGTGCGGCGGCAATTATGCCGCCAGCCTGCGCGCGCAGGCGGAGGCGATCGAGCGCGGCTGCGACCAGGTCGTGTTCCTCGATGCGGTCGAGCGCCGCTACATCGAGGAGCTCGGCGGCATGAACATCTTCTTCGCGTTCGACGACGGCTCGCTGCTGACGCCGCCGCTCGGCACCATCCTGCCCGGCATCACCCGCGACTCGATCATCGCGCTCGCCAAGGATGCCGGCACGCGCGTGCGCGAGGAGCCCTACACGATCCAGCAGTGGCGTGCCGACGCCGCCAGCGGCAAGCTGAAGGAAGCGTTCGCCTGCGGCACCGCGGCCGTGATCTCGCCGATCGGCAAGGTGTGCTCGGCGAGCGGCGATTTCCAGATCAGCGGCGGCGTGGCCGGCCCGGTCGCCATGGGCCTGCGCAAGAAGCTGGTCGACATCCAGTACGGTCGCACCAACGATCCGCATAACTGGATCAGAAACGTCGCCTGACGGCCGAGGCGTCATTCCGGGATGGTCCATAGGACCAGACCCGGAATCTCGAGATTCCCCGGTGCGCAATTGCGCACCTGAGGTTCGCGTCTTCGACCCGCCCCGGAATCACGGTGCGACAAGGACGGTGCCGGTTGCCGCCTCGCGCATCCGCTGGTAAATGGCCGCGATGGCCGAGAAACCCAAAAAACCCCAGAAACTGAAGGCGCGCCTGCCGCGCGGGCTGGAAGATCGCGGCCCGGCCGCGATCAATGCCACGCGGGCGATGGTCGACAAGATCCGCGCCGTCTACGAGCTCTACGGCTTCGAGCCGGTGGAGACGCCGGCGATGGAATACACCGACGCGCTCGGCAAGTTCCTGCCCGACCAGGACCGGCCCAACGAGGGCGTGTTCTCGTTCCAGGACGATGACGAGCAGTGGATCTCGCTGCGCTACGATTTGACCGCGCCGCTGGCGCGCTATGTCGCCGAAAACTTCGACGCGCTGCCGAAGCCTTATCGGTCGTATCGTTTCGGTTATGTGTTCCGCAACGAGAAGCCCGGTCCCGGCCGCTTCCGCCAGTTCATGCAGTTCGACGCCGACACGGTCGGCTCGGCGACGCCGGCGGCCGACGCCGAGATCTGCATGATGGCGGCCGACACGATGGAAGCGCTCGGCATTCCGCGCGGCTCCTATGTCGTGAAGGTGAACAACCGCAAGGTGCTCGACGGCGTGCTCGAGGCGATCGGCCTCGGCGGTGAGGAGAATGCCGGCCGCAGGCTCACCGTGCTGCGCGCGATCGACAAGCTCGACAAGTTTCCCGCCGACGAGGTTCGCAAGCTGCTTGGTCCCGGGCGTTGGGATGGCGGCGAAGAGGGCAAGGGCGACTTCACCAAGGGCGCCGATTTGAGCCCAGCGGACGCCGATATCGTTCTGGCCGTCACGCAACAGCGCGCCGATTGGAGAGAGGCCATTGCCGCGGCCGAGACCTATCTTGCCAAGAGTGCGGTTGGTCAAGCCGGCGTAAGCGAGCTCGAAGAAATCGCAAAGCTGGTTGCGGCGTCCGGCTACGGCGCGGATCGCATCCGCATCGATCCCACCGTCGTTCGCGGCCTCGAATACTACACCGGCCCGGTCTACGAGGTCGAGTTGCTGCTCGACACCAAGGACGAGAAGGGCCGCCCGGTGCGGTTCGGCTCGGTCGGCGGCGGCGGCCGCTATGACGGCCTGGTCTCACGCTTCCGCGGCGAGCCGGTGCCGGCGACCGGCTTCTCGATCGGCGTGTCGCGCCTGCAGGCCGCGCTGACCATGCTCGGCCAGCTCGACACGCAGGCCGAGTTCGGCCCCGTGGTCGTCACCGTGTTCGACCGTGACCGCGTCGCCGACTACCAGATGATGGTCGCGCAGCTGCGCCAGGCCGGCATTCGCGCCGAGCTCTATCTCGGCAATCCGAAGAACATGGGCAACCAGCTCAAATATGCCGACCGCCGCAACTCGCCTTGCGTGATCATCCAGGGCTCGGACGAGAAGGCGCGCGGCGAGGTGCAGATCAAGGATCTGATCGAGGGCGCCAAGGCGGCGGCGGCGATCGCGTCCAACCAGGAATGGCGTGAAACGCGTCCGGCGCAGTTCTCCTGCGCGGAGGCCGATCTGGTCGCCAAGGTTCGCGAGGTGCTGGCGCGGCATGACGTGAACTGGGGATAGCTGGCTTGTCATGCGCGGGCTTGACCCGCGCATCCATCTTCAAAAAGATGCAGCGCCCGCCAGGCCGGCAAATGACCGGCTTGCGCGTCAACGACAACCAGGGAGATATTCCAATGCCTGAGATCACCGTGAGCATGGCCGCCGGCCGCACCGACGAGCAGAAGCTCGGCATGATGCGCGACATCACCCAGGCGCTTGTGAAGAATCTCGGCGTCGATGCCGACGCGGTTGTGATCCAGATCAACGAAGCGCCGCTGCATCACAAGATGAAGGGCGGCAAGTCGTTCGTCGAGCGCGCCGCTGCGGCGAAGAAATAGCCCCTATCTCTCCATGCGTCGTCCCTGCGAAAGCAGGGACCCATAACCACCGATGTCAGTCGTTGCGCTCGCTGGGGCTCCAGCTTTCGTGACATCGGGCATTCGTGGTTATGGGTCCCGGCTCAAGGCCGGGACGACAGTCTTTTTGAGGCACCAATGGACGCACGCGACTTCATCAAGATCGGCCTGAGCGCCGAACGCATGCTGGTGGTGCCGCCGGAGCGCACGGTCGGGCATTTCGTGCCCGGCATGCCGATGGTCTATGCGACGCCGATGATGATCCTCGAGATGGAGATGGCGTCGGGCGATGCCATCCGCGCTGCGTTGCAGCCCGGCTGGGTCACGGTCGGGACCGAGGTCGATATCCGCCATCTCGCGGCCGCGCTTGTCGGGGCCACAGTGCGCACCACCGCGAAGGTGATCGCGGTCGAGCGCCGCGTGATCCGCTTCGAGGTTGAGGCGTTCGAGGGCGCGCGCAAGCTCGGCGAGGGTCGTCACGCCCGTGGCCTGATCAATGTCGAGAGCTTTAATAAGCGGCTGGCCGGAACGTCGGCGCAGTAAACGTGCTCGAGTCCGCTGGACGTCGGATCCACTTGTTCGAACGTCATCCTGAGGAGCGCGTAGCGCGTCTCGAAGGATGGGCCGCGGGCCGTGCACCCTTCGAGGCTCGCTGACGTGAGCACCTCAGGGTGACGGATCGTCGAAATGACGGGGCCAGGGGAGAAACTACTTCGCCAATTCCTTCGAGCGTCGCGTCGCGGCGGCGATGGCGCGGGTCATCAGCGGCTGTAGGCCGTCATTCGCCATCAGCACCTCAAGCGCGGCAGCGGTGGTGCCGCCGGGCGAGGTGACGTTCTGCCGCAACGTCGCCGACGGCAGATCCGAGCGGTGCAGCAACTCGCCGGAGCCGGCGACGGTCGCGCGCGCCAGCGTGGTCGCGAGCTGCTCGGGCAGGCCGGCCGCAACGCCGGCGCGAGCCAGCTCCTCGGCGAGCAGGAAGATATAGGCCGGGCCGGAGCCGGAGACCGCGGTCACTGCATCCATCAGGTTCTCATCGTCGACCCATTCGACGAGCCCGGTCGCCTTCAGCAGCGCATCCGTCATCGCGCGCTGCGCGGCGGTGACGCGCTTTGACGGCACCGCGACCGTGATGCCGCGGCCGATTGCCGCCGGCGTGTTCGGCATCGCCCGTACCACCGCGCCGCCGACAACTTCCTCGAGCGCTGCGATGGTCGTACCGGCCATGATCGAGACCACGAGGGTCGAGGGGCCGACCAACGCGTTCAGCGCTGCGCCGGCGTCGCGGAACGATTGCGGCTTCACCGCGACGACCAGCGTGTCGACCGTGCCGAGCTCCGTTGCCTGCGGATTGAGCCGCACGCCCTTCGCGGCAAGCGCGGAGATCTCAGGCGAAAGATGCGGATCGATCACCGCGACCTGCTTGGGCGCAAGACCCTGTGCGAGCCAGCCGGTCAGCATGGCGCCGCCCATCTTGCCCGCGCCCGCAAGCGCGATGGTGCCGGAAGTGTTCGTCAATGCGCTGCTTGTGTTCACGGTATCACCGCTTGTCGTCCCGGCGAAGGCCGGGACCCATAACCACAGCTGGTTCTAGTAAAGCGAAGCGGGAGCCACAAGCAGTTTGCGCGAGCCCCGAGGTCACGGAGTATGGGTCCCGGCCTTCGCCGGGACGACACTGAAAATGTGGAAGCGCTGGAACGAAGCCTTACGCTTCGCCCTCGGTATCGAACATCGCCGCGGCCATCGCCTCGGCGGTCGACTTGCCGGCCCACACCACGAACTGGAACGCCGGATAGTAGCGCTCGCAGGCATGGATCGCGTTGACCACCATGGCCTCGCATTGCGAGGTGGAGGCGGTGAGGCCGCCGGGCAGCACCAGCGCCTGACGATGCATCACCATGCCGGTGTGGGTCCACAGATCGAAATGTCCGACCCACAATTGCTCGTTGATCGCGGCGACCAGCCGCTGCACCTCGGCGCGGCGCGCCTGCGGCATCTTCATGTCGAAGGCGCAGGCGAGATGCAGCGCCTCGATCTCACCCATCCAGGTGAACGAGAGCTGATAATCGATCCAGTCTCCCTTGGAGACGATCGTCACCTCGTCTTCGCCGGAACGCTCGAACGCCCAGTTGTTGTCGGTGGCGATATCCTCGACCACCGCAAGCGGGTTGTTCCGGGAATCGATAATGCTTTCGAGGAGGGACATGCCGTCTCGGACCTTGTTCTTATGATCGCTTGATACGCACACGGAAGCCGGCACTTGCGACATACTGCGTCGTGGCCGAGTGCAGTTCCTGAAACGGGCTTCCGGATGCCCCTGGACCTGACGCCGATGAAGTGATGTGATTTGCGGAATCCGCGCAACCGCACGCCGAGTCCGTCCACAGCCAAAGCGCGCATCGTCCACAGCTGATCTCCGCCACACTTGTGATTTTGCGAACAAATCGGAATCTTCGTGATCGGTAAACGATTTGTTAACCATTTGCCGGCGCTTCGCCGCGCGCGTGAATCAGCCTTTCCGGCGCTCACACCACTCTGGAAGAGCCGCGGCGCGCTCATGGGGACATGCTGTTTCCCCATGCCAAAGGCCTTGCCCGGCTGTCGCGGTTTGGTCATATTTCGTCTCAGGCACGTCCATCCCGGGCGTGCCGATGTTCTCAGGGCGGGGCGAAAATCCCCACCGGCGGTAAGGGTGATGAGCCCAAGCCCGCGAGCGCCTTCTTCCGCGAAGCCGGGAGAAGGGTCAGCAGATTCGGTGCAATTCCGAAGCCGACGGTTACAGTCCGGATGAAAGAGAACGGTTGCGGCAGCCAACGCGATTTTTCGCGCGGGCTCGTGTCGTTGTCCGTATGCCCTGATTCTGGTCCTGAAAGAGGAAAGCCATGAATCAGATGTTGCAAGACACTGAAGTTCAAGACACTGAAGTTCAAGACGCTGAAGTCCAAATCTCCCAAGCAGAAAGCGCTCCCGACACGCCGGCAAATCCGCCGGCACCGGAGCATCCGCACTTCGCAAAGCCGCAGCGCGTTGCCTTCGTACAATCGTCCTGGCACCGCGATGTGGTGGAGGAGTGCCGCATCTCCTTCCTGAAGGAGATCGGGGCGCGTCACATCACCAATGTCGACGTGTTCGAGGTGCCGGGCTCGTTCGAGATCCCGCTGCATGCGCAGCTGCTGGCGAAGACCCGCCGCTACACCGCGATCGTCGCAGCCGGGCTCGTTGTCGATGGCGGCATCTACCGCCACGAATTCGTCGCCGACACCGTGATCAAGGCGCTGATGGATGTGCAGCTGCGCACCGAGGTGCCAGTGTTCTCGGCGGTGCTAACGCCGCAGCAATTCCACGAGACCGAGGTGCATTACGAGTTCTTCCGCAAGCACTTCGTGATCAAGGGGATCGAGGTCGCGGAAGCCTGCGCCAACACGCTGCTCAGCCTGGAACGCCTGCGCGGCCAGGTCGCGGCGGGGATTCCTGGATAAAGCGCATGATCCGGAAAAGTGTAAAGCGGTTTTCCGAAAAGATCATGCGCAAATAACAAGAGCACCAAGCGCTCCAGTCCTGACACAAAAGCGATTCCGGCATGCGTGCCGGGATCGCTCTCGCGCGCCGCGCGTTCGGTTATGCTTGCCGGCATAAATCAAAATGCGCGGGAGGCGCCCATGACCGAACAACATTCCTCCGACTGGCTCGGCCTGTCGGGTCGCGTTGCCGTCGTCACCGGTGGGGGCGGCGGCATCGGCCGTGCCACCGCGGTCAGCTTCGCGCGTGCCGGCGCCAAGGTCGCAGCGCTCGATCGCGACGAGCGCGGGCTGGCGGAGACCAAGGCCAAGCTGCGCGAGTTCGGCGATGGTCACCTCGTCGCAAGCTGCGATAGCACCAGCGAGGATAACGTCGCGGCCGCCGCTGACACCGTCGCGCGCACGCTTGGTTCTTGCGATATCCTCGTCAACACGGCCGCGGTGCTGCGTCCCGGCGGGCTCGATACGCTGCCGCTTGCCGAGTGGAACGCGGTGCTTTCGATCAATCTCACCGGCTACTTCATCTGCGCGCAGGCGTTCGGCCGGCAGATGCGCAAGGCCGGGCGCGGTAGCCTCATCCACATCGCCTCGATCGCCGCCAGCAACGCGCAAGGCCAGAGCGGCGCCTACAGCGTCAGCAAGGCCGGCGTCGTGATGCTCTCGCAGCAGCTCGCCGCCGAATGGGGGCCGCACGGCATCCGCAGCAATGTGGTCAGCCCCGGCCTCGTCGTCACGCCGATGAGCCAGGCGTTCTACGATACGCCCGGGGTTACGGAGCGCCGCACTGCCGTGGTGCCGATGCGCCGGATCGGCGCGCCGCAGGACATGGCAGACGCGACCCTGTTCCTGGCCAGCGACCGCTCGTCCTACGTCAATGGTGAGGAGATCATCGTCGATGGCGGCTATGCGCGGACGCTGATGAGCCACGTGCCGCGGCCGGGGTTCTAGCGCATCAGGCGCCACACACTCGCCGTCGTCCCGGCCTTGAGCCGGGACCCATAACCACGAATGTGTGTTGTTGTAAAAGATGGGGCCACAGTTGCGCTCTACAACAGAGCGCTGTGGTTATGGGTCCCTGCTTTCGCACTAGTGCATGCACACATCTTCTGGAGTCTTCTCAAGGACTTGGCTGAAGAACGCAGAGAAATGACGACGTTTAGCTAAGCTGCGCTCGCGAACTTTGGTCATCGCCCCACATCCAAGTCCTTGATTAAGAGTCGGTTTTTCGATCGGAAAAGATGTGTGCATGCCCTAGTGCTTTCGCAGGGACGACAGAGTGCTAATCGAAGAGGCTGGAGACCGACTCTTCCGCCGCGGTGCGGCCGATCGCTTCGGCAATCAGGCCGGCGATCGAGATCTGGCGGATGTTCGGCGCCTTGTTGACGGCTTCGGTCGGCAGGATCGAGTCGGTGATGACCAGCTCCTTCAGCCGCGACGAGGCAATGCGTGCGGCGGCGCCGCCGGACAGCACGCCGTGGGTGATGTAGGCCGAGACCTCCTTGGCGCCGTGCGCGATCAGCGCCTCGGCCGCGTTCACCAGCGTGCCGCCGGAGTCCACGATGTCGTCGACCAGGATGCAATTGTAGCCGGCGACGTCGCCGATCACGTTCATCACCTCGGACTCACCGGGGCGCTCGCGGCGCTTGTCGACGATCGCGAGCGGGGTGTTGATCCGCTTGGCAAGGCCGCGGGCACGCGCCACGCCGCCGACGTCGGGCGACACCACCATCACCTTGGCGAGGTCGAACTTTTCCTTGATGTCGCGCACCATCAAGGGCGCCGCGAACAAATTGTCGGTCGGGATGTCGAAGAAGCCCTGGATCTGGCCGGCATGCAGGTCGAGCGTCATGACGCGGTCGACGCCGGCGTGCGAGATCAGGTTGGCGACGAGCTTGGCCGAGATCGGGGTGCGCGAGCCGGACCTGCGGTCCTGGCGGGCATAGCCGAAATACGGCACCACCGCGGTGATGCGGCGCGCCGAGGAGCGGCGCAGCGCGTCGGTGATGATCAGCAGTTCCATCAGATTGTCGTTGGCCGGAAACGACGTCGACTGCAGGATGAACATGTCCGAGCCGCGGACGTTCTCCTGGATCTCGACGAAGATCTCCATGTCGGCGAAGCGCCGGACCACGGCCTTGGTCAATTCGATGCCAAGTCCCTTGGCGATGTCCTGCGCCAGCGCAGGATTGGAGTTGCCGGCGACGAGCTTGATTGATCCGTTTTTTGCCGACATCGATGCTTCCCCCCGCGCCTTGCTGGATACGACGTTCAGCATCTCAAGTCCTTACAGAACCGGCGGGTTTTCGGTGCGCGAGGGAATATCAGGCAGGCGGCTCCGCTGGCAACCCATTAGGTCGCCTTGGCCGCGGTTTTCCTGGGCAAAAAACGCCTTTCCCCGGGAGATACCGGGGGTTAGTTGGCGGAATAGCTGAGTGCCACGGTCTCGGGCGCGGCGGAGGCCGGGGCGCTGACCATCGCCGGCCCACGGAGCTCCGGTGCCGGGGCGGGGGCCGGGCTGCCATTGATCATGCTGGAGAGGCCGCTGAGGCCGGCCTGGGTGATCTTGCGCAGCACCAGATCGTCGGCGGCGGCCCAGGCGTCGCGGCCGGCCTTGCCGGCGGGCTCTTCGCCGGAGAGGCGGAGCGCGCGCTGCTGGTTGCTGTCGTAGACGTCCCACACCCACGCGATCATGGTGCGGCCGCGGACCACCTGCGCCGACAAATAGCTGCGCACGCGATAGGACGCGGTGCCCTCGCGCGACACGATCGACAGGCTGCGCAGCTTGGATTCGCTGTCGAGCGCGCCGACCATCCGGTCGAACACCTGGGGAGGCGGGCCGTCGATCGATTCGAACGCGACGGTTGCGCCGCCGCTCGCCGGCGTGGCCATGGCGTAGGAGTCGGCGACATTGCCGCCGGCCGCGCAGCCGCCGAGCGCGCAGGCGATCGCCAGCCAGCTGGCTGCGAGCGCGGCACGCATGGCTGTCCCAGTTTGAAACTGGTGGTTTGACGCTTCCCTCATTGCGTCCTGCGATATCGTTAAAACGGCTTAACGTCTAGGGCAGGACGGCCACAGCCCTTAACCGAACCGGCGGCCGCGCCACAAGGATTCGGATTTCCCTGCTCAGTCAGAGAGATGGTGCCGTATGGCTTCCGTGATCCAGGCCCATTCGCGGTTCGGGCTCGCGTCCGGCGATTGCCCGCGCATGATGGCGACCAGCTCCCAGTAGCGCGCCGCACGGGCGTCGTGCAGTGCGTACTTGCCGCGAATCCAATTGCGGAAGTCGAGGTCAGGCTCTCGCTTCAGCAATCGCGCCGACGTCTCCAGCCAATCGCGCGCCAGCGCCTGGCCGGCCGCCGAATTCGGTGCGAGGCCGCGCGCGATGATCTCCTTGGCTCTGGCCAACACGGCCTCGTTGGCCTCTTGCCAGGCGGCAAGATCCAGCACGTGGTGATTCCAGACATCCGCTGCGTTGGCGCGCATGTTGGCGACGAGCGTGGGATCGTTGAGCATCTGCGAAAGCTCGATCCAGGCATCGCATTGTTCGGGCGTCGGCTCGTCCGGCAATTCGGGGACGCTGGTTTCGATCATCTGCCGGATCCACGTCCGGTCGAAGTTGATGCCGTCGGACACTTTCTCGAAAAAGCGTTCGACGACGTTGCGGCGCTCGGTGCGGGACAGCTGCGTCATAGTCAGGAATCTCCTCAAATCTGCTTCGGTGAGTTGCGGTGAACGCAACGCAGCCCGCAGGGCCGAGGCGACGCGGCGCTGCGCCGCGATCTCCGCTTCCAGCGTCTCGAGGCGGAGCTTCAGCGCCTCGTCCAGCGAGAGCTCCTTGGTCAGGACCTCACGGATGGCGTCGAGACCGAGCCCCGCATCGCGCAGGCAGCGGATCAGGTCGAGGCGAACCAGTTCGTCGTCGGTGAAGACGCGATAGCCGCTCGCGGTGCGGCCGGCCGGCGGCAGCAAGCCCTGGTCCGAATAGAAGCGCAGCTTGCGGACACTCATTCCGCTGAGCCGTGCCGCCTCGCCGATGGTGTAGGTGCGTTGTGTCATGCGCCGCTTGTCCGGTCTCCAGCAGGTGGAGAGTCAAGCCGCTTGTCGCACAAATATCGAGAGGATACCCGGCGTCAGCCTTCCAGCGCGATGGCGTGAACGTGCCGGCCGTAGTCGCCTTCCTTGCGATGCACGGAGCGGCGGTAGCTGAAGCAGCGCTCGTCCGAGTAGGTGTCGATGCCGAGGTCGTCGATCATCAGCACACCGGCGTTCTCCAGCCGCATCCGGATGAAGCCGGGGAGATCGAACATCGCGTGTCCGTCGCGCTCGCTGGGCATGAAGAACATGCCGTTCTCGGCATCGGCCTCGATGAAGCGTTCGACGAATTCGTTGCCGACCTCGTAGGATTCCTTGCGGATCAACGGGCCGATGGCGGCGACGATGCCGCCGCGCTCGGCGCCGAGCTTCTCCATCGCATCGATGGTCGATTCCAGCACGCCGGTCAGCGCGCCTTTCCAGCCGGCATGCGCCGCGCCGATCACCCGCGCAGTGGGATCGACGAACAGGATCGGGCCGCAGTCGGCGGTCGTGACCGAGATCGCAAGACCTTCGGTGCGCGTGACGAGCGCGTCCGCCTTCGGGCGCGGCGCGCCGTTCCAGGGGCTGTCCACGACAGCGACGTCAGGCGAATGAACCTGATGCACGCTGATCAGGTGATCGAGCGGTACGCCGAGTTGCGCTGCCATGCGCCGCCGGTTCTCCGCGACCTTGGCCGGATCGTCGTTCGAGCCGAGCCCGCCGTTGAGCGCGGCATAGATACCCTCGGAGACGCCGCCCTCGCGCGAGAAGAAGGCGTGACGCAGGCCTGGAATGGCCGACAGCAGCGGTGATCCCAACGTCATTGTTCGGTCTCGTCAGGCTGATCGCTGAGGCCCGCGATCGAGGTGAGCTGCGGGTCGGAGATGGCCATGACCTTGAACATCGAGCCCATCCCGCCGCGCCCGGAATCGGTCAGCCGCTTCAGCGCGCCGGCAATGTCGGCGGACATTTCGGGGCTGGCTTTCGCCATCAGTCCGGCGGCGCGGGCCTCGACGCCGAGGCGCTTGAGGAAGTCGCCCTGCGTCGCCGGCCCGTGGACGAGCGCGCCGACGTCCTCGGCGGCCCGCGCCAGCGCCTGGAAGTCGACATGCGCGGTCACGTCGGCCTGTCCGGGGTTCTTCAGCGGGTCGACGAAGCTGTGGCGCGCGATCGCCTGGAAGGTGTCGCCGGCGTCGCTGCGCAGATGGCCGTAGTCGATGATCAGCGCGGCGCCATCCTGGTCGCGCACGCGCGTAGCGAGCTTCATGATCTCGTTGTCGGGCCGCCATTCGAATACTGCACCGAGCGGCGCGGCCCGCACCAGCGGCGGCAGCAGCACCTCGAAATGCGGTGTCGGCTCGGGGGCGGGCGCGAAATACAGGTTGCCATTGGCATCCATCCCGACCGTCCGCTCGTGCCAGCCGGTCTCGCGCCGGACCATCTGGTGAATCGGCAGCACGTCGAAATATTCGTTGGCCAGGATCACCGCCGGCCCTTCGGGCACATCGTCGATGCTGTCGTGCCAGGTGATGTTGCGCATGCCGGTCAGCGTGGCGTGCTGCCTCTCGCGCAGCACCGGATTGACCTCGACGAGATGGATGCTGAGCGACTGGTAGAGCGGCGGCAGCACGCGCAGCGCACGCAGTGCGTCGGACATCATGGTGCCGCGGCCGGGCCCGAGCTCGATCAGGCGGAACGTCTCCGGCGAGCCGATCGCGCGCCAGATCGAGGCGCTCCACAGTCCGAGCAGTTCGCCGAACATCTGGCTGACCTCGGGCGCCGTGGTGAAATCGCCCTCGCGGCCGAGCGGATCGCGCGACAAATAGTAGCCGTAGCGCGGATGCATCAGGCACAATTCCATGTAGCGCCAGACCGGCATCGGTCCGGACAGCTTGATCAGCTTCCTGATCTCATCCAGCAGCGGGGAGGGTTCGCTCACGGCCTTCCTTGGATTGAACTTGCTTCAGGTTGGAGTTGTTGGTGCCGGCCCGTTTGCCCTGCGGCGGACGGCGGCCGTGATGATGATAGCGCCGACAATAATCATTGGCACCGACAGCAGCATCCCCATCGTTAATCCGCCCCACAGGAATCCGAGTTGCGGGTCGGGCTCCCTGAAGTGCTCGCCGATGATCCGGGCAATGCCGTAGATCGCAATGAAGCTGCCGAGGATCAGGCCGGGCCGTTTCAGCGCGCCCATCCGGATCATGATCGCCAGCGCCGTGAACAGCACGATGCCCTCGAGCCCGGCCTCGTAGAGCTGGCTCGGATGGCGCGGCAGCGGTCCGCCATTGGGGAAGATCATCGCCCAGGGCAGGCTCGGATCGGCATGCCGGCCCCACAATTCGCTGTTGATGAAGTTGGCGAGCCGGCCGAGGAACAGCCCGATCGGCGCGACCGCTGTGGTGATGTCGCCGAGCGACAGGATCGGGATGTTGTTGCGGCGGGCAAACAGCATCACCGCGGCGACGCAGCCGAGGAAGCCGCCGTGGAACGACATGCCGCCCTTCCACAATTCCAGGATCTCCGACGGGTGTTCGATGAAGAACGGCAGATTGTAGAACAGCACATAGCCGGTGCGGCCGCCGACGATGATGCCGATTGTGACCCAGAGGATGAAATCGTCGAGCTGCGGCAGCGTGATCGGCGCCGGCCCGCCCCACAGCCGATCCTTCTTGATCAGCGAGCGGGCGTAGACCCAACCCAGCACGATGCCGACGATATAGGCCAGCGCATACCAGCGGATCACGATCGGCCCGAGCGCGAGCGCGACGGGGTTGAACACCGGAAAGTCGATCAGCAGGAGCGGCATCGTGCGGGTTGAGACTCAGTTCGCGAGGTTGCGCCGGTAGAGCGCGAGCAGCCGCTCCCAATGGCGTTCGGCGGCGTCGCGGTCATAGACCGGGCGCTTGGGGAACGCAAAGCCGTGATGCGTGCCCGGATAGATCTCGACCTCGTTGTTCGATCCCTTCATGCCGGCCTTGACCTGCTCGATGATTTCCTGTGGCGCGTAGATGTCGGTCTCGGCGCAGGCGAAATAGAGTTCGGCTTTGGTCTTTTGCGCGGCAAGATGCGGACTGTCGGGCTGGTCGGTTGCCAGATGCGTGCCGTAGATCGAGGCGGCGGCCTTGACCCGATCGCCGAAATGGGTCGCCGCGTTCACCGCGTAACGGCCGCTCATGCAGTAGCCGACGGTGCCGATGATGTTGGTGTTGGCGGCCTTCTGGGTCTCGGCATAGGCGAGCAGGCCCCTGGTGTCTTCCATGACCAGCGGAATGTTGAGCGAGTGCATCAGCTCGAACATGCGCTTGCGCTCTGGCGATTCCGGATCGGGATTGATCGGGCCGAGCTCCATCACGCCGGCGCGGTAATACATGTTCGGCAGCATCACATAATAACCCGACGTGCCGAGCCGGCGCGCCATGTCGCGCAGCTCCTCGCGGATCGCCGGTGCATCCATGTAGAAGATGATGACCGGGAAGGGGCCGCCGCGTTCGGGATGGGTGATGAAGGTGGTGGTCTTGCCGTCCTTGGTCGGGATCTCGACGGTCGCTTCGATCATGGCGCTTCTGCTCGCGTTATGTGTGCGATTTCTGTTGTGAGTTCATACGATTGCAAGGAAACCGGAGCATGACAAGGCAAGCGCTCGGGAGGCCTGCCATTCGCGGCAGACTTGAACCGGATGGCGGGGATCGCCATTGTCTTGAGCGCAAGCCAGTGAACGCGGAGAGTTTTGCGAGATGACCCAGACCAGCAACCGGTTTTTCGATGAGATCGGCCGTCTGATGAACGATGCCGCAGGCGCCGCCCAGGGCGTCAAGCGCGAGGTCGACACGGTCATGCGCAACCAGGCCGAACGGATCCTGCGCGACCTCGACGTGGTCAAGCGCGAGGAGTTCGACGCGGTCAAGGACATGGCCCGCCTGGCGCGCGAGGAGAACGAGGCGCTGAAGGTGCGGATCGCCGCGCTGGAAGCCAAGCTCGGCGGTTCGGCGGGCTGATATCTTTCACCCTCCCCTGGAGGGGGAGGGTCGGCTCATAATTGAGCGCAGCGAAATTTGAGCCGGGGTGGGGTGAAGGTGCCTCCACCCGGGCGCTACTCGTGTTGAGAGATCACCCCACCCCGGCTCGCGTTTCGCTCCGCTCAACGCGATCCGACCCTCCCCCTCCAGGAGAGGGTAAGAAAAGGGGGGTGAGAAAAATCCCTTCATTTCCTTGTCATTTCGGCCCTTTGGGGCTAAAAGCCCGCCACGTCCGCGGCCCCCGCACCCCTGGAGGCTTGCTGTGGACCTGAGCATGGGCCGCGCTGCGGCCTTTAACTTTTTAAATACAAGGACTTAACGCTATGGCGACCGTCAAGGAATTGAAGGCGACCGCGCGTCCGAAGAGCGGCAAGGGGGCCGCCCGGGCAGAGCGTCGCGCCGGGAGAGTTCCCGGAGTGATCTACGGAGACAACCAGCCCCCCGTCACCATCTCGGTCGACGATCGTGAACTGCGCCAGCGCATCCTGGCGGGCCGGTTCCTGACCACGCTGTTCGATATCGATCTCGAGGGCAAGAAGCATCGCGTGATTCCGCGCGACTACCACCTCGATCCGGTGAAGGACTTCCCGCTCCATGTCGACTTCATGCGGCTCGGCGAAGGCGCCACCATCCGCGTCAGCGTGCCGTTGCACATCGTGAACGGCGAAACCTCGCCTGGCGTCAAGCGCGGCGGCACCGTGAACATTGTCACCCACACGCTCGAGCTCGAGTGCGCGGTCGACAACATCCCGCAATACATTGAAGCCGATGTCGGCAGCCTCGAGATCAGCTATTCGCTGCATCTCTCCGATGTGAAGCTGCCGAAGGGCGTGAAGTCGCTGACCCGCGAGGACGCGACGCTCGTCACCATCGTGCCGCCGTCCGGCTACGCCGAAGAGCAGAAGGCCGCGGCTGCGGCGGCTGCCGGTGGCGCTGCGGCTCCGGCCGCGGGTGCTGCGGCTCCGGCTGCTGCCGCTCCGGCTGCAGGTGCTGCGGCTCCGGCCGCGGGTGCCAAGGCTCCCGCCGGCGGTGGCGACAAGAAGAAGTAATCGATCAGGTCGGCGCGCGATCCTCTGATGGCGCGCCGACGCGGGATGCCGCGCCATGCGCCTTTTTGTCGGTCTCGGTAATCCCGGCGCGAAATACGCCAGTAACCGGCACAATATCGGTTTCCTGGCGGTCGATGAGATTGCACGGCGTCATGGTTTCGCACCATGGCGCCGTCGCTTTCAGGGCGAGACCTCCGAAGGCGTCGTCGATCGTGAGAAGGTCGTGCTGCTGAAGCCGACGACTTTCATGAACGAGTCCGGACGCGCGGTGCAGGAGGCGGCGAACTTCTTCAAGCTCGCGCCCGCCGACATCACCGTGTTCCAGGACGAGCTCGAACTGCCGCCCGCCAAGGTGCGGGTCAAGATCGGCGGCGGGATCGCCGGCCATAACGGGCTGCGCTCGATCTCCGCACATATCGGCAACGAATATCGGCGGGTGCGGCTCGGAATCGGTCATCCCGGCGTCAAGGAGCTCGTGCACAGCCACGTGCTGTCGGACTTCGCCAAGAGCGACCGGGCGTGGGTGGAGGCCTTGTGCCAGGCCGTCGCCGACAATGCCGGCCTGCTGGCGGCGGGGCACGACGCCTCGTTCGCCAACAAGGTGCATCTGACGATGCAGGCCAAGGGATTTTTCGACAAGGGTGAGAACGGCGGCGAGCCGGCCTGATCCCCTTGAGCCCGGCGCGAGGCCGGGCATGACGAAGATGGATAGAGGAAGACATGGGATTCAAATGCGGGATCGTCGGGCTGCCTAACGTCGGCAAGTCGACGCTGTTCAATGCGCTGACCGAGACGGCGGCTGCCCAGGCGGCGAACTATCCGTTCTGCACCATCGAGCCGAATGTCGGCGAGGTGGCGGTGCCCGATCCGCGGCTGGAGAAGCTCGCCGCGGTCGCGAAGTCCGCGCAGATCATTCCGACCCGGCTGACCTTCGTCGACATCGCCGGCCTGGTGCGCGGCGCCTCGCAGGGCGAAGGCCTCGGCAACCAGTTCCTCGCCAACATCCGCGAGGTCGACGCCATCGCCCACGTGGTGCGCTGCTTCGAGGATTCCGACATCACCCACGTCGAAGGCAAGATCGCGCCGCTCGCCGACATCGAGACCATCGAGACCGAGCTGATGCTGTCCGACCTCGACAGCCTCGAGAAGCGCGTCGACAATCTCACCAAGAAGGCGAAGGGCAACGACAAGGAAGCCAAGGAGCAGCTCGAGCTGGTCAACCGCGCGCTGGCGTTGCTGCGCGACGGCAAGCCGGCCCGCGGCATGGAGCGCAAGCCGGAGGAGGAGCGCGCGTTCCGCATGCTCGGGCTGCTGACTTCGAAGCCCGTGCTCTATGTCTGCAACGTCGAGGAAGGCTCGGCCAAGGACGGCAACAATTTCTCCAAGGCGGTGTTCGAGCGTGCCAGGGAGGAGGGCGCGGTGGCGGTCGTGATCTCCGCCAAGATCGAATCCGAGATCGCGACGCTGTCGCGCGAGGAGCGTACCGACTTCCTGGAGACCTTGGGTCTCGAAGAGGCCGGGCTCGACCGCCTGATCCGCGCCGGCTACCGGCTGCTCGACCTCATCACCTATTTCACCGTCGGCCCGAAGGAAGCCCGCGCCTGGACCATCGACCGCGGCACCAAGGCGCCTGCCGCCGCCGGCGTGATCCATACCGATTTCGAGAAGGGCTTCATCCGCGCCGAGACCATCGCGTACGACGACTACATCGCCGGGAACGGCGAAGCCGGCGCGCGCGATGCCGGCAAGCTGCGGCTTGAAGGCAAGGAGTATGTCGTCGCCGACGGCGACGTGATGCATTTCAGGTTCAATACCTGATCGTGCCGTTCAGTCGACGTGAGGCGGCAGTGCTCTCTCCCCACGTCGTCCCGGGCAAGCGAAGCGCGACCCGGGACCCATAACCACAGGGCGTGGTTATGAAGCACGCTGGGGCTCCAGCGCGCGCCAACAACTACTTCCTGTGCTTATGGGTCCCGGCTTTCGCCGGGACGACAGCGAGTATGCAGTACTTCTGACGCCTCACCGATCCGCGCGGCCGATTACATCCATCAGCTCGGCGATCTTGCGCCGCTGGTCGGCCTTGTCGCCGGACGAGATCGCATGTTCCACGCAATGTGCCACGTGATCGCGCAGCACCTCTTCCTCGACGCGGCGCAGCGCCGCGCGCGCGGCCGCGATCTGCGTCACCAGGTCGATGCAGTAGCGATCCTCCTCGACCATGCCGGCGAGGCCGCGGATCTGGCCCTCGATTCGTTTGAGCCGTTTTAAACAGGATGTCTTGATCTCTTCGCGCATAGGGTTCATATACCCCCCTAGGGTATCTAAATCAAGAGGCCGGGATACTGGCCGGGAAGAGTTTCGTGGCACAGGCAAAGCACGACCATTCGCACGCGGATCACCACCATCACGGCGCGGCCGCGCATTTCTGCTGCGGCGGCAAGCACGATCACGGCGCCGCGCCGGCCGAGGCTGCGTTCGCGATCGATCCGGTCTGCGGCATGAAGGTCAATCCGGCGACCGCCAAGCACCGCTTAAGCTACAAGGGCGAGGAGTATTTGTTCTGCAGCGGCCGCTGTCGCGAGCGCTTCGAGGCCGAGCCTGAGAAGTACCTCAAGCCGCGCGAGGCGGAGCCGCCGGCACCGGCCGGCACGATCTACACCTGCCCGATGCATCCCGAAGTGCGTCAGGTCGGTCCTGGCAGCTGCCCGATCTGCGGCATGGCGCTGGAGCCCGAGCAGGTCTCACTCGACGATGGTCCCGATCCTGAATTGATCGACATGACCAGGCGATTCTGGATCGGCCTGGCGTTGACGCTCCCGGTGTTCGTGCTCGAGATGGGCAGCCATCTCGGGCTGATGCATCTGGTGCCGCAGCCCTGGTCGAACTGGATCTCGTTCGTGCTGGCGACGCCGGTGGTGCTGTGGGCGGGCGCGCCGTTCTTCGTGCGCGGCTGGCAGTCGCTGGTCACGCGCAATCTCAACATGTTCACGCTGATCGCGATCGGCACCGGCGTCGCCTATGCCTACAGCGTGGTTGCGACGCTGGCGCCGCAGCTGTTCCCGCCTGCATTGCGCGACATGCATGGCGCGGTCGCGGTGTATTTCGAGGCGGCGGCCGTGATCACGGTGCTGGTGCTGCTCGGCCAGGTGCTGGAATTGCGCGCCCGCGCGCAGACCTCGGGCGCGATCCGCGCATTGCTCGGTCTCGCGCCCAAGACCGCGCGGCGCATCACCGAACATGGCGACGAGGACATCGACATCGACGCGATCAAGGTCGGCGATCGGCTGCGCGTGCGCCCCGGCGAGAAGGTGCCGGTCGACGGTGTCGTCGTCGAGGGCAGCGCTGTCATCGACGAATCCATGGTGACGGGTGAATCGATGCCGGTCACGAAGGCGGAAGGCGCGAGCGTGATCGGAGGCACCGTCAACCAGAGCGGCGGCCTCGTGATGCGCGCCGAGAAGGTCGGCCGCGACACCATGCTATCGCGCATCGTCGATATGGTGGCGAAGGCGCAGCGCTCGCGCGCGCCGATCCAGCGGCTCGCCGATCGCGTCGCCGGCTGGTTCGTGCCGGCGGTGATCGCCGCCGCCGTGCTCGCCTTCATCGCCTGGTCGGTGTTCGGCCCCGAGCCGCGCCTGACTTTTGCGTTGGTCGCCGCCGTCACGGTGCTGATCATCGCCTGCCCCTGTGCGCTCGGATTGGCGACGCCGATGTCGATCATGGTCGGTGTCGGCCGCGGCGCGCATTCCGGCATCCTGATCCGCGATGCGCAGGCGCTGGAGCGGATGGAAGCGATCGACACGCTGGTGATCGACAAGACCGGCACGCTGACCGAGGGCAAGCCGAAGGTCGTGCGCGTCATTGCCGCCGAAGGGGTCGATGAGAGCGAGTTGCTGCGCTTGGCCGCTAGCGTCGAGCAGGGCAGCGAGCATCCGCTGGCGCAGGCGATCCTCGCGGCCGCGAAGGAACGCAAGCTCGCATCATCAGCCGTCAGCGATTTTGCCTCGCCCTCCGGCAAGGGCGCGACCGGTACGGTCGACGGCAAGCAGGTCGCGCTCGGCAACGCCGTGCTGATGGCCGAACAGAAGATCGCGACGGTAGCGCTGGACCAAGCCGCAGAAGCCGCGCGGCGCGACGGCGCAACCGCGATCTATGTTGCAATCGATGGCAGCATTGCCGGCGTGATCGCGATTGCCGATCCGGTCAAGCCGTCGGCGACGAGCGCGCTGCAGGCGCTGCGCGCCGAAGGCCTGCGCATCGTGATGCTGACCGGCGACAACGAGACCACCGCGCGCGCGGTGGCGAAGACGCTCGGCATCGACGAGGTCGAGGCCGGCGTGCTGCCGGAGCGCAAGAGCGAGGTCGTGCAGCGGCTGCGCGGTGAGGGCCGCACCGTCGCGATGACCGGCGACGGCGTCAACGATGCGCCGGCGCTCGCCGCGGCCGATGTCGGCATCGCGATGGGCGGCGGCACCGATGTGGCGATCGAGAGCGCAGGCATCACGCTGCTCACCGGTGATCTGATGGGCCTCGTCCGCGCGCGGCGATTGTCGGTCGCAACCATGCGCAACATCCGCCAGAATCTGGCGTTCGCGTTCGTCTACAACGCCGCCGGCGTGCCGATCGCGGCCGGCGTGCTGTATCCGCTGTTCGGCATCCTGCTGTCGCCGATGGTCGGCGCGGCTGCGATGGCGCTGTCTTCGGTCAGCGTGATCGGAAATGCGCTGCGGCTGTCGCAGGTGAAGCTGGATTGATCTTTCTTACCTCGCCCCGCGTGCGGGGAGAGGTCGGATCGCATCGTTAGATGCGATCCGGGTGAGGGGGACTCTCCACGAGTCCATCTCTCACCATATTCGCGGAAGCTCCCCTCACCCCAACCCTCTCCCCGCAAGAGCGGGGCGAGGGAGAAGCAGCCTCACGCCGGCTGCAACAGCAACTGTGCGCGGCGCTCCATCTCGGCATCGAGCCAGGTTGCGAGATCTTCGCTCACCTCGACCATCGGCAGCCGCACCTCCGGGCTGTCGATCAGCCCCTGCCGCCACAGCCAGTGCTTGGCTGGCGCGGGGCTGGGTTCCGCGAACAGCAGCCGGGTCAGGCCGACGACGCTCTGCCAGGCGGCCAGTGCCGCGTCGCGCTTGCCCTGCCGCAGCAGCGTGCGGATCGAAGCGAAGGTGTCTGTCTCCAGATGTGCGGACAGCAGGATCGCGCCGTCGGCACCGTCCGAGAGCGCATCGAATGTCTGCGCATCCTCGCCGGTCAGCACGCGGAAGCCTTCCGGCCGCCGGTTGAGGAAGTCGATCGACTGCGCGCGGTCGGCGCAGCAGTCCTTCATGCCGGCGATGTTCGGATGCTCCGCGAGCGCCAGCAGCGTTTCGTTGGTGAGGTTCACCGCCGTGCGATACGGAATGTTGTAGAGCACGATCGGCCACGACGCGTGATCGGCCAGCGCGTTGAAATGCTGCACGAGCCCGCGTTGCGAGGGCCTGATGTAGTAGGGGCTCGCGATCAGATAGCCGTTGATCGGCCAGTCGGCCGTATCGTCCAGCGTTTCCTTCATCCTGGCGGTGGAGGCGCCGGAGAGCCCGAGGACGACCGGTAAATGGCGGGAGTTGGCACTGAGCTCGTCGAGCACGACACTCACGAGCCCCTCCAGTTCATCGGTGCTGAGCGCCATGCCTTCACCGGAGGTCGCGCCGAGAATGAAGCCGTCGACGGGGCCGCTGGCATAGTGCCGCACGAGGCGGCGCAGCGAGGTGACGTCGAGTTCGCCGCCGCGGAACGGCGTGATCAAAGGCAGCCAGAGGCCCTGCAATTGCTGGTGTAGCTCGGTCATGTTCCATCTCCTAAGGGGACAAAGCCGGAGACGGGACCAACAAAAAACCCCGTCCAGGCGGCGGGGTTTCGGGATCGTTGAATGCGAAGGTGATCTTATCGCGCGCGATCGCGTGTCCCCGGGAGGGGAGCTTTTTTCGACGAGAGAGCGGCGCACGAAGTCGTGATCATGCCGTAATGATGCTGCGCTGCGAGGTTGTTGTCAATGCACATGCTGACCGTGACGTGCAGCACGTTCGAGCATGACGTCGAGGTGAAGGGGCAGCGGTGAATGGATCTGACGATGAAAAAAAGCCGGGCTCAGCAGAGCCCGGCTTAAGGTATTGGCCACGTGAGGCCGACACAATCACCTTCCAAGAGGGATTACTGAACTTCCGCGCCACTGGAGGAGGGGGACATATGCGCGACGCGACCGCTCAGCGTGGCAACAGTATGATCCCCATCGACGCCATGCAGCAACTATCCAGGTCGCATGTCAGTCATGCGGAGATTCAGGGGCCTCTTGGGACAGCGCGGGCATCCCTATTAACCGGTCCTATAAGGCCGGCTTAATCAGGACGGCCAGCGCTGCGCCTTGCTGACCACGAAGTCGCGGAACACCTGCACCCGGGCCACTGTCTTCAGCTCTTCCGGATAGACGAAGTAGGTGTCGAGCGCGATCGAGTCGGACTCGCCGAACAGCTGCACGAGGTTGTTCTGTTCGACCAGATAGTCCGGCAGCGCGGCGATGCCGAGGCCCTGCTGGCAGGCGCGCACGAGGCCAAGGATGTTGTTGACCTTGAAGTAGGGTTCGCGCGGACCGGAGCCGTTGCGGCCGGCGTCGATCAGCCAGCTGCGGTTCTGCAGATGCGGCGGCACCTGCGAGTCGCCGAGCATGATGATGCGATGCGAGTCGAGATCATCCAGCGTTCGCGGCGTGCCGAAGCGCTTGATGTATTCCGGCGAGCAATACGCATGGAAGCCGATCGAGAACAGCTTGCGCTGGATCAGGTCCGGCTGGGTCGGCTTGCGGGTGCGGATCGCAACGTCGGCCTCGCGCATCGACAGATCGAGGTCCTCGTCGGTGACGATCAGCGAGATCCGGATGTCGGGATAGAGTGCGGTGAATTCGTCGAGCCGCGGGATCAGCCAGTTGATGCCGAGCGCCGGGGGCGTCGTGATCTTGAGGTCGCCGCTCGGCCGCTCGCGGCTGTCCGTGAGTTTTGCGCGGGCCGCCTGCAACTGCATGAACACGTCATGCGCGGTGCGGAACAGGAGGTCGCCCTGTTCGGTGAGGATCAGGCCGCGGGCATGGCGGTGAAACAGCGAGACCGAGAGCTCCTGCTCCAGCGCGCTGACCTGGCGGGAGACCGCCGATTGCGACAGGCCAAGCTGCTCGCCGGCATGCGTGAAGCTGCCAGCTTCCGCCGCTGCGTGAAAGACCTTCAGCTTGTCCCAATCCATATCCGTAAATCCGTCGCGAGATCGTGCCATGATTATTCCGCCGCTGCGCGATCGCTCGCGCGAAGAGCCAGGAAGCGCTCGGCCTCGAGCGCAGCCATGCAGCCGAGGCCGGCGGCGGTGACCGCCTGCCGGAAGGTTTCGTCCGCCACGTCGCCGGCGGCGAACAGGCCGGGCATCGAGGTCGCCGTGGAGTTCGGCGCCACCTCGACATAGCCCGACGGTTTCAGCTTGATCTGGCCTTTGACGAGCTCCGTCGCCGGCGCATGGCCGATCGCGATGAAGATGCCGTCGGTCTTCAGGTCGGTCAGGGCGCCTGTCTTGACGTTCTTGAGCCGCACATGGGTGACCTTGTTCGGATTCTCCGATCCGCAGATCTCGTCGATCGCGGAGTCCCACACCACCTTGATCTTGGGATGCTTGAACAGCCGCTCCTGCAGGATGCGCTCGGCGCGGAAGTGATCGCGGCGATGCACGATGGTGACCTGGGAGGCATGATTGGTCAGGTACAGCGCTTCCTCGACCGCGGTGTTGCCGCCGCCGACCACCACGACTTCCTTGCCGCGGTAGAAGAAGCCGTCGCAGGTCGCGCAGGCCGAGACGCCACCGCCCTGGAACTTCTCTTCCGAGGGCAGCCCGAGCCAGCGCGCCTGGGCGCCGGTGGCGAGGATGACGGTCTCGGCGAGATAGACGTCGCCGGAATCGCAGGTCAGGCGGAACGGCCGCTGGCCGAGTTCCAACTTGTTCACCAGATCGGTGACGATCTTGGTGCCGACATGAGCCGCCTGCTTCTCCATCTGCTCCATCAGCAGGGGCCCTGGATCACGTCGCGAAGCCGGGATAGTTCTCGACGTCGGTGGTGATGGTGAGCTGCCCGCCCGGCTGAATGCCCTGGATCAGGATCGGTTCGAGCATCGCGCGCGCCGCGTAGATCGCTGCGGTGTAACCGGCGGGGCCGGACCCGATGATGACGACCTTGGCATGGGTAGGCGCGGGCATTTTAAGATCCCTCTCTTTTGGGGATTTTGATCAAGGACTTGTGCGGGAAGCGCCCCGGAAACGCGTCACGGCGGCGCCAAAAGTGTCAAATCCAAGTCTAGGATATCTGGGAAGCTATGCAAGAATTGCAATCCATGGCAGCGATTTTTCCCCGGAACTGAAGTCACATTCGCGAAATCATGCGCTGCACGCGCAATAAAATTGCGCAATGCCGGCTGGCTGCGCTATGAGAGTTGCCGGCAGACCTGCCAAACCTTCCAAACTCCAGGGGAACCGTAGTCGCGTGTCGAAGAACCTTGACGAGATCGACCTCAAAATCCTCGCCGAGATCCAGGCCGATGGCCGAATCACCAATGTGGAACTCGCCAAACGCGTCGGGATCTCGCCGCCACCCTGCCTGCGCAGGGTCCGGGCGCTGGAAGAGGAAGGCTACATCCAGGGATATCGCGGCCTGCTCGATCCGCGCCGCCTCGGCTACGACGTCACGGTGTTCGCCTCGGTGCATCTGTCGAGCCAGGCAGATGCCGATCTGCGCGCCTTCGAGAATTTCGTGCGCGCCGAGCCGCTGGTGCGCGAATGCTGGATGCTGTCGGGCGAAGTCGATTTCATCCTCAAATGCGTCGCCCCCGACATGGCGACGTTCCAGGATTTCGTCACCCATCTGACCGCCGCGCCGCATGTGCGCAATGTCAGGACGTCGCTGGTGCTGCACAATTCGAAATACGAAGCCGCGGTGCCGCTGGGCGTGAAGGCGGCGAGCTGAAGTACGCAGCACGTCGACCCGTCATTGCGAGGAGCGAAGCGACGACTTGTCCGCCGTAGCCTTGGCGAAGGCGGAAGCAATCCATCGCTCCGCATATGCCGACAGATGGATTGCTTCGCTTCGCTCGCAATGACGAGGTGAGGGCGCGCTACCGCTTGCCCATTGCGGCATCGACGCTGATCGGGCCGGCCCGAGGTCGCGAGATACAGGCAGGCAAAGCAGAGCGCGATTGCAAGACTGCCGTTGTTGAGCAGCGGATAGAAGCCTTTGGGGAAATGGCCGATGAAGTAGGCGAAGGCCATTTCGCCTGCCAGGATGAAGGCCACGATCCGTGAAAAGAGGCCGATCATCAGCAGCCCGCCCAGGATCAGTTCGAGCGTGCCGGCTGCGCCGATCAGCGAGAACAGTTCGACTTTCTCGAACATCGTCCCGGGAGGGAATTTGAGAAGCTTGGCGACGCCGAACTGAAACAGCAGCAGTCCCGTGATGAACCGAAACAGGCTCAGCGCCACCGGTTGAAACTTGGAAAACATCTGGTCCATTGTCATTTACCCCCTGTTTGACACGCTGGAACATTGCACGATGCAGAACCACACGGTGTTCGCCACCGGAGTGTGATGTCAACACCTTGTGCCTGGAATCATTCCTCGCGCGATTGCAGTTGCGAGAGAACGCACCAGTGACACGGTGACGCGCCGCGATTGCGTGTTGCGACGCAATCATCAGCCGAGCCGCAGTCCCCCGACATGATTATATTGCATAAACATGTCACGGCCTCACTAGTATGGTGCGCCGCGGCTCTCCACTCACATTGCTGTCAGACCGGGGGTAAAACGCGGGCACAAAAAAAAGCCGCGTGAGGACGCGGCCTTTTTGCACCAGTCACATCGAGGTAACTACCGCCACTCGACCTTGGTGATCTCGTAGGCCTTGGCGCCGCCCGGCGCCATCACTTCGACGGTGGTGCCCTTCTTCTTGCCGATCAGCGCGCGCGCAAGCGGCGAGGTGATCGAGATGCGGCCCTTCTTGGCGTCGGCTTCGACCTCGCCGACGATCTGCCACACCGCCTTCTTCTCGGTGTCCTCGTCGATCAGCGTCACGGTCGCGCCGAACTTGATGGTGTCGCCGGACAGTTTCGAGATGTCGATGATATCGGCGCGCGCGAGCTTGTCCTCGAGCTCGGCGATGCGGCCCTCGTTGTGCGACTGCTCTTCCTTGGCGGCGTGATACTCGGCATTTTCCGAGAGGTCGCCATGCGAGCGCGCTTCCGCAATGTGTTCGATGATGCGCGGACGATCCTCCGACTGGCGTCGCTTCAACTCGTCCGTCAGCGCGGCGTATCCGCCCGCGGTCATCGGAACCTTATCCATCATCTTCGTCCTTCATCCTGCGCGCCCGGCGGTCGTGCAGGAATATCCAGTTCAGCTAACGCAGGAATCAGGACGCACGCGCGCCCGGAAGCCCAGTGATTTTCGGCCCCGCTAAGGGCCGTGACAACATCCAATCGCGCGGTGAGTTCCAGCCATTCGGCTAATTGACCGTTGCGGGCCTTCAGCCCGGACAGCGGTCAGCTTTCGGAAAAGTAACTCTGAAGCGTGCGGACCTCAAGGTCCCCGTCCCGATAGGCCCGGATCCCCCGTGCGGCCGCCACCGCGCCTGAAAGAGTGGTGTAATATGGCACTTTATGCAAGAGGGCAGCCCGCCGCAGCGAGCGGCTGTCGGCCAGCGCCTGCGGACCTTCGGTGGTATTGAAGACCAGCTGGACGTCGCCATTGGTGATGGCGTCGACGATGTGCGGACGGCCTTCGAGCACCTTGTTGACCTTCTCCGTCGGCACGCCGTTGTCGCTGAGATAGCGCTGCGTGCCCGAGGTCGCCATCACCTTGAAGCCGAGCGAGTGCAACAGCCGCACCGCATCGGCGATGCGCATCTTGTCGTCGCCGCGCACCGAGACGAACACCGTACCCTGCCGCGGCACGCGCGTGCCGCCGCCGAGCTGGCTCTTCGCGAACGCGACCTCGAACGAGCGATCGATGCCCATCACCTCGCCGGTCGAACGCATCTCCGGTCCGAGCACGGTGTCGACGCCGGGGAAGCGCGCGAACGGGAACACCGATTCCTTCACGCCGACATGGCCGAGCTTCTTCTTCTTCAGCTTGAAGTCGGCGAGCTTCTCGCCGGCCATGATCCGCGCCGCGATCTTGGCGACCGGCGTGCCGATCACCTTGGCGACGAACGGCACGGTGCGGGATGCGCGCGGGTTGACCTCGAGCACGTAGATCTCGCCGTCCTTGATGGCGTATTGCACGTTCATCAGGCCGACCACGTCGAGGCCGAGCGCGAGCTCGCGGGTCTGCCGCTCCAGCTCCTCGATGGTCTTGGCGTCGAGCGAATGCGGCGGCAGCGAGCAGGCTGAATCGCCGGAGTGGATGCCGGCTTCCTCGATGTGCTCCATGATGCCGACGATGAAGGTATCCTTGCCGTCGCAGAGGCAGTCGACGTCGACTTCGGTCGCGTCAGACAGATAGCGATCGAACAGCAGCGGATTCTTGCCGAGCACGGTGTTGATCTGCCCGGTCTTGTCGTTCGGGTAGCGTGCCTTGACGTCGGCGGGCACCAGCTCGGGCAGCGTTCCCAGCAGGTAGTCGTTGAGCTGGGTCTCCTCGCGGATGATCTGCATCGCGCGGCCGCCGAGCACGTAGGACGGACGCACCACCAGCGGCAGATCGAGATCGGCAGCGACCAGGCGCGCCTGCTCGACCGAATAGGCGATGCCGTTCTTCGGCTGCTTGAGACGGAGCTTGTCGAGCACGCGCTTGAAGCGGTCGCGGTCCTCGGCGAGGTCGATCGCGTCGGGCGAGGTGCCGAGGATCGGCACTTCGGCGGCTTCGAGCGCGCGGGCAAGCTTCAGCGGGGTCTGGCCGCCGAACTGCACGATCACGCCGTGCAGGGTGCCGTTGGTGCGCTCGGTCGCGATGATCTCGAGCACGTCCTCGGCGGTGAGCGGCTCGAAATACAGCCGGTCGGCGGTGTCGTAGTCGGTCGACACCGTCTCCGGATTGCAGTTGACCATGATGGTCTCGTAGCCGGCGTCCTCGAGCGCGAAGCAGGCGTGGCAGCAGCAATAGTCGAACTCGATGCCCTGGCCGATGCGGTTCGGCCCGCCGCCGAGAATGATCACCTTCTTGCGGTCCGACGGCGCGCTCTCGTCGGCAAGCTCGCCCGCGAACGGCCGCTCATAGGTCGAATACATGTAGGCGGTGGGCGAGGCGAACTCCGCCGCGCAGGTGTCGATGCGCTTGAACACCGGGCGCACCCCGAGCGCATGGCGCCTGGCGGTGACGTCGGCCTCGGTGGTCTGCGTCAGCACGGCGAGCCGCGCATCCGAGAAGCCCATCGCCTTCAGCATGCGCATCGAGAATGCATTCGACGGCAGGCCGCTGCTGCGGACCTTGTCTTCCATCTCCACGATGCTGCGCAGTTCGGCGAGGAACCAGGGATCGATCTTGCAGGAGTTGAAGATCTCCTCGTTCGTCCAGCCGAGCCGCATCGCCTGCGCGACCTGCAGCAGGCGATTCGGGGTCGGCGTGCCGAGCGCCGCGCGGATCGCGTTCTTGTCGTCGCTGCGGCCGAGGCCTTCGATGTCGATCTCGTCGAGGCCGGTCAGCCCGGTCTCGAGCCCGCGCAGGGCCTTCTGCAGACTCTCCTGGAAGGTGCGGCCGATCGCCATCACCTCGCCGACCGACTTCATCGAGGTCGTCAGCGTGGAGGAGGCGCCGGGGAACTTCTCGAACGCGAAGCGCGGGATCTTGGTGACGACGTAGTCGATCGTCGGCTCGAACGAAGCGGGCGTCGCGCCGCCGGTGATGTCGTTGGCGATTTCGTCGAGCGTGTAGCCGATCGCAAGCTTGGCCGCGACCTTGGCGATCGGGAAGCCGGTGGCCTTCGAAGCCAGCGCCGAAGAACGAGAAACGCGCGGGTTCATCTCGATCACGACCATGCGGCCATCGTCCGGATTGATGCCGAACTGCACGTTGGAGCCGCCGGTCTCCACGCCGATCTCGCGCAGCACCGCAATCGATGCGTCGCGCATGATCTGGTATTCCTTGTCGGTCAGCGTCAGCGCCGGCGCCACCGTGATGGAATCGCCGGTGTGCACACCCATCGGATCGACGTTCTCGATCGAGCAGATGATGATGCAATTGTCCTTCTTGTCGCGCACCACCTCCATCTCGAACTCTTTCCAGCCGAGAACGGATTCCTCGATCAGCACCTCGTTGGTCGGCGAGGCATCGAGGCCGCGCTCGATGATGTCGAGATACTCTTCCTTGTTGTAGGCGATGCCGCCGCCGGTGCCGCCGAGCGTGAAGGAGGGGCGGATGATCGCGGGCAGGCCGATGTCGGACAGCGCCATCAGCGCTTCGGCCAGGGCCTGCTGCTGGTAGCGCTTGCGCCGCTCGTTCTCGCCGGCTTCCCACTTGCGCTCGAACGCTTCGAGCTCGGCGCCGGACAGCTTGGCCTGATCGGCGAGGTATTTGTCGCGATCGGACTTCTTCAGCGCCGAGGCGTTGGCGAGCCGCGACCGCGGCGTCTGCAGCCCGATTTTCTCCATGGCGTCGCGGAACAGCTGGCGGTCCTCGGCCTTGTCGATCGCGTCCGCGGTGGCGCCGATCATCTCGACGTCGAATTTCTCCAGCGTGCCCTGCTTGCGCAGCGACAGCGCGCAGTTCAGCGCGGTCTGGCCGCCCATGGTCGGCAACAGCGCGAAGCCGCCGGGCAGGACGTAGCGTTCCTTTTCGATGATCTTGGCGACGATTTCGGGCGTGATCGGCTCGATATAGGTCGCGTCCGCCAGCTCCGGGTCGGTCATGATCGTGGCCGGGTTGGAATTGACCAGGACGATCCGAAAGCCCTCTTCCTTCAGCGTCTTGCAGGCCTGCGTGCCGGAATAGTCGAATTCGCAGGCCTGGCCGATCACGATGGGACCGGCGCCGATGATCAGGATGGTGGAGATGTCGTTTCTTTTGGGCATCAGCTCTCGCGGACTGGAATTTGGGCACAAAAAAAGGGCGCGCTTTCCGCGCGTCCCTCGAGCCATGCGCTACATTTTGTAGCGCCGGAAGCGCGATCCCTCGCGCGCGGGAGGTCTTTAGACCAGTTTCCGCACCCGCGAAACCCCCAAAAACGCCCGATCAACCGCGATTCTGGGGGAAATTCCTCATTCGACCTATGCCCGGTTGGGGGTGCCAGAAGCGAGGGAGTGGCCCTGCTGGGGCCGTCTTTGGTCCGTCTACGCTTTCGCTGCGCTCAAGCTACGCCGGACACGCTTTGCCCCGCCGGTCCGGCGTGGCTGCGCCACGCGTAGCCTGTCAGGGCGAAGCGTGGAGGCCCGGCCTGGATTTGAACCAGGATAAACAGTGTTGCACCACTGCCGCGTCGAAGCTTCCGCCACCGGGCCGAGTGGATCATTGCTGATTATTTCCGCGGCCGCTACGTTTACTTTTGGTTAACCCTAATTTTTTCTACAACCTTTGATCAGTGGTGCGCCACGAATGTCATCCGCCACGGATTGTGCCCGATGTTGCGCGGCGCGCGGGTGGCGCTGAAGCCGGCGGCCGCGAGCTTTTTGATCATCTCGTCCTCGCGATAGCGCTGCAGCCCGATCCTGGTGCGCAGCTGCCGGTAATCGGACAGTGCGGTCGAGGCGAGCCCGACCACCGCGTCGCGCAGGAAGCCGTGGGCCGCCGCAAAGCGCAGCAGCGCGATGACGTCCCTGGCCATGCCGACTTCCGGCCGCAGGATATCGCCGAGCACGAAACGGCCCGACGGCTTCAGCAGGCGGTGGATCACGTCGAACGCCGAATCGAGCTCCTGCGGCGTCATGTATTGCGCCACCGAGTTCATCACCACGAGGTCGATCGAGTCGGCCTGCATGTTCTTCAGCTCATCGAGCGAGCGGACGCGGATCCGGGTGTCGGCCGCAAAGCGCGCAACCAGACGGCCGCGCACGCCGGGCGCAGGCTCCGCCAAATAGAGCTGGGCGCAGGCATTGGCGACCTTCACAGCCGACAGCGCCTCACCGCAGGCGTAATCCAGCACCACGGCGTCGGGCGAAGTGATGTATCCGATAATGTCGTTTGCGATGACCTGGAAATGCAGGTCGCGGTGCAGTCGGCTAGCATAAATCGTATGCGTGGAATCGTAATAGTCGATCCATTCATCCATCGCGTTTGGTATCCGGCAGAATGGGTTCCTGACTTCCAGGAACGGGTGGGCTGACGATGCGTTAGCGGTCCGGCGGCCAATGTTCAATGCGCCGAAATACGGGTTCCTAACAGGAAGGTTCAACGTGAGCAAAGCCAAGATTGACGCCAACAGGACCGACAAGATTTCGCCCGATCTCGACACGCCGAGCGACCTGCCGCAGGCTGCGGTGGATACGATCTCGACCTCGCTCAACACGCTTCTGGCTGATGCCTTTGCGCTCTATTTGAAGACCAAGAATTTTCACTGGCATGTCAGCGGCCGGCATTTCCATGATTACCATTTGTTGCTGGATGAGCAGTCGGACGCGATCTTCGCGACCACCGACCAGCTCGCCGAGCGGGTGCGCAAGCTCGGCGGCGCGACGCTGCGCTCGATCGGCGACATCGCCAAGCATCAGACCATCAAGGACAATGACGAGGACTATGTCCCGCCGCGCGAAATGCTGCGCGAGCTGATGGAGGACAACAAGCACATCGCCGCTGCGATGCGCAAGGCGCACAAGCTCGCCGATGATCACGAGGACTCCGGCACCGCCGGCCTGCTGGAAACCTTCATCGACGAAACCGAGCGTCGCACCTGGTTCCTGTTCGAGGCAAGCCGCCAGGAAGGCAGCAACGCGGCGTAGTCTTCACCCTCTCCCCTTGTGGGAGAGGGTGGCTTCAATGCGGAAGCATTGAAGCCGGGTGAGGGGTTTGTCTCCGCGGATGCAGACCCCTCATCCGGCGCGGATTGCATCCGCGCCACCTTCTCCCACC
>NZ_LFLZ01000065.1 GCF_001189845.1 Bradyrhizobium tropiciagri
CTGCGGGCGGCTCGGGCCGAGCAGGTGCTGCAGGTGGGGTCGGCTTCGCGGGTGCTGCGGCCGGCGGCGGAGCCGGATGCGCAGGCGGCGCGGCTGCTGGAGGCGGTGCTTGCGGATGCGGCGCAGCGGCGGGCGGTGCAGGATGTGCGGGTGCGCCCGGTGCCGGCTTTGGCTTCGGCTTTCCGTCAGGTCCGAGCTCTTCCTTTTGCTGCGCCTGTGCGACGACCAGCGGCGAAGTTTGGGCGTGCGACGCTGAGGTGGCGAATTGCATCACCGTCAGCGCAGTCGTGGCAAGCAGCACGAGACGAAGCTTTGTCATGATCTTGGAGTCCCCGGCGGAAAGTCTGGGCAGGAAGGAAAGAAAGTCAGAACCGAACAATTCGGCAGGACGATGAATTGCCAGCGGTTAGGCCGGATTGTGGCGAGCGCCGAATCATCGGCGAAGTTTATTTCGACATCATAACGGGTTGCATGTGCCTTTGTTCACTGGACATTCAGAAGAAACGCTCCGACACATTCGCAATCGATGTGGAACTAAGGCGCGAGGGTGATTCACCGCGCGGCGGGTCGATCTGTCGCAGGCGGCGGGCCCGATGGTCCGGGCGGTCCGCGCACAGGTGATTCGTCGGGCGTCTTGCCGGGTAACTCGTCCGGTCGCGGTGGCTCGCCGGGTTCGCGCGCCGGCGGAGGAATCTCCGGCTGCGGATTGCCGGGCGGAATTCCCGGCGGCGGCTCGCTCGGCGTGCCAGGAGTTGCCGGCGGAATGTCCGGGGGCTCGATCGGCATCACATCGAGACCAGGCGGCTGATGCCGATGCCAAATCTGGCGCTGTCAGGTCGCATCGCGCGCATCGATCGCTCCATCGCAGTTCGAAGCGACAACGAACCGTGCGCGACACCGTTCCTGTGCGCCTCATCAGGGCGCGTGGCAGACCGCCTCGATGTTGTGGCCGTCGGGATCGAGCACGAACGCGCCGTAATAGTTCGGATGATAATGCGCGCGAATGCCCGGTGCGCCGTTGTCGCGGCCGCCGGCCGCCATCGCGGCCTTGTAGAAGGTGTCGACGGTGGCGCGGTCCTTGGCCGTGATGGCGATGTGCACCGGCTTGTTCATCGCGCCTTCGCCGCCGATCCAGAAATCCGGCTTGCCGTTGGCGCCGAAGCCTGCCGCCGGCGCGTGCCCGGTTACTTTCGCGGGCACTTCCATGATCAGGCCGTAATCAAGCGGCGCCAGCGCCGCCTGGTAGAATGCCTTCGCGCGTTCGTAATCAGAGACCGAAAAGCCGATATGGTCGATCATCGCGAGCCTCCCTTGTTGTGCCGCATTGGTATCTGCGTTCTCGTTTCACCTTCCCTCAAAGGGGAGGTGAAGGTGTAGCCCGGATGAAGCGAAGCGCAATCCGGGGCTGCTCTAGCCGCGGATAGTCCGATCCCGGATTTCGCTGCGCTTCATCCGGGCTACGATCAGTTCCGGCGCGACCGAACTCGGCCGCGCGCATCTCAACCCCGCACCAGCAGCGTGTTGCTTCGCGTCCGGCCCTGATCGACGTAACCACGCGTGTGCATGTCCGCAATGCAGTCGTCGGTCCATTCGTCCTTCGACAGATGTTCGATCACGACCGCGCGCGGCCAGAGTTGCTCCGGCGCGTCGCGGAAGAAGCCGATCAGCACGCGGTCCTCAAAGCCTTCGACGTCGACCTTCAGCGCATCGACCTTATCGGCGCCGGCTTCCTCGAGGATCCGTTGCAGCCGCAGCGACGGCACCTTGAATGCCTTGCCCGTGGGCGTCCCCGTGACGATGTGGCTGGCGCCGAGATTGTCGCCGTCGGTCTCGATCATCAGCTCGCCGTCGGCGGGGCCTGCGGCCGCCGCAACCAGGCGCACCTGCGGAAAGCCGGAAGCCTGCGTGTTGAATTTGAGCCGCGCATGCGTCATCGGATGCGGCTCGATCGCGATCACCTTGCCATCGGGGCCGACATCGCGCGCCAGCGCGAGCGCATAGGTGCCGACATTGGCGCCGAGATCGACGAAGGTGCCGCCAGCGCCGACATGGCGGCGCAGGAACGCGAGCTCTTCGAGGTTGTAGTCGGGGTTGAACAGCGCACCACGCTCGGTCGCGCTGTGCTGGTGATAGAAGCGGAACGACGCGCCCTGATAGGTCACATCAAGCGGTCCCGAACCGAACAGATTGACCAGCCGCGACAGCCAGGGCCGGAACGCACCGCGCTTCAATCCGGTGCCATGCGCAAGCCGGATGATGGCGGCCTGCGCCGGGTTGGGCGCCAGGGCGCCGAACGGCGCCGGCGAAATGTCGTTGCTGGGGATCACGCATTGCCCTCGTCAAAAGCGGCGCATGCATAGCCGGTTTTGACGGGAGCGCCAACGCCCGTCACGCCGCCTTGCCCGATGCCTGCCGCTGGCCCAGGAAGCGGCCGAGCAGCTTTCGCTTGCCCTTACGCGGGATCAGGTCGACGTCGCTGACCAGCTTGGCGCCGCCTTTGCGGCGCTCCAGCACGATCTTGCGGCTATGGAACGCTTCGAGCTCGATGCGATGGGCGACGCTGACGATGGTCGCCTTCGGCAATTCCGTCGTCACGGTCTCCATCATCTTGTCCTGGCTCTTCTCGTCGAGCGCCGAGGTCGCCTCGTCGAGCACGACAATGTCGGGGCTGTGCAGCAGCAGGCGGGCAAAGGCGAGCCGCTGCTTCTCGCCGCCGGACAGGGTCTGGTCCCACGGCGCATCCTCCTCGATCTTGTCCTTGAGATGGTCGAGGCCGACCTTGTGCAGGGCGTCGCCGATCTCCTCGACGCTCCAATCCTCCGCCGCGCCGGGATAGGCCACTGCGCGCCGCAGCGTGCCCGAGGGCACATAGGGCTTTTGTGGCAGCATGAACAAGCGGCGGTCCGCATGCAGGCCGACACTGCCGCCGCCCCACGGCCACAGGCCGGCGATGGCGCGGACCAGCGTGCTCTTGCCGCTACCGGATTCGCCGGCGACCAACAGCCGTTCTCCAGGCTCGACCACGACCTCGGTCTCGGCGACCACGGCGGTGCCGTCATCGAGCGTGACCGAGAGGTCGTTGAGGCTCAGCATCGCCTCGCCCTCAGTCTCGGCGCGTTCGATGCGTCCGAAGCCGTCGCCGGTCTCGGCGCGTTCGAGGCCGTCGAGCGACATCATCAGCGATGCGATGCGGCGCGCACATGCGTTCCAGTCGGCGAGCCGCGGATAATTGTCGACCAGCCAGCCGAACGCCGTCTGCACGATGGTGAAGGCGGATGCTGCCTGCATCACCTGGCCGAGCGTCATGCTGCCCTCGAGAAATTTCGGGGCGCACAGCAACAGCGGGACCACCGGCGCGATCAGGTTCGATCCCTGCGAGACCAGCGTCGTGCGCATGTGCTGCCCGGCGAGTCGCGCCCATTGCCGCAGCACCTTCGAGAACGTCTTGTCGATGCCGTCGCGCTCCTCGGTTTCACCGCCAAGCAGCGCGATGCTTTCGCCGTTTTCGCGGACGCGGGTCAGGATGTAGCGGAATTCCGCTTCCGCCTGGTTCTTGTCCTCGGAGATCTGCACGAAGCTGCGGCCGATCGCCGTGATCGAGCCCGACGCGATCGCCGCATAGATGATCGCGGCAATGACCAGGAAGCCGGGAATGCTGATGGACGAGCCGCCGAGCGTCAGCGTCAGGGCGCCGCCGATCGTCCAGAGCACGGCGATGAATGTGATGGCGGACAGCAGCGCCGAAGTCACCCCGGCGATGAAGTCGACCGGCGAGTCGGTCGCGATCCGCAGGTCCTCCGCGATGCGGTACTCCGGATTCTTGTGATCGCCGTCGACCAAATTGAGCTGGTAGTAGCGGCCGTTGGTCAGCCAGCGCGATACGACGGCGTTGGTCAGCCAGGCGCGCCAGCGCCGTTGAATCCCCATGCGGCCGAATACCTGTGCGACGCCCAGCAGGGCGCTGCCGATTGCGAGGGGAAAGAAGATGGCGGTGAGGTGGAAGACAGTCGCCGAATCGCGCTTTTCGATCGCATCGAAGATCGCGCGATTCCAGACGTTGATGCCGTATTGGACGGCGACGTTGGCGACGATCAGCAGCAGCAGGCCGATCGTGAACAGCCACGCCAGCCGGTCGCCATTGCGGCCCCAGTAGCCGCGCGCGGTGATCCAGAACCGCGTCAGCAAATAATCCTTGCGCGCCCGTTCGGCCTCTTCGGGCGACAGTTCAGGATCGGGTTCGAGGGTTTCCGGCGGCGGTGGTTCGACATGGTCGTCGTCTTCGGCGACGACTTCGACGAGTTCGGACTTATCGTCCGCTTCGGTCTTCGCGTGGTCCTTGCTTTCAGAATCGCTTCGCTTTGCGCTTGCCTTCCGACGCGGGGCGGCCTTGCTCGAGGATTGCTTGCACGCAGATCCGAATTTTGCCGCGGCTTTGCCCATGGCACGTCAACGCCAGAGAAATCAGCCGGTTCCATCCCATTTCCGGCAGCAGACCGCGAGCATCCTCGCTTGTCATTGCACGGCTGAAGTCTTGAATCGATCTATCCCCAGCGTCGTCCTGGCGAAGATCAGGACCCATTATCCCGAATGCGAATTGTTGCGCGACGCTGGGCCACGACCCCGTTCATCACCGAATGCGGTGGTGATGGGTCCTGGCCTTCGCCAGGACGACAGTGTGCTGAGCTGTGCCAGCGCAATCACCTCACCCTGCCGGCGCCTGATCCCTTCGCAGCCGGCGAGAGCGCGCGGCCTTGTGCAGCACGCGCGCCAGCTGCTCGGCCGAATAGGGTTTTTGCAGCAGCTCGAAGCCGCCGCTGCCCTGCTGCGACAGCACCTGGCTGTAGCCGGAGGCAAGCACGATCGGCAGATCGAGCCGCTGCCGGCGGATCTCCTCCGCAAGCTCGATGCCGCTCATGCCGGGCATCACGACATCGGTGAACACAAGATCGAATCTGCCGGGGTCGACGGCCAGCTCCTCCAGCGCGTGGGTGGCGTTCTCCACCAGCACACAGGTGCATCCGAGCTGGGTCAGCGTGTCGGCCGCGAACTTTCCGACCTCGGCATTGTCCTCGACGATGAGGACCGACGCGCTGGCCGGATCGACCGGAGGCGCATCCTCCGTGAGCGGCGATTGTGCGTTGTGTCTGCCGACGACGCGCGGGAGATACAGCGTGAAGGTCGAGCCCTTGCCGATTTCGCTGTTGACGGTGACCTCGCCGCCGGATTGCTTGGCGAAGCCGAACACCTGCGACAGGCCGAGGCCGGTGCCGTGACCGACTTCCTTGGTGGTGTAGAACGGCTCGAAGATGCGGCCGAACAGCTCCTGCGGAATTCCGACGCCGGTATCGGCCACCGACACTGCGACATGGCCGTGCGGGCTCGGCGGCGTGCTCATCTCGGACGGCAGTTTGTCGACGGCGCGGACCGCGATCGTGAGCCGGCCGACGCCGTCCATCGCATCGCGCGCATTCACTGCCATATTGATGATGGCGGTCTCGAACTGGCCGGCATCGGCGTTGACGAGACAGGTCTGGTCCGGCACCTGTGCTGTGATCTCGATGCGCGAGCCGATCAGGGTCGCGATCATCTCGCTCAGGGTGCGGACGTTCTGGCAGGCGTCGAACACCTCGGGCTTGAGGGTTTGCCGGCGCGCGAATGCGAGCAGCTGGTTGGTCAGCTTGGCGGCGCGATTTACCGTGTTGGAGATCGCATCGATGTAACGCTGCCGCCGCGGGTCCGGTAGGTCCGGCCGCCGCAACATGTCGACCGACGCGCGGATCACGGTGAGCAGATTGTTGAAGTCGTGCGCGACGCCGCCGGTCAGTTGCCCGAGTGCCTCGAGGCGCTGGCCATGCCGCAATGCCTCCTCGGCTTCGATGCGCTTGCTGGCCTCCTCCTCCAGGCGCTCGGTTCGCTGATAGGCGAGCACCAGCAAGCCAAACAGCAGCGCGGTGGCCGGGATGCCGAAGATCAGGTGCTGGGCCATGGTCGTGATCCAGCGCGCCCGGATCGCCAGGGTTTCGAGGCCGGCGCTGACATAGATCGGGTATTCGGACAGCCGCTCATAGCGCATGCGCCGTTCGATGCCATCAACGGGGGAGCGGATCGTCATGGTGCCGGCCTGCGGATTGGCGGCCATCTGTTGTCCGAGCGGCCCGCTCGGCTCGAACCGGGCGTCGTGGTCGACAATCGGGTAGTGCGCCAGCACCGCGCCGTCGGTCCGGATCAGCGCCAGGAAGCTGCCGGGCTCGCGGCCGATCCGCGCATAGAAGTTCTCGAAATACTCCGGAAGCACCGAAGCCTGGATCACGCCGCCAAAGCTGCCGTCCGCGTTGCTGCGGCGCCGCCCGACGCTGAAGAATCGCGCGCCCTGGTAGGGCGGCCGCGGGGTCAGCACCTCGCCGATATAGGTGCCGATGTCGCGCTCGGCATGGATCCGGAAGTAGTCCCGATCCGAGAAATCAATGTCGGGAGCCGGCTCCACCAGGCTGTTGACCAGGGCATGGCCGCTGGCATCGAATATCCAGATCGATTTTACCTGGGGAAGCGCCTCGGCGACCTTGCGCAGCCGCTCGTGCAGGCTCTTCTCGCGCGCGACGATCTCGGCATCGCTCATGCCGCGGACGACCTCGGTGACCTCGCCCAGGCTCCGGTCGATGGTCTCGAACACCTTGAGCGCGTGCTCATGGGTGACGTCGAGGGTCCGCTGGATCTCCTGGTCGGCGGCCTCGCTGTTGGAGATCCGGGACATTGCCGAAGCAAACAGGAACAGCGCCAGCGGAAGGGCCAACGAGGCGGCCATCATCCATTGCAGCAGTTTCAGCGAATTGCGTTGTGCGGTCGGCACGGGCGCTCCGGCTCCTTGCAGACCTTAACGCAAACCATTGTGCCGGAGGAAGCAAATCCCCGTCCCGGATGGCCGTATCGGAGCTCGTCCACCGTTCGTGGTAACGAAAGTCCTTGCGGAGCGATCGGTCGGCTGCCGGCTCGAATTCAGGCCCGGCGTGGAAGGGCGATACCGCCGGCGTGGCTGGCCGAGTTTCCGCCAGCCTGCCACGCCGGGAAGGCGACGCCCAGAAGGACCCGGAGGGATCACGACCTCGTTAGCTGGAGCGCGGCAGTCAAGCGGAAAATCGGCCGGGATGACGGGCGCGGACGCTGTTTTTAGGAGTTCTAAAACCTCTCACGGGCAAATGCTTGACCCTGTGACTACCTGCTGAAAAACAGGCCGCATGACAGGCGATCCAGACACTTCCCAGGATAATCTTCAGGACATCCGGCTCGGACATGCGGATCGCGGTTTTGTCGGAAAGATCATCAGGCTCGATGCGCTCGTGACGGGTTCATCGCTCTCTCCGCAGGAGCTGGAGCAGCGCTTGGTGGAGATGGGATTTGTCGAGGGCGCGCGCGTGGAAATCCTGCATGAAGGCACGATCCGGCGGGATCCGATCGCGGTGCGCGTCGACAACATCACGATCGCGCTGCGCCGGAGCGAAGCCATGGCCGTGATCGTCGAATGACAACTGCATCCCTGCGTCTGGCGCTGGTGGGCGCGCCGAACACCGGCAAGACGTCGCTGTTCAACAGCCTGACCGGCAGCCGCCAGAAGGTCGCCAATTATCCGGGCGTCACGGTCGAGCGCAAATCCGGCGGCTTCGTCACGCCCGAGGGCCGCAGCGTCACCGTGCTCGACTTGCCCGGCACCTATTCGTTGCGCGGCCGCAGCCCGGACGAGGAGATCACCCGCGACATCGTGCTCGGCCGCTTGGACGGCGAGGCGGTGCCCGATCTGATGCTCTGCGTCGCGGACGCCACCAATCTGCGGCTGACCCTGCGGCTGGTGCTCGAGCTGAAGCGCGTCGCCGGCCGATGATGCTGGTGCTCAACATGATCGACATCGCAAAGCGCCGCGGCGTGACGATCGATCTCGACCGGATGTCGCAGGAGCTCGGCCTGCCGATCGTGACCTCGGTCGCGGTCCGCAAGGGCGGCGTCGACGAACTCTTGAAGCGGACCGACGAATTCCTGGCGAAGTCGCACGAGGCGGCGGCCAGCGAGTGGACGACGCCGACGATTGCCGACCTCAAGGCTGCGCAGCGCGAGGCGGACCGCATCATCGCGGCAGTGGTGACGCTGCCGACCAAGCCGGACACGCTGACCAACCGGATCGATTCGGTCGTGCTGCATCCGATCTGGGGTCTCGTGATCCTGGCCGTAATCCTGTTCGTGATGTTCCAGGCGGTGTTCACCTGGGCGCAGCCGGCGATGGAGCTATTGTCGGACGGCTTCGCCGCACTCGGGCAGTTGATCCATGACGTGATGCCCGAAGGCTGGGGCCTGCTGCAGAGCTTCCTGCAGAACGGCCTGATCTCGGGCGTCGGCAGCGTCATCGTGTTCCTGCCGCAGATCATCATCATCTTCCTGTTCATCCTGCTGCTGGAAGATTTCGGCTACATGGCGCGCGCCGCGTTCCTGATGGACCGCATCATGGGGGGCGCCGGGCTGCATGGCCGCGCCTTCATTCCGTTGCTGTCGAGCTTCGCCTGCGCCATTCCCGGCATCATGGCGACGCGGGTGATCGACAATCGCCGCGACCGCCTGACCACGATCCTGATCGCGCCGTTGATGACCTGCTCGGCGCGCATTCCGGTCTACACGCTGATCATCTCGGCCTTCGTTCCGGCGACCACGCTGTGGGGCTTCGTCAATCTGCAGGGGCTCGTGATGTTCGGGCTCTACGCCGCAGGGATCACCAGCGCGCTGACGGTCTCGGCGATCGCAAAGTTCTTCCTGTGGCGCGACCATGCGCCGGCGCCGTTCATGCTGGAACTGCCCGACTACAAGATGCCGCGGCTGAAGAGCATCGCGATCGGCGTGTTCACCCGCGCCAAGATGTTCCTGTATCGCGCCGGCACCACGATCCTCTCGATGATGGTGCTGATCTGGTTCCTGGCTTCGTTCCCGCAGGCGCCGGCCGGCGCCGAGACCGGCGATCAACTACAGCTTTGCGGCGATGATCGGCCATGCGCTCGAGCCGCTGCTGCGGCCGATCGGCTTCAACTGGCAGATCGCGGTGGCGTTGATCCCAGGCATGGCGGCGCGCGAGGTCGCGGTCGCGGCGCTCGGCACCGTCTATTCGATCGAGGGCGGCAAGGAAGCGGCCGATCAGATCGGCCAGGTGCTGGCGCAGAAATGGACGCTGGCGACCGCGCTGTCGCTCCTGGTCTGGTACATCTTCGCCCCGCAATGCGCCTCGACGCTGGCGGTGATCCGCCGCGAGACCGGCGGCGCGAAATGGATGGTGGTGACGTTCCTCTACATGCTCGCGCTGGCCTATGTCGCGAGCTTCCTGACCTTCAACCTGGCGCAGGCGTTGGGACTGCATTAGACGGAGGATTGAGTTCCGTCATACCAGCCAGGGGTCGCAACGGGTACAATGGGTCGAACGAGGAAGTAGACTTCATTCGAAGCGCATCACGCGCTTCCTGCGGGACCACGCTATGTCGACGTTCGGCCTGGAGCGGGTATTTTCGCCGCGAAGCATCGCGGTGGTCGGCGGCAGCCCACGCCCGTCGTCGCTCGGCGCGGCGGTGCTCCGGAATATCAAAACGAGCGGCTTCGCCGGCAAGCTCGGCGTCGTCAACCGGCACTATGCCGACGTCGATGGCGCGCCGACCGTTCCCGACCTGAAGTCGCTGCCGTTCACGCCGGACCTCGTCGTCATCAGCGCACCGGCGGCTGCGGTTCCCCAGATCGTGGCGGAAGCAGGCGCCGCCGGCGTTGCCGGTGCGGCGATCCTGTCGGCCGGTCTCGGTCATGGCGTGGGCTCGCTCGCGGAGATCGTGGAGCAGACGGCGCGGCGGCACGGCATGCGCCTGATCGGGCCGAATTGCCTCGGTGTCATGGTGCCGCGCGTCAAGCTCAATGCGAGCTTCGCCTCGCATCAGCCGTCCGATGGGCATGTCGCGCTGATCTCGCAGTCCGGCGCGGTCGCGTCGGCGATGATCGAGTGGGCGGCGGAGCGGCGGCTCGGCTTCTCCGGCATCGCCTCGATCGGCGACCAGCTCGACGTGGACGTCGCCGACCTGCTCGATTACTTCGCGCTCGACGATCATACCAACGCGATCCTGATCTACCTCGAAGCGGTCAAGGACGCGCGCAAGTTCATGTCGGCGGCGCGCGCCGCGGCACGCATGAAGCCGGTCGTCATTGTCAAATCGGGGCGGATGGCGGAGGGGGCGAAGGCAGCCGCGACCCATACCGGCGCGCTGGCCGGCTCCGATGCGGTCTATGACGCCGCGTTCCGCCGCGCCGGCATGCTGCGCGTCTACGACCTTCGCCAGCTCTTCGATTGTGCCGAACTGCTCGGCCGCGGCTTCGTGCCGCGCGGCAACCGGCTGGCGATCCTGACCAATGGCGGCGGCCTCGGTATCCTCGCGACCGACCGGCTGGCCGAGCTCGGCGGCGTTCCCGCGACGCTTGCGACCGAGACGATCGAACGGCTCGACAAGATGCTGCCGACAGGCTGGTCGTGCGCCAATCCGGTCGACATCGCCGGCGATGCCGACGCCGCCCGCTACGTGGTGGCGCTCAACGCGCTGCTCGACGACGCGAACAGCGACGCCGTCCTGGTCGCAAATGTCGAGACGGCGGTGGCACCGGCCGTGGGTATTGCGGAAGCGGTTGCGCAATGCGTGCGCGATCGCCGGTCAAAACGGAGTGCGGTCGCCGCGCTGGTGCTGGCGGCCTGGGTCGGCGCCGACGAGCGCACCGGCGCGATCTTCGAGGCGGCGCGGATTCCGCACTTCCCGACCGAGGACGATGCGGTCCGCGCCTTCATGTATCTGGTACGCTATCGCGAGGCCTCCACGGCGCTCGCCGCGACCCCGCCCGGCGTCGCGTCGGTGTTCACGCCGGAGACGGCGGCGGCGCGGCACGTCGTCGTGAAAGCGTTGTCGGAGGGACGGGCGTGGCTCGATCCAGCCGAGGTCGTCGCCCTGTTCGAGGCCTATCGTATTCCGATCGTGACGACGCTCGTCGCCGACACTTCCGAGGACGCCGGTGCGAAGGCGGCGCCGTTCCTCGCCGAAGGGCATGCCATCGTGGTCAGGGTGTTCTCGCGCGACATCAGGCACGCGTCCGATGTCGGCGGGGTGATCCTCGACCTGCGCACCAAAGATAGTGTCGTCGAAGCCGCCAGGACAGTGCTGGAACGCGCACGCAGCGCGCGGCCCGATGCCACCCTGCAGGGCGTGACGATCCAGCCGATGATCGTGCGGCGTGCTGCGCGCGAACTGATCCTCGGCATTGCCGACGATCCGACCTTCGGTCCGGTGATCGTGTTCGGCCGCGGCGGTCCGGCGGTCGAGGTGATCAACGACAAGGCGCTGGCGCTGCCGCCGCTTGACATGAATCTCGCCCATGAGCTGGTCGGACGCACGCGCGTCTCGCGGCTGCTCGGCGGCTATGGCGACGTGCCGGCTGTCCCACCCGATGTGGTGCCGCTCACCCTCGTCAAGCTGGCGCAGATGGCCGCCGACATTCCCGAGGTCGCCGGGCTCGATATCAATCCGATGCTGGCGGACGAGAGCGGCGTGCTCGCGCTCGATGCGCGCGTCGCGATCCGCAAGCCTGCGCGGCTGTTCGCCGGTCAGACCCGGCTCGCGGTCAGGCCCTATCCCTCGCAATGGGAGGGCGAGCTTGCGTTACGCGATGGCTCGCACGTCACGGTGCGCCCGATGCGGCCGGAGGACGAGCCGATGGTCGAGGCGTTCTTTCGGCGCGTCACCGCCGAAGATCTCAGGCTGCGCTTCTTCCACGCCATGAAGGAGTTCTCGCACGCCTTCATCGCGCGCCTCACGCAGCTCGATTATGCCCGCGCGATGGCATTTGTGGCGCTCGATCCAACCACCGGCGAGATGATGGGCGCAGTCCGGCTGCATTCGGACTCGCTGTACGAGAACGCCGAATACGCGATCCTGCTGCAATCCGATCTCAAGGGCAAAGGCCTTGGCTGGGCGCTGATGCAGCTCCTGATCCACTATGCGCAGTCGGAGGGACTGAAGCGCCTGTCCGGCCAGGTGCTGACCGAGAACACCACGATGATCGGGATGTGCCGCGATCTCGGCTTCACCGTCACGATGGATCCGGAGGATCACAGCATCGTCGACGTCGTGCTCGACCTCCGCAAGCCGGGAGTCGCTGCGGTCGGCTCGGATATCCTGATCCGGCCGCCGGCGGCTGGCCGCTGAAAACAGCGCCAGCCGTATTCGGGTCGGATCAGATCTGGCGTTCGACCATCTTGAACTTGAGCTCGGCGATCGCCTCGGAGGGATTGAGGCCCTTCGGGCACGCCTTGGCGCAGTTCATGATGGTGTGGCAGCGATAGAGGCGGAACGGATCCTCGAGATTGTCGAGCCGCTCGCCGGTCGCTTCATCGCGGGAATCGGTGACCCAGCGCGTTGCCTGTAGCAGCGCGGCGGGGCCGAGGAAGCGTTCGCTGTTCCACCAGTAGCTCGGGCATGAGGTCGAGCAGCAGGCGCACAGGATGCACTCGTAGAGACCGTCGAGCTTCTCGCGATCCTCGTGGCTCTGCCTCCACTCCTTCTGCGGCGTCGGCGTCGTGGTCTTCAGCCACGGCTCGATCGAGGCATACTGGGCGTAGAAATTGGTCAGGTCGGGGACCAGGTCCTTGACGACAGGCTGGTGCGGCAGCGGATTGACCTTCACCGCGCCGCCGGCGCCGACGTCGTGCATCGACTTGGTGCAGGCCAGCGTGTTCTGGCCGTCGATGTTCATCGCGCAGGAGCCGCAGACGCCTTCGCGGCAGGAGCGGCGGAAGGTCAGCGTCGGGTCGACGTGGTTCTTGATCCAGATCAGACCGTCGAGCACCATCGGACCGCAATCATGGGTGTCGACATAGTAGGTGTCGACGCTCGGATTTTTGCCGTCGTCCGGGTTCCAACGATACACCCGGAATTCGCGGGTCTCGGTGGCGCCGGCCGGCTTCGGCCAGGTCTTGCCGCCGGAAATCTTCGAATTCTTCGGAAGTGCGAATTCAACCATGCTTGCTCGCCTTCGTTCTCAGTAGACCCGCGCCTTCGGCGGGATGTACTGCACGTCATTGGTCATCGTGTAGCTGTGCACCGGACGGTACTCGATCGCGGTCTTGCCGGCCGGATCGATCCAGGTCAGCGTGTGCTTCATCCAGTCCTTGTCGTTGCGGTCCGGGAAGTCCTCGCGCGCATGCGCGCCGCGGCTCTCGGTGCGGTTCGCCGCCGAATCCATCGTCACGACCGCCTGCACGATCAGATTGTCGAATTCCAGCGTCTCGACCAGGTCGGAATTCCACACCAGCGAGCGGTCCGAGACCGAGATATCGCCGACGCCGCCATAGACCTTGTGGATCAGGTTCTGGCCTTCCTGCAGCACGTCGCCGGTGCGGAACACCGCGCAATTGTTCTGCATCACATGCTGCATGCTGTCGCGCAGCTTCGCGGTCGGTGTGCCACCGGAGGCGTGGCGGAAGCGATCGAGCCGGCCGAGCGCGAGATCGGCCGAATCCTTCGGCAGTTCCGGCTGCTTGGCGTTTGCCGTCAGCTTGTCGGCCAGCCGCAGCGCGGCGGCGCGGCCGAACACCACGAGGTCGATCAGCGAGTTGGAGCCGAGGCGGTTGGCGCCATGCACCGAGACGCAGGCCGCTTCGCCGATCGCCATCAGGCCCGGCACCACCGAATTGTCGTCGCCGTTGCGCTTGGTCAGCACCTCGGCGTGATAGTTCGTGGCAATGCCGCCCATGTTGTAGTGCACGGTCGGCACGATCGGGATCGGCTCGCGGGTGACGTCGACATTGGCGAAGATCTTCGCCGATTCCGAGATGCCCGGCAGCCGCTCATGCAGCACCTTCGGATCGAGGTGATCGAGGTGCAGGAAGATGTGATCCTTCTTCTTGCCGACGCCGCGGCCCTCGCGGATCTCGATCGTCATCGCGCGCGAGACGACGTCGCGCGAGGCGAGGTCCTTGGCCGACGGAGCGTAGCGCTCCATGAAGCGCTCGCCCTCGGAGTTGACGAGATAGCCGCCTTCGCCGCGGGCGCCCTCGGTGACGAGACAGCCCGAGCCGTAGATGCCGGTCGGATGGAACTGGACGAACTCCATGTCCTGCAGCGGCAGGCCGGCGCGCAGCACCATGCCGCCGCCGTCGCCGGTGCAGGTGTGCGCCGAGGTGCAGGACGCATAGGCGCGGCCATAGCCGCCGGTCGCAAGGATCGTGGTCTGGGCGCGGAAGCGATGCAGCGTGCCGTCGTCGAGCTTGAGCGCGATCACGCCGCGGCAGACGCCCTGGTCGTCCATGATCAGGTCGATGGCGAAGAATTCGATGAAGAACTCGGCCGAATGCCGCAGCGACTGGCCATACATCGTGTGCAGCATGGCGTGACCGGTGCGGTCGGCGGCGGCGCAGGTGCGCTGCGCCTGGCCCTTGCCGTAGTCCATGGTCATGCCGCCGAACGGGCGCTGATAGATCTTGCCGTCTTCGGTGCGCGAGAACGGCACGCCCCAATGCTCGAGCTCGTAGACCGCGTCGGGCGCATTGCGCACCATGTATTCGATCGCGTCCTGGTCGCCGAGCCAGTCCGACCCCTTCACGGTGTCGTACATGTGCCAGCGCCAGTCGTCCTGATGCATGTTGCCGAGCGAAGCCGAGATGCCGCCCTGCGCCGCAACCGTGTGCGAGCGGGTCGGGAACACCTTGGTGATGCAGGCGGTGCGCAGTCCCGCTTCCGAGCAGCCGACCACGGCGCGCAGGCCCGCGCCGCCGGCGCCGACCACGACAACGTCGTAGGTGTGGTCCTGGATCGGATAGGCCTTGCCGTTCGTGGCCGGGCCACTGCCGTTGGTGGCCTTGCCGTTACCTTCACCGGCCATGGGTCAAACTCCCGATGACAATTTGAGAATTGCGTAGATCGAGGCCATGGCGACCGCGACGCAGAAGAAGTTGTTGGCCATCACGCTGGCGATCTTCAACTTCTCATTGTGGATGTAGTCTTCAATCACGACCTGCATGCCGATCTTCATGTGCCAGGTGCTGGCGATGATGAAGAGCAGCAGGATGATGGCGATCGGGATGGAGCCGAGGATCTGGGCGGCGCCAGCATGGTTGCGGCCTATCAGCATGATGACCACGACGACCACCGGGACGATCAGCAGCGTCATCGCGACCGCGGTGAGGCGCTGGCGCCAGAAATCGGAGGTGCCGGAATGCGAGGCGCCGAGATTGCGGACGCGCGCCAGCGGCGTGCGCATCGAGGAGGGGCCGCTCATCGTCCACCTCCAACAGCGTAGGCAATGATCCAGATCAGCATGGTCAGCGCGATGCCGGCGACCAGCGCGCCCCAGGTCAGGGCTTCGCGCTCATTGGCCTTGAAGCCGTAGCCGAGGTCCCAGACGAAATGGCGGATGCCGCTGCACAGATGGTGCATCAGCGCCCAAGTGTAGCCGAACACGATCAGCTTGCCGATCGCGCTGCCGGTGAAGGCCTGCACATTGGCGTAGGCGGTGGGGCCGGAGGCGGCGGCGATCAGCCACCAGGCCAGCAGCAGGGTGCCGAAATAGAGGGCCAAACCTGTTGCGCGGTGGACGATGGACAGCGCCATCGTCAGCGTCCACCGGTAGGTCTGCAAATGGGGTGAAAGCGGTCGTTCGATCCTGGCGGTCATCGGCGGGCTTTATGATGTGAGGGACCGCGCCCGGCCCATCGGGGAACGCGGTAGAGGAGTTCTATTTACGGACTAGGATCAGCCCGCGCAACGGCCAAATAGCCTTCGGTCGAACCGAAGTTCATTGTTAGACTTGCCGAATTCTGGTTGATCCGCAGTTTGGTATACCAGATGCAAGCATCGGTGAACAAAGAAATGAATCGATCGTCCGCAACATCGGCTGGCGTGTTCACTGACGCGCAGACGGAGCCCGGAAGGCATCGGTTTTGCCCCATTGTTCCACCAGATAGTCGACGAATGCCCTGATCTTAGGCGATGCGAGGCGTGACGGCTGGAGCATCAGATGCAGTGGCGTCGGGGCCGGCTCATGATCCAATAGTAGCCGTCGCAGGCGGCCGCTCGAAAGATCGGACTGCACCTGCCACGACGGCACGCGAACGACGCCCGCACCATCCCGCGCCGCAGCAACCAGCGCGTCGAGGCTATTCATCCAGAGCCGACCGGATATGCGGAATTTGCGACCCGTCTTCGAGCTGTCGGCAAAACGCCACGCGGCGCTGCCGGGCGAATCGGAAAACACCAGGCAGTCGTGACCCGCAAGATCGTCCGGCGTGTGTGGTTCGCCGCGTCGCGCCAGATAGTCCGGCGCCGCGCACACGATCATCTGCAGGTCGGTGAGCTTGCGCGTGACGAGCTGCGAGTCGCGCAAGCGGCCGATGCGGACAGCGAGATGGATGTCCTCCTCGACCATATCGACAGCGCGGTCGATCAACAGCAGGTCGACGGAGATTGCCGGATAGCGGCGCAGAAACTCGACCAGCATCGGTGCGATCACCAGCCGCCCGACCAGGCTCGGTGAACTCAGCCGAATCCGGCCCGACGGCTGATGCGGGTCGCGCGCCAGCGCCGCCTCGATCTCCCTCATCTCGCCAAGAATCGATTTCGCGCGCTCGTAGAGAATTTGGCCATCGTCGGTCAGCGCGAGCCGGCGCGTGGTGCGCAGCAGCAGGCGGGTGCCGAAATGCTCTTCAAGCGCGCTGATCTGGCGGCTCACCGAGGTCAGCGAGCTCGGCAACGCGCGCGCCGCCGCCGACAGGCTACCGGTCTCGACCGCGCGGACAAACGCTGCCATCGCCGCAAGCTGGTCCAAGCTAGATCCTTCCGCATTTCGCAAGAGAGCCTGCTCAACAGCATAGATACTCCCGAATCTCAAAAGGGGCTATTCCTCTGGCGAACAGTCTCAAGACGGCGCCAATACCAAACGTGTGGCGCCAAACACTGCACCAAGGGACATGATGGCCGGCCTGGATCCCAAGGAATTGCTCGAGCTTGCGCTGCTGCTGATCGCGGTCGGTGCGCTGTCCGGCTTTCTCGCCGGCCTGTTCGGCATCGGCGGCGGCGCGATCCTGGTGCCGGTGTTCTACGAATGCTTTCGCCTCGCCGGCGTGCCGCTCGAAGTGCGGATGCCGCTCTGCATCGGTACCTCGCTCGCGATCATCATCCCGACGTCGCTGAGCTCGTTCCGCGCCCATTATCGGCGCGGCGCGGTCGACATGGAAATCCTGAAACGCTGGTGGCTGCCGATCGTGATCGGCGTCGCCGCCGGCAGCGTCACCGCGCGCTTCGCGCCGGAGCGCTTGTTCAAGATCGTGTTCGTGATGGTGGCCTGGTCGGCGGCGGCGCGACTGCTGTTGGCGCGCGAGACCTGGAAGTTCGGCGACGACGTGCCGAACGGTTTTCTGATGCGTGTCTACGGCTTCTTCGTCGGCCTGCTGTCGACGCTGATGGGCATCGGCGGCGGCCTGTTCGCCAATCTGCTGATGACCTTCTACGGCCGGCCGATCCATCAGGCGGTCGCGACCTCCTCGGCGCTCGCGGTGCTGATCTCGATCCCCGGTGCATTGGGTTACGTCTATGCCGGCTGGCCCGCCGCCGCGCGCTTCCCCGACGTCGCCGCACTGCAACTGCCGTTTGCGCTCGGCTACGTCTCGCTGATCGGTGCGCTGCTGGTGATGCCGACCACGCTGGTCACCGCACCGCTCGGCGTGAAGGTCGCGCACGCGCTGTCGAAGCGGGCGCTCGAAGTGGCGTTCGGGACCTATCTCTTCATCGTCGGTGGGCGGTTCGTGATCAGCCTCGTCGGCGGGCATTAGCCGGGAAGGCTACGACACCTGGCCCACAAGCGAGGCCTTCGGATCATGCTATTGCCCCAGTACCGCAGGTCGCCCTGGCACTCAAAGTGGCCCGCACCTGCCAATGCCTGAATCCGGGCCGCGATCGTCTCACTGCTGATCGCCAACCCGATGTCGTCACACGCCACAAGTGCCTGACCCACAATCATCATCATCGTCCGCCATTTTGGCTCCATGACAGAGAAGATGATCTGGTCGAGTTTGGTGACCGATATGGACAGGCTTGGCGAAACCTCATCCCAGGTGAGCGTGCTGCTGATCCGTGGACGTTTCGGTCGCGGCGCCAGCTCCGGATACTGGTCATAGAGGTCGAACAGTTTCTTGTAGACGACTTCGCAGGCCTTGGTCAGATGCTCCAACAAGGCGTCGTAATCGACCTTGTCGATTTCCTTCGTGGCGATGACTGTACGATCGAGTGCCCGGCTCACTTTCAGGAGATGTTTCTTTAATTCGGCCGCCCGCTCTCGATTCATGCCAAAGGCCTCGTGACTACACCTTGCAAATATTGGGCGCGCATTCGCGCAACCCGTTGGCTCCATCCAGACGACAAACTAATCCTTTAATCGGACTTCACTGCCGCCCCATATTCGAAGGTCGCCAACACCTTCAATCCGATCGGAATCTGAGAGTAGCCGCAATCGCGCTGCGATCACCTCGTGACTGATAGGTAAGCCGAGCTGCTCGCAACGCTTCCCGGCATTGGTGAGAAGTACCGCCACCTTCTGCCACTGCGACCTCAAGAGCGAGAGGATGATCTCGTCGAGCTGGCCTTCGCCTACCGATGACGGGAGATTTACGTCGTTCCAAGTCAGCTCGCTGCATATCTCGGGTGGCGTACGATCATTTTCCGGCGGGATCAGATCGGGATATTGCTCCCAGATCTGCAACAGCACCTTGTCCTGCAAGTCGGAGACGACTTCGTGAAGCAGGTTGTCAAATTTGACCCGCTCGGCCTTGGCAAGGCCCGCGACGGCCATTCTCGCCTTGTGGATCGCCTCCCAGGCATCGAGCAAGTGATCGTTGATCCGGTCAGCCTGCTCCCGCTTCATGGTCCCTCGCGAAACTTCGCGTCCCCTCAAGCCTTCGAATAAATATCCTTATACGTATCCCGCAGAATGTTCTTCTGCACCTTGCCCATCGCGTTGCGCGGCAATTCGTCGACCACGAACACGCGCTTGGGCATCTTGAATTTGGCGAGCCGTCCGTCGAGCGCCTTCAGTACCGAGGCCTCGCTGATATCGGCGCCCTTGCTGCAGACCAGCACGGCGGTGACGCCTTCGCCGAAATCTGCATGCGGCACGCCGATCACGGCCGACTCGATCACGCCGGGCATGGCGTCGATCTCGCTCTCGATCTCCTTCGGATAGACGTTGAAGCCGCCCGAGATCACGAGATCCTTGCCGCGGCCGAGGATGTGGACGTAGCCCTTGTCGTCGATCTTGCCGAGGTCGCCGGTGATGAAGAAGCCCTCGCCACGGAATTCGGACTTGGTCTTCTCCGGCATCCGCCAGTAGCCCTGGAACACGTTCGGGCCCTTCACCTCGATCATGCCGATGGTCTCGCGCGCCAGCTCCTTGCCGGATTCGGGATCGGTGACCCGCACGGTCACGCCGGGCAGCGCGAAACCGACGGCGCCGGGCACGCGATCGCCGTCATAGGGGTTCGAGGTGTTCATGTTGGTCTCGGTCATGCCGTAGCGCTCGAGCACGGCATGTCCGGTACGCGCCGACCATTCGCGATGGGTGTCGGCGAGCAGCGGCGCCGAACCTGAGATGAACAGCCGCATGTGTTTTGTCGCGTCCTTGTTCAGGCCGGGGTTCTGCAACAGGCGGGTATAGAAGGTCGGCACGCCCATCATCACGGTGGCGCGGGCCATCAGCTTCAGGATCGCGTCCGGATCGAACTTCGGCAGGAAGATCATCGAGGCGCGCGCAAACAGCGTCACGTTGCTCGCCACGAACAGGCCGTGGGTGTGATAGATCGGCAGCGCGTGGATCAGCACGTCCTTGTCGGTGAAGCGCCAGTAATCGACCAGCGAGTACGAGTTCGACGCGAGATTGTCGTGCGACAGCATCGCGCCCTTGGAACGGCCGGTGGTGCCCGAGGTGTAGAGGATCGCGGCGAGATCGTTGTTTGCCCGTGACACGGTCGCGAATTCCTTCGGCGCCTTGTCGGCGGCTTCGGTGAGCGAGCCCCTGCCGCTGGAATCGAGCGTTTCGACCTTCGCGCCGACCCTGGCGGCGATCGCCTTGATGCCTTCGAGCTTCGAGGGATCGCAGACCACGACCGTCGGCTCGGCATCGGTGATGAAGTATTCGAGCTCGTTCAGCGTATAGGCGGTGTTGAGCGGCAGATAGACGCCGCCGGCTCGCACGGTCGCAAGATAGAGCACCAGCGCCGAGACCGACTTCTCGGTCTGCGCCGCGACCCGGTCACCCGGCTTGACGCCGCGCTCAACCAGCACATTCGCCATCTGGCCCGCGCGCGCGATCAGATCGCCATAGGTGATGCGGCTGCCGTCGAGCTGCTCGATCGCCAGCCGGTTGGGATCGTCGAGGCCGTCGAACAGGCGGGAAAACAGGTTGGCGTTGGTGGTCGTGTTCATGCAACATCCCCCGAAGGGCGAAAGAGCCGGAAAGGTCTGGCTGGATTAGCAAAAACGCCCTTCGGAAAGCAACGGAGACAGTTTGCATGACAAATAATGGGAAACGCGTGGCCTGGGTCACCGGCGGTGGAACGGGAATCGGTGAATCCGGGGCGGAATTCCTGGCTGCGGACGGCTGGACGGTGGTGGTTTCCGGCCGCCGCAAGGAAGAGCTGGACCGCGTGGTGGCCAACATCACGAAAAAGGGCGGCAAGGCCGAGGCGATCCCGCTTGACGTCAGCAGCAAGGCCGACGTCAACAAGGCGGCCGAGGCGATCGTCGCCAAGCACGGCCGCATCGACCTCCTGGTCAACAGCGCCGGCATCAATGTGCCGAAGCGCAGCTGGGCCGACATGGAACTGGAAGGCTGGGACAAGCTGGTCGAGGTCAACCTCAACGGCGTGCTCTATTGTATGCGCGCGGTGCTGCCGACCATGCGCAAGCAGCAGGACGGCTGCATCATCAACGTCGCCTCGTGGGCCGGCCGCCACGTCTCGAAGATGCCGGGCCCGGCCTACACCACGACCAAGCACGCGGTGCTGGCGCTGACCCATTCCTTCAACATGGACGAATGCATCAACGGCCTGCGCGCCTGCTGCCTGTCGCCGGGCGAGGTCGCGACCCCGATCCTGAAGCAGCGGCCGGTGGTGCCGAGCGAGGCCGAGCAGGCCAAGATGCTGCAGCCCGAGGATTGCGGCCGCACCATCGCCTTCGTCGCCAGCATGCCGGCGCGGGTCTGCATGAACGAGATCCTGATCAGCCCGACGCATAACCGGGGATTCATCCAGACGCCGGCGAACAGGGATTAGGCCGAGCTCTATCAACGAGTCGTCCCTGCTTTCGAAAGCAGGGACCCATAACCACCGATATTGGTTGTTGCGTACGCTGGAGCCGCAGCCTTCGCCAAACGACTATTCGTGGTTATGGTCCCGGCTCGCGCTTCGCTTGGCCGGGACGACAGCGTTGATGGATATCGCCATCGCGCTCTACCTCACTCGCTGATCTCGTTCAGCTCCTTGCCGGTATGCTCCGGTACGAACAGGAAGACCCCGATCGCCATCGCGATCATCAGCACCGGGATGCAGAGGAACGCCAGCGCGAACGAGCCGGTGTGCTGCTGGAGTGCGATCGAGACGAAGGGAAACAGCACGAAGCCGACGAAATAGGCGATCGCCCAGACCACGCCGTTGGCAGCGCCCCGGATCCGGGTCGGGAAGATCTCCGCCGTCAGGGTCGTGCTCGGGCCCCAGAAGCCGAGGAAGCCGAGGCACCAGAGAAGCCCGAACGTCCACAGCAGCACGCGGTCTTCGGAATAGACCCAGAGAGTCATGAAGATCGCGCCCTCGATCAGGGTCACGATGAAGGTGCGGCGGCGGCCGATCTTGTCGATCAGCCAGCCGACGACGCACAGGCCGACGAAGCCGCAGAGGCCGTAGAACACGTAGAACAGGCTGTATTCGGCGGTCGACCAGTGCTTCTCGGTGGACAGATACAGCGGCATCCAGGCGCCGACCGTGCCGTAGATGCAGGTCGAGGCGCAGGCAACGAACAGTGCGACTAGGGTTGAGGGCAGCACGTCGGGCATGAACACCTGGCTGATGCCGACCGACTTGGCCTTGGTGAACCAGTTGCGGTCGTCGTCGCTGACCGTGCCGCCGCGCGCCAGCGTCTCGGAGATGTGCCGCTTGCGGTCCTGCGAACGCACCCAATAGGGCGATTCCGGACAGGTCGAGCGGATATAGATCGCGAGCAGCGCGATCACGCCGGGCACCATCACGGCGATACGCCAGCCGAAATTGGCGGCGACGAGGCCGGTGATCGCACCGGCAAGCGTCGCGCCCAGGCACCAGGCCGAACGCGTGATGCTGATGACGCGGCCGCGCAGTCGCGCCGGCCAGGTCTCCGCCACCAGCATCGAGCCGAGCGACCATTCGCCGTTCAGCGCAAAGAACAGCAGCGAGCGCGCGATCACGAACACCGCGAAGGTCGGCGACAGCGCCGCGACCGGCATCAACAGCGAGAACAGTGCGATATTGACGGCGAGCAGCGTGCGGCGGCCGTAGCGGTCGGCGAGCCACGGCCAGAAATAGAGCCCGGCGATGCCGACGAACAGCGCGATCTGCATGCCGGAGCGATACTCCGGCAGGGTGAGCTGGAATTCCTTGATCACCATCGGCGAGATCAGGGCGAAGATCACGCCGTCCATGCCGTCGAAGCCCCAGCCGAGCGCATTGGCGGTGGCGATGTGCCAATGGGTTTTCGTGAGCTCGGTGCTGCCGGCGACGGCGCGGTAGTTGTCGTATTGCAGGTGTTTCTGTTCGAGCGGTCCGACGTCGCTGCCGGCATCGTTCACCATCGGCGCGGCGCGCCCATCCGCCGTAATGCTGCTCATGACTGGCATCCCCACGACCGCCGGCGGCGAAGCTGCGCCGCAATCTCAGGCTGAACCAATCGAACAATGGCAGCAAGCAAATTGCTTGCGGCAGCGCACGCGTCCATTCCGCTGAATGGAATGGCGCGCAGGTCGTGCAATGAGCGCGCGTACGCAGCGCGCCGCCGCCGGTTTCAGGAATCACAAAGAATTATTTCCGGAAACCGCCCGGAAAACCTCGCGTAGCTCAGCTCAACGATGGCGCTCTCATCAACCAACCCGCGCCGTTGTTGCCCCTTCATCGCCGGCGGAGACGCGCCGGCCAGATTAGCCATTGGGAGACGAAATCATGTCGAAGCGTATTGCCTATCTCGCCGCCGCCGCCTTCAGCGCGCTCGCGATCACTGCCACCGTCATCGCGCCGGTCCGCGCCGAGGAAAAGACCGTGATGGTCGGCGGCGCCGCGATGTTCCCGTCCAAGAACATCGTCCAGAACGCCGTCAATTCGAAGGACCACACCACCCTCGTCGCCGCGGTGAAGGCCGCGGGCCTGGTCGGCACGCTGGAAGGCAAGGGCCCGTTCACGGTGTTCGCGCCGACCAACGCCGCGTTCGGCAAGCTGCCGGCCGGAACCGTCGACAGTCTCGTCAAGCCCGAGAACAAGGCGACGTTGACCAAGATCCTCACCTACCATGTGGTGCCCGGCAAGCTCGAGGCCTCCGACCTCACCGACGGCAAGTTGCTGAAGACCGCCGAGGGCGAGGAGCTGACCGTGAAGCGGCAGGACGGCAAGGTCTGGATCGTCGATGCCAAGGGCGGCACCTCGATGGTGACGATCTCCAACGTCAACCAGTCGAACGGCGTCATCCATGTGGTCGACACCGTGCTGATGCCGGCGTCGTGACACCTGGCCGCCCGGTTAGGCCCTGACCGGTCCGACGAAATCGCGAGCCGGAGCCTCGCCCCGGCTCGCATTTTTGTGACCACATGAAGTGGCCTATATCGAACTGATGATCCGCCACCCCGTAACGGAACGCCGGTTCCCGGCGTATAAGCCGGTAACGACCACCAGCAGAGAACTTCCATGACGAGCCTTGCCGTCAGCGACCACCAGGCAGAGACCGCAACACCGGCGAAGGTGATCCAGCCGGTCTGGGTCCGGATCGTGCACTGGGTCAACGCCTTCGCGATGATCCTGATGATCATGTCCGGTTGGCAGATCTACAACGCCTCGCCGCTGTTCAGTTTCACCTTCTCCCACAGTATCACGCTCGGCGGCTGGCTCGGCGGCGCACTGCTCTGGCACTTCGCCGCGATGTGGCTGTTGATGGTTAACGGCCTGGTCTATCTGGCGCTGGGTTTTGCGACCGGCCGCTTCCGCAAGAAGCTGCTGCCGATCACCCCCGGCGGCGTGATTGCCGACACCAAGGCGGCGCTGACCTTCAAGCTGTCGCATGACGATCTCAGCAAGTATAATTCGGTGCAGAAGCTGCTTTATACCGGCATCATCACCGTCGGCGTCGTCATCGTGCTATCCGGCCTGTCGATGTGGAAGCCCGTGCAATTGCACTGGCTGGTGTCGCTGTTCGGCGGCTACGACATCGCCCGCTACGTTCACTTCACCTGCATGGCGCTGATCGTCGCCTTCCTGGTGATCCATGTCGCGCTCGCGCTGCTGGTGCCGAAGAGCCTGCGCGCGATGCTCATCGGGCGTGAGGGAGGGTATTATGGGTCGTCTCAGAAAACTCCTGATCCCCGGTGTCGACAAGAAGCTGCTGGTGCGCGATGCGGTGAAGACGATGCCGGAGCTGACGCGCCGCCGCTTCATCACGGCCGGCACCAGCCTCGGCGCGCTGACGCTGCTCACCGGCTGCGACGTGGTCGATTCGTCGTCGGCGGAGGAATTGCTGAAGAAGGTCTCGAAGTTCAATGACGCAGTGCAGGCCTGGATCTTCAATCCGGACGCGCTGGCGCCGACCTTCCCCGAGAGCATGATCACCAAGCCGTTCCCGTTCAATGCCTATTACGATCTCGACGATGCGCCCGAGATCGCGGGCGCGGACTGGAAGCTCGAGGTGCGCGGGCTGGTCGACAACAAGAAGTCGTGGACGCTCGACGAATTGTACAAGCTGCCGCAGGTCAAGCAGGTGACGCGCCACATCTGCGTCGAGGGCTGGAGCGCGATCGGCAGCTGGACCGGCACACCCTTACGCGATTTCCTCAAGATCATTGGCGCCGACACGCGCGCCAAATATGTCTGGTTCCAGTGCGCCGACAAGGACGGCTACAATTCACCTTTGGACATGCGCACGGCGCTGCACCCGCAGACCCAGATGACGTTCAAATTCGCCGACCAGATCCTGCCGCGCGCCTACGGTTTTCCGATGAAGATCCGGGTGCCGACCAAGCTCGGCTTCAAGAACCCGAAATACGTGCTCTCGATGGAAGTCACCAACGACTACAAGGGCGGCTACTGGGAAGACCAGGGGTATAATTCGTTTAGTGGAAGTTAGCCGTCGTCCCGGCGAAAGCCGGGACCCATACTCCGCGGCAGCGGGAATGGGCAGGCGGGGAGACGCTTCCTTCCATCACAACCACTCGTGGTTATGGGTCCCGGCCCCCGTGCGCAATTGCGCACTCGGCCGGGACGACGGAGGACTACGGCCCGGCCTTCCGCTGAAACGCCGCCAGCAGCGCCCCCAGCGCGAGCATCGCGGCAGAGACGTTCAGCGCAAATGACAGGCTGCCGACCGCATCCGTGATCGCGCCGACCACGATCGGCCCGAGCGTCTGGCCGACGCCGAAGGCGATGGTCATCGCCGCGATCGCGGTCGGCCAGGCTTCCGGCGGGTAGTTGTAGCGCACGAAGGCGGTGGTCGAGCCGACCACGGCGAAGAACGCGACGCCGAATACCAGTGCCGAGATCGCGAGCAGCAGCGGCGAGTGGCCGAAGATCGGGAGCGCCGCGCCGAGCGCGTTGACGCCGAGGATGATCGTTGTCGCGAGCCCGCCGCGGTCGAGCGCCAGCACCCGCCGCCAGACCCACGGCGTGACGAATGCGCTGACGCCGATCAGGCTCCAGAACGCGCTCTGCGCCACCGCGCCGCCGCCGCCGTCGCGGACATAGGCGATCATGAAGGTCATGTAGGCGATGTAGCCCGCGCCGAACAGGAAGTAGGCGGCGAGATAGATCAGGACCGGCGTGACCGCGAATTTGGTCCGCACGAAGCCGCCGGCGATCGCGTCAGTGTGGAATGGCGCGAGCATCAGCGGCACGGTCATGATAACCGAGAGCAGGGTCATCGCCCACCACACGATCCACCATGAGCCGGCGCCGAAGCCCTGCAACACGAAGGGCGCGATCAGGCCGGATGCCAATATGCCGATGCCCGGCCCGGCATAGAACAGGCTGAGCAGGAAGTTGGCGCGTTCCGGCCGCGACTGCGCGATCGTCGCCGCCAATGCGCCGCCGCCGACAAAGCCGATCGCGGCAGCGAAGCCGACCAGGAGGCGGGCAAAGCTCAGCACCACGAAATTGCCCGAGAGGGCGCAAAGCGCCAGCGATAGCACGCAGGCCAGCGTCGACCAGCGCACCGATGTCGCGAGCCCAAAGCGCTGGATCAGCCGCGAGGCAAACAGCGCGCCGACCAGATAGCCGGCGGCGTTGATCGTGTTCATGAAGCCGGCGGCCGAATACGACCAGGCCAACGAATCGCGCATGTCAGGCAGCACCAACGAATAGGCAAAACGGCCGATGCCGAGACCGACCGTCGGTGCGAGCGATAAAATCAGGATCAGCCGCGCGGGATGCGGGTAGGATGGGGCGGGGGCTCTCACAATTCACTCCGGCAATGCGGCCATTGTGGCAGGCCGCGACGGTCCTGCACAGCACCGGCGGCAGCAACACTGTCTTGCGTATCGGGCAATCAGGCGATCAGGACCAGCGCGACGCCGATCACGGTCAGCAGGGTTCCGGCGACGATCCGCGCTGATATCTCGACATGCTTGAGCATGACAGCGCTCAGCGCCACGGTGACCAGCGGGTAGATCGCAGCAAGGGGCGCCACCAGCGTGATCGGGCCGTTACGGACCGCGGCGAACAGGCTCAGCGCGCTGAGTCCGTTGCTGATCCCGGTCAGTGCAAACCAGAAGTGGCCCTCGCGCGGCGCCTGCACCATGAAGCTCCCCTTGCGGATCCGCTGCACGGTCAGCACCACCAGCGAGGACATGACATAGCCGACCAGGCAGGCCCATAGCGGGCTCGGCCAGATCGCCAGCCCGAGCTTGGCGATCGGCGGCACGATGCCGCGCACCAGCGCGCTCGTGAGCGGCAGCAGCAGGGCCCAGCTGCGCCAATGGCCGAGGTCGCGCGGCCGGGTCACGGTGATGACGGCGGCGCCCGCGACTGCGACCACGAGGCCAACGAGTTGCTGCGGCTGCAGCGGCTCGTGCAGCAGCACCACGGCCGCGGTGACCGCAAACAGGGGCGCCAGATTGCCCAAGGTCGAGGTGATGACCGGCCCGAGCGCCCGGTTCGAGGCAAAGGTCAAAAGCGTCAGCGAAGCCGGGAAGAACAGGCCGATCGCCATGAAGATCGGCAGCGCGCGCCAGACCACCGGCTCGCCATGCAGGATCAGCGGGGACAGTAACAGGAACAGCAGGGTGAAGGAGGGCACGCTGATCGCGGCGCCCGACAGCGGCTCGACGGTGCGCAGGCCGAGCTGCGCCAGCACCACCCCGGCGCCGAGGAAAATCGCCGAGGCGAAGGCGTAGACGATGGCTGCGGTCATGAGGTCCGTCTTGTTGGCTTCTTGTTGGCTTCTTGGGGCGCGGCGGGCTCGCTCAAGGGCCATTTTGGCCCTGCTCGGGGTGCCTTGCCAATCCGCCCGGGGCGTTTTAGCACTCGCGCCTGACGATGACGGGCATGCCCGATTGAGTGAGGTAACGACCATGGCGACCCATAAACTGCTGCTTCTCCCCGGCGACGGCATCGGCCCCGAAGTGATGGCCGAGGTGCAGCGCGTGATCGACTGGCTGAATGCGCAGGGCATCGCCAAATTCGAGACCGAGCAGGGCCTGGTCGGCGGCTCCGCCTACGACGCCCATAAGGTGTCGATCTCCGAGGGCGACATGGCCAAGGCGACCGCGGCCGATGCCGTGATCTTCGGCGCGGTCGGCGGTCCGAAGTGGGACAGCGTGCCCTATGAGGTGCGGCCCGAGGCCGGCCTGCTGCGGCTGCGCAAGGATCTCGGCCTGTTCGCCAATCTGCGCCCGGCGGTGTGCTACCCGGCGCTGGCGGAGGCCTCGAGCCTGAAGCGCGACGTCGTCGAAGGCCTCGACATCATGATCGTCCGCGAGCTCACCGGCGGCGTCTATTTCGGCGAGCCGAAGACCATCACCGATCTCGGCAACGGCCAGAAGCGCGCGGTCGACACCCAAGTCTACGACACCTACGAGATCGAGCGCATCGGCCGCGTCGCCTTCGACCTGGCGCGCAAGCGCCGCAACAAGGTGACGTCGATGGAGAAGCGCAACGTCATGAAGTCGGGTGTGCTCTGGAACGAGGTCATGACCCAGGTTCACGCACGCGAATACAAGGACGTCACGCTGGAGCATCAGCTCGCCGATTCCGGCGGCATGAACCTGGTCAAGGCGCCCAAGCAGTTCGACGTCATCGTCACCGACAATCTGTTCGGCGACATGCTGTCCGACATCGCGGCGATGCTGACCGGCTCGCTCGGCATGCTGCCGTCGGCCTCGCTCGGCGAAGTCGATGCCAAGACCAAGAAACGGCGCTCGCTGTTCGAGCCGGTGCATGGCTCGGCGCCCGACATCGCAGGCAAGGGCCTCGCCAACCCGATCGCGATGATCTCGTCGTTCGGCATGGCGCTGCGCTATTCCTTCGACATGGGCGACCTCGCCGACAAGGTCGACGCCGCGATCGCGGCCGTGCTCGCCAGCGGCCTGCGCACCGCCGACATCAAGTCGGAAGGCACCACGCCTGCCAGCACGACCCAGATGGGTGAAGCGATCCTGAAGGAATTGCAGAAGCTGTACGCTTAAGAGTACCGCGTCATTCCGGGTTCTCGCTTCGCGAGCCCCGGAATGACGAAACCAAAACAAAAATGCCCGGCCGGAGCCGGGCATTTTCGTATCGGCTGCTTGCCGAAATTCTCAGTACAGCGGGAAGGTCCGCGGATAGCCGCCGAGGTCGGATGGCGGGCTGAGCGGCTGGCGGTCGATCGGGCGGTTGTTGTTCTCGCGTCCGAACGAGGGATAGCCGACATCAGGCGGATAGGCGTAGTCGTTGAACTTGCGGTCGCCCGGCAGCACTTCGGTGCCGGCATCCAGCCACGAGCGCGTGGTGACGTAAACGCGGGTGCGTGGGCCCTGCTGATAGACCCGGTTCGGACCCTGCGCGCCGTAATAGCGGCGGCCGTCGCGGTCATACTGCTCCTGCTGCTTGCGCTTGCTCGGGGTCTGGCTCTGCGCGTTGGCCGCGGTCATGCCGAATGCGGTTGCGGTGACGGCAGCCGCAGCAAGCAACACCACGAGCTTGTTCGCGGCAGGGAATTTCAAAGACATCGCATCCTCGTCATTACGGGCCCGTCGGGGCTGGCGCGTCCGCCAAAATCACTCGGAACACATTGTAGCCATGGTGGGGAGGCCGTCACTAGGTCAATTGCGCCACACCATCAGAGATAATTAGTGTCCAGGCGCAAAAGTTTCATGAAAACCAGTGCCTTGCCACGGTCTCGCCATCAAAGCGCGCCGCGCAGCAGCGGGTTCTCGCTGCCCATCACCCAATCCGCCGACAGAGCGGGCGGGCCGGAGGTAACGCAGTCGGTGCGCTTGAGCTCGGCATGCGCGAACAGCGCGGCGAGCCTCGGGTCATTGCCGGCGGCCAGCAGGGTCAGGCGGTTCAGCATGCAGACGATCGCGGCGCGCTGGGCCGGCAGGCTCGCGCCCTGGCAGGTCCAGCCGGAGATGCGCAGATCGGGTGCGTCGGCCTGCTTGAGGAAGCCGAGGCAGGCGAGGTTGCCGTCCTGCCGCGCCGGGCGCAGCAGGGTGACGCTGCCGAACTTGCTGTCGACGATGCCGGCGGCCTCGAGCCCGCGGTCGCCGCCGGGGTCGAGCCGCCCGGCAATCTCGGTCACCGCAGGTCCCATGGCCTCGCCGCCGGGGCGGTAGATTTCCAGCTCGGCCATCGCCGCGCCATTGGCATCGGCCCAGCGGAAGACGTCCTTGCGGCCGCCCTCGGGATGCCGGAAGACTTCGTAAGTGTCTGTTTTATCTCGTTGATCTGGTCTGCTGATGGCGAAGGCCGGCGCTTGGCGGCCGGCCAGGCTCCAGCCCGCGGCAGCGGGTACCGGCATCGCCGTTGCGTCCGGCAGTTGCCGCCATAGATAGACGCCCAGGACAACGAACAGCGCGAGCACGGCGGCATAGGCGAACAGCCCGGAGAGCGTGGCGTACACCTCGTCGACGAAGCTCGTCAGGTCAGACGGATTTCTCGTATGATGGGGTGCGGCCGGATCGGCCCGAAATAAACGCATCAAAACGCTCAAACGCTACGCAACGTTGTCTTGACGGGGTTTCTCGCATAGAAGCGCTGCCTCTTCCCTTTCCGCACGTGGCGGGGGAACGGGCATATTTCGTCGGAGAGTGAACGATGGGTTACAAAGTCGCGGTGGTCGGTGCGACCGGCAATGTCGGGCGCGAAATGCTCAACATTCTCGACGAGCGCAAATTCCCCGCCGACGAGGTCGTCGTGCTGGCCTCGCGCCGCAGCGTCGGCATCGAGGTGTCCTATGGCGACCGCACCCTGAAGGTGAAGGCGCTCGAGCACTATGATTTCTCCGACATCGACATCTGCTTGATGTCGGCCGGCGGCTCGGTCTCCAAGGAATGGTCGCCCAAGATCGGCGCCGCCGGCGCGGTCGTGATCGACAATTCCTCGGCCTGGCGCATGGACCCGGACGTGCCGCTGATCGTGCCGGAGGTGAACGCGGATGCGGCCGCCGGCTTCACCAAGAAGAACATCATCGCCAACCCGAACTGCTCGACCGCGCAGCTCGTCGTCGCGCTGAAGCCGCTGCACGACAAGGCGACGATCACCCGCGTCGTGGTCTCGACCTATCAATCGGTGTCGGGCGCCGGCAAGGATGCGATGGACGAATTGTTCTCGCAGACCAAGGCCGTCTACACCAATGACGAGCTGATCAATAAGAAGTTTCCGAAGCGCATCGCCTTCAACGTCATTCCGCAGATCGACGTCTTCATGGAAGACGGCTTCACCAAGGAAGAGTGGAAGATGATGGCGGAGACCAAGAAGATCCTTGATCCCAAGATCAAGCTGACCGCGACCTGCGTGCGCGTGCCTGTCTTCGTCGGTCACTCCGAAGCGGTCAATGTCGAGTTCGCCAATCCGATCACCGCGGACGAGGCGCGCAACATCCTGCGCAATGCGCCGGGCTGCCTCGTGATCGACAAGCACGAGCCGGGCGGCTACGTCACGCCCTATGAGGCCGCCGGCGAGGACGCGACCTATATCAGCCGCATCCGCGAGGATGCGACGGTCGAGAACGGCCTCGCGTTCTGGTGCGTGTCGGACAATCTGCGTAAGGGCGCGGCGCTGAACGCCGTGCAGATCGCCGAGGTCCTGATCAACCGCAAGCTGATCACCGCCAAGCAAAAAGCGGCTTAAGACAGACCAAACGGGGGGCGGAACCATGTCGGAACAAGCGGCTCCCACCCCAGCAAGTCCGGCGACGCCGCGCATCATGCGCGGCTTCGAATATGTGCTGTTCAACAGCCGCTGGCTGATGGCGCCGTTCTATGTCGGCCTGGTGGTCGCGCTTGCCGTGCTGCTGCTGAAATTCGCGCGCATGCTGTGGGAGTTCGTGCTGCATGCGGCCGGCTACAAATCGACGGAAGTCATCCTCGATGCGCTGGCGCTGATCGACGTCACGCTGGTCGCCAATCTCATTCTCATCGTGGTGTTCTCGGGCTACGAGAACTTCGTCTCGCGCATCGACACGTCAGGCAACCCGAACTGGCCGATCTGGATCACCAAGATCGATTTTGCCGGGCTGAAGCAGAAGCTGCTGGCCTCGATCGTCGCGATTTCCGCGATCCACGTGCTGGAAGCGTTCCTGAACATCGATGCCGCGTTCGACGCGACGCGGATGACCTGGCTCGTCGCCGTGCACCTGGTGTTCGTGATCTCGGCGCTGCTGCTCGCGCTGTCCGATCGCTGGGGCAACGCTCACGACGAGGCGTAGCCGGCAGCGCTACTCGCCGGCTTTCAGGGCATCGGTGACGCTGATGAATTCCTTCGCAGCCCGGTCGAGCACGAACAGCGAGCCCTCGGCGACGCCGAAATAGGCGCCGTGCAGCTGCGTCTCGCCGCTCTCCACGCGTTCGCGGACGAACGGGAACGTCATCAGATTCTCCAGCGAGCGGAACACCGCCGCCTTCTCGATGCGGGTGACGAAGTCCTGCATGCTCTCATGGTCGCGCTGCTCGACCACTTCGCCGGGCTTGATGAACATCTGCATCCATTTGCCGATGAAGTCGCCGGGGGTCAGCGGCTTGATCTTGTCGACGAAGGCACGGATGCCGCCGCACTGGGCATGGCCCAGCACCACGATGTTCTTCACCTTCAGCACGGTCACGGCGTATTCCAGCGCGGCCGACACGCCGTGCGCGTTGCTGTCGGGTTGATAGACCGGAACCAGGTTGGCGATGTTCCGGACCACGAACAATTCACCCGGACCCGCGTCGAAGATCACTTCGGGCGAGACGCGGGAATCGCAGCAGCCGATCACCATGGTTTCGGGAAACTGGCCGCGTTCCGACAGGTCCCGGTAGCGCGACTGTTCAGTCGGCAACCGCTGGGTCGCGAAGGTCCGGTAGCCGTCGATCAACTGCTTCGGAAAGAATTTCATGGCCTCTGGCTAACCACATGCCAATGACGGGAACAAGACTTTCGGCGTGCCGCCTGAGATGATACGGCAACGTTGAAATGGGGTTCCTGCTCGTGCCCAAACAATGGACACTGGCTAAGCCCAAGCTCCGAGGAGACATGCCGATGACCCGTCCGCGCCGCAGCCTGTTGTTCATGCCGGGATCGAATGCACGGGCGCTGGAGAAGGCCCGCACGCTGGCGGCCGACGGTATCATCCTCGACCTGGAGGATTCCGTTGCCCCCGATGCCAAGGCGGTGGCCCGCGAGCAGATCGCCAAGGCGGTTGCCGCGAAGGGTTTTGGCAAGCGCGAGGTTCTGATCCGCATCAACGCGCTCGATACGCCCTGGTGGGTCGACGACATCGGCATGGCCGGCAAGGCGCAGCCGGACGGGATCCTGGTCCCGAAGATTTCCACGGTCGACGATCTCAACGCCGTCGCCGATCGCCTCAGCGACATCAACGCCCCTGCCTCGGTCCGGGTCTGGGCGATGATCGAGACCGCGCGCGCGGTGCTCGACGCCGACAAGCTTGCCGCGGCCTCGAAGGACTCCGAGACGCGGCTCGCCGGCTTCGTGTTCGGGCCGAACGACATTGCGCGCGAAACCCGGATCCGCATGAAGCCGGGCCGCGCGGCGATGATCCCGATGATCACGCATTGCATCCTGGCGGCCCGCGCGCACGGGCTCGAGATCCTCGACGGGCCCTACAGCGACATCAGCAACATCGACGGCTTCGCGGAGGAATGCGCGCAGGGCCGCGATCTCGGCTTCGACGGCAAGACGCTGATCCATCCGAGCCACATCGATGCCTGCAACGCGATCTTCACGCCGCCGGAGGCCGAGGTCGCCGAGGCGCGCAAGATCATCGCCGCCTTCGCACAGCCGGAGAACGCCTCGCGCGGCGCGATCCAACTCGACGGCCGCATGGTCGAGCGCCTGCACGCCGAGATGGCCAAGCGCACCATCGCGATCGCCGACGCAATCGCCGCGATGGGGCATTAGGACGCGCCGTTCTTCCCTTCTCCCCTTGTGGGAGAAGGTGGCGCGGACGCAGTCCGCGACGGATGAGGGGTTGTTGCCACTTGCGGAATTCTTCCGTGTGGAGAGAACCCCTCACCCGGCTTCGCTTCGCGAAGCCACCCTCTCCCACAAGGGGAGAGGGTGAACCTGCGTCGTGACTACGCCCCAAACTTCTCCGCGGCCCAGGCATAGAGGCTGCCCGGGATCGGCGCTTCCTTGCCGCGGCCCTTCGGCGAGATGTGCAGGCCGATGATGTCCGGATCGTTCAAATACCGCGAAAAATCCGACGGCTCGAAGAATAGCTTCGGCTCGGCGTGCACCGTATAGAACGAACGCTTCGGCAGCGCGTATTGCAACTCGCCTTCGCGGCGTGCGAGCGCGGTGAGCGCGGCCGGGCCGTAGATCGCGATGCGGATGTCGGAGAGGCGGTTGGATTTGGCGCGCAGCTTGCGCATCGCAAAGGTCAGGCGGTGACGCAGCGCCAGCCAGTCCGGCGCCAGCTCGTCCTGCTGCATCAGCGCTTCGAATGCGCGCACGATCGGATCATGCGGCGGCAGATACAGCACCGAGTTGCCGAGCTGCCGCGGCCGCTCCCAGGCAAAATAGGGCTTTGCCGGATCGATCGCGACGGGCTTGAGCAACAGCACATCGGCGTCGAGCCAGAGGCCCGCGCGCCGCGCCATCAGCCGCATCCGGAAGAAGTCGCTGAATTGCAAGATGGTCCAGTCGCGCCACGAACCGTCGCGCTCGGCAGGACGCAGCTTCTCCGAGAACGCATGCGGCAGTACCGCCTCGGCCTCGGCATTGCCGACGCCGTCGGGCAGACCGGGAATCGGGTCGAAGCTGTAGACGGTGACCTTGTGCCCGGCCGCCAGCTGCGAGCGCAGGCAGGTCTGGCGCAGCGCGTCCATCGAGCCATGCCAGAAGGTGACGATGTCAGGCAGCATGCGCGTCAGCCATCAGCAGGTTCGTGACAGGACAAGTTCGCAAAGAAAAACCCCGGCGCCTGGAGGCACCGGGGCGCGATGATACGCCGGACCTCAGGCCCAGGCACGTTCCTTGAGCTTGGCCTCATAGGTGTCGATCGACTTCTTCTTCTCCATCGTCAGGCCGATGTCGTCGAGGCCGTTGATCAGGCAGTGCTTGCGGAACGGATCGATCTCGAACTTCACCTTGCCGCCGTCGGGACCGCGGATCTCCTGGCTCGGGAGGTCGATGGTCAGCGTCGCATTGGCGCCGCGCTCGGCATCGTCGAACAGCTTGTCGAGATCCTCCTGCGACACGCGGATCGGCAGGATGCCGTTCTTGAAGCAGTTGTTGTAGAAGATGTCGCCGAACGAGGTCGAGATCACGCAGCGGATGCCGAAGTCGAGCAGCGCCCAGGGCGCATGCTCGCGGCTCGAGCCGCAGCCGAAATTGTCGCCGGCGACCAGCACCTTCGCGTTGCGATAGGCGGACTGGTTGAGGACGAAATCCGGGTTCTCGCTGCCGTCATCCTTGTAGCGCTGCTCGGAGAAGAGCCCCTTGCCAAGGCCGGTGCGCTTGATGGTCTTCAGATACTGCTTCGGAATGATCATGTCGGTGTCGACATTGATGATCTTCAGCGGTGCCGCGACGCCTTCCAGCGTGGTGAACTTGTCCATCGGTGCTCTTCCCGGGCCAAAAAGTGGGGATAGGGGCCGGATATCTATCGCGAATGTGACAGCCGTAAAAGGGCCATTTCTGCAGGGCTGGAGCCCATTCCGCTTCGATAGAAGCGGAATGGGCTCCAGCTTCTTGTTTTGACGCGTTTTCTTCATGCGAACCGGGGTCCATCCCGGATCAAGTCCGGGACAGGCTTGCGCTCGAAAACGCTTTACCCCGCATCGGCCTCAATCGCCTCCATATCGGCGTCCGAGAGGCCGAAATGGTGCCCGATCTCATGGATCAGCACGTGGCGGACGATGTGGCCGAGGGTCTCGTCGTGCTCCGCCCAATAGTCCAGGATCGGCCGGCGGTAGAGCCAGACCAGGTTGGGGAGCCGGGCCACGTCGCCATGGCTCTGCTGCGGCAGCCCGATGCCGTGGAACAGGCCGAGCAGGTCGAACTCGCTCTCGGCCTGCATCTCGTCCAGCACCTCGTCGGCCGGGAAGTCGTCGACACGGATGATCAGGCCCTCGCAGAGGGCCCGGAACGTGTCAGGCAGGCGCGCGAAAACCTCGTGCGCCATGGCCTCCATCTCGGCGAGCGAGGGGGCTTTTGCTGTGGTCCACATGACACTCCTTTAGCGCGAGTGCCTCCGGCGGCGCCAGCGCAGTTGACCTTGGCGGCGCAATGGGAGACCGTGCGGCCAATAATTGGGGCTCGGGTGGCGTGATGAAGAGGATCGTGGCGGCAGCGCTGTTGGCGGCATCAGTCGGGCCTTTGCTTGCGGCCGGAGAGGCGCGCGCGCAGAGCGCAGCGGCCGAAGCGCGCATCGGCGAGGCACCGGTTGTCCGCGAGCGCGTCGTCGAGCGCCGCCACTTGAGGCGGGTGCCGATCTACCGGTCGCGGCCCGATCATTGGGAACCGGACGTGATCCCGCGTTACAATCCCGGTCCGAACGCCGTGCGGGATTGCACCGCGACCTATGTGCAGGAGCACCGGCCGAGCGGCACCGTGATCACGCCGCGCATGAACTGCTTCTGGCGGCCGGGCTAGCTGCGCATACGTCGGCTTGCTGCACTGATCACCGCGACGGTTGCGATCGCTCCCATCGTTCCATAGACCACGAGCGCCATCAGCATTTGCGTGAGATGGCTCGCCGTTCCCATGCCGCCGCCCGGGCCTTGCGAGGCGAGCGCGACATCAATTGAAATCATGGAACCAGCGAGCGCGGTCGCGCCGAGCGTGAGCCATCTGCGCAGGCCGTGTTGTGTCATCGGCGATCTCCAGCGAGAGGCACCTCGCAAGATACGACCATTGTCTATGCCGGGTTTTACGCACAGACACGAAAATTCCTGCGGCTTTGCCGGAACCTGAGCACGCCTGCTGCATTCATGATCGTGGCGCAGATATTCCCTTCCCACTCACGTCGTCCGCATCCAGCTCGCGATCTGCGTCGCGGCAACGAGGTCGATTCAAAACAAATCGTCGTTGCAAGACGTGACCTCAAGGGATCAAGGAGACGACGCATGAAGGTGTTGAACGTTCTGGGGCTTGCGGCCGTCGGTGCCGTACTGGTTTTGGCGGCGCCGGCCGAGCGCGCGAACGCGATGTCGCTGGCGACGCCGGGCACCGCCGCAACGGTTCAGGACAACGCGAACCAGACCACCACGCAGGTACGCTGGGGCCGTGGACATAATCGCGGTTGGCATCGTGGTTGGCATCGCGGACATCACCGTGGCTGGGGCCATCGCCGCCACTGGCGCCGCTGATCGCGCGGCGTATCAGCGCAGTTGAGACACAGGCCCGTGAGCAGCGGGCCTGTCGTCGTTCGCAGCCATCAAACCGGCAGATTCGCGCGCGCGAGATGATACCGATCGAAATCTGCAGGAGTTGATCATGATGAGATGGATCGGTGTCGCCGCTGTCGCTTGTGCATTCGCGTTGACGGCGCCGGCATCGGCGACCGCCGCGGCATCAGCCAAGCCGCAGGCTGCGGCGCAAGGGCGGCAAGCGGGCAAGGCGACCGACTTCAGCGCACAGCGCCATCATCGCCATTACCATCGTCACCATTATCACCACGGCTACCGTCCCTATTACCGGCCGTACTATCAGCCCTATTCCTACTATCGGCCGTACGGCTCCTATTATTACGGGCGGCCCTATTATTATCGGCCGTATCCTTACGCTTCGCCGGCGCCGTTTACCTTCGGCTTTGGGTTCGGCCCGTTCTGGTGATGCACGCGGCGTAGCAGACCGACACACGCGCAGCTCCGCTAGACCGGAGCTGCGCCAGCTGACGTCACGGCGCAAAGCCCTTCGCCAGCAGCACGATGCCTTGCGCGCCTGCTTTACGATCCCTGGAGATCTCGACGTACTCAGGCGATTCCGACCAGGCGCGGAAGGCGGCTTCGTCGGGGAACGACATCAGCACCAGCTTGTCGCGATCCCAATTGCCTTCGAGAACGGCGGGATGTTCGTCGGCCGACAGCAGCCGCCCGTTGAACTTCCTGAACACGTCGAGGAAGCGCGCCTGATACCGGTCATAGGCGGCCCGATCGGTCATCTTGAGTTGCACGATCACATAGACAGTCACTGACGTCCCCTCCGGACTTTTCGCCGCACAATCCTGCGCGGTCATGGCGCATTCAGTTCGGCATTTCTAGCGTTGCGGCGGGAGCGACTGCAATGAACGCAGTGCGACCGGCTGCCATGCAGCGCGGCTGTCACTGCTGTTGTCAGGGAGGTTCAGAGATGAGGGAGAGCTCTTTGCGGCGTCGACTGGTGCGCCGTCTTGGTGTTGCGACGGCCGCGGTCCTGGCATTGTCGATCGCCTCGCAGCACCGCGCCGAAGCGCTGTCGCTGGCGAGCCCCGGCACCGTGTCCGCGGCGAAGTCCACGGCCGATGCCATGACGACCCGGGTTCGGCATGGCGGTGGCGGCGGCCACGGCGGAGGCTTTCATGGCGGCGGTTTCCACGGTGGCGGATTTCACGGCGGTGGCTTCCATGGCGGTGGTTTTCGCGGCTCTCATGGTGGCGGCTTCCGCGGCGCGCCGGCGTTTCACGGCGGCTATCGCTATGGCGGCTTCCACCGCCATTACGGCGGCTACCACCGCTTCTACGGCGGCGGTTACCGCTACGGCTATCGCCGGCACTTCCATCACCGGCGCTACTTCTATGGATCGTCCTACTATTACCCGGCCTATTACCATCACCGTCGCTGCCGGGTGGTCTGGACCTATTACGGACCGCGCCGGATCTGCCGGCCGCGGTGGCATCACTGTCACTACTGGCGGCCGTACGGCTATTGGTGAGGGCTGAAATGACAGCGGGCGCCTCACGGCGCCCGTTCACTCCTTACGCTAATCCCAGTTCTTCAACTTCCAGGATTTGATCTTCCACGGCGTCAGGTTCTCCATCCGCCATTGCGTCCAGCGCTCTGGCGGCCAGTGGCTGAGGCGCGAGGTCTCCTTCACCTCGGGAAGCGGATCGATGATGCGCGGCGCTGCGTGACGACGGCGCTTCTGGCGCGTCGCATCGCTGATCATATCGACGAATTCGGGTTTATCGGCCACGGCACGCGCTCCTTGCGAAGCTGGTCTTCGCAAGGAGGCAGTGTGCGTGCGCCCCGTTAACGAGCCGTTTCCACAACGGCTCGAGGTTGAGGCGAAACCTCTCCCTACCGCCAGTCGCGGACGTCGACGAAGTGGCCGGCGATCGCGGCGGCCGCGGCCATCGCGGGCGACACCAGATGGGTGCGGCCCTTGAAGCCCTGGCGGCCCTCGAAGTTGCGGTTCGAGGTCGAGGCACAGCGCTCTTCCGGCTTCAGCTTGTCCGGGTTCATCGCAAGGCACATCGAGCAGCCCGGCTCGCGCCATTCGAAGCCGGCCGCAATGAAGATCTTGTCGAGGCCTTCGGCTTCCGCCTGCTCCTTCACGATGCCAGAGCCCGGCACGATCATCGCGTTGACGTTGGCGTTGACGGTCTTGCCCTCGGCGATCTTGGCCGCGGCGCGCAAATCCTCGATGCGGCCGTTGGTGCAGGAGCCGATGAAGACGCGGTCGAGCTTGATGTCGGTGATCTTGGTGCCGGCGGTCAGGCCCATATATTTCAGCGCGCGATGCTTGGAGAGACGCTTGGCCTCGTCCGCGATCTTGTCCGGATCCGGCACGAAGCCGGTGATCGAGATCACGTCCTCAGGCGAAGTGCCCCAGGTGACGATCGGCGGCAGCTTGGCGGCGTCGAGCCGCAGCTCGTGGTCGAAATGCGCGCCCTCGTCGGAGCGCAGCGTCTCCCAATAGCGCATCGCGGCATCCCAGGCGGCGCCCTTCGGCGCCTTCGGGCGGTCGCGCAGGAAGTCGAACGCCTTCTGGTCGGGCGCAACCAGGCCGGCGCGCGCGCCGCCTTCGATCGACATGTTGCAGACCGTCATGCGGCCTTCCATCGACAGCGCACGGATCGCCTCGCCGGCATATTCCAGCACATAGCCGGTGCCGCCGGCGGTGCCGATCTCGCCGATGATCGCCAGGATGATGTCCTTGCCGGTCACGCCTTCAGGCAACTTGCCGTCGACGATCGCGCGCATGTTCTTGGCCTTCTTCTGGATCAGCGTCTGCGTCGCCAGCACGTGCTCGACCTCGGAGGTGCCGATGCCGTGCGCGAGCGCGCCGAACGCGCCATGCGTCGAGGTGTGGCTGTCACCGCAGACGATCGTGGTGCCGGGCAGCGTGAAACCCTGCTCCGGGCCGATGACGTGGACGATGCCCTGACGCTTGTCGAACTCGTTGTAATATTCGATGCCGAATTCCTTGGCGTTCTCCGCCATCACCCGCATCTGCTCGATGCTCTCGGGGTCCGGGTTCGGCTTCGAGCGATCGGTGGTCGGGATGTTGTGGTCGACGACGGCGAGCGTCTTCTCGGGCGCGTGCACCTTGCGGCCGGCGGCGCGCAGGCCTTCGAACGCCTGCGGCGAGGTCACCTCGTGCACCAGATGGCGGTCGATGTAGAGCAGGCAGGTGCCGTCCTCGGCCTCATGGACCAGGTGGTCGTTCCAGATCTTGTCGTACAGCGTGGTCGGTTTGGACATGAGCTTCAGCTCCAGAAGGAAATTCAGTGGTGAATGGCGTTGAGCGCGTCTCAAGCGCGCGAGCAGGCGAAAGCGTCCAGGCAGCGTTACGCTGCGCGTCTAAGCTCAGACGTTGCCGACGTCGCAAAGCGCCCGAAGAAGCGGCCGGGCAGCCGCGAGCGATCGTCGATCACGACGCGCTTGCAGGGCTGGTCTGCTTGATCCGGAACCATTCTAAATTTCTAACACAGGGCTCGCGCCCGCGACAATCGATCGATGCGCGGGCCTGCAAGTCAGATAGGTATGCCGCAACGAAAAAGCGCGGGGCAGGCCCCGCGCTTTTGGTCACATCCGGTTCTTGTTTTGACGCGTTTTCTTAACGCGAACCGGTCCCCACTTCGCTCGAAAACGCTACGAGGGAAAAATTACTCGCCGACGGCGGTCTGGCGGTCCTGCTTCTCGACGATGCGGGCCGACTTGCCGCGCAGGTTGCGCAGGTAATAGAGCTTGGCGCGACGCACCTTGCCGCGGCGCACGACCTTGATCGAGTCGATCATCGGCGACATCACCGGGAAGACGCGCTCGACGCCTTCGCCGTACGAAATCTTGCGCACGGTGAAGCTCTCGTTGAGGCCCTGGCCGGAACGGCCGATGCAAACGCCCTCGTAGGCCTGCACGCGGGTGCGCTCGCCTTCGACCACCTTCACGTTGACAATGACGGTATCGCCGGGGCCGAACTCCGGAATGTCCTTGGTGGCGGCAAGCTTGTCGAACTGCTCTTTTTCGAGCTGCTGAATAAGGTTCATCGAAATCTCCATCGGCGGCGCGCCCAGCCTGTATGGGGGCTGCGCAAACGTCCATCTATCCTGCGCGTGTGCGGATTAGGCCGTGCCTATAAGGCAAAGCGCAGGGTTTGTCACCCGTCTGTCGTGTTTTTTGTCCTTCGCGGAGCGGCTTTTTGGCCGGCCCGCCTGGCCCAGAGATCGGGCCGCCGGGCCGCCGTCAGGGCCTCGGATTGGGCCAGCCGCCAGGCTGCGACCTTGGCATGATCGCCGGAAATCAGGATTTCCGGGATTTGCCGGCCCTCGAACTCTTGCGGACGGGTGTATTGGGGGTACTCCAGTAGTCCTTCGGAGAAGCTCTCCTCGGTTCCCGAGGCCAGCTTCCCCATTACCCCCGGCAGCAGGCGGACGCAGGCGTCGATCAGGGCCATCGCGGCGATTTCGCCGCCGGACAGCACATAATCGCCGATCGAGACCTCCTCCAGCCCCCGCGCCTCGATCACCCGCTGGTCGATGCCCTCGAAGCGGCCGCAGACGATCAGGGGGCCGGGCCCGGCCGCCAGCTCGGCGACGTGGGTCTGGGTCAACGGCCGACCCCGCGGGCTCATCAAGAGGCGCGGCCGATCAGGCGCGATGGCGGCGGCATCGATCGCCGCCGCCAGCACGTCGGCACGGAGCACCATGCCCGGACCGCCGCCGGCCGGCGTGTCGTCGACGCTGCGGTGCTTGTCGGTCGCGGATGCCCTGATATCGCGCGCCTCCAGCGACCAGAGGCCGCCAGCCAGCGCCTTGCCGGCGAGGCTGACGCCGAGCGGCCCCGGAAACATGTCCGGGAAGAGGGTCAGCACGGTTGCGCGCCATGGTGTCGCTTGGGCCGGGGTCTCTTGCGGTGTCATGGCGTCTGGTTACGGCACCACGGCCGTGAGGTCGAGGCTCTGCATCATGGCGGCCGCGTCCACCGCGCGGCGGAAATCGGCGAGGGCGAAGCTCGCGACGTTGATCTTGCGCAGATCAAGCAGGCGCTCGGCGGCGAGACCGGCGAGTTGGCCAGGTGCCGTGCGGTCGTACATGAACTGTCCGACTATCTCCCAGTCATTGGCCAGCATCTCGCGGAACGAGAGTTCGAGCGGCACCTCGGCGCTGCCCATCAGCACCATGCGGCCGCCGCGCTTCAGCGCGCGCAGGCAGGACAGCGTGGTCGAGGTGCTCTTCGCGGCGCCGAGCAAATCGAGCGCGACATCGGCGCTGCCGCCGGCGGCGCGGCGGACGGTCTGAAGATCGGCCGATGCATCGCCGGTGACGGCGGCGGGAATGACGCGCGGGCCGAATGCCTCGCGCAATTGCTCGAGTGCGGCCTGCTTGCGGCCGACCGCGACGACACGGCCCGCGCCCATCGCGACCGCGAGCATCACACCGCCCGAACCGAAATAGCCGGTCGCGCCGTTGACGACGATGGTCTGCCCGCCGCGCAGGCCGGAGCGCTGCAATCCGCCGAACGGCACGATCAGTTTGGCGAGCCCGATCAGCTCGGTCGCCGGTTTGTCGTCGAGATTGGCGAGCGGCGTGACGCAGGCGGCCGGCCAATGCGCGATCTCCGCGAACACGCCGTCGCGCCAGCGTGCCTGCAACGCCAGCGCCTCCGGCGTCTTCACCGTGGCAGTGAGGCCGATCAGGATCTGCGGCGGATCGCGATCCGGCACGTCGCCGCGCAGATGCGGGCTGAGGAATACGCGGTCGCCGCTGCGGACATGCGTAACGTTTTCGCCGGCGGCGACGACGCGCGCGATCGCGTTGGTGCCCGGCACGAACGGCATCGGCGGCAGGCTGTAGGGCAGTGCACCTGAGAGCAGCTTGTTGGTGTAGGACAGCACCATGCCGGCTTCGATCTTGACGATGACCCCGTCGGGCGCGGGCTTCGGCGTTGCGACATCCTCGAAACGAAGATCATTGTGGGCGTGCAGCCGCCAGGCCTTGTGCGTGCTTGTCATTGGGATGCTCCGTGAGACCATTGCTTAAGTAGCCCGGATGGAGCGAAGCGCAATCCGGGAATCGCGCCGGCAACGAGGAACGGCCCCGGATTTCGCGGAGCCTGTCATCGGGCGCGCATTCGCGCGACCCGTTGGCTTCATCCGGGCTACGGGCTAGTTGTGCGTCATGTCGCCTTTGGCTCGTCCGCGAGATGCCGCGCCAGCGCCACCGCAAGCGGACAGATCGCCAGCGCCGTGAGTGCGGTCGCCGTGGTGGCGAGCGTCGGGCCGAGCGCGTCGCCGAGCAGGCCATAGAGCACCGGCGCGATCGCGCCCGATCCGATCGTCCCGGTATAGAACAGCGCGAAGGCGCGCTCGGTCTGATGCGGCGGCGTCAGCTCGGGCACCGTGCCGTACAACACCGAGGAGGTGCCGTTGAGCATCACGCCGAGCAGCGGCAGCAGCACGATGGCCGGTGCCAGCGGCAACACGAGGACCGCAACGATCAGCGCCGCCGTGCCGCCTTCGGTGATCAGCACGGTGCGCAGTGTGCCGACGCGTTCGCCGAGCCAGCCGCAGGTGAATTTGCCCGCGGCGCCGCCGATAAAGACCAGCGCCAGCGCGAGACCGTTGGTCGGCAGCGAGGCGCCTTTGTCGCGCAACAGGAACGGCAGGAAGGTGAGAAAGCCCATCCTGACCGCGGTGTCGAGAATTCCGATCGCGAGCAGCCAGGGGAAACCGCCGCTTGCGCTCGCGCGGTGTGAAGCTGTGCTCGCCTTGTGCTCGGCGCCCTTGCCGACCGACGGCATCCAGAGCGTGATGCAGATCGCGACAAGCAATCCTGCCAATGCGAGCACGAGCAGCGCGTGCCGCCATGACATGATCACGAGCAGGATCGAGGTTGCCGCCGGGATCGCCGCCTTGCCGAGATCGCCCGAGAAATTGTAGATGCCGAGCGGCCCGCGCGCTCCCGCGCCATAGGCGCGCGAGACTGCGGCCGAAGCGATCGGGTGCTGCGTGCTCGAGCCGGCGCCGGAGAGCGCCAGCGCCAGGCCAAGTCCGATGACGCCGCCGGAAAAGCCGGCGAACACATAGCCGAGCGCCGACAGCGCCGTGCCAGCGATCAGGATGATCTTGCCGTCGATCCGCTCCGCGATGCGGCCGACCGGAATCTGCAAGCCGGCCATGGCGCCGGCATAGAGCCCGCGCAGCAACGCCAGCAGCCCGTAGCTCAGCGCGAATTCGGCCTGCCAGACCGGCAGCAGCACGTAGATCAGGTCCGTGTAGCCGTCGTGGAGGGCATGGTTCAGCCCGGTCACCGTCAGCGTGCGGGTCGCCTTGACGCTGCCGGGGGAGGATGTGCCGGCTTCTGCGGATACGCTCATTGCCGCCATCCGGAACAAGAAAATCTAAAGCTTGGGCGGATGGGCATCAGGAGAGATTTCCAGAAAGAGAAGAGATACGAAAAGCTTGCATGGCACTATGCGCCGCCAAAACGCCTGTCACAAATCAGTAATAATCGGATCATGCGTTAGAAAATCTGGTATTGAGGGAGCATGTTCGTCCCACGCCGCAGCCTGCCGCCGCTCAATGCGGTCCGCGCCTTCGAGGCCGCCGCGCGGCTCGGCAGCTTCAAGGAAGCCGCCGCCGAGCTCAGCGTTACGCACGGGGCCGTCAGCCAGCAGATCCGCCTGCTCGAGGAATGGCTGGGCGCGCCGGCGCTGTTCCGGCGATCGGTGCGGCGCGTGGTGCTGACGCCGGCGGGCGCGGCGCTGCTGGCGGAGTTTGCGCCGGCGCTCGACCGGGTCTCCGCCGCCGTGCAGCAGCATCGCGCCCGGCGCGGCGACACAGCGGTCGCGGTGTTGCGCGTCAATGCGCTCGCGACATTCAGTTTGCGGTGGCTGCTGCCGCGGATGAGCCGGTTTCGCGCCGAGCATCCTGACATCGAGGTGCGGCTGAGCACGTCGAACGATCCGGTGGATGCGCTGCCTGAATCCTTCGACGTCGTGATCCGCGGCGGGCCGGATACCTTCCACGGCTTCTCGTCACGCTTCCTGGTGTCGGAGCGGCGGTTGCCGGTGTGCAGCCCGTCATTGCTCGCGCAATTGCCGCTGCACGAGATCGCGGATCTCTCGCGGCACACGCTGCTGCATGTCACGTCGATGCCGCGGTTGTGGCGCGACTGGCTGACTGAAGCGGGGCAATCCGCGCTGGAGCCTACGGCCTCGCTGACCTTCGATCATTTCTATCTGACGATCCAGGCCGCGCTCGATGGCCTCGGCGTCGCGATGGGGCCGACGGCGCTGATTGCCGATGACCTCGTGGCCGGGCGTCTGGTGACGCCGTTTCCGGACGTCAGCCTGCCGGCGCGGAGCTACTTCGCGTATTTCCCGGCGGGCCGCAGCAACGATCCGCACAGCGCGGTGTTCTGCGACTGGCTCGAGCAGCAGGGCCGGATGACAGGCTGAAGAATACTTCGGATCAGGCCGCCGACGGATCGTCGCCGTCGATTTCCTGCGGCAGGTCGATCACGACGCGGCCGCCGGCAAGATCGACCCTCGGCACCACCGCGTTGGTGAAGGGCAGCAGCATCGTCGCGCCCTGCGGCGGGGCGATCTCGATGATGTCGCCGGCGCCGAAATTATGGATCGCGATCACCTTGCCGAGCGGCTGCTCTGCCGTCGTCACCGCGGCGAGCCCGATCAAATCGGTGTGGTAATATTCGCCGTCGTCGGTTTCCGGCAGGCGATCGCGCGGAACGTAAAGCTCGAGACCGTTGAGCCGTTCGGCGTCGTCGCGGGTGGCGACGCCCTTCAGCGTCACCACCAGATGGTCCTTGGCCTCGCGCGCATGCGTGACCTCGAACTGGCGCGTGCCGTCCTTGGTCATCAGCGGGCCGTAATCCTTCACGGCCAGCGGATATTCGGTGAAGGTCCACAGCCGGACGCGCCGCGCACACCATGCGCAGCGCCGATACGGGCGACACAAACCGGTGCAGCCACCGTGGTCGCCGTTCAGCTTAAGCCTTGGCGGCGGCTTCGGCCTGCGCCTTGCGCTCCTTGCGCGGGACGGCCTTCTCGGGGTTGTTGCGCGGCGCGCGCTTCTTGACGCCGGCGGCGTCGAGGAAGCGGGTCACGCGATCCGACGGCTGCGCGCCCTTGGCGAGCCAGGCCTTCACCTTGTCCATGTCGAGCTTCAGGCGGGCCTCGTTGTCCTTCGGAAGCAGCGGGTTGAAGTGGCCGAGACGCTCGATGAAGCGACCATCGCGCGGGAAGCGCGAGTCGGCGACGACGACGTGATAGACCGGACGCTTCTTGGTGCCTGCGCGAGCGAGGCGGATAACAACGGACATTGAGTTCTCCTTAAGTGTTGGTTTGAAGTCTGTATTGGTCAGTTACGCCGTCATTGCGAGGAGCGAAGCGACGAAGCAATCCATGTCTCGGCGGGCGGTGAGATGGATTGCTTCGCTGCGCTCGCAATGACGAAAGAGGGTCATTTCTTCTTGCCCGGGAAGCCGCCGAGGCCCGGCAGCATCGGCTTGCCGGAAAGGCCGGTCAGGCCCGGCACGTTCGGCAGGCCGCCGCGCAACCCGGCCGGCAAATCCTTCGGCAAATTGGGCAGGCCGCCGCCGGCGCCGCCCTGCATCTTCTCGGCGAGCGCCTTCATCTCCTCGGGCGAGGGCGGCTTCATGCCGCCGCCAAAGCCCATCGCCTGGGCGATGCCGGCGAGCGGGCCGCGCTTGCCGGATCCCATGGCCTTCATCATGTCGGCCATGTTCCGGTGCATCTTCAGCAGCTTGTTGACGTGCTCGACGCTCTGGCCGGCGCCGGCCGCGATGCGCTTCTTGCGGCTCGCCTTCAGGAGATCCGGGTTCTTGCGCTCCTGCCGCGTCATCGAATCGATGATCGCGACCTGGCGCTTCAAAATCTTGTCGTCGATGCCGGCGGCCGCGATCTGGTTCTTCATCTTGGAGATGCCGGGCATCATGCCCATCAGGCCGCCGATGCCGCCCATGTTCGCCATCTGCTGCAGCTGCTCGCGCATGTCATTGAGGTCGAACTGACCCTTGCGCATGCGCTCGGCGGTGCGCGCGGCCTTCTCGGCGTCGATATTGGCGGCGGCCTTCTCGACCAGCGAGACGACGTCGCCCATGCCGAGGATGCGGCCGGCGATGCGGTTCGGATGGAAGTCTTCCAGCGCGTCGGTCTTTTCGCCGGTGCCGATCAGCTTGATCGGCTTGCCGGTCACCGCGCGCATCGACAGCGCCGCACCGCCGCGGCCGTCGCCGTCGACGCGCGTCAGCACGATGCCGGTGAGGCCGACGCGCTCATCGAACGAGCGTGCGAGGTTGACCGCGTCCTGGCCGGTGAGCGAGTCCGCAACCAGCAGCACTTCATGCGGGTTGGCGGCGGCCTTGATCTCGGCCGCCTCCTTCATCATGTCTTCGTCGAGCGTAGTGCGGCCGGCGGTGTCGAGCAGCACGACGTCGTAGCCGCCGAGCTTGCCGGCCTCGAGCGCGCGCCGGGCGATCTGCGGCGGCATCTGGCCGGCGACGATCGGCAGCGTCGGAATGTCGAGATCGCGGCCGAGCACCGCGAGCTGCTCCATCGCCGCCGGGCGGTAGACGTCGAGCGAGGCCATCAGCACCTTGCGCTTGTCGCGCTGGACCATGCGGCGCGCGAGCTTTGCGGTGGTGGTGGTCTTACCGGAGCCTTGCAGACCGACCATCATGATCGGCACCGGCGGCACGGAGTTGATGTCGATGGTCTGGCCGTCGGAGCCGAGCGTGGCGACGAGCTCGTCATGGACGATCTTCACCACCATCTGGCCCGGCGTCACCGACTTGACGACGGTTGCGCCGATCGCCTGCTCGCGGACCCGGTCGATGAAGCTGCGGACCACCTCGAGCGCGACGTCGGCCTCGAGCAGCGCGCGGCGTACCTCGCGCATTGCGGCATCGACGTCCTTTTCGGTCAGCGCACCGCGCCCCGTCAGACGATCGAGAATGCCACCAAGCCGTTCCGACAGATTGTCGAACAATGCCGTTGTCCTCTTTTCACCTCGCCCCGCTTGCGGGGAGAGGTCGGATCGCCCTTGCGATCCGGGTGAGGGGGTACAGGACTATCCACGCGCATCACGCGCGGAGAGAGCCCCTCACCCCGACCCTCTCCCCGCAAGAGCGGGGCGAGGGGGAAGGAAGTCCAAACACTTTCGCGCCCGAGGGCGCATCGCGCTGTCGGGCGTTGGCCTCTGGCCTCCAGGACCAGTCGGCGGGTCGAAAAGACGAAGCTTTCCGAGAAAGTCGCGGCGTTAAACGCTGCCGGGGCGGCAAAGTCAAGGAAAGTTTCGCTGCAACCGGATTAGGTCTGGCCTTAAATCACTGAAATTGCGTCGATTTGTTGCCTCCGTTCCGAATTCGCCGCTGCCACCCATATAAACGGAGCCTGCCTCCTATTCGGGAACCCGCTTGCCCATCACCCGCCGCCGCATTCTCGCAACCTTGACCGGAGCCGCCGCCGCAATCGGCGTGCCCTCGATCTGGATGACCTACATGAAAACCTACGACGGCCCCGTCTCGGATCATTTCGACGGCCTGCACTTCTTCGATCCCGACGGCTCGCCGCCGAAATCGCTCGGCGAGGTGCTGCGCTGGCAGTTCGGGGGCGGCCGGAAACGCGCGGTCTGGCCGGAATGGGCGCCAAGCCCCCATGCCGATACGCCGCCGCCACGCGTCGAGGGCGATAAAGTGCGGTTCTGCTTCGTCGGCCATGCCAGCTGGCTGATCCAGACCGGCGGCCTCAATATTCTTGTCGATCCGGTCTGGTCGATGCGCGCCTCGCCGTTCAGCTTTGCTGGGCCGAAGCGGCACAATGATCCCGGCATTGCCTTCGACAATTTGCCTCACATCGACATCGTGCTGGTGTCGCACGGCCATTACGACCATCTCGACGTCGCGACGCTGTCGAAGCTGAATGCCGCGTTCGGCCCTCGCGTGATAACGCCGCTCGGCAATGATGTGACGATGCGCGCATCCGATGCCGCGATCAAGGCCGAGGCGTTCGACTGGCATCAGCGCGTCGAGCTTGGCGGCGGCGTTGCCGCAACGCTGGTACCGACCCGGCACTGGTCGGCGCGCGGCCTGTTCGATCGCAACAAGGTGCTGTGGGCGAGCTTCGTGCTGGAGACGCCGGCCGGCAAGCTCTACATCGTCTGCGATTCCGGTTACGGCGACGGCCGGCATTTCCGCCGCGTGGCCGACGCGCATGGACCCTTAAGGCTCGCGATCCTGCCGATCGGTGCCTACGAGCCGCGCTGGTTCATGCAGGACCAGCACATGAACCCGGAAGACGCCGTGAAGGCGCTGGCCGATTGCGGCGCGGCGCAAGCGCTGGCGCATCACCACGGCACGTTCCAATTGACCGACGAGGCAATCGACGCGCCCGCGATCGCGCTGGGCGCGGCATTGGACGCGGCGAAAGTGCCGCGCGAGAAGTTTGTCGCGTTGAAGCCGGGGCAGGTGTTCGAGATTTAACCGTCATTGCGAGCGCAGCGAAGCAATCCACATCTCCGCAAGGCGGTAGATGGATTGCTTCGTCGCTTCGCTCCTCGCAATGACGGTTGAGGCTACTGCGCCGGCTTAATCGCCCACGAAACGCTCACATTCACCGTCAGCGTCTCCTCGCCTTGCGCCACCGGCGTCGGTGCAGCGGCGAATCCGGCGGTGGCCATCTTGGCGCGGAACATCGGCACCGGCGCCGAACCGACCTCCGCGATGTTCAACGGCGCGCCGAGCGTGACGCCGGCGGCCCTGGCGTAGATCTCCGCCTTGCGGCGGGCGTCGGCGACAGCCTTTTCGCGCGCGTCGTCGAGCAGCTTCGAGGCCTGCGACACCGAGAAATTGAGCGCGCCGATGTCGTTGGCGCCGGCGCCCACCAGCACGTCGATGACGCCGGCGACCTTGCTCACGTCGTGCAGCTTGATCGTGACGCGGTTGCTCGCGTGATAACCGACGATGCTGGGCGGCGCGTTCGGCGACGATGGCGTGCGGTTGGCGAATTGCGGCTGCAGCGACAGCCGCGAGGTCTGATAATCCTTCTCCGCGATGCCGGCGCCCTTCAGCGCGGCCAGCACCTTGCCCATCGTCACGTTGTTGGCTTCGGTGGCCTCGCGTGCGGTCTTGCCGTCGGTCGTGACGCCTGCGTCGAGCTGCGCCTGATCGGGCGCCGCCGATACGGTGGCTTCGCCGGTGACCGAGATCGCCGGCGGAAAGTCGGAATCGGCCATTGCGGGTGCAGCGAGCAGGGTGGTTGCGAGGAGGGCGGCGGCGAAGGGGAGGCGATAGGTCATCTGGTTCACTTCAAGGGTACGTAGACGTTGATCACAAGCTTGTCTTCGGCGGTCTTCAGCGGATCGGTGATGTATTCCTCGATGAAGGTGTCCTTGGCTTCGAGCTTCTTGTCGTCGAGGTGATTGGTGATCGCCTCATAGGTGTTGTCCATGTTGTCGTAGGAACCGCGGTGGACGAACTTCAGCGCCTTGCCGTCTGGCGAATTGCCCATGCTCATGTTCTTGCCGAGGTTCTTCGCATCCTGATCGACCGGGATTTCGGCGATGAAGGTGAAGCCGGTGTCGTCGGTCGAGGTGTAGACGATCATCGGGTTGCCCGATGCCTTGATGCCGTCCTTGTCGAGCAGGGCGGTGAGCTGCTTGAACGCCTCGATCAGCGCGTCGAAGGCGGAATCCCAATTGGCCGTGCCCTTCAGCATCACGACCTTCTTCGGCTCCAGCGTGAACGGCTCGCCGAACGGGTCGGCGGTCTGGACCGGGGCGGCCGGCGGTGGTGTCGGAGACTGCGACGCGGCCGGGCTGTCAGCCGGCGACTTGGTCTCGGCCGGCGGGGGCACGGGCGTTGCCGCCGGGGTCGGGGCGGGGTCGGGCTC
>NZ_LFLZ01000066.1 GCF_001189845.1 Bradyrhizobium tropiciagri
AACTCTCCCGCACCGCAAATCCCGCTGCGTTGAGCGCGGCCAGCACGTCTTCCAGATGGGCGCGGTCGCGGGTTTCGATCACGAGTTCGAGCAGCGTCGCCTTCGCCGGCAGGTCGGAGAAGGTGCGCTGGTGCGAGACCTCGATGATGTTGGCGCCGGCATCGGCCAGCAGGATCGACACCGCCGCGAGCTGTCCGGGCCGATCGACGATGTCGAGCGCCAGCTGCGTCAGCCGCCCTTCGCGCGCGAGCTCACGGGTCAGGACCGAGGCGATCAGCCTGGTGTCGATGTTACCGCCGGTCAGCACCAGGCCGACGTTGCGGCCGGCAAAGCGCTCCGGTGCCGCGAGCACCGCCGCGAGGCCGGCGGCGCCGGCGCCCTCGACCACCGTCTTCTCGATCGAGATCAGCGTCGCCACCGCGCGCTCGATCTGGTCCTCGCTGACCAGCACGATGTCGTCGACGAGGTCGCGGACGATCCTGGTGGTGATCTGCCCGGGCGCCTTGACCGCGATGCCCTCGGCGAGCGTGTCGCCGCGCATCGGCAGCTGCTCGCCTTTGACGGCATTGTACATCGATGGATAGAGCTGGGCCTGCACCCCAATGATCTGCACCGACGGCTTGATCGCCTTGGCGGCCGTTGCGATGCCCGAGATCAGCCCGCCGCCGCCGATCGACACCACCAGGATATCGAGTTCCGGCACCGCCTCGAGCATTTCGAGTCCGATCGTGCCCTGCCCGGCGATGATCAGCGGATCGTCATAGGGGTGGATCAGGATCAGGCCGCGCTCTGCGGCATGCGTGCCGACGAAGGCGAAGCATTCTTCCAGCGTCTGCCCGGTGATGATGACCTCGGCGCCATGCCGCCTGGTGTTCTCGATCTTCACCATCGGGGTGCCGATTGGCATCACGATAGTGGCGGGGATGCCGAGCCGTTTCGCGTGATAGGCCACGCCCTGGGCATGATTGCCGGCCGACATCGCGATCACCCCGCGCTTGCGCTCTTCGGCCGACAGCGCCCGCAGCCTGTTCAGCGCGCCGCGCTCCTTGAAGGTCGAGGTGAATTGCAGGTTCTCGAATTTGAGGAACAGGCGGCAGCCGCAGATCTCGCCGAGCGTACGGCTCTCGTTGCACGCCGTGACCATGACCGAGTCCCTGATGGTTTCGGCGGCACGGCGCACGTCGGCAAGCGTCACGTCAGCGGGCGTTGCGGCGGTGGTATCGGAAGGATGCGGCATCGGGTTTCGCGTTGGACCGTTTCATCAGACGGAACCTAAAGCATGATCCGGAAAAGTGCGAAGCGGTTTTCCGAAAAGATCATGCTCAAACACGACCCAAAGCGCCATCACGGTTCAAGTCAATCCCATCGCGCTGGCCAGTTTCGGCGCCGAAGACGACCGCGCTATCGCGCGGTCAGCACCCGTTGCTCCGGCCTGGCCGGCGCGGCCAGCTGGGCCTCATCGCATTTGGGGCATAGCAGCGCGGTCCGGAAGTGCTTGTCGAGCACAATGGTTCGCGTCCTGCCGCACTGGCAGCGCATCGGCTTATCCATGGAAGATCGGCCCGGGTTCAAGGTGCAAGGATAGCGTGCGCTTAGCTATCCCGGTCCGGTTAACCCCGTATGACTTGCAGCCGGAAAAATCAGAAGAAGCCCGCACTCAGATCGAGGCCATAGCTTGCCCTGAGCACTGCGACGAACAAGACGGCAAAGCCGAACAGCAGGACATGCCGGGCGATGCTGCTCCGAATCGAATTGGCCGGAAATACCCGAGCGATCGATTGAGCCAATGCAGTCATTTGCGACCTCCAGAACCACGTCCCGAAGGTAGGTCGCCGACGGCGCTGCGAGGTTCAACGCGGCTCGCGGGACGGCCGGCGGCGCACTGACGCGCTCGGCCGCGCTGCGGCCGCGCCCTGTTCCTGAAGCGGTGACCGACCACGATCAACCTGCCCTCGGCGCGGACCACGGCCTCGGCCACTGGCGCAGCCCGCAGATTATCTTGCGTGACCGCCTCCAGCGCGCGCAGGAACTCACGTCCGGCGGGTTGATCTCCCAGCCTTCGACGTCACGCAGCACATAGCCATTGCTAAAGATGTCCAGTTCGGGAACCCGCGACGCCAGGCGTTTGATCCGCGCATGCCAATCGTCGCCGCTCGACGAGAGAATAGCGAGATCGTGCTTGAGTGAATCGAGTGTGGCTCTGCCGCTGACGTGACTGGCCAATATTTTTAGAATCGCAACCTGTATGCTCTACTCGCCGCCTCGACCGCCACGGTTCTTTTTGTTCTGCGCGGTCGATCTGGAAATTATCGCGCTGATGACTCAGACGTCCAGTCATCAGCGCCAGTTATCCAGAACCCGGCATGACGGTATCGAATTACGCTGCGCGCGATGTGCCGACGCTGCGCTCGGGCCGCTGCGATGACATTGCTTCTTCCTCACTATCCTGCGGCTCGCCCCAAAATTCCCGCACCGTCGGCCCGTTTGTCAGCCTGGTGTCGCGCAGGAAGCCGAGAATTTCGTGCGGCCAGACCCGGCGTCCCATCTGCGTGTACCAGCGCATCGCATGACGAAGTCCGGCGTCGCGATGAAACAGCACGCGCAGCAAGGCCTTCGGGCGGCATTGCAGCACCATCTCGGTGAACTTGAACCAGAGCAGCACCCGCCATGGCGGCATGTGCCGCGTCGCGAGCACCTGATGCTTGTAATCCCAGAGCCGGCGATCGGCCTGGATGACGCGCCGCTCTGCCGCGAGACGGAAATACGGCGTCCAGCGATGCGGCGTGACGTAGAGCATCTGGATCTGATCCGGATCGTAGGACAACAACTGCCGCAGGCCGCGCCAATGATCGCGATCGGTCTCCTCCTCGAAGCCGACCACCCAGGTCGCCATCGACAGGATGCCGTGCCGGCGCATCAAACGGATGGCCTCGCGATCGATCGTGGTGGTCGCGCCCTTGCGGATCAGCTCCAGCGTCTTCTCGTCGGTGTTCTCCATGCCGAGCAGGAAGCGCTGCCAGCCCGCCTTCTTGTAGAGATGCAGGATGTCGGCATCGCGGACGATATCGTCGGCGCGGGTCGAGCCGACCAGGATCAGATCGACATCCTCCGCGATCAGGGCCTCGAGGAAAGTGCGCCAGGCCTTCTTCGAGACGGTCGGATTCTCGTCGGCGAAATTGATCACCTTGACGCCGTGCTCGCGATGCAGCCGCGCCAATTCCCTGGCGAAGCGCACGGGATCGCGGTGCCGCCATCGCGTCCAGAAGCCGCGCTGACCGCAATAATTGCACAGATGCGGGCAGCCGCGCGAGAACTGCACGACGACGGCGCGCAGCCCTCCCCAATAGCTGTAGCGTGTGTGATCGATCAGCTCCCAGCCGACGCGATAGGCATCGAGGTCACGGATAACAGGCGCGGGCGGCGTGACGCGCGGCCCGTAATCATCGCGGAAGGCGATGCCGTTGATGATGCGAAGATCGTCGCCGGTCTCCAGCGCCCGCATCAGGCGCCGCGCCGTCTCTTCGCCCTCACCGCGCACGATCGCGGTGACGTAGCGTTCCTCGCGCAGGATCTCGCGCCAATGATAGGTCGGAAACACCCCGCCATAGACGATCCGCACCTTGGGCACGGCGTTGACAATGGCTTGCGCCACCTCCGCGATCACCGGATGGCCCGAGGTCGAGCCGGAATGGCCGAACAAGACGGCATCCGGCGAAAACCGCGATGCCTCCGCCACGATAGCTTCGAGCGGCATCGGCCCGAACTCGGCATCGAGCAGCCGAACGTGGTGTCCGTCGTCGATCAGCGGACCGCCGATCGACAGCAGGCCGAGCGGCGGCAGATGGTCGTCGGGGATCCGGCTGCCGATCGCCGGGTGCGGCACGTTGATGAGAAGAATGCGCATGGATGATCGCTCCCGCTTTGGTTGGCGTGATCGTGCGTCCCCGCATTTTGTGAGAGAGAGCCCAACCCCCCGGCCGGGCTTTTGGCGCAATTCGCGCGAGCTCTTTATTTGAGCATGATCCTTTCGGAAAACCGCTTCACACTTTTCCGGATCATGCTCTAGAGGTTCGCGACCTCCGCCGGCGCGATCGCGGTCAGCCCGCCGAAGCGGCGCTCGCGGCGATGGAACGAGGCGAGCGCGTCGGCGAGATCGTCGGCATCGAATTCGGGCCACATCCGCTCGGTGAAGTGCAACTCGGCATAGGCGCCCTCCCAGAGCAGGAAATCCGACAGCCGCTTCTCGCCCGAGGTGCGGATGATCAGATCGACGTCACGCAAGCCGGTTTCGCCGGTGATGAGATCGGCGAAGCTCTCGCGGCTCAGCTGGCCTGTACCGGCGGCGCGCGCCGCGGCGTTCAGGATCGCGTCGCGTGCCGAATAGTCGATCGCGATGCGCAGATGCAGCGTGGTGCCGTCGCAGGTCTCGGCCTCGGCGCGGGTGATCGCGGCTGCGATACCGTCGGGCAACCGGTCGCGGCGGCCGATCACGGTGAGGCGGACGCCATTGCGCATCAGGGCTGCGATCTCGTTGGCGAGATAGAACCGGAGTAGCGCCATCAGCGCCGTGACTTCGGCTTTCGGCCGGCGCCAATTGTCGCTCGAGAATGCGTAGAGCGTCAGCGTACCGACGCCCTGGTCCGGCGCGGCCTCGACGATGCGGCGGATCGCCTCGACGCCTGCCTCATGTCCGCGCAGCCGCGACAGACCGCGCCGCGTCGCCCAGCGGCCGTTGCCGTCCATGATGATGCCGACATGCAGCCGGGCGACGGCTTCCGGCTTGAGCGCAACGTTGCTTTGCATCACAAAGTCTCCGGGCAAAAAAAGGGGATGATCAAACCGGCTGGATACCAAGGCGGCCAGATGCGCCTTCGTCCTTGCCGGCGGTCTTTTCAGTCTTGTCGGACGTGCCGGCAGCCTTGGCCGCGTCGCGCACCAGCTGCTCGAGCACGGCGAGATAGTCGAGGAAACGGCGGCGGCCGCTCTTGGTCAGGCGGCACGTGGTGTGCGGACGATTGCCTTCATAACCCTTGATGACATCGACGAGGCCGGCCTCCTGCAACACCTGCAGATGCCGGCTGAGATTGCCGTCGGTCAGGCCGCAGAGCTGCTTGAGATCGGCGAAGGCGAGCCCCTTCGGATGCGCCATCAGCGAGGTGAGCAGACCGAGCCGCGCCTTCTCGTGGATGACGCGGTCGAGGCCATCATAGGCGAATGGCGCGGTGGTCAAGTCAGTCTTCGGCATCATGGCCTCCGGAAGCGAAATACAACAGCGCTGCGAGCAGCAACTGGCCGATCGCGAATGGCAGTCCCATGGTCCAGGGCGACAGCGCGTGGCTTTGGCTTGCGATCAAGAGCACCGTGAAGCCCGACAGGAAGTACCAGGCGCCGCCGAGCGCGATCGTGCGCGGCAGCAGGCGGACCGAGGCGAACACGGCGAGGCTCACCAGCACCTGCCACAGGCCGGGCAGCATCCACAGTGTCTCGGGCGCGAATTTCCATTGCAGGACCGCGAGCAACACGCCGGCGATAACAGCGGGAACGAACTGCTCGATCGCCTGCTGGACCATCGCGTCGGCAAGGCCCGAATGATGCCGCCGCGAGCGCGCCTGCATCTCGATCCAGATCAGCACCGCGGACAGCAATGCGGCGGCGGCCCAGCCCGCGAGGAAGGCGATCGGATGACCGGTGGGATCGTCGAGCCAGAAATATTGGGCAAGCGCGGTGACGAGCGCGATGCCGCTGGTGGCGGCGACGGTCGCCGGGCCGTAGCCGCGGAATGCGGTCCCCGCCGCAATCTGGCTGCGGATCGCGAGAATATCGGCCAAGGCCTTGTCGAGGTCGCGCATGATTTGCCCGCACTTTGTATTGCAAAGTATACGGGATCACCAAGTAAACGCAAGCGGCATCGCTCAGCCCGCCGAGCGTGATGTTTACCGGCCGGTTACGGCTGTGGATTGCGGCGAAACCGTGCCGCCTCAGACCTTCACCAGGCTTGTGAAGCCGCCATAGTTCATGCGCTTGAGATCAAACGGCGCGGTCTTCGGATCCATCGACGCGAAGCGCGGATCCGCCATCACCTTGGCGTTGATCCTGTCGCGCTGGGCGCGCGACTTGTAGGTGATCCAGGCGAACACGACGGTTTCGCCGGCCTTCAGCTTCACGCTCTGCGGAAACGACGTCAGCTTGCCCGGCTTGACGTCGTCGGCAACCCACTCGCGATAATCCAGCGCGCCATGTTTGCGCCAGACCTTGCCGGCCATCTTCGAGAGCTTCGCATAGGCTTTGAGTTTCTTCTTCGGCACGGCGACGACGAAACCATCGACGTAAGGCATTGGAGGATTCCTGCTGTTTGGTTTCCTGTCATTGCGAGCGTCAGCGAAGCAATCCATCTTTCCAGACGTTGAGAAGTGGATTGCTTCGTCGCTAACGCTGCTCGCAATGGCGACATGCGACGCGCTACGCGTCAGCTGTGGCAGCAGGATGCCTGAACCGGTGCCGGTTGGTATTGGTCACGTAGCCGCACCCAATCCATCGGATAGGGCAAGCCCTCCTCGTGGCGGCCGAGCGGCGTCAGGTCGAGGTAGTGATAGGCGGCATTCATCATGTCGAGGCCGCGGGCGAATGTGGAATAGGTGTGGAACACGGCGCCGGCGTCATCGCGATAAAACACGCTGATCCCGGGCAGTTCGGGCCCGTAAAGCGGGGTCGTTCCATAATTGTATTGCGCGTTCCCGGCGTCGATCTGCTCGGGGGTGAACGAGACCGCATAGTCGTAGTTGAAGTCATTCTCTCCCGACGAGACCCAATCGAAGCTCCAGCCCATTCGCTGCTTGAAGGCCTCGAGCTTGGCCAGCGGTGCGCGCGAGATCGCGGCCATCGTGGTGTCGCGCGCGGCCAGATGCGGAACCATGCGCTCGAAGCCATCGACCCAGAACGAGCAGCTCTTGCAGGCCGCGTCCCATTCCGGCGCGAACATCACGTGCTGCACCACGAGCTGCGGCCTGCCCTTGAAGAGATCGCCGAGCGTCACCTTGCCGCCGGGCCCGTCGAACACATAGTCCTTGTCGACCTTCACCCACGGCAATTCGCGGCGCTGCCGGCTCAGCGCTTCGCGGGCCTGGGTGAGCTGCTTCTCGCCGACCATCAACGCCTTGCGGGCCGCGGTCCATTCTTCGCGCGAAACGATCTTGTGCTGAGACATGCGATGCTCCTTTGCGGTTCAGGCGTCGACATATTGTTGGAGATTGCCGAGGAATTCGGTCCAGCCGCGCTGGTGATTGTCGCGCGCGGTCTCATCGACGAACTGCGCGTGATAGAAGGTGAGCAACGTGCCGCCGCCGTCGGGCCTGATCGACACCGTCACCTCGGAGACGCGCTCCGGCGTCGAATGCCAGGCCCAGCTGAACACCAGCCTCTCGTTCGGCACCACCTCGCGATAGATGCCGCCGACCTCGTGATGCTCACCGTTGCTGCCGGTGAACTTGATCCGGTAGCGGCCGCCGACGCGAACATCGAGGTCGGCTTGCGTCGTGCCGGGCGTGACCTGCCCCGGACCGAACCACTGCACTAGGTTTTCCGGCTCGGTCCACGCGGCGTAGACTTTTTCCGGCCGGGCGCGGAGGCGCCGCGTGAGGGTGAGGCTTGGACGCGCGGCAAGGCCGGCGTCGGCTGCGACTGCGGATTTGTTGGCTGCCATGGGTGTTCCTCCACAAAAGCGGCAAGGCGGTCGAGATTGTCGGACCAGAATTGCGCATAGCGATTGAGCCAGTTCATCGCTTGCTCCATCGGCCTCGCGGTGAGTCGGCACGCCACCGTGCGGCCGGTTTTCTCGCGCGCGACCAAACCGGCGTCCGTGAGCACGTCGAGATGCTTCATGATCGCCGGCAACGACATAGCGAATGGTTGCGCCAGTTCGCTCACCGACAGGCTTTCCTGCTCACCGAGCCGCGCCAGCAGTGCGCGGCGGGTGGGATCGGAAAGCGCCGCGAAGGTGCGGTCCAGCGTTTCGTCCTGATACTTAACCATGTGGTTTAGTATAAACGCAAACGGTGCGGCGTCAAGCGCGCGTCTTCACGATCGCGCGACGACGGGCGCACCGTCACGACGAACGTCGGGAACGTCGCAAAGCCGTCTTGCGCGGCGCCGGTCCGGAAGTTTGCTAGTCGGGGTAGACCGTCCGGTGCCGACGCTGATGGCGGCGCGGCGGCGGCGGCTCGCTGAACAGGAAGCGCGGATTCTCACCGCAAGCCAGAAAGCGCCCGGACACGCTCGCGAGGCACTGCTCGTAGGTTCGGTAGGCGCATTCGCCGGGATAACCCAGGCTCGGCCCCTGCGCACACCACGGATAGTCATAAGGATCGGCGGAAGCCGGCGTGATGCTCGCCGCTCCGGCAAACGTCATCGCTCCCAAGACAAGCATTGTCATTTGCGACGTGCGCATGATCCGCCTCCTCAGATGCCGCAGTTAAAGCGCGGCATCTCGGGTAAGGTTCCTGAAGGTCATTTTATTCCGCGTCAAGGCCCCGCGATGTGCCTCACAGGACGGGCATCACCGCGCAGATCAGAGCTGCCCGCGCGGTTCAGCAACGCTGAACGTCCGGGGCCTACTCGACCTTGAGGCCGGCGAACTCGACCACCTTCTTCCACTTGTCGGTCTCGGCCTTGATGTCGTTGCCGAAGGCTTCCGGGGTCTGGATCAGCGAGTCGCCGCCGAGCTCGACCAAGCGCTTGCGCATGTCGGGCTCAGCGAGAACGGCATTGATCTCGGTGTTGAGCTTGGCGATCAGCTCCTTCGGCGTGTTCTTCGGCGCGCCCATGCCGAACAGCGCGCTCGCCTCATAGCCCTTCACGGTCTCGGCGATCGCCGGCACGTCGGGCAATTGTGAGGAGCGATCCGTCGTCGTCACGCCGAGCGCGCGCAGCGAACCGGAGCGGATATGCTGGATGATCGAGGGCATGTTGTCGAAGATCACCTGCACCTGGCCGCCGAGCATGTCGGTGATCGCGGGCGCAGCGCCGCGATACGGCACGTGCTGCATCTTGCAGCCGGTCATCGACATGAACATCTCGCCGGAGAGATGCACCGAGGTGCCGTTGCCGGACGAGGCCATGTTCACCTTGCCGGGATTGGCCTTCACATATTCGATGAACTCGGCGACGTTCTTCGCCGGCACGTCCTTGTTGACGGTCATCACGTTCGGGACGCGATTGAAGGAAGCGACCGGCGACACGTCGCGCACGAAGTTGAACTTCAAATTGGCGTAGAGCGAGGCGTTGATGTAGTTCGCCGGATTGACCAGCAACACGGTGTAGCCGTCCGGCTCGGCGTTGATCGCAGCCTCGGTGCCGATATTGTTGCCGGCGCCCGGCTTGTTCTCGATCACGAATTGCTGCCCGAGCTTCTCTGACAACCGCTGCCCGATCAGGCGCGCGATGATGTCGGTGGCGCCGCCCGGCGGATAGCCCACGATCCAGCGCACCGGCCGCGCCGGATAGTCGGCTGCGGACGCCCGACCGATCGCGAATGTCGAAATTCCCGACCCGATCAGGCCCAGCGCGGTGCGGCGTGAAATCATGAAGTCTCTCCCAATCCAGCAGGGTTTGGCCCCCTGCCCGTTTCTGTTGCGTTGCATGCGGCGCGGTTTTAACAAACAATGTCTGAGGCGGCCAGTGCGACACGTGCGCCACCGGCCGCGACGAAAGACTAAGCCGCAATCTTGTCATGACGCGTTTTCTTCACGCGAACCGCTGTCCACGTCGCTTGAAAACGCTCTGGACCGAAGAGGATCGATCATGTCCGTCAAGGTGAATGGGCTCGACCATCTCGTGATCAATGTCACCGATGTCGTGCGCTCGGTTGCCTGGTACAGCAGGATCCTCGGCATGGAGGTGAAGGTGTTCGACCCCGGCAAGGGCAAGACACCGCGCACCTCGCTGGTGTTCGGCAACCAGAAGATCAACGTGCGGCCGCGCGACGCCGACAAGGTGGACTGGTTTACCGCCGATCATGAAACGGCTGGCAGCGACGATCTCTGCTTCCTCACCGCGAGCACGCCCGAGCAGGTGGTCGCGCATCTGAAGGCCAATGGCGTCAGGATCGAGGAAGGCCCGGTGGCCAAGCAGGGCGCGCGCGGCACGCTGCGCTCGGTGTATTGCCGCGATCCCGACGGCAGCCTGATCGAGATCTCGTCGTATGAACGCGACGTAAACTAGCGTCGTTGCGAGGCGGCGAAGCGTGCCCGACCGTAGGTGCTGAGAATAGATCCACCCTTTCCGCGCGGCGGAACGGATCGCTTCAGCGCAACATTGCTCTGCAAATCCCGATTTGCGCTCGACGCATACCGATGGCAGAACTGCTCCCAACCAAGACCAAGGGCGGCCGCCAAGGCTGCGCGGGAGGACATATGACCAATTCAAAAGCAGTGCCGGGAATCGTGGGGCCGTTTGCCGGGCTCGACGTGCCATGGCTGCTGAGGATGCGCGCCGAGGTGCGCCGCGATCATCCATTCCTGATCTGGGCGCCGTTCGATGCGCCGGCACGGCGCTGGAGCTATGGCGAATTCCATGAGCGCGTCGGCGCGCTCGCGGCGGGCCTCGCCAAACGCGGCATCAAGCAAGGCGACTATGTCCTGATCCATCTCGACAACTGCATCGAGGCGATCATGTCGTGGTTCGCCTGTGTCGAGCTCGGCGCGATTGCCGTCACCACCAACACCCGCTCGGCTGCAGCCGAGATCGAATATTTCGCCGGCCATTGCGGCGCGGTCGCCGCGATCACCCAGCCGGCTTATGCCGAACTGATATCAGCCAGCTGCAAGGCGCTGCGCTGGATCGCGGTCACCTCGCACGACGCCGGGCAGGCGCCGGCACAGCCACCCGCGCACGGCGACAGTTTTGACGCGCTGTTCGCCGACAGCGCCGACCGGCCGAAGCGCCCGATCGATCCGCTTGCACCGTGCAGCGTGCAATACACCTCCGGCACCACGTCGCGGCCGAAGGCGGTGCTGTGGACGCATGCCAGCGCGCTGTGGGGCGCCAAGATCAACGCCGCGCATCAGGACCTGCACGCGAGCGACGTGCACCAGACCTATCTGCCGCTCTTCCACACCAACGCGCTGGCCTATTCGATGCTGGCGAGCCTGTGGGTCGGCGGCACCTGCGTAGTCCAGCCGCGCTTCTCGGCAAGCCGGTTCTGGCCGGTCGCGCTCGAGCACGGCTCGACCTGGACCTCGACGATCCCGTTCTGCATGAAGGCGCTGCTGGAGCACGAAGTGCCGAAGCATCACAAATTCCGACTCTGGGGCACTGCCGTGAACGAGCCGCCACCGTTCGCCGTGTTCGGCATCAAGATCATCGGCTGGTGGGGCATGACCGAGACCATCACCCACGGCATCATCGGCGAGGTCGACCAGCCCAACCCGCCGATGTCGATCGGCCGCGCGGCGCCGGAGTACGAAATCCGCATTACCAACGATGACGGCACCGCGACCGGCGTTGGCGAGACCGGCAATCTCCTGATCAAGGGTATTCCCGGCCTGTCGCTGTTCGCCGAATATCTGCACAACGAGAAGGCCACGCGCGAGAGCTTCGACGAGCACGGCTATTTCATCACCGGCGACCGCGTCACGATGCTGGAGCGCGGCTACATCAAGTTCGGCGACCGCTCCAAGGACATGCTGAAGGTCGGCGGCGAGAATGTCGCCGCCTCCGAGATCGAGCAGGTGATCGCGGTGGTGCCGGGCGTGCGCGAAGCCGCCGTGGTGGCGAAGAAGCATCCGATGCTGGACGAGGTGCCGGTGGTCTTCATCATCCCGCAAGCCGGCGTCGCCGCCTTGCCTGCCGATCTGCACGACAAGGTCATGACCGCCTGCCGTTCGGCGCTCGCCGACTTCAAGGTGCCGCGCGAGATCCGCTTCGTCGACGAGATGCCGCGCTCGACGCTGGAGAAGGTCGCGAAGGCGGAGCTAAGGAAGATGTTGGAGTAGGATCTCCTCGTCATTGCGAGCGAAGCGAAGCAATCCATTTCACCACTTGTTGAGACATGGATTGCTTCGTCGCTGCGCTCCTCGCAATGACGGATAGGCCCTAGTTTACCTCGAAGCGGATCGGCAGCTTCTTCGGGCCGTTGACAAAATAGGCCTGCGTCATCTTCACCTCGCCGTCGAGCGACAGCGATTTCAGGTGCGGCAGCAGCTCTTCGAACAGGATGCGCATCTCGAGCTTGGCGAGATACTGGCCGAGGCACAGATGCGCGCCATAGCCGAACGCGACATGGCGGTTGGGCTTGCGGTCGCTGCGGAAGCGATCGGGGTCCTCGAACACCTCCTCGTCGCGATTGCCTGAGGCATAGCACAGCATCAGCCAGTCGCCCTTGGCGATCTTGCGGCCGCCGAGCTCGGTATCGGCGGTGGCCGAGCGCATGAAATGCTTGACCGGCGTCATCCAGCGGATCGACTCGTCAACCAGGCCCGGGATCAGTTCCGGGTTGGCCTTCACCTTGGCGAATTCCGCGGGATCCCTGGCCAGCGCCCAGATCGCGCCCGCGGTCGAGGATGAGGTGGTGTCGTGGCCGGCGGTGGCGACGATCATGTAATAGCTGGTCTGATCGTGCTCCGGCATGTAATCACCGCCGATCTTCGCATTCGCAATGACGGTGGCGAGATCGTCGCGCGGGTTCTGCCGGCGATCCTCGGTGATCTTGCGGAAGTAGGCGGAGAAGTCGGCGATGATCGCCTGCAGCATCACCGAGACCTGCTCCGCGCTGAGCGCGTCGCGGACGCGCGCCGTGTCGGGATCCTGCGGGCCGAACAGCTCCTGCGTCAGCTTGAGCATGCGCGGCTCGTCCGCCTCGGGCACACCGAGGATCTCCATGATGACGTGCAGGGGATAGCCGAGCGCGACGTCCTCGACGAAATCGCAGGCGCCGCCGCGGTCGAGCATGCGCCGCACGGTCGAGCGCGCAATCTCGCGGACGCGGCCCTCGAACTTGCCGAGGTTATTCGGCATGAACCAGCCCTGCGTCAGCGCGCGGTATTTCGGGTGATCGGGCGCATCCATCTGCACCAACGAGCGCACCAGATTGGGTCCGCCGGTGATCTTGCGAACGCGCTGCTCGAGCGCCTGGTTCGTCAGTGTGGTCGGCCGGTCGGCGTTGTGGAACAGGTCGTTCTGCCGGCTGATCGCCTGGATATGCGCGTGCTTGGTGACCACCCAGAACGGATCGAACTTCTCGGGCCGCGCGATGCCGAGCGGGTTGTTGGCGCGCAGCCAGCGATAGCTGTCGTGGATGCGATCGTCGGCATAGGCGACAGGATCGACGAGGGTTGCCGCGATGTCGGCGGGGATGTCCATATCCCCGGTCGTTGCCGTATCCATGATGTTCCTCACCCGCCCAAAGCATCGGTCACACCGATGATCGCCGAAATCTAGGCGGGGTTAAGGACGCGGACTTGCGTTGATTGGCTAAAAGCCTTGCCTCAGACGTCGTTGCGAGGAACGACGCGACGAAGCAATGACGGCAGAAGCCGCGAGGGCTCAATAATGCCCGAACGCCACCGGGCGGAACGCCTGCAGCAATTGCTGGTCGAGCTTGCCACCCATCTCCTCCATCATGGAGAATGCCTTGGCGTGGGTGAACTGCAGCCGGTAGGCGCGCTTCTCGACCAGGGCGGCGTAGACGTCGACGATGGTGGTGACGCGAACGATGTCGCTGATCTGGTTGCCGCTGAGGCCGTTCGGATAGCCGGTACCGTCGAGGAATTCGTGATGATGCAGGATCACGTCGAGCATTTCCGGCGGGAAGCCGCCCTGCGCCGACAGCGCCTCGTAGCCGCGGCGGGGATGCTCGCGCATCTCGGCCATCTCCTCGACCGTCAATGCGCCGGGCTTGTCGAGCAGCGCGACCGGAATGAAGGCCTTGCCGACGTCGTGCAGCAGCGCGGCGCGCGCGAGCCGGCGCTGGTCGTCCTCGCGCATGCCGAGATGCTGCGCGAACGCAACCGCAAAGCCGGTCACGAACAGGCAATGGCGATAGGTCTCCTGGTGATGGCAGCCGACCGTGGTCAGCCATTCGCGCAGCGAGTTGTGCTTGATCGCCTTGAGGATCTTGTTTTCGGCGGCAACGATGTCTTCGAACTTGAGCGGCTCGCCGGCGCGCATCCGCTCGAACATCTTGACCATCACGGCATGCGCGGCCTCGACGCCACGGTTGAGCGCCTTGCCGCGATCGGTCTCGTCATAGCCGCTGTTGTCGGGAAATGCGGCGCGGATGCGCTGCAGCAGGCCGCGCGCATCGAACGGCCGCGAGATCGTGTCGGTGGCGCCGAGCGCCCAGGCCTGCATCGAGGCGTGGTGCAGCGCATCCGCCAGCACGAACAGCCGCGGCATCTCGCGATAGGCATCGCTCTGCAGCTTGGCGCGGACCAGTTGCACGGCTTCGGGCGAGCGCAGGTTGATGTCGACGACGATACCGGAGAGATCGTGGGCCGGCTGCTCGGGAATATCCGATGTGAGAACGGTATCGACCTCGCCCACCGAGCGCAGGATGCTGGCGAGTTCGTTGCTTTGATCGCTTCGATCTGACGCCAGAAGGAGACGGCGCTTCGAAGTCTGGTTATTGGCCAAGGCAGTCATGGAATCCCCGTCGCGGTAACGACCGGTGCCGACGCTACCTGACGATGCGTTCCCTCCGACTTAATGGGGATGCTGAACGGCGGTTAAGCGCAATGGATACAATTTGATGGATCGCGGATTCCGCCAGCAAGATCAGCCCGCGCGGAAATCAATCCGGCCGCGGGCATCGCGGGCGGATGATGAATTTTTGCAAGGTCAAAGTTGCTGAAACTGCCATGACCTGCTCAGCCCAGGACCTGCCGAGCCCGGGCGCAAAAAAAACGCCGGAGAGCGATCCGCTCCCCGGCGTTTCATTGGTTCAAGCGGTTACGCCTTCATCGCAGCCTTGACGGCCTCCGCGGTGATCGGCAGGCCGCGGACACGGGCGCCGACCGCGTTGAAGACGGCGTTGCCGATTGCCGGCGCCACCACCGTCACCGCGGGCTCGCCGACGCCGGTCGCCTTCTCGCCATTGGCGATGACGTTGACCGCGACTTCCGGCAGCTGGCTCATCCGAAGCGGCGTGTAGCTGTCGAAGTTGGTCTGCTCGATGCCGCCGTCCTTCAACGTCGCCTTCTCGAACAGCGCCAGTGACATGCCCCACAGCGCCGCGCCCTCGACCTGGGCCCGGATGCCGTCGGGATTCACTTGCGTACCCACGTCGGTCGCAACCGTCAGCTTCTTCACCGTCACCTCGCCCGAGGGGGCGACTGCGACGTGGGCGACGCAGGCGGTCCAGCTCGCCGTGGCGCGCTCCTGCGACGACACGCAGGCAACGCCCATGCCTTCGCCCTTGGGCAGCTTCTTGGTGCCGTAGCCGGCCAGCCCCATCGCCGCGAGCAAGGTATTGCGGAGACGCTGCGCGCCGCCGTCGTTCTTGCCCTTGCCGTCGAGCAGCTCGACGCGAAGCAGAGCCGGGTCCTTGCCGGTCGCATGGGCGATCTCGTCGACCATGCTTTCGACCGCCCAGAACGTCCAGCCCGGCGCCACCGAGCGGAGCTGACCGGACGGGGTGGCGTTGTGCGCCATCTCGTTCTTGATCGCCCGCACATAGTGGTTGGGTACGGTGTAGAAGAAGTCCGAGCCGTTGACGGTGAACGCGTCGAGCGGTCCCTTCTTGTCGACCGAAGGCGACAGGAAGTCGGGGATGCCCCAACGCTGGGTCGGCCAGGCAGAGACGACATCGTGGCTCAATGCGACGAGCTTACCGTCGCCGTCCACGCCAGCCTTCACCTTCTGGTAGGTCAGCGGACGCGAGAAATCCATCGTCATGTCGTTCTCGCGCGTGTAGATGACCTTGACCGGCTTGCCGACAGCCTTGGCCGCCTGCACCGCCGGCACCATCATGTCGGCGTCGAGACGCCGGCCGAAGCCGCCGCCCAGCCACATCTGGTGCATCACCACGAACTTCGGATCGATCCCGGCGGCACCGGCCGCGATCGCACCGGAGCGCGTCGCGAACTGGTTGCCGGAATAGATGTGCAGGATGTCGCCCTTGAACTCCGCGGTGGCGTTCATCGGCTCCATCGGCGCGTGGATGTTGATGTTGGTGGTGTATTCCGCCTCCAGCACCTTGGCCGCCGTGCCGAAGGCCGCATTCGGATCGCCGTCCTTGACGAAGAACTGGCCGGAATCGCTGAGTCCTTGCAGCCGCTTGGCTTCGGTGAGCAGCGATTCGCTGGACAGCTTCGCGTTCGGACCGCCATCGTAATCGATCTTCAGCGCCGCCGCCGCCTTCTTGGCGTTGGCATAGGTGTTGGCGACCGCGACGACCCAGCCGGTGGTCGTCGTGGTCTTGTCGTCCAGCGTGACGGCCTTGATGAAGCCCGGCACCTTCTTGGCAGCGCTATCGTCCACCGACTTCACGGTGGCGCCGTAGCGGACCGGCGGGGTGACCAGCGCGCCATAGACCATGCCCGGCAGCATCACGTCGATGCCGTATTTGGCCGTGCCGTTGACCTTCAACGGGATGTCGAGCTGCGGCACCGAGACGCCGATCATGGTGTACTGATCCGGCGACTTCAGCTTGATCGCCTTCAGATCGTCCGCCGTGAAGGTCTTGGTCGCCTTGCCGCTCTTCACCACCTCGGCGAACGACATCGACTTCTTCGACTTCGGATGGCTGATCTTGGAATCGCGCACCACCAGTTCGCCGGCCGGCACGCCCATGGAGGCCGCCGCCGCCTCGGTCAGTGCGATGCGGCCGGCAGCGCCGGCGCGGCTCATGGCGTCGAAGTTCATCATGGTCGACCAGCTGCCGCCGGTGATCTGCGCGCCCAGCACGGGATCGTTGAACTTCGGATCGTTGGATGCGAGCTGGACCCGCATGTCCTTCCAGTTCGCGCCGAGCTCTTCGGCGACGATCTGCGCCATCGTCGAGGCGACGTGCTGGCCCATATCGGCCTTGCCGCAGGTCACGGTGACGAGACCATCGGGCGCGATCGCGTACCAGACGCTCGGTTCGAAGTTGGCGGGTGCGGGCGCCGCGAGCGCCTGGTCGATGCCGGACCCGGCATAGCCGAGCACGAGACCGGTTGCAGCGGTGCCGACCAGGAAGGAACGGCGGCTGAGGTCGGTCGTCTCGGGCGCGAGATTCTTCACGTGCTTGTTCATGTGGCCCTCCGCTCGGATCCGGTGGCCGATGCGGTGCGCATGTCGGACGCAGCGCGCATGATCGCCTTCTGGATACGTGAATAGGTCATGCAACGGCAGAGATTGCCGTCCATATGCGCGACCACTTCTTCCTTGGTCGGGTTGGTGTTTTTCGACAGCAGCGCCGCCGCCTGCATGATCTGGCCGGACTGGCAGTAGCCGCATTGCGGCACCTGCTCGGCGACCCAAGCCTTCTGCAAGGGATGTTCGCCCTTGGCGGAGAGGCCTTCGATGGTGGTGATCTTCTTGCCGACGGCGTCGGCGAGCGAGGTCTGGCAGGACCGCACCGCTTCGCCGTTGAGGTGAACCGTGCAGGCGCCACAGAGACCGGCGCCGCACCCGAATTTGGTGCCCGTCATCTGCAATTGCTCGCGGATGACCCAAAGCAGCGGCGTGTCATTGGCCGCCTCGACGGACATATTCCGTCCGTTGATATTGAGATTTGGCATCTCTCTCCCCTTCCGGTGTAGGAAGCCGCTTACGGCGGCAACTCACTGTTGGGTCTTGGCTGGCGCCCACCGGGTAAGCGAACAGTTGCCGAAACAATGATCCGGTTCCCGGCTCGAGGCAATCCAATTTGGAATTGCTCGAAAAGAATAAATCCCGGAAACTGGCAGTTGTGCGATGCGGCAACGGCATGAAGCTTTTGAAATGCCAGTATTGATGCCGTATCGATCACTCCTACCAAGGTCGGTAGCGCTGCCGGACCTCGCATCGACAACAGAAGGAGCCCGTCAATGGCCAAGCTCAACCGCAGCGGCGTCGATATCTATTATGAGATTCACGGCAGCGGCCCGCCTTTGATCCTCACCCACGGCTATTCGTCGACCTCTGCGATGTGGCAGGGCCAGATCGAGGCGCTGTCGAAGCGGCACAAACTGATCCTGTGGGACATGCGCGGGCACGGCCAGTCCGACTATCCCGACAATGCGGATGCCTACAGCGAAGCACAGACGGTCGGCGACATCGCCGCCCTGCTCGACGCCGCCGGCGCCGACCAGGCGATCGTTGGCGGCCTGTCGCTCGGCGGCTACATGTCGCTCGCCTTCCATCGCGCCCACCCTGCGCGGGTGCGTGCGCTGCTGATCATCGACACCGGCCCGGGCTTCAAGAAGGACGACGCCCGCGAGGTCTGGAACAAGCGCGCCCGCGACACCGGCGACCGCTTCGACCGCGAAGGGCTCGAGGTGCTGAAATCCTTGAGCGCCGAGCGCGCGTCGGTCACCCACCGCAACGCCAAGGGCCTCGCGCTCGCCGCGCGCGGCATGCTGGCGCAACGCGATGCCCGGGTGATCGAGTCACTGCCCGATATCAAGGTGCCGTCGCTGGTTGTGGTCGGCGCCGACGACACGCCGTTCCTGGCGGCGTCCGACTACATGGCGGCAAAGATCCCGGGCGCGCGGAAGGCGGTGATCCCGAACGCCGGCCATGCCGTCAACATCGATCAGCCGCAGGCCTTCATCGACGCCGTGCTGCCGTTCCTCGACGGTCTCGCGGCGAGCGCGCCCGGAAAGGCCGCCTCATGAAGACCATTGTTGCAGCCTTGTTGCTGACGGTGGCCGCGAGCGACGCGAACGCCCAGAAGCCACGGCTGTTCGCCGACCCGGCCACGCCGACCTTCACCGCGACGCTGTCCAACCACACGCCGCTGGTGTTCGGCATGGGCGTCGCGGACGCGCAACGCGCGCTCGGCACACCCCTTACCTATGTCAGCGGGCGGCCCGGCAACGAGATCTTCCTGACCTTCCGCGACCTCGGCGGCAGCGGGCTGTTCCCGCACCACGACCGTCTCTTCCTGCAATTCCGCAAACACCGGTTGACCGGCTGGAAGGCCGACTGGGGCGAAAACTGGATGTGGCGCTAGAGCGTGATCCGGACCGGTACGGCCGCGTTAGCGCAAAGTGCGAAGCGGTTTTCCCTCGCGACAAGCGCGAAGCGTTTGCGCGGAGGTCATGCTCAAACAAAAGACATCGAGACCTTCATGCAACCCCCAACGACAAGGATGGACCATGGGACAAGACATCAGACTGAAGGCTTCGGACGGATTTGAACTCGGCGCCTATCGCGCCGATCCGACCAGTGCGCCGAAGGGCGCTGTCGTCGTGATCCAGGAGATTTTTGGCGTCAACCACCACATCCGCGCGGTCTGCGACCGGCTGGCCAAGGAAGGTTATGTCGCGATTGCGCCCTCGATCTTCGACCGCATCACGCCGAACTTCCAGAGCGGCTACTCACCCGATGAAGTCGCCGAGGCGCGCAAGTTCGTCGCCAACCCCGACTTTCCCGCGATGCTGCGCGACAGCCAGGCGGCGATCGACGCGGTGAAGCCGGTCGGGCCGGTCGGCATCATCGGCTTCTGCCTCGGCGGCAGCATCGCCTATGCGGCCGCGACCAAGCTCTCCGGGCTCTCGGCCGCGATCGGCTATTACGGCGGCGCCATCATCCGCTTCGCCGGCGACAAGCCGGCCGTGCCGACGCAGCTGCATTTCGGCGAGAAGGATGCCGGCATTCCCTTAAGCGACGTCGAGACCATCAAGTCGAAGCGGCCCGAGGTCGAGGTCTTCATCTATCCCGGCGCGCAGCACGGCTTCCATTGCGACGAGCGCGCAAGCTACGACAAGGCGAGCGCCGACATCGCCTGGCCGCGTAGCATGGAATTTTTCGGGAAGCATTTGCGCAAATAGCGCGCGGCTTTTCTCAACTCGTCATTCCCGGTGCGCAATTGCGCACCTGGGGATGCGCCGCAGGCGCAGGCCCGGAATCCGTTTCACCGCAAGACACGCGGCGAGATGGATTCCGGGTTCGCGCTTCGCGCGCCCCGGAATGACGAATGGAGAGAGATTGCCTGAGCTAGACTAAAACCAGCGCTCGCCGACGAACACCGTATCGCCCGGGCTCATCGGCGTGCCAAGCGGCACCACGAAGCGGCCGGCGCCGGACGCGTCGGTGTGTGTCAGCGTCACGCTGTCGCGTTTGGCCCGCGGCGAGAAACCGCCGGCGATCGCGACCGCGCTCTCGACGGTCATGTTCGGCACATAGGGATATTGGCCGGGGGCCTGGACTTCGCCGAGGATGAAGAACGGCCGGTAGGACTCGATCTCGACCGCCACCGAAGGTTCGCGGATGAAGCCGTTGCGCAGCCGTGCCGAGATTTCGCCGGCGAGCCCGGCCGGCGTGCGGCCACGCGCCGGCACCGAGCCGATCAACGGATGGTGATCGCGCCCGCGGCGTCGATCGCATAGGAGTTGGTCAGGCCTTCCTGGCCGTAGACCACGACGCGGAGCTTGTCGCCCGGGCCGAGATGATAGGAGTTGTCGTAACCGGCAGGCCCACCCGGTGTGGCGGCATAGACGACCGGGGCGGCGACCGGCGCGGCATAGCCATATCCAGGGGAGGCGCTGGCGAAGGCGGAACGCAATGCGCTGATGGCACCGCCGCCTCCGTCGGCAAGCGGAGCGGGTGCGTAGGCCGGACCATAGGTGACGGCATCGACGCCTTGCGGGCCGACCGCGACGGGACCGGACGTGCTCATGCAGCCAGACAGCGCGAGCGCAGCCACAACGGCAGTGATCGGCAATCGTAACGCGCGTGCAACCGGCACCGGACCTATCCCTCAACGGCGAGACAGACCCAGTCTTGCACCACTTATGGTTAATAAAGGGTTTGCGCGGCCCGAGTGGGGAGCCGGAAGGCCCGCCTCCCCATCGATCTAACGCAAGGCCGATGCGATCAGGCGGCGGTGACGCCGACGCCGATCGGGCAGGACACGCCGGTGCCGCCAAGCCCGCAATAGCCCGCCGGATTCTTGGCGAGGTATTGCTGATGGTAGTCCTCGGCGAAGTAGAACTCGCCTGACGGTGCAATCTCCGTCGTGATCGCGCCGAGCCCCTTGGCGGCAAGCGCCTTCTGGTACATCGCCTTCGACGCATCGGCTGCTTTGCGTTGCGCGTCGCTGAACGTGTAGATCGCGGAACGATACTGCGTGCCGATGTCGTTGCCCTGGCGCATGCCCTGCGTCGGGTTGTGGTTCTCCCAGAACGTCTTCAGCAGCTTCTCGTAGGAAATCTTCTTCGGGTCGAACACGACCAGCACGACTTCGGTATGGCCGGTGCGCCCCGAGCACACCTCTTCATAGGTCGGGTTCGGCGTGTGGCCGCCGGCATAGCCGACCGCCGTGGTGTAGATCCCGTCGCCGAGTTCCCAGAACTTGCGCTCCGCGCCCCAGAAGCAGCCGAGCCCGAACACTGCCTGCTCGAGGCCTTGCGGATAGGGCGGCGTCAATTTGCTGCCGTTGACGAAATGCGTGGTCGCGGTCGGGATCGGCGTCGCGCGGCCCGGCAGCGCCTCGGCGGCGCTTGGCAACGCGGTGGTCTTGCGCATGAACAACATGGATACCTCCAGGCGGGACATCGGCCGAACGCGGGCTGCGGCCTGCGGGCCGGCTGTCACCTATATATGTCCTTACGCAGATGATGGCAGCCCCGTTACTGATGGCGGCGGCCAGGAGGGGCTACATCCGGGCCTGCAGCCAGCTCAGTCGCGTGCGTAACCGATCAGCGGCTTGCGCGGCCGGAACAGGATCATCAGCAGGATGCCGGCAATGCCGAGCACCGCGAACACCGGCTGCTCCAGGAGCAGGCGGATCACATCGTTCCAGAGCCAGGGCGCGAAGCGATCGACCCAGGCATGGAACGCCTGCTGGCTCGACTGGTGGATATCGTTCCAGAACTGCCCGAATTGGGTGAACCGCAGGCTCTGGTCGGCGACGTAGCGGGCCCCGTCATAGACCATGAAGATGAAGCTGCCAGCGAGCAGCAAAAGGCCGATCAGACGGAAAAAGCCGCGGATCATACGTCACCCAAACTCCCTGTCGCGCCCCACGCGTCGTCAGGCCTTACCGGGCGCCCCCCGGAAATTCAACCTCTTCAGCGGCTTATCCGGCCCCCGGAGGCCGAATTCAGGCCCTTTTTCGGTCCCGAAAGCGTTGACGCTATCGCCTGCGCCATCTATAAGACCGGCCGATGGCGGCGGGCGCAATCCTGCCGCCGCTGTTCTTTGGACAGTGCCGCATGCGGGGGCAGCAGTTTTGCGCTCTTCGTATGGCCGCCTCAAGGACACCCAAGTCAATACCTTGGACAAATACATCAGAGTTGAGATTTGAACCGGCCGGTGCGCGCAAGCCCGACCACTGAGCGATCACCGCCGAAGGACAGTTAGAGAACCATGGCCAACACCACCTCCGCCAAGAAGGCGACCCGCAAGATTGCCCGCCGCACCATCGTCAACAAGTCGCGTCGCACCCAGATGCGCGGCGCGGTGCGCACCGTCGAGGAAGCGATCAAGAGCGGCGACCGCGAGGCGGCACTCAAGGCGATGCGCAAGGCGGAGCCGGAGCTGATGAAGGCAGCGCAGCGCAACATCATTCACAAGAACCTCGCGAGCCGGAAGGTGTCGCGCCTCACGCAGAGCATCGCCAAGCTCGCGAAGTAACAAGCCGGCTGGCGCGCCGGCCAATCGAGCTGACTGAGAAACACATTTGCCACGAAGCCCGGCTCGCGCCGGGCTTTTTGTTTTTGTCTCGACTTTTGTCGTGGAAGTTTCATCGCGCGAGAACACTTTGCATTGTCGCGCAACAAACTGCGTGTCATGTTTCGTCGCGTCCGTAGTTCTACCGGCAAATATGCTTAACGCACCGCACTCGCGCAGAGATTGTTCTGCGCTAAGCTGGATAGATGGAATAGCGCGCGAGCATTTCGCGTTGAAAATTGCGACGCGGGGTTACCCTGCAAAAGCAATCGAGAAAAATGACGTCTCGCGAATTACTTATGCACATAGCGCTGAACAGCGATTGGAAAAATGACCGGCGCGAGACCAAATGTAAATTTTCTATGAAAAATTTTTGGTATTGCACCGTCGTTTGTGACACGCGCGAATCTGTGCGCTGATTCAAAAACTTGCTTTCGCAACTCAGCATAGGCAACGCCGCAACAGTCGCGAAGAGTCTCGATCCCCGTCGATTCCACGGATTGTCAGAAAATGCGCTTGGTGTATTTATTTCTTGTTCGCGACGCCCACGGCTCTCCAGATCAGCGCGGTTTGAGACCCAGGGGCGGACGCACAAATCGGCGGCGGTGTGTGCGTTAGCGACGCTCTCCAAGCGAAGCTAGATTGACGGCTCATAGCGATATGAGGACGGACGACCTGTGTCAAAATATCTCCGGCGATGTCCCCGGCAATTTGGGGGATCGAACAAGAGAGACCAGGACGTCAGTCGGAATCTGGCAGCGGGAACGCGGAGCAAGGGAACGGGTTGACGACGACACGGCGGCGGCGAAGCGCCGGGCATTTCGGTGTTCGGTAGCGGCAGTTCGAATTTGAAGACACCAGCAAGCTGACAACTTGCCGCGATACGTCGCGGTGGGAGGGGGAGGACTTATGCCTTACGGTATCATCACTGCAGTCGAACCAACGACAGCCGAAGTGCAGATCTCCAGTGGTGCCGTAATCAACCCCTCGGACGTTGGCTCTTACCCGCAGAGTCCGTCGAGTACGCGCTGACCTCGCGGGACGCATCTTCTCCAAACAGCTGATCTGTCGCGTGGCGCATGGCCGCCACACGGGAGAGCCATGTCCGGAGCAGACCGCGCCCGCTAGAGGTCGCGTCGTGGCAGCAAACCTGCACGGCGCTTTCGCAATCATCATCTCTCAGTTTTGGAAAAGTACGAAGGCAATGACGAACACGGAACAGGATCGCTGGTCGCGGGTAAAGGGACGTTTGCGGACGAGCGTTGGCGAGGACGTCTACACGAGCTGGTTCGCACGGATGGATCTGGAGAGCGTGCACGATGAGAGCGTGCACCTGTCGGTTCCGACCCGGTTCCTCAAGAGCTGGATCCAGGCGCATTATGCCGACCGCGTTCTGACCTGCTGGCAGGCCGAGATGCCCGAAGTGCATCGCATCGACCTCACCGTGCGCTCCGCGATCCGCGCAATGGCGCCGGTGAAGGAAGCGGTTGCGCCGGTCGAGATGCGCCGTGTCGAGCGCACCGACGGCCGCCCCGCGCCGGAACTGCGCTCGGTTGCGACCGCGCCGGTGTCGGCCAGCCATGACGCGCTGGGCGGCTCGCCGCTCGATCCGCGCCTGACCTTTGCAAGCTTCGTCGTCGGCCGCTCCAACACGCTGGCCCATGCGGCTGCGCGCCAGGTCGCGGAGGGACGCCGCGGCGATCCCGTGATGTTCAACCCGCTCTACATCCATGCCGGCGTCGGCCTCGGCAAGACGCATCTGCTGCAGGCGGTGACTTGGGCCGGCAATTCCGGCGGCGAGCGCAAGGTGCTGTATCTGACAGCCGAGAAGTTCATGTACGGCTTCGTCGCGGCGCTGAAGACGCAGACGGCGTTGGCGTTCAAGGAAGCGCTGCGCGGCATCGACGTGCTGGTCATAGACGATCTGCAGTTCCTGCAGGGCAAGTCGACGCAGGCCGAGTTCTGCCACACGCTGAACGCGCTGATCGATGCCGGCCGCCAGGTCGTGATCGCGGCCGACCGTCCGCCGTCGGATCTCGAAAGCCTCGACGACCGCGTGCGCTCGCGGCTCGCCGGCGGCCTCGTGGTCGAAATGGGCTCGCTCGGCGAGGAACTGCGGCTTGGCATCCTCAAGTCGCGCGTCGCCGCGGCCCGCGCCCATCATGCGACGTTCGACGTGCCGGAGGAAGTGCTGGACTATCTGGCGCGCACCATCACCCATAATGGCCGCGACCTCGAAGGCGCGATCAATCGCCTCTTGGCGCACTCCAAGCTCAACAACCAGCCGGTGACGTTGGAGATGGCCGAGCGCGAGGTGCGCGACCTGATCCGCCCGCAGGAGCCGAAGCGGATCAAGATCGAGGACATCCAGCGCGTGGTCGCCCGGCAGTACAATGTCAGCCGCTCCGACCTCCTGTCGTCGCGCCGTACCGCCAACGTGGTGCGCCCGCGCCAGGTCGCGATGTATCTGGCCAAGACCCTGACCCTGCGCTCGCTGCCGGAGATCGGCCGCAGGTTCGGCGGCCGCGACCACACCACGGTGCTGCACGCTGTGCGCAAGATCGAGGCACTGGTCGCCAAGGACACGGCGCTGTCGGAGGAAGTCGAATCGCTGAAGCGTCAGCTCCAGGAATAGACTTCCGTCGCAGGCCTCGCCCGTTCGGTCGCCCTCCCCTTTGTTGCAAGGGGGAGCGACCCATTTCGGCCCCAAAACGTGGGGAACAGACGCCGTCTCCCTTGCGCCAGCCCGCCATCCGCGCCACCTTGCGGTCCCCCCGTGGGTTTGATCAAATCCGGTATTGATCCGACTTTTCGGGTTTCCGACGCCGCGATGCTGCCTGAACGGCCGCCCGGCTCTTCCATCTGAGGGATCTGGCGGGTATTGCAATGAAGGTCACCGTCGAGCGCGCGCAACTGCTGAAATCGCTGGGTCACGTTCACCGCGTGGTCGAGCGCCGCAACACCATCCCGATCCTCGGCAACGTGTTGATCCGCGCCGAGGGCGCCAAATTGTCGCTGAAGGCGACCGACCTCGACCTTGAGGTGATGGAGACCCTGGCGGCCGAGACCGGAACCGCCGGCTCGACCACGGTGCCGGCGCACATGTTCTACGACATCGTCCGCAAGCTGCCCGACGGCTCGCAGATCGTGCTCGAGGCCGACGGCGACCGCTCGGTGCTCGCCGTGCGCGCCGGCCGCTCGCGCTTCACGCTGCAGACCCTGCCGGAAAGTGATTTCCCGGGGCTTGCTGCCGGCGACATGACACATTCATTCTCGCTGCCGGCGTCCGACATCAAGCGCCTGATCGACCGCACCCAGTTTGCGATCTCGACCGAAGAGACCCGCTATTACCTCAACGGCATCTATCTGCACGCCGCCGGCGGTGCCAAGGCCGCGACCCTGCGCGGGGTTGCAACCGACGGCCACCGCTTGGCCCAGATCGACCTCCCACTGCCCAAGGGGGCGACCGGCATGCCCGGCGTGATCGTCCCGCGCAAGACCGTCGGCGAGGTGCAGCGGCTGATCGAAGGCGATGACGCCGAGATTTCGATCGAACTGTCGGACGGCAAGATCCGCTTCACGCTCGGCAATGTGGTGCTGACCTCGAAGCTGATCGACGGCACCTTCCCGGACTATGGCCGCGTCATCCCGCAGAACAACGACAAGGAACTGGTGGTCGACAAGAAGGATTTCGAGGCCGCCGTCGACCGCGTCTCGACCATCTCGAGCGAACGCGGCCGCGCCGTGAAGCTTGCGCTGTCCGCGGGCAAGCTGGTGCTCTCGGTGACCAACCCGGATTCCGGCAGCGCCACCGAGGAGATCGAGGTCGAGTACGCCTCCGACGCGCTCGATATCGGCTTCAACTCGCGCTATCTGCTCGACATCGCCGCCCAGATCGAGGGCGAAGTCGCGGTGCTGAAGCTCGCCGATCCCGGCTCGCCGACCCTGGTGCAAGACAAGGACAGCAAGGGCGCGCTCTACGTGCTGATGCCGATGCGGGTGTGAGCACTTCTCTTCGCGCGCATCAGCACTAGATTGCGTCGTGGCTGGGCACGACTGCCCGGCAATGACGAGCTGAGATGACCCCGTCCCGCATTCATCGCCTGTCGCTGACGCATTTCCGCAATTACCGGGCTGCGACGCTGCAGGTCGCGGGCGACATGGTGGTGCTGGTCGGGCCGAACGGCGCCGGCAAGACCAATTGCATGGAGGCGGTCTCGTTCCTGTCGCCGGGCCGCGGCCTGCGCCGCGCGACGCTGGAGGACATCGCCGACAATCAGGGCGACGGCTCCTGGGCGGTCTCGGCCGAGGTCGAGGGCGCGCTGGGCCTCGCGACGCTCGGCACCGGCATCGATCCGCCGACCGGCGAGGCCAGCAACACGAGGCGCTGCCGCATCGACCGCGAACCGGTGGGTTCCGCGACCGCGTTCGGCGATCATCTGCGCATCGTGTGGCTGACGCCGGCGATGGACGGCCTGTTCATGGGCGCCGCCTCCGAGCGGCGGCGCTTCTTCGACCGTCTGGTGCTGGCGATCGATTCCGAGCATTCCAGCCGCGTCTCGGCGCTGGAGCGCTCGCTGCGCTCGCGCAACCGGCTGCTCGAGGTGCGCAACTACGACGACCATTGGTGTGATGCGATCGAACGCGAGACCGCGGAGCTCGCGGTCGCGGTCGCCGCATCGCGCGGCCAGACCGCCGCCAAGCTCGCGGTGATGCTGCGCGAGCGCGGCGCGGCCTCAGCCTTCCCCTCCGCCGAGATCATGCTCGACGGCTGGATGGAGAATGCGCTGTTGCAGGAGCCCGCAACCGCCGTCGAAGACCGCTACCGCGAGATCCTGCGCGCCAGCCGTCCGCGCGACGCCGCCGCCGGGCGTACGCTCGATGGGCCGCATCTGACCGATCTGCAGGTGGTCTACGCGCCGAAGAACATGCCGGCGCGCGACGCCTCGACCGGCGAGCAGAAGGCGCTGTTGATCGGACTGGTGCTGGCGCATGCCACGATGGTCGCGGAAATGACCGGCATCGTGCCGCTGCTGCTGCTCGACGAGGTCGTCGCCCACCTCGATCCCAACAGGCGCAAGGCACTGTTCGACGAACTCGCCAGGCTCGGCGCGCAGGTCTGGATGACCGGCGCGGACCCCTTGGCGTTCGTCGATATCGGCCCGACGGGGGAGATTTTCGACGTCGAATCCGGCCGCGCCACGCGGCGCGGCTGAGGGCACGGAGCAGGCCCCGAAAGGGCTTCGAATCTGCCTTCGAATCGGGCTTTTCGGAGCCTCCGGAATCGGCCTTCCGAGACCTTGAAAAAGGCCTAAAAAATCCTATCTATTCAACAGTTTGTAGAGAGAGACTTTGCGCTAGGCGCAACCCGTCTTTCGTGGCACAAATAGCGGAATCAGCGCCTCATCATGCGCAGCTGATTCGGGACATCCTCGAAGGCCTCACATGACTGAACCTGCCCGGCAGACCCCTGCCGAATCTGAGCATCCCATTCCGGCCGAATATGGCGCGGAATCGATCCGGGTGCTGAAGGGCCTCGACGCTGTCCGCAAGCGGCCCGGCATGTATATCGGCGACACCGATGACGGGTCCGGCCTGCATCACATGGTCTACGAGGTCGTCGACAACGCGATCGACGAGGCGTTGGCGGGCCATGCCAGCCGCGTGCTGGTCACCCTCAACGCCGACAATTCGGTCACCGTGTTCGACGACGGCCGCGGCATTCCGGTCGGCATCCACAAGGAAGAAGGCGTCTCGGCGGCCGAGGTCATCATGACCCAGCTCCACGCCGGCGGAAAATTCGATCAGAACTCCTACAAGGTCTCTGGCGGCCTGCACGGCGTCGGCGTCTCCGTCGTCAACGCGCTGTCCAGCAAGCTCGGCTTGCGGATCTGGCGCGACGACAAGGAGCACTACATCGAATTCGCGCACGGCGATGCCGTGGCGCCGCTCAAGGTGGTCGGCGACGCCCCGGGCAAACGCGGCACCGAGGTCACCTTCCTCGCCTCGACCGAGACCTTCAAGAACGTCGAATATGATTTCGCGACGCTGGAGCACCGGCTGCGCGAGCTCGCCTTCCTCAATTCCGGCGTCCACATCGTGCTGTCAGACATGCGCCACGCGGTCGAGAAGCGCGAGGAGATGCACTATTCGGGCGGCGTCGAGGAATTCGTCAAATATCTCGACCGCAACAAGAAGGCGATCGTGCCGGCGCCGATCATGGTGCGTTCGGAAGCCAACGGCATCGGCGTCGAGGCCGCGCTGTGGTGGAACGACAGCTACCACGAAAACGTGCTGTGCTTCACCAACAACATCCCGCAACGCGACGGCGGCACCCATCTGGCCGGCTTCCGCGGCGCGCTGACGCGCCAGGTCAACGGCTATGCCGAGGCCAATGCGAAGAAGGAAAAGATCGCGCTGACCGGCGATGACTGCCGCGAAGGCCTCACCGCGGTGCTGTCGGTGAAGGTGCCCGATCCGAAGTTCTCGTCGCAGACCAAGGACAAGCTGGTGTCCTCGGAGGTTCGACCCGTGGTCGAGAACGTCCTCAACGAGGCGCTCGCCGCCTGGTTCGAGGAGAATCCGAAGGAAGCCAAGGAAATCGTCGGCAAGGTGATCCAGGCCGCCGCGGCCCGCGAGGCTGCGCGCAAGGCCCGCGAGCTGACGCGCAAGAACCCGCTCAGCGTCTCCTCGCTGCCCGGCAAGCTCGCCGACTGCCAGGAGAAGGATCCGGCCAAGTCCGAACTGTTCATCGTCGAGGGCGACTCGGCAGGCGGCAGCGCCAAGCAGGGCCGCAACCGCGAATTCCAGGCGGTGCTGCCGCTGCGCGGCAAGATCCTCAATGTCGAGCGCGTGCGCCCCGACAAGATGCTGTCGTCCGAGCAGATCGGCACGCTGATCACCGCGCTCGGCACCGGCATCAGCGACGATTTCTCGGTCGACAAGCTGCGCTACCACAAGATCATCGTGATGACCGACGCCGACGTCGACGGCGCCCATATCCGCACGCTGCTGCTGACCTTCTTCTATCGTCAGATGCGCTCGATCATCGATGGCGGCTTCCTCTATATCGCCCAGCCGCCGCTCTATAAGGTTTCGCGCGGCAAGTCCGAGCAATATCTGAAGGACGAGCGCGCGCTCGAGGATTATCTGATCTCGACCGGGCTCGATGAATGCGTCTTCAAGCCGGCCTCCGGCGAGGACCGCTCGGGCCGCGATCTGCTGTCGCTGGTCGAAGACGCCCGGATCATCCGCTCGGTGCTGCGCAACCTGCACAGCCGCTATAATCGCGCGGTCGTCGAGCAGGCCGCGATCGCGGGTGTGCTGAGCCCCAGGATCACCGGCGAGATCGCGACTGCCAACTCGGCGGCGGAATACATCGCCAAGCGGCTGGATGCGGTGGCCGAAGAGGTCGAGCGCGGCTGGGTCGGCACCTTCACGGAAGGCCACGGCTTCCAGTTCGAGCGCACCGTGCGCGGCGTCAAGGAAGTGGCGGTGATCGACGACGCCTTCCTCGGCTCGGCCGACGCGCGCAAGCTCGATGAATACGCGACCAAGCTGCAAGAGATCTACGTGCGTGCGGGCAAGCTGCGGCGCAAGGATGCCGAGCAGATGATCCATGGTCCGGTCGACCTGTTCGAGGCCGTGACCGACGCCGCCCGCAAGGGCATCTCGCTGCAGCGCTACAAAGGTCTCGGCGAGATGAACCCGGAACAACTGTGGGAGACCACGCTGGACACCGAGGCGCGCTCGCTGCTCCAGGTGAAGGTCAAGGAGGTCGACGAGGCCGACGATATCTTCACCAAGCTGATGGGCGACGTGGTCGAGCCGCGCCGCGACTTCATCCAGGAAAACTCGCTCAGCGCCACCATCGACATCTGAGGGCGCTGCGGCGCGTTGCACCGCCGCCATTGCGAGGAGCGAAGCGACGAAGCAATCCATTTGTCGACGTGCGGAGCCATGGATTGCTTCGCGGAGCCTGTCATCCGGCGGCGCTTCGCGCCGACCGGGTGGCTCGCAATGACGTGGATCGTGTGGTGCGCGCCACCACCGTCACCCTGAGGCCTGCGACCGTCCCAGCACGATGACGTCCCCGTGACAGCGCAGCCAGCTGCCGTCCCGCCGCTACCTTTCGTGTGGAAGCTACATCGGAAACTGTGTTACGGTGCCGGACAGCCATTGATTCCGTTACGGAATTTCGAATGGCGCAGTCTGAATCCAAGTCTGAATGCGTTAGGGGACATTCCGCGTGCCGCCGATCCAATACATCGTCGAGGGCGGCCGCCGCCTTTCGGGCACCATCGAGCCGTCGGGCAACAAGAACTCCGCGCTGCCGATCATCGCAGCTGCCCTGCTCACCGAGCATCCGGTCACGCTGACCAACGTGCCGCGCATTCGCGACACCGAAACGCTGGTCGAGCTGTGCCGCTCGGTCGGCGCCAGCGCCGAATGGACCGAGCGCAACACGCTGCAGATCCATGCCAAGGAAATCCGCGCCGCCGATCTCGATCCGGCGCTGTGCGCGCGTATCCGCGCCTCGATCCTGCTGGCAGGTCCGCTGCTGGCCCGCTGCGGCGAGGTCGCGCTGCCGCCGCCCGGTGGTGACGTGATCGGCCGCCGCCGCCTCGATACGCATTTTCTGGCCTTCGAGCAGCTCGGCGCCACGGTGACCGCGACGCACCGGCTGGAATTCCGCGCCTCGAAGCTGAGGGGCGCCGACGTGTTCCTCGACGAACCCAGCGTCACCGCGACGGAGAATGCGCTGGTCGCCGCCGTCGCGCGCGCGGCACCACCTATCTGCGCAACGCTGCCTCCGAGCCGCATGTGCAGGACCTCGCCAATTTCCTGATCGCGCTCGGCGCCAGGATCGAGGGTGTCGGCACCAACACCATCATCGTGCACGGGCCGGCGACGCTCGGCAGCACGAGCTTCGCGATCCAGCCCGACCATATCGAGGTCGGATCGCTGATCGGCCTTGCCGCAGTGACGCGCTCGCCGCTGCGCATCGCGCGCGCCGGCGTCGAGCATCTGCGCTCGATCCGAATGGGCTTTGAGCGGCTCGGCATCGTCTGCGGCGTCGAAGGCGACGACCTCGTCGTGCCGTCGAACCAGACCATGAAGATCCACGACGATTTCGGCGGCCATGTGCCGAAGCTCGAGGACCAGCCGTGGCCGGCCTTCCCGGCGGACTTGATGTCGATCGCGATCGTCACCGCGACGCAGTGCGACGGCGTCATCCTGATGCACGAGAAGATGTTCGAGTCGCGGATGTTCTTCGTCGACAATCTGATCGCGATGGGCGGCCGCATCGTGCTGTGCGACCCGCACCGCGCGATCGTCGCCGGCCCCAGCCGGCTGCGCGGCGCGCCGATGAATTCGCCCGACATCCGCGCCGGTATGGCGATGCTGCTGGCAGCGGTGTGCGCCAACGGCACCTCCACCATCAACAATGCCGACCAGATCGAGCGCGGCTATGAGCGGATCGACGAGCGGCTCAATGCGCTGGGCGCCAAGATCAAGCGGATACCTGCGCGATCGTAGTCCGAGCATGATCCGGAAAAGTGTGCAGCGGTTTTCCGGTCGGATCATGCTCAAACAACAGCTTGAGACGCGACGATTTCTGCGTGAGATCGTCGCGTTGGGCAGTTCGGCCATCCTTCCGGCCGGTTTGCCGTGCTAGACGTGCCGTCATGACCTGCATCGACAAGATCGACCCGGCCGTGTCGCGCGCGGCCGTCGCCCCCTCTCGCAAGCTGCTCACGGCCGAGCTCGCGGAAACGCTGAAGCTCGCGGTGCCGCTTGCGCTGACGCAGCTCGGGCAGATCGCGATGATGACGACCGATCTCGCCTTCATCGGCCGGCTCGGCAGCGAAAGCATCGCCGCCGCGGCGCTGGCGCATACCGTGTATTTCGTCAGCTTCACCATCGGCATGGGCATGATGTCCGCGGTGTCGCCGCTGGCCGCGCAGGCATTTGGTGCGCGCGACCCGCGGGTGATGCGGCGCGCGCTCCGCGTCGGGCTGTGGGCCGGCTTCTTCATGGTGCTGCCGCTGATGGCGCTGCCGTTCCAGGGCGAGCGCATCCTGCTTGCGCTCGGCCAGACCCAGGCGACCGCGCATCTGGCGCAGCAATATCTGTTCGGGCTCGCCTGGGGCATCCTGCCGGCGCTGTGGTTCATCGCGATCCGCGGCTTCATGAGCGCGGTGAACCGGCCGGAGCCAGTGCTATGGATCACGCTCGCGGCGATCCCGGCCAATGCGCTGATGGTGTATCTGTTGCTCTACGGCAAATGGGGCATGCCCGAGCTCGGCATGTTCGGCGCCGGACTTGCGACCACGATCGTCAACCTCGGCACCTTCCTCGCGGGCGTGTGGTTTGCGGCGCGGCGGCGCCCGTTCCGCAAATACCAGGTGTTCAGCCGGGTCTGGCGCATCGACTGGCCTTTGATGGGCAAGCTCGTCGCCGTCGGCGCGCCGATCTCGATCGCTTTCCTGCTGGAATACGGCCTGTTCGGCGCGGCCGGCCTGTTGATGGGGCTGATCAGCACCACGGCGCTGGCGGCACATCAGATCGCGCTGCAGATCGCGGCGATCCTGTTCATGGTGCCGTTCGGCGTCAGCATGGCCGCCACCGTGCGGGTCGGCCAGGCGGTCGGCCGCCGTGACACCGACGCGGTCCGGCGCGCCGGCTTTGTCGCGGTCGCGCTCTCCGGCGTGTTCATGAGCATCATGACGCTCGCGGTGATCCTGGCGCGCTTCGAGATCGCGGCACTGTTCCTCGGCGAGGCCTCCGACGCGACGGCACAGCTCACCGCGATGCTGCTGCTGATCGGCGCGACGTTCTTCATCGCCGACGGCGTGCAGACCACCACCGCCGGTGCGCTGCGCGGCATAAACGACACCCAGGTGCCGCTGCTGTTCGCCATCATCAGCTATTGGCTGGTCGGCTTCGCGTCGGCCTCCGCCCTCGCCTTCTGGGCCAAGCTCAATGCCCCCGGCGTCTGGATCGGATTGTCGCTCGGCACCGCGGTTTATGCGACCCTCCTGATCTTGCGTTTCCGCCTGCTGGCACGCAGACTGGCGGGATGAGGGTCGACGAGGTCACGCCGAACGTGGATTCCGACGCGCTGCTAACCGGCGCGCAATTCATCGACGCGTTCCGGATCGCGACCACGCAACCGGATCTCGATGCGCGGCACGCCACCGAGACGATGTTGGGTCAGCAGCCGCGCTGGGCCAAATGGCTGATTGCTTTGCGAAACGTTCTGGTCACGCCGCTCGGCCTGAAGACCTCGGGCGCGGCCGACGGCGCGGGGCGCGACATGATCGGGCTGTTCCCCGTCATCAGCGAGACGCCCGAGCGGCTGGTCGCCGGCTTCAACGACAAGCATCTCGACTTCCGCCTGGTCGTCGATGTCGCCAGCACCGGCGCCGCGCGCAACATCACCGCCACCACGCTGGTGCTGACCCACAACTGGCTCGGCCGCACCTATCTCGCGGTGATCATGCCGTTCCACCGCCTGATCGTGCCGGCGATGCTGCGCAAGGCCGGGGGCTAGCGCATGACCCTGCCGGTCGACCTGTTCTTCTCGTTCCGCAGTCCCTACAGCTACCTCGCGCTGCCGAAGACGTTGAAGATGGTCGACGACTACGATGTCGCAGTGAATTTGCGGCCGGTCTATCCGCTCGCGGTGCGGGTGCCCGGCTTCTTCAAGAAGACCAACCCGCAATTCGCCCGCTATGTCGTGCTCGACTCCAGCCGCGTCGCCAAGCATGAGAACATCCCGTTCCGCTTTCCGCGTCCGGACCCGATCGTGCAGGACATGACGACGCTCGACGTCGCCGAACACCAGCCCTACATCCACCGCCTGACCCGGCTCGGCGCCGCCGCCCAGCTCGAGGGACGGTCGCTTGCCTTCACCTCCGCCATCAGCCGCGTGCTGTGGGACGGCTCGGTGCAGGGCTGGAACGAAGGCGATCATCTGGCGCGAGCGGCCGATGCCGCCGGCTTCGATCTTCCCGCGATGGACGCGGCCATCGCCGCCGATCCCGATCGCTACGAGCAGGTCATCAAAGGCAACGAGGAAGCGCACGCCGCATCCGGCCATTGGGGCGTGCCGACCTTCGTATTCGCCGGCGAGCCCTTCTTCGGTCAGGACCGTATCGACCTCCTGATCTGGCGCATGGAAAGCAAGGGCCTGGCGCGCCGCAAGGCCTAGCCGGAGATCATGCCGCGCTCTTCTCCGGCGCATCGGCGACGACCTTCTCCGCAGCATCCTCGTCGTGCACCAATTGCCATGGCATCGCTTGAGGTCATCGAGGTTCTGCCGCATCTGGTCGAGCGAGAAGCCGAGCGCATAGAAGCGTTCGGCGGCGTCGACCGGCAGGCCGCGGATCAGGCCATCCCTTCGAACTGCGGCGACCTCCTCGCTGTAGGCATGCAGCGCGGCATCGACCGGCGCCATGTCGGCCGGGCCGCTGCCGGCGCGCAAGGCGGTCGCAACCGACACCATGTACGTCACGATCGCCTTGCTGACCTCGGCCAGCGGCCGCGCCAGCCGGGCCTGGATATCGGCGGGCAGCGGCACGACGCAGGCCCGTCCGATCATCACGACGTCATGGCGCAGCCGCTGGATGGTCCGCAGCAGCGGGCCAGTGTCCGGCCCCGACGACAGATGCATGGAGCGCTCGCGCTCGGCCTCCATGCCCGTGGCGTGCAGATTGGTCACGGCGGTGCCGATGCCGTCCTGGATCCGGTGCAGCGCGTCGTTGTCGAGGCCGCGCGTCAATCCGGCGAGCAATTCGGCGAACGCCGCCGACAGCAGTTCCAGCAGCTTCGATGCGTTGACCCTGATCTGGCTGACCGCGCGCGACGGCAGCACCAGGAACGAGATCACGAGGCCGGTGAGCGCGCCGACCGTGACTTCGAGGACGCGGTCGATCGCGGAATCCAGCGGGTTGGAATGATGCATGGTCGGCAGCAGCAGCACGATCACCGCTGTCACCGTTGCCGAGTTCAGGCTGGGATTGAGCGCGGCGATGAAGGCCAGCGGGACGATCGCCAAGACCAGCAGTGCCAGCAGGCTGCCCTCGCCGGAATGCGGGATCAGGACCGCGATCGCGCCGCCATAGATCGCGCCGCCGATGGTGCCGAGCATGTAGTCGCGGGTCGCCTTCAGCGAGCGGCCGACGCTCATCTGGGTCACGATCAGCGAGGTCAGCACCGCCCAGAGCGGCAGCATCAGGTGCATCGCCACCGCGATGGTGTAGGCCGCGACGCCCGCGGACGCGATCCGGACCGCCAGCGCCAGCTGCGTCTTGCGGGTCCAAAGCTGGTCGAACATGCGTTTTGCGAAGGTCCTCATGCACCCTGATCCGCAATCAATGGAAAGGCCTATGTTAAAGGACGTCGAGCATGGCTGCTGCCCACGGCGGCAAGGCGGCTTGAAAGGCAAAACCCGCCCGCCTACCCTGCGCCGCAAGATTGAGGAAACACGATGGCCCACGAAACCGCAACGCTCGCCGCCTATGTCGCCGACCTGAAATTTTCCGATATCCCGCCGCAGGTGCTGGAGCGCGCCAAGGTTTTGACGCTGGATTTCCTGGGCAGCACCATCCGCGCCCGCCGCGATGCGGAATCGACGCCGTCGCTGATGAAGATGCTGGAGGCGCTGGCGCTGGACGGCAAAGGCGAGGCCACCGTGTTCGGCGACACCAAGACCTGGACGCCGGCGGTGGCGGCTCTGCTCAACGGCGCGCTCGGCCATTCGCTCGATTTCGACGACACCCATGCCGATTCCTCGCTGCATCCGAGCGCACCCGTGGTGCCCGCCGCGTTCGCGGTCGGCGAGATGGTCGGCGCCTCCGGCCGCGACGTGCTGACCGCGATCGTCGCCGGTTATGAAGTGTGTTGCCGGCTCGGCAACGCGCTCGACCCGACCTCGCATTATGCCCGCGGCTTCCACCCGACCGCGACCGCCGGCACCTATGGCGCCGCTGCGGCGGCGGCCAAGCTATTCGGCCTGTCGAAGGAGCAGATCGTCTCCGCGTTCGGCGTCTCAGGCAGCCAGGCCGCAGGCTCGCTGCAATTCCTGGTCAACGGCGCCTGGAACAAGCGCTACCAGGTCGGCGCCGCCGCGATGAACGGCGTGATCGCCGCGACCCTTGCGCGCAACGACTTCATCGGTTCGAGCGACTCGATCGAGGGCAAGCATGGCCTTTTGGTCGGCTACACCGATGACGCGCATCCGGACAAGGCGGTGGCTGGCCTCGGCAGCACCTATGAGACGTTGAAGATCGGCGTGAAGCCGTATCCGAGCTGCCGCTACACCCATGCCGCGATTGACGCGCTGATCGCGATGCGGCGCGAGCACAATCTGACCCCGGACCAGATCAGGAAGGTCGAGATCGGCCTGCACCGCAACGGCATCACGCTGACCGGAGATGCCGCCACCAAGCGCCACCCGACCTCGGTGGTCGGCGGCCAGTTCTCGATGTTCTTCACCGGCGCGATCGCGCTCGACCAGGGCCATTTCGGCTGGGACGATTACGACCGGCTAGGCGATGCGGCAATCGACGCGCTCGCCGACAAGTTCGACGTGGTGCAGGACGACCGGCTCGAAGTCGGCCGCACCCATCCGTTCGGCGCCCGCGTCTCGATCACGACAGACGATGGCGTGCATGAACGGCTCTACGCCGATCCCTCCGGCGAGCCGACCTCGTTCCCCGACGCAAAGGCGATGCAGCAGAAGTTTTTGACCTTGGCCCGCCCGGTGCTCGACAAGCGCGCCGACCAGCTCGCCGACGCGATCCTGACGCTGGAGCGCTTCGACCGGGTGGCGCAGGCGACGCAGCTGGGGCGGCAGTAAGACGTTCGCGGCGAAGGCGCGCGATATCCACCGCTGTCGTCCTGGCGAAAGCCAGGACCCATAACCACCGAACCCGATGATGAGGGATCGTGGCCCCAGCGCCGCGCAACAATCCTCATCTGGGGTAATGGGTCCTGGCCTTCGCCAGGACGACGACGGGGATGGTTCTCGATTCAATATCTCAAAGACGCGGTGTCGATTTCACCCTCCCCTGGAGAGGGAGGGTCGACTCACATTGAGTGTAGCGAAATGTGAGTCGGGGTGGGGTGACGGTCTTTCCGCGAAGATCACTGCCCGTGTTGAGAGATCACCCCACCCCGCTTCGCATTTCGTTACGCTTCATGCGAACCTACCCTTCCCTCCAGGGGAGGGTAGGATCAAGGCCCCCTACTCCGGCCCATCAATGATCACAAAATCCCCGTCCGAATATTTCTGCCGGATCGCCTTCGCGGCCTGATAGTCCGCACAGGTGTAGCATTCCATCGCGGTGGCGCGATCCTTGAATTCGATGACGAAGTTGCGCTGACGCGTTGCGCCTTCCATCACCTCGTACGGGCCATTGCGCACGATGAAGTTGGCGCCGTATTTCTCGAACACCGGCATCGCAGCGGCGAGGTATTCGGGGTAACGGGCTTCATCGTGCACCGTGACGTGCACGATCCAGTAGGCTTTCGGCATGATGGTCTCCGCCTGACGCGCGTTTCAGGAAACTATGGCGCACCTCCTGCGAGATGCGCCACCGCATCAGAAAATTCCTCACGCCGAGATTCAATTCACGATCGCGCGGGTGGTGTGTGACGTGCCGGTCAATTGCCGCCCGCGAGCCGCGCGCCTGTCGCGGTCGCCGCGACGACATCGCTAACGAGGTCAAACACACCGTCCGCCTTGGGCGGCGCGTTCGGCGAACGGCCGAGCCGCACGATGACCAGGCGCTGTGACGGCACGACAATCACATACTGCCCGATCGTGCCCTTGGCGAAGAACGCGTCGCGCGGCCAGCCGTGCTCGACGCGATACTTGGCGCCAAAACTGTCGCCGAGATTGGTCCAGAAGCCCGCGCCGATGCCGACCCAGGCGTTCGGCGTCGGCGACGCCGAGTACTTCACCCAGCCCGCAGGCAGGATGCGCCGGCCGCCGACGACGCCGTCGTCGAGATAGAGCTGGCCGAACCGCGCCCAATCGCGTGCGCTCGCCATCATCGCGCCTGATCCTTCCGGCGTATCCACCGCATCGAACTGCATGACGACGTTGCGCATGCCGAGCGGATCGAACAACTCAGCCCGCGCGAAGCGCAGCACGTCAGCGGCATGGCCGCCGGCCGCGTCGCGGATCAGGTGCGAGAGGATGATGAAATTGCCGTCGTGATAATTCCACGCCTGGCCCGGTGCCGTTTCGAGCGGAATGCTCTCGGCATAGCCAGCCATATCCGATTCCATGTACTTCATCCGGTTGACCGGTTCGAGCGCTGAGGCGAGCGAAGCCTGCAGCGAACTGCCGAGCGCAAGGCCCGCGGTGTGACGCAACAGCTGATCGACCGTGATCGCGTGCCTGGGATCCCTTGGGTCCTGCCAGGCCGCGATCGGCACCGGTTTATCAATCGCAAGCTTGCCGTCACGCACCAGGACTCCGATCAGCGCCGAGATCACCGATTTGGTCGCGGAGAAGCCGAGCAGCGGCGTGTCGGTACCGATGCCGTCGGCGTAGCGCTCGGCGACGATGCGGCCATCCTTCATCACGACAACCGCACGGGTCCGGCGGAACGGTGGCTCGGCCGGTTCGGCAAAGGCCCGATCGAGCGCGGATGCGAGCTGCGGGCTCTGCGGCGCGACAGGCGCGGGGCCGGCGACCTCGGGCAACAAGGCAGCCTGCGGCCGTGCAGGCGGCAGTGCGATGTCCGCCAGCGCCTCACCATGTTCGAGGGTGCAGCCGACGCCTTCACGATAGACCGCATGGCTGCGGCCGAGCCCGAGCAGCGTCACGGTGACGTCCCTGCGGTCGAGGTCGACCTCGGTGTCCATCGCCCAGGTGATCAGGCCGGTGCCGGGCATCGCATCCGTGGTCTCGGTGAAGTTCCGCTTCGGGTCGAGCCTGCTGACGAAGGTTTCGGAGCAGATGATGTTGGCGACAAATCCGGTCGCGACCTTCGGCACGTCGCGGGCGCGGGCGGCGGACCAGCCCAGCGCGCCGAGGGCGGTGGTGGCAGCGAGAATGAGAATGAGCTTTCGACGGGTCACGGGTTTCCTCCGGCATGGCGTAATGGGCGCATGGCAGGAGGAAGCAGGAACGGACGCGGAAGGGCTCGCCGGATTTGGAAATCGGGCTAGCTGGGGATTGGAGGCGGCTGGCCGATTCTGGAATTATTCAGTGATTACAACGCCCATCGTGAGGGACGTGCGCTTGTCAGGCTCCCTCCCCCCTTGCGGGTCCCTTGCGGGGGAGGGTTGGGGAGAGGGGTGAGCCCCGGGCGAGACGGTCGATGCAAACGCTGTCGTCACAACTCGCAGCACAACACCGAAACTCAAATTGAGAGACCACCCGTGTGGTACCCCTCTCCCTAACCCTCCCCCGCAAGGGGGAGGGAACCCAGCCGCCGGTGCGTCCCTCACATCAGCGGTCCCCTACGCCGCCTTCGCCTTCAGTTTCCGATACTCCGTCGGGGTCACGCCGGTGGTCGCCTTGAAGGCGCGATTGAAGGGGCCGAGGGACTGGAAGCCGGCATCCATGGCGATGGTAATGACCGGCACTTCGGCCTGGGTGGGATCGGCCAGCGCGGCCTTGGCCTCCTCGATCCGATGGTTGTTGAGGAAGACGTTGAAATTGCGATAGCCGAGCCGCTGATTGATCAGCCGCCGCAGCCGGTATTCGGGAATCTTCAGCCGGGTCGCCAGCGTGCCGATGGTGACGTTGTCCTGGCGGTAGATCCGCTCATCCGCCATCAGCCGCATCAGGGCATTGACCAGCTTCTGGTCGGCGGCCTCCTCCATCGCGGCCGGCTGCGAATTGGCGATGACGGGCTCGACCGGCGCGGCGAACAGATCGGCGCCATCGACCCGCATCATCGCCCAGGTGATACCAGCGACGATGGCGGCAAGCACGCCTGCGTTGAGCAGATTGGCCCATTCCACGGTCACGCGGCTGCCGGCATAGGCGATCTGCAGCAGGGCGTTCATTCCGCCGTACAGCGCCGAGGCCACGACGATGAAGACACGAACACGGCGGCGGCGCTCGACCAGATCCGCCGACCACGATCTGATGGTCTGCGTCACGGCAAGCGCGATGAAGACGAGCGTCAGCAAATTGACCGTGGTAATCGCCGCTTGCGCGTGGCCGCTAGGCGCGATCCACATGCAATTGACGAAGCTGAACGTCACCACCGCGGCCCAGATCAGGCCGTGCCACCAGCGCAGGGCGAAGGCGTCATCGAACAGCGCGCGGGTGAACAGCCAGAACACCACGATGTCGCCGGTCGAAAGCGCGATCAGCGGCGCATGCCAGACCGAGATCGGCGGCCCGGCGCCAATCGACGCAGTCACCGCATGCGCGGCCGCGCCGAGCGCGAAGGCGATCACGAGCCGCCCCGCCAGCACGTCGCGGAAATCCGCGAACATCGAGGCCGCAAGCACCAGCAGCAGCGTCACGGCGGCGGCGCGCAGGCAGAGTTCGGTTGCGGCCAAGGTCATCGGTCGAAAGGATCTCCGGGTCAGGCGAACAATCGTCGCTCAAGCGGGGCTTTTCAAGCCGGATCGCGGCGCCAGCGCTCGCGCGTCGTGACCCAGATATCGACGATCTCGCCCTCGAGCTTGCCGGGCCCCTCGTTCACGGCGCCAAGCCGCCGCGCCACCGCCTGCGAGGCGACATTGGCCGGATCGATGCAATGGATGACGCGGTCGACGGTGAAATTGTCGAACACCCAATCAATCGCGGCGCGCGCGGCCTCCACCGCATAGCCCTTGCCGCGATAATCTTTGGCGATGCCCCAGCCAACCTCGAAGCCCGGCCATTCCGGCGGATAATATGGCCCGACGCGGCCGATGTAACGGGTGGAGGATTTCTCCTCGACCGCGAACATGCCGAAGCCATGCAGCGCCCAATGGCCCGAGATGACGGCGGCATTGCGCCAGCCCTTCAGCTCCGACGTGACCGGCTGATGATCCGGCGTGATGAAACGCGCCGTCTCGGGATCGGACAGCATCCGCGTGTTGTCGGCGATATCCGATGCGCGCCACGGTCGCAGGATGAGCCGCGCGGTCTCGATCACGGGACCGTCGACCTGCAACAGCCTTGCGCCAGGCCTGGTCAGAGAAACCATCAACGCCTCCGGTTTCCAAGATTGCCCTGTTATCACGTGCGCGCACGCGCCAGAAGTATCTCCGTCGTCCCTGCCTAGCGCGCAATTACGCACGGGAGCAGGGACCCATAACCACAGGGCTTTGTTGTTAGACGAAGCCGTGGCCACAGCCTGCTCCATCACCACGCCCTGCGGTTATGGGTCCCGGCTCGCGCTTCGCTTGGCCGGGACGACGGATAGAGAGTATGATCACCGCAAAAGAGTATGATCCGGCAAAAATTGTAAGGAGTCCGACATGAGCTGGCAGCCCTCGACCGATCCCGAACTCGGCGATCCCAAGACCTGCGACGCGCTGGATCTGATCATCGTGCCGCGCACCCGCGATCTCGGCGACGGCTTTGCGGTGCGCCGCGCGCTACCGCATGGCAAGCGGCAGATGGTCGGGCCCTTCATCTTCTTCGACCATTTCGGCCCGGTGCAGTACCTCGCCGGCAAGGGCATGGACGTGCGGCCGCATCCGCATATCGGGCTCGCCACCGTCACCTATCTGTTCGACGGCAGCATCATGCACCGCGACAGCGAGGGCAACATCCAGGAGATCCAGCCCGGCGCGATGAACCTGATGACCGCGGGCCGCGGCATCGCGCATTCCGAGCGCACCCCCGACGTGCAGCGCCGCGACGGCCAGAAGATGCTCGGTCTGCAGAGCTGGATCGCGCTGCCTGAAGGCAAGGAGGAGATCGCGCCGTCGTTCCAGCATTATGGCGCGGGCGACCTGCCGATGATCTCCGAGCGCGACTTCACCGCGCGCATCATCGCCGGCTCGGCGTTCGGCATCTCTTCGCCGGTCAGCATGGTCTCGCCCTGGTTCTACACCGAGGTCACCGCTAACGCCGGCACCTCGGTGCCGCTCGACCCCGATCACGAGGAGCGCGCGATCTATCTCGTCGACGGCGAGGTCGAGATCGCGGGCGACCGTCATGAGGGGCCGCGGCTGCTGATCTTCCGGCCCGGCGACCGCATCACCGTGAAGACGCTGCGGCCGACCCGCATGATGTTCCTCGGCGGCGACGCCCTGGAGGGGCCGCGCCACATCTGGTGGAATTTCGTCTCGTCTTCCAAGGAGCGGATCGAGCAGGCCAAACAGGACTGGAAAACCGGGCGTTTCGCGCAGGTTCCGCACGAACACGAGTTCATTCCGCTGCCGGAGTGAGCTATTTCCTGTGATAATCTTTCGCGCCCGCACGCCTCGTGTGCGGGCGTTCCTCTTTGAGAAGCCAGCCCGGAAAGACCCACGCCCATGACCGCGATGCTATCCAGCGATTTGCCCCTGCCCCGGATCGGCCGCGGCAAGGTGCGCGATATCTACGCCGTCGGCGACGACCGCGTGCTGCTGCTCACCACCGACCGCATCTCGGCATTCGACGTGGTGATGGCGGAAACCATTCCGATGAAGGGCGCGGTGCTGACCCAGACCAGCGCCTGGTGGTTCCGGCAGCTCGAAGGCACCGTGCCGCATCACATGATCAGCGCCGATGCCGACGAGATCATCCGCGCGGTGCCCGAACTGAAGAACCATCGTGCCGACATTTTGGGGCGTGCGATGCTGTGCAAGCGCACCACCGTATTCCCGATCGAATGCGTGATCCGCGGCTACATCTCAGGCTCCGCCTGGAAGGAATACGCGGCTGAGGGCACCCTCGCCGGCGAGAAGCTGCCGGCGGGCCTGGTCGAAAGCCAGAAGCTCGAGCCCGCGATCTTCAGCCCGGCGACCAAGGCCGAGGCTGGCCATGACGAGAACATCACGGTCGCGCGGGTACGCGAGATCCTGGGCGCCGACGTCGCCGCGACGCTGGAGAAGATGGCCCGCGACGTCTACGGTTATGGCGAACAGACCAGCCGCGCCCGCGGCATCATCATTGCCGACACCAAGTTCGAGTTCGGCCGCGACAAGGACGGCCGCATTATCCTGATCGACGAGGTGATGACGCCGGATTCCTCGCGCTTCTGGGCGGTCGATGCCTACAAGCCCGGCCAGCCGCAGCCGAGCTTCGACAAGCAGCCGCTGCGCGACTATCTCGACGTCGAGCGCCGCGCCGGCCGCTGGAACGGCGACGCCCCCGCCCCGCCGCTGCCGGCGAGCGTGGTGGATGCGACGAGCAAGCGGTACCTGGAAGCGTATCGGCGCGTTACGGGCGCCGAGCTGAAGGTTTAGCGCGGCTCTCTCTATCACCGTCACCCTGAGGAGCGCGTAGCGCGTCTCGAAGGGTCGACGGCCCCGCTGGTGGCCGTCCATCCTTCGAGGCTCGCTGCGCTCGCGCCTCAGGATGACGGATTACGGGGTGAGAGGCGCGCTCCAATCAGCAGACTTGATCCACCGTCATTGCGAGCGAAGCGAAGCAATCCATCCCGCCGTTTGCGGAGATGTGGATGCTTCGTCGCTTCAGCGCAAAACTGCTTTGCAATTCTGTCGCGAGCTCCCCGCAATGACGACATCCAACTCAGGTGAATTCCATTCACCCCTGTTGAAGACATACCTTTTGTCGGCGCATCCGCTCCGCTGCACTCTCCGCCCAAAGCGGAGAGCACGCGATGCGGCAATTGACTTATATCGGCGGCAACAAGGTCGAATGGTGGGACGTTCCCCCGCCCAGGCTCCAGGATGACCGCGACGCGCTGGTACAGCCGCTCGCGGTGACGCGCTGCGATCTCGATCTTGCGATCGTCCACGGCCGATCGGGCCTCGCCGCTCCGTTTGCGCTCGGACATGAGACCGCAGGCCGCATTGTCGACATCGGCGGCGCGGTGAGGAATTTCGCGCCCGGCGATCTCGTCATCGTTCCGTTCCAGATCAGTTGCGGTGCCTGCGACCGCTGCCGGCGCGGCCACACCAATGCCTGCACTTCTGTGCCGTTCCGGTCGTCTTACGGATTGAAGCCGGTCTGCGGCGTCGAATATGGCGGCGGCCTGTCCGACCTGATTCGCGTGCCGTTCGCCGATCACATGCTGGTCCGCCAACCCGAAGGTCATCCCCTCTCGCAAACCGCAGGACTGGCCGATGGCGCGACCGACGGGTTCAGTGCGGTGGCGCGCTGGCTCGCGCAACGGCCCGGCGCCGACGTGCTGGTGATCGGCGGTTTCGCGCAGTCGCTCGCGATGTTTGCAGTGCAGGCGGCGGTGGCGCGCGGTGCCGGTCGCGTGGTCTATCTCGACGATCACGCGCCACGCCTCGCCAAGGCGAAGTCGTTCGGCGCCGACATCGTCGAAGCGCCGGCCGGCCTCATGATCGAGCCGCCCGGCCTGTTCCCGATCGTGATCGACGCGGCCGCGACCGACGCCAGCATCCTGCTGGCATTCCGCTCGACGGAACCGAACGGCATCTGCCAGCGCATGTATGGCGACTTCGCCGAAACCACACCGGTGCCGCTCCGGCACATGTACGGCGTCGGCATCACGTTGAAGGTCTCGCGCGTCAATGTGCGGGCCGAGTTGCCCGACTGCGTCGCCCATGTTGCGGCAGGGCATTACCACCCAGAGCATGTGATTACCCGCCGGGTCCGTTTCGAGGACGCGCATGAGGCGATCGGAGATCCGACCATCCGAGTGGCCTTCGTTCGCGATGGCATTGCCTGACGGGGACCGCTAAAGCGCGATGAATCGTCATCGCGCTCCAGCTCTTTGTTTGAGTATGATCTTTTCGGAAAACCGCTTCGCACTTTTCCGGATCATGCTCTAGGTTGGCTCCAACAAACAAACCCAGGGAGCGACCCATGTCCGATGCCGATACCGTGCTCGTCGAGCGCGATGGCCCTGTCACCATCATCTCCATCAACCGTCCGCACAACCGCAACGCTGTCGATGGCGCGACCGCACGCAAGCTGTACGACGCATTCCTCGCCTTCGATGCCGATGCCAGCGCATCGGTCGCGGTGTTCACCGGCACCGGCGGTTATTTCTGCGCGGGCGCCGATCTCAAAGCGGTCGCGGCCGGCGATCCCAACAAGAAGCGCGAGGTCGGCGGCCACAACACGATCGCACCGATGGGACCGAGCCGTCTGCGGCTCTCGAAGCCCGTCATCGCCGCGATCGAAGGCTATGCGGTCGCCGGCGGCATGGAGCTCGCGCTGTGGGCCGACATGCGCGTCGTCGCGGAGGACGCGACCTTCGGCGTGTTCTGCCGCCGCTTCGGCGTGCCGCTGATCGACCTCGGCACTATCCGTCTGCCGCGGCTGATCGGCCATTCGCAGGCGATCGATCTGATTCTCACCGGACGCCCGGTCACAGGCCCCGAGGCGCACCGCATGGGGCTCGCGAACCGGCTGGTGCCGAAGGGCGAGGCGCGCGCGCATGCCATCGCGCTCGCCAAGGACATCGCCAAATTCCCGCAGACCTGCGTGCGGGCCGACCGGCTGTCGGCGCTGCGGCAGTGGGACCTCGACGAGGAAGAGGCGATCAGGAACGAGATGCGCGGCGGACTCGATGTGATCGCCTCGGGCGAAACCCTGTCGGGCGCGACGCGCTTTGCCTCGGGCGTCGGCCGTCACGGCGCGTTCAGCAATGAGGGCGAAAACGGGTAGTCCACGGCGCCGGCCTTTGCGTTTCCGCCACGGCCATGCTGAGCTGTCGCAGCCATTCCGGAAGCCAAACGATGCCCACACAATCGATCGCAACCGAGCTGAAGACCTTCACCACGTCAGATGTCCTCCTGCAGAACGGCAGCGTGCTGCCGGAAGTCACGCTCGCGTACCGCACCGTCGGTACGCTGGCGCCGAACCGTGACAATGTCGTGCTGATCACCCATGGCAACACCAGCGGGCCGCAGATGATCGATCCCGGCGGATCGACCGGCGAAGGCAGCTGGTGCGAGATCGTCGGCCCCGGCAAGGCCGTCGACACCAACCGCTATTTCGCGATCTGCCCGAACATGCTGGGCTCGTCGTACGGCTCGACCAACGCAGCGAGCATCGACCCGCGGACCGGCCGGCGTTACGGGCCGCGCTTCCCTGATATCACCGTCGGTGACATCGTCGCGACCCAGCGAGCACTGCTCGATGGTCTCGGCATCGAGCGGCTGGTTGCGATCGTGGGTCCGTCCTATGGCGGCTTCCAGGCGCTGCAATGGGCGGTGAACTATCCCGACGCCATGCGCGGTATCGCCGCTGTCGTCACCGCGCCGCTGGTGCCGCGCGAGCGCGCCGAGGGCAATGTTGCGCGCCTGATGGCGACGCTGTCACAGGATCCGAACTGGAACGGCGGCGATTATTACGATCACGGCGGCGTGCTCGAGAGCATGATCCAGATCCGCACCGCGACGCTGAAGAGCTACGGCATCGAAACGCGGCTGCGCGATACGCTGACCGATCCGGCCGACATCGAGGCCGCGATCCGCGCCGAGGCCACGGAGTGGGCCAGGGGGTTCGACGCCAATTCGCTGCTGACGCTCGCCAGGGCGCTGCGGGGCTTCGACGTGACGGCGCAGTTCGAAAAGATCAAGGCCAAGCTGCTCTACGTGCTGTCGCGGACCGACAAGCTCTTCCCGCCGGAGCTCGCGCAGCAGGTAATGCCGGCGCTGAAGGCCGCCGCGTCGACGCCGATTACTTCCTGCTCGACAGCGATTACGGCCATTCCGCGTCGGGCCGCGACGCCGATAAATGGGCGCCGCGGTTGCGCGCGTTCATGGACGGCCTCGGTTAGACGATCGGAACGCATCCGCTCCGGTAGCCTGCACCCCCAGCCCTCCTCGCACGGGGGGCTAAAAATGCACGCGTTGAGAACCGGTTGTCACAAAAATCCTGTTGTCGTCCTGCGCCGGGCTCGTCTACGACTGACGGCGAAAGTTCAGGACATTTTTTAACGTGATTAGTCGATCGCTTTATTTCGGCTCGCGGGCGCGGCGGGCCATGCACGACATTCTCGGCGGCGGTGCGGCCAGCGTGCTCGGCATCACCTTCGGCCTGTCCTACGCGCTGCTGATCTTCGCCGGACCCTTGTCGCCCTATCTGTCATACGGCGTCGCGGCGACATTCATCTCCTCGGCGGTGCTGGCCACCTTGATCGCGCTCGGCAGCTCGCTGCCGTTCGCGGTCGCCGGCCCCGACAGCTCCACCGCAGCGGTGACAGGAATCCTGATGGCCTCGCTGGTCGAGCGCATCGGTGCCGCCGACCCGACGGCGCCGCTGCTCACACCGGTGCTGATCACGCTCGGGCTTTCGACCATCGTCACCGGCATCGTGCTGTGCTGTCTCGGGCTGACGCGGCTTGGCCGTGCCATCCGCTACGTGCCTTACCCCGTGGTCGGTGGCTTCCTCGGGGCGACCGGCCTATTGATCGTGCTCGGCGCGATCAGGGTGATCACCGGCTACCCCGTGCAGCTCAGCACCCTGTTCCACTTCACCAACATGATCACGATCTCCGAGCTCAGCGCCGCATGCGCGATGGCGCTGGTGCTGTATCTCACTTGGCATCGCTCGCGCAGCCCGTTCGGCCTGCCGGTCATCCTGGTCGGCGGCGTGATCGTGGCGCATCTTGTATTCTGGATCATCGGCCTCACGCCCGAGGAAGCGCACCTGACCGGCTGGACCTTCGAGCCGCCGCCGGCATCGACCTTCATGCTGCCCTGGCACGCCGCCGAGCTCGCGCAGTATCCTTGGTCGGCGGTGCCGGACCTGCTCGGCAACATGATCGCCGTCGTCTTCGTCACGGCGGCGAGCACGCTGTTCAACACCACCGGCATCGAGGTCGCGGTGCATCGCGAGGCCAATCTCGAGCGCGAGCTCAACATCACTGGCTTCGCCAATATCCTGACCGGCGCGCTGGCCGGCTATGCCGGCTGCATCTCGGTCAGCCGCTCGATCCTCAATTTCTCGAGCGGCGGGCGCGGCCCGCTGTCGGGACTGACGGTCGCGGCCATCTCGCTGCTGATGCTCGCCGTGGCGCCGCAGCTGCTCGGCTACATGCCGAAATTCGTGCTCGGCGGGCTCCTGATCTATCTCGGCGCGACCAGCTGCACAAATGGATGATCGAATCGCGCAAGCGGCTGTCGCAGACCGAATATGTGTCGCTGCTCGCGATCATCGCCATCATCGTGGCCTGGGGCTTCGTGCCCGGCATCCTGATCGGCGTCATCATCGGCTGCGCCACCTTTGCGCTCAGCGCGGCGCGGGTCGAGGCGATCAAATACGGCTTCGATGGTTCGGAGTACCGCAGCTCGCTGGATCGCTCGCGCGACGACCGCAACGTGCTGCAGGCCCATGGCGGCAAGATCCAGGGGCTCACCTTGCAGAGCTATCTGTTCTTCGGCTCCGCCAACCGGCTGTACCAGCACGTCAAGGCGCTGCTGCGCGAGCAGGCGGAGTGCCGCTATCTGCTGTTCGACTTCAAGCTCGTCACCGGCGTCGATTCGTCGGCGGCCTACAGCTTTGCGCAGATCAAGCGCAGCGCACACGAGGTCGGGGTCGAGCTCGTGCTGGTGCATCTGTCGGCCAAGGCCGAACAGGTGCTGCGCGCCAGCGATTTCATCACCGCGGGTGTCTCCGTGATCGACGAGCTCGATCATGCGCTGGAATGGTGCGAGAACCAGATCATCGCGCAGCACCAGGAACTGGCGCAGGAGGAAGCCGATCTGCGCGGCTGGTTCACCGGGCTGCTCGACAGCGAGGGCGACGCCGACACGCTGATCCGGCGCTGCCAGCGGCTCGAAGTCGACGCCGGCGAGGTCATCGTGCACGCCGGCGACGCCGCCGATTCCATGCACTTCATCCTCGACGGCCGCGTCGGCATCATGGTGCCCGCCGACGACGGCCGCACCACGCGCGTGCGCAGCCTCGGCCGCTACACCACGATCGGCGAGATGGGCCTCGTCGCGAACACCCCGCGCAGTGCGACCATCCAGGCCGAGATGGCGAGCGTGCTCTATGTGCTGAACACCCACCAATTCGCGGCGATCCGCGACGAGGACCCCGAGCTCAGCCACAAGCTGCTGACGTACTTCGTTTCCGTGATGGCGGAGCGGCTGACCTTCGCCAACCGCACCATCGCGGTGCTGCGGCGATAGCTTGCGATGAAGTGAGCTTCATCGTTGGCCGCGGCGGGACTCGGCTCCCTCTCCCGCTTGCGGGGGAGGGCTGGGGTGGGGGTCTCACCGACGGGTCGCCTAGAGGAGAGAGCACC
>NZ_LFLZ01000067.1 GCF_001189845.1 Bradyrhizobium tropiciagri
ATGGGGAGAGGGTTGGGGTGAGGGGCTGTCTCCGCACGTCCGGCGATAGCGAGTTTGCGGAGACTCCCCCTCACCCGGAACGCATCTAGCGATGCGTTCCGACCTCTCCCCGCAAGCGGGGCGAGGTGTAGTGGGTCCGTTACCTAGTGGCGCTTGAAATACTGCACGTCGCGCTCGTGCTTCTCTGCCGCCGCGCGCGACTTGAAGGTACCGAGATTGCGGCGCTTGCCGGTCTTCGGATTGACCTTGCGGGAATACAGGCGGTACTCGCCGGAACGCAGCTTGCGGATCATGACATCGCCTCGCCAGTGCCTTTCGCACGTCAACGACACGCGCGCGCGAGCGTTCCTAGAAGCAGAGATTGGTCACGGCGTTGCCGCGCTTGTCCTTGATCACGTACGGACAGCGCGCCCGCTCCAGCGCCTTCTTGGCGTCCTCATCGCCGAGTGCAGCGGCCCGCTCGTAATAGGCCTTGGCCGCATCGCTGTCCTTCGGTCCGCCGCGGCCGGCCTGCGCGAAGGCGCCCATCCGCTCCAGCGCACCGGGATGGTTCTGCGCTGCCGCCTTCTCGAACAGCGCCCGCGCGCCGGCATCGTCCTGCGCGCCGCCCTTGCCTTCCGCCAGCATCAGGCCGAGCTGGTACTGCGCCTCCGCATTGGTCTCGGCAGATTTGGCGAGCAGTTCGCGCGCACGTGCGGGATCGGATGCCGTGCTGCCGCCGAGTGCCGCAAGATTGCTGACGCCGCGCGCGTTGCCGGCCTGCGCCGCGCGCTCGAACAATTTGCGCGCCTGCGCCTCGTCCCTGGCGACGCCGGTGCCGTTGCCATAAAGCACGCCGAGCTCGACCATCGCCGATGTCGAGCCCTTGTCGGCCGCCTTGCGCCAGGCCGACGCCGCTTCGGCGGTCTGCCGATTGGCAGCATAGGCGCGGCCGAGCGCATACATCGCGCGACGCGACGACTTTGCCGCCACCGCGCAATACTTGACCGCGGTCGCGATATCCGCCGACGCAATTTCGGGCACGCCCTTCACGTCGGCCGGCTTGTCGGGATCAGAGGGATCGGCGGCGAGCCGGTCGCACAGCACGAGGTCGGCCGATTGCGCGTGGACAAGCGCCGGCGCAGCCAACGCTGCGACGACGACAATGGCTTGGAGCGGTTTGAACATGAGCGGCAGGTTGCGTCGCGGTGGAGGCAAATTCAAGGCTCGAGCCCGGTCTCGCGCAGCACCGGCGCGACCTCGGGTGACGAGAGATAGCGCAGCAGATGATCGGCGGCCGCTGCGCGCTGCGAGGCCGTCATGCGGCCTGCCGAGAACACCGCCGGCGTCTGCAAATCGAGGGGAATTGGCCCGACCACCTCGATGCCGTCGACCTGCTTCAACTCGCTGATCTGCTGGATCGCGAGATCGGCCTCGCCGGTGACGAGCTTTTCCGCGGTGAAGCCCATGGGAATGATCACCGCGCGCGCGTTGATCGCCTCCGCGATGCCGAGACGCGCGATCAGTTGGGCGAACAGGATGCCGCTGGCGCCGAGCCGCGAATAGGCCACCGCCCGCGCGTCGAGCAAAGCCGCACGCAATGCAGCTTCGCTCGCGATGTCGGGATGCGCAGCGCCCGCCTTCACCGCGACGCCGACATAGGAGCGCGCCAGATCGACTGCACTTTCCCGCGCAACGCGGCCCTCGCCGGTCATCTCGTCGAGGCCTGCTCGGGTCAGGATCACGACATCGGCGACCTCGCCCTCGCGCAAGCGTTCGAGCAGCGCCAGCGTCGGCGCGAAATCGGCATCGATCCGGATATCGCTTGCCGCCTGGTAGGCCGCGGCAAGGCGCGCGACCGCACCCTTCAGCGCCAGCGTCGAGAGCACGCGAACCGAATGCTCCATCCCGCTTACGCCCGTCGCATCAGCTTGAGCGCGGCGGTAAGCCGGAGGCTGCGCTTGCCGGCCAGCGCAGTCGCTTCGAGCACGGCGCCCTCCGCATCGCAGGTGCCGGCGAAGCCGATGCCGACCTCATGGCCGCCGAAGATCGGGTTCTCGCCCATCGCCGAGGTGTGCTCCTGGTTGAGGATCTGGCCCTTCCAGCGGCCCTTCTCGGAGGTGTAGGTGCCGAGATAGTAGAAGTGCGCATCGCCGCCGAGGATGCGGCCGTTGTTCAGCAGCATCACGCCGGTGAGGCCACCGTCGACCCCGTCGAGCACGCGGATGTGGATCGAATAGAGCCCGTCGATGATACCGCCCTCGCCGACCCCACCGGCGATCGGGACTTCGCCCTCGGTGATCGGCGTCATCACCGACTGGAACGGCACGCCGGGCAATTCCTTCAGCTCGCCCTTGAAACGATAGAGCTCGCCATCGGGCGCACCCTTTGCGATGAGCGTCGCGTCATCGGTGCCGGCCATCGCGCGGTAGTTCGGATCGGGATTGTGGCGGACGGTCTGGATCTCGACCGCGACCTCGTCGCCGTGTTTTTCGTAGGTGCCGATATGGGCGAAGGCCGAGTTGCCGCCGAGCATCTTGCCGTCGCCGACATACATCACGCTGCGGCCGACGGCACCGCCCAGTTCGAACCGGACCTTGTAAAACCCTTCAAACAAGCGCCGTGTCCCCGGCAGCCAAGATACAATCGTTATCTAGCGCGGTTCATAACGCAGCGAAACCGCTTTCGGCGGCAAGCTGCCCGCAAACACTTTGGTTAAAAAGCAAGGGTCCGCCAAGGCATTCGCCCTGGCGGACCCGATTGCGGTACCGGATGGCTCCATCCGGCTCCGGAAGCTGCTTAAGCCGCAGCTACTTAAGCTGCAGCACTTAAGCTGCAGCCACTTAAGCCGCAGCCTTGGCGCCGGTCGGGACCTCGGAGATCGTCTTCAGGATCTGCGAAGCGATCTGGTAGGGGTCGCCCTGGGAGTTCGGGCGGCGGTCTTCCAGATAGCCCTTGTAGCCATTGTTGACGAAGGAGTGCGGGACGCGGATCGACGCGCCACGGTCAGCCACGCCGTAGCTGAACTTGTTCCACGGCGCGGTCTCGTGCTTGCCGGTCAGACGCTTGTCGTTGTCCGGGCCGTAGACGGCGATGTGGTCCATCAGGTTCTTCTCGAAGGCGCCCATCAGCTTCTCGAAGTACTCCTTGCCGCCGACTTCGCGCATGTACTTGGTCGAGAAGTTGGCGTGCATGCCCGAGCCGTTCCAGTCGGTGTCGCCGAGCGGCTTGCAGTGGAATTCGATATCGATGCCGTAGCTCTCGGTGAGGCGCAGCATCAGGTAGCGAGCCATCCACATCTGGTCGGCGGCAGTCTTGGAGCCCTTGCCGAAGATCTGGAATTCCCACTGGCCCTTCGCCACTTCGGCGTTGATGCCTTCGTGGTTGATGCCGGCGGCGAGGCAGAGATTGAGATGCTCTTCCACGATCTTGCGGGCGACACTGCCGACGTTCTTGTAGCCGACGCCAGTGTAGTACGGGCCCTGCGGAGCCGGATAGCCCTCGCCCGGGAAGCCGAGCGGACGGCCGTCCTTGTAGAAGAAGTATTCCTGCTCGAAGCCGAACCAGGCGCCGTCGTCATCCAGGATGGTGGCGCGCTTGTTGGACACGTGCGGCGTCTTGCCGTCGGGCATCATGACTTCGCACATCACCAGCACGCCGTTCTCGCGCGCGGCGTCGGGATAGCAGGCGACCGGCTTCAGCACGCAGTCAGAGCTGTGGCCTTCAGCCTGCTGGGTGGACGAACCGTCAAAGCCCCACAGCGGAAGCTGTTCGAGGGTCGGGAACGACGCGAATTCCTTGATCTGCGTCTTGCCGCGCAGGCTCGGCGTCGGCGTATATCCGTCGAGCCAGATATACTCGAGCTTGTACTTGGTCATTGAACCTCTCTGTTGATGATGCAAAACCGTGAGGAACCGAAAGCCAGTCGGCCGCCGCACGCGTACCCGGCCACCATCGGCCGGCCCTTACTAAGCAATTAAAATGCCAGTCGCTGCACTGCGGCACCGCCAAGCTTGCGGATGTCCACAGCGGACATCGCATTTTTAACTGCGACAAAGCAGCGCGGCTGGCATGCGCCGCCGTCAGCCAAAATCTTCTCTCCGTCCCCTCCACCGCCCGTTTCTGCAGCAAATTCGGCTACGGCACCGTCCGCCGATTAATGCGGCGGCAGCGCCATGTGACAGTTCGTGTCCAACCATCGGGTGCCCGGCAACCATTGCCTCGGCCCAAGCGTTGGTCAGCCGCCCTCTGCCTCACAGGAAGCAAACCCGGACTTGCCTACCAATTAGACAAAACCTGACTATTTCTTAGTCACTTGCACCCTGCCGGGCCCGGACCGATGTTGAAAGCACGGTAACCGCACACGAATGAGTCGGGCGCACCATGGAGGCTCGCACCGGCCCAAGGAGACTTTGACATGATCACCACAGGCCAAAATCAGGGATCGGCAACGATCTATCAATTCCCGGCAGGGGGCCGCGCGGCTCTCGGCGGTCGCCGCTATGGCGAGGCGCGGACGGCGCGCGATCTTGCCGCTGAAGTCGAGACCTCGGCATGCAGCGAGAGCTGGTACCATCAGGCCGCCATCGACGACGCCAAGCCGAGCCGCGATCACTGATGTCGATCGGGCGGAGAGGCGTGACGCACAAACGTCGGACATCAACAGCACAGTAAGAGAGGGTCGGAACGAAGCGTTTCGGCCCTTTTTTCATGCCAGCTCGCAGGCCGTCACCGGCCGCTTCGCATGCCGCAGCCTGGTCAGCCCGGCCCGCGTGATCTCGAGCGTGACACCACCGCCCTTGTAGCGCGTGCCGGTCAGCGACAACCGTTTCGTCAGCGTCACCGCCTTGCCGTCGAGTTGCAGATGCGCGCGCGTGTCGCCATTGAAGAATGCCGCAATGAATTGTGTGCCGTCGGCACAGCGATAATTCCGGAAGGCGGATTGCGCCCGTGCCGCCGAGGAACCAAAAATCTCGAAAAGAATTGCGCCGATCAGAATGGCGCCCCCGCGATAAGTCATATTCTCCCCCCGAGAGGCCGGTTATAGACCTGTCTGCGCCGATACTCCTGCGCCAAGACTTCCTGCAAGAAGACCTTAACAGCTGCAACAGGCCCGCCCTATGTCAGAAGCCCCTGCCCGTCACCTCAACCTCGCCGGCGCCAGCAATTTTCGCGACCTCGGCGGCTACCAGACGCGTGACGGCCGGACGGTGCGCTGGCGGCAGATCTTCCGCTCCAACCATCTTGCGTATCTCACCGAGCAGGACGTCGCCGTGGTGCGCGGCCTCGGGGTCAAAAGCGCGTACGATTTTCGCGGCGTCGCCGAGCGCGCCGAAGCGCTGTGCGGCATGAGCGACGTGACCGTGCATTCGCTCCCGGTCGAGCCGACGGTGGTGGCCGCGCTGCGCGAGATCGCCAGCAACCGCCAGCTCTCGGAAGCCGACGCGATCGACGTGATGCGGGATTCCTATCGCGGCTACGTGCAGGACAACACGCCGCGCTATCGCACGCTGTTTGCCCATCTGCTCGAAGACCGCGCGCCGCTGGTGATCCACTGCACCGCGGGCAAGGATCGCACCGGCTTTGCCTGCGCGCTGATCCTGCACGCCCTCGGCGTATCCGATCAGGTGATCGCGGACGACTATCTCCTGACCAACCAGTACTACAAGCGCGATCCGGCGCACAGCACCGAGCTGCCCGACGACGTCAAGCAGGTGCTCGGCACCGTGCGCGCGGCGTTTCTGGATGCGTCGTTCGCGGCGATCGATGCCGACTATGGCGGCCTCGACGGATATTTCCGCGAGGGCCTCGGGCTCGGCCCGGCCGAGCGCAAGGCACTTGAAGTCCGCTATCTGCAGGCCTGATCCGTTCGCTCAGGCCGCGGCCTCGAGTTCGAGCTCCGCGTCGAGATCGGCGATCACATCCTCGAAGGCCGAGATGGCCTGCTGGATCGCCGCGATCTGCATCAATTCCCAGCTGCCCACCGGGCCCTTGCGATTCTGTAGTGCTACGACGAGATCGCGCCGCTGTTCCTTAAGCTGAACGAGCGGTAAACCGTGATCCGGAAGATTTCCCATTGCAAAAACCCCTACCTTGGCTGGAGTTCCGCTTCTACGGAAAGGGTTCTGCAAACGACTTACAGAACTGCCGCAAATTTTATCCAACTGGCCTTCCCCCGTAGTCTTACGTAGTCAAGACGACGAGTTTGCGCTGCGTGCCACCGCATCGTTGATCGCACCGAGCAACGCTTGAGTGACGCAATCGGTCGCCCACTCGCTCGTATGGAGATGCTCCTGCGCGCCATCGTCGAGTTCGGAGAGCGGAATTCCGGCATCGACCCATTGCTTCATCAGCGCAAAGCGGCGGAACAGGTTGACTTTCCTGCTTGCAGCGACGTCGGCGATCATCGGCATGAACTGGTTGGCGAGCTTGAGCACGTCTGGTGTGCCGATGATGGCCTGGGTGTACTGCGAATCCATCACCACGACGTCCAGCGGCAGCGCGGCAAGCACATCGAGTCCTGCCTCGAATGTCGCTTGCACCTGATCGAAGTTGTAGTTCCTGTACACGGCGTTGGTGCCGACCTGCCAAATCACCATCACCGGTGCTTCGGCGATGACATCGGACTCGATGCGCGAGAACTCTTCCGGCGCCTCTTGCCCGCCGATCCCCCGGTTGATGATGTCGATCATCCGGCCGAAGGTCTGCTTCTGGCTTCGCCACAGGATCTCCAGCCGCGGCGGAAATGGGAGAACTCTATCGGCTCCCGCGGTCGATGATGATCCGAGGGCAACGATCTTGACCTTGCGCTCGCGCGCGAGCGCCTGCGCAAGATGCGGCAATCCGTAACTGAACTTGACGAGCTCGGGATGGGTTTCGCACGGCCTTGGTGTCGGCATCGCAAACATCCTTGAGGCGAATGAACTGATGAATGCGCGCAGTAGGAGATGAAATCGGCGGCATTGCAAATGAAATCCGCCTGATCATAGTGGGTGGCAGCCTGTTGCTGATACGGAGACCGCCATGAACGGAAAAGTCATCGTCATCACCGGCGCCCTTGGCGCGCTTGGCAAGGTGGTCGCCGAAGAAGCCCTGGCGCGCGGTGCGCGCGTCGCCGGCATCGATCATGCGGCCTCGCAGTTCGCGGCGACGGCCGACCGTATCGAGCTCGGCGGAGTCGACCTCACCGACACCACGCATGCGAGCGCTGCGATCGACAAGGCGGCGGCGCATTTCGGCCGGCTCGACGCACTGATCAACATTGCCGGCGGCTTCACCTTCGAGGCGGTCAGCGACGGCGATCCCGCGACCTGGCAGCGCATGTACGCGATGAACGTGATGACCGCGTTCAACACGTCGCGCGCGGCGATCCCGCATCTCACGAAATCCGGCGCCGGACGCATCATCAATATCGGCGCGCTCGGCGCCTTGCAGGCCGCCTCCGGCATGGGCCCCTATGCTGCCTCGAGGCCGGCGTGCACCGCCTCACCGAGTCGCTGGCCGCCGAGCTGAAGGGCAAGGTCACGGTCAACGCGGTGCTACCCTCGATCATCGACACCGCCGCCAATCGCGCCGCGATGCCGAAGGCCGATATCTCCAAATGGGTGACGCCGAAGGAACTCGCCGACGTAATCCTGTTCCTCGCCAGCGACGCCGCAAGCGCCGTCACCGGCGCGCTGCTGCCGGTCAACGGGCGGGTCTGAGCGCCCCGCTTGGTCCTGCCGACGTCTTTCCGCTCGATCTGGCAGATGCTATATCTTTGGCATGACGACTGCAGAAGACATCGAAAAGGCCGTCGAACAGCTGCCTCCTCGTGAGCTGGCCCGTTTTCGCGCCTGGTTCGAGACGTTCGATGCCGAGCGTTTCGATGCAGCGATCGAGCGGGACGCAAAGGCCGGGAAACTCGACGCGTTGGCGGACGATCGCCTAATCGGCTGACGCTGTAAGCCGGCCGGCATCGGTCAGTTTAGTCCGCAACCAGGAGCCGCAGCTTCGACCGGAAGCGGATGCTCTGCTTGCCGACGAGCGCCATGCCGTCGCCCTCGGCGGTCTGATCGGTGTAGGTGCCGGTGAAGCCGATGGTGACCACCTTGCGTTCCCAGACCGGGCGTTCGCCATAGGTCGGCGAATGCTCCTCGTTGGTGACCTCGCCCTTCCACTTGCCATCAGCCGCGGTGTAGCTGCCATAGGCGTAGAAGAACGAGTCGCCGCCGCGCATCTGGCCGTCGCGCAACACCATGACGCCCTGGTTGCCGCCAGAGACGCCGTCGAGAAATTCGACGGTGATGTGATAGAGCCCGTTCCGGATCATGCAAATGGTCGCGCCGTTGTCCCCGGCCCAACATAACCGCTCGGCCGCGCATTGGGCAAATTCGATCCGCCTCGATGGGGGCAATTCCGCGCTATGCTGGCGCACCGAGTCGCGGCCGGATGCCGCAGGAGCCTGCCCGTTGGAAACCGCGCTTTATCTGCCCGTCAAACGCTTCCTCGAAAAGCTCGGCTTCACGGTGAAGGGCGAGATCGGCGGCTGCGACCTGGTGGCGCTGAGCGGCGATGATCCACCGGTGGTCGTGATCGGTGAACTCAAGCTCGCCTTCAATCTCGAACTGATCCTGCAGGCGGTCGATCGCGCCGGCGCCGCCGACGAGGTGTGGATCGCGGCCAAGGTCTCGGCCCGCGGCAAGGGCCGCGAGAGCGACGCGCGCTATCGCAATCTGTGCCGGCGGCTCGGCTTCGGCATGCTCGGCGTCAGCGACCGCGGCGACGTCGAGGTGCTGGTGCCGCCGCCGACCGCGGCACCTCGCCGCAATCCGAAGAAGCGCTCGCGCCTGATCGCCGAGCATCGCAAGCGCAAGGGCGATCCCGCGATGGGCGGATCGACGCGCGCGCCGATCATGACGGCCTACCGGCAACAGGCGCTGGCCTGCGCCTGTGCGCTCTCGGATGGCCCCCGGCGCGTCAAGGACCTGCGGGCCGACTGCCCCGATGCCGGCAAGATCCTGCAGCATAATGTCTACGGCTGGTTCGATCGCGCCGAGCGCGGCATTTATGTCTTGACCGATGCCGGCCGCGCCGCGCTGAAGCGCTGGCCGCAGCAGCCGAATGGTGCGTCAGGGGCAGAAGCTGCCCCGTAACCAACCAACTGGGGGAGATCATGATCGTCGTCACCGGTAGCGTCACCGCCCGTCCCGACAGTTTCGACGAGGTGCGGCGATTGAGCCTCGAGCATGTCCATCGCTCGCGCACCGAGCCCGGCTGCATCTCGCACGCGGTCCATGTCGACTGCGAGAATCCGCTCAGGCTGGTGTTTTTCGAACAATGGGCCGACCGCGCCGCGCTGGCGGCGCATTTTGCGGTCCCCGCGTCGCGCGATTTCGTCCGCTCCCTGCAATCTCTGGCGGCCGCAGCGACCACCATCGAACTTTATGACGCTCACAAGATTGAGAGACTCTAGCTGCATGGCTGGATTGCCATCTCATATTCATATTGCAATGCAACATTGGGGACCTTACGTATCTCCCGCGATTCAAAGATGAGGCGGCGATGAGCGGAGACTGGAATACCAAGTATGGCACTCGGCGCGTGCGGCATGATCCGCCGACGCTGGAGGAGGCAATCTTCGCAGCCATCGGCATCACCGATGACGTGGAAGCCCAGGCCGGGATCGCATCGTCGCTGATGGGGCTGCCCTATGACGAGGTGCTGGCCGAGGTGAAGAAGACTGCGCGCGTCAGCGCCCGCACCGGTACGGCAACCCGCGTGATCGCCGGCGAACAGGGTGCGCAGCGTTCCGTCGTGGTCGAGCGCCGCGTGGTCCGCCGCTTCGCCACCGACAAGCGCACCGGCACCTGAACAACGACATCCAGCTACTTAAAGAAAAGGGCAATCCGCTGAGCGGATTGCCCTTTTTGTCTTTCAGGTTAAGTCTCAGCTCAGGCGGCCCGGCCCCAGCCGGACATCTGCATCACCATTCGCCAATAGGCGCGGTTCATGTCGACGATCGCACGCGCGGCCGCAACCGGCGTTACCGGAGCGATCGGCGGCGAAGCCGTGGCCGGCGCCTGTTCGGCCTGGTGCTGCTCGGTCAGGTCGATGCTGCCGGTCGACTCACCATGACGGAAGGTCAGCTGCGCACCGAACTTGGTGGCAAGCGCACGCATCGCGTCGTTCTGCGCGCCGGTGGTGATGCGCAGGCTGCCGTAGCCCTTGGCATGCGCCTCGGCGATCAGCTTGCGGAACAGCGTGCTGCCAACGCCCTTGCGCCGCGCCGACCGCTCGACACTGAAGGCGATCTCGGGCTGCGCATCCGGCGACCGCTCCGGCGGATGCAGCTCGGCGGCGCCGCGGACCACGCCATCCTCGAAATAGGCGATGATGACCGTACCGTCATTGGCGCAGCGCTCGGCATAGCGGCGGATGAAGCTGTCGTCGATGAAGCCATGAAAACGATCATGACGGCTGGTTCGATCCAGTCTCAGCAGATGATCGCGCAGCAGAGGAAGCTCCTCCTGCTGGCTCAACGTCCGCACGGTGCCCCGAGCAGAGGTCGAACTGATGGAATCGTGGTTCATTTCATAACTCCTCTTGGTAGCCCTCGAGGAGGCGTCGACTCCCTAACCGTCCCTATATTGTGCGCCGCACCATATAATTCAAGTACTCAGATTCATTTAAGTAAACAATGATGTGATCGGAAAATCACATCATTACCCCATTATAATACCAGCTGGGTTTGGGTGACGACGGCAACCAGTTTTCCGTCCTCGGTTTCCAGCCGGGTCTGCCAGACCTGGGTGCGCCGACCCCGGTGAACCGGCGTCGCCGTGGCGATCACAGTGCTCCCCTCCTTGGCGCCGCCGATGAAGTTGGTCTTGCTCTCCAGCGTCGTGGTGCCCTTGGCGTCCTCAGGCAGGTTGATCACGGTAGCGGCGGCGCCGACCGAGTCCGCAAAGGCCATCACCGCGCCGCCGTGGATCGTGTTCCGCAGGGTACAAAGGTCCGGCCGCACCACCATCTTCGCGACCACGCGATCCTGGCCGGCCTCGGTGAAGATGACCCCCTTCAGTTCCGCAAACGGCATCTTCATCGACTGGATCTTTTCGAGCGGCGTCATGGGCACTCCCTGGCTTGTGCGGGCTTCTTTGAGGTTGGTGCCGGCATGATGGATTGCCTGACCGGGCCCGGCAATGACCTCCGAGGTAATCAAGCGGATGACGTCATGGCGCCGTGACAACCCTTGGCGAGTCTGCATACCGTCCGCGATGCGCGACTTCCCTCCCCGCCGGATCGTCTGCCTGACCGAGGAGACGGTCGAGACGCTGTATCTGCTCGGCGAGCAGGACCGCATCGTCGGCGTCTCCGGCTATGCCGTGCGGCCGCCGCAGGTCCGCCGCGAGAAGCCGCGGGTGTCGGCATTCATCTCCGCCGACATCCCGAAGATCCTGGCGCTCGATCCCGACCTGGTGCTCGCCTTCTCCGACCTGCAGGCCGACATCGTCGCCGATCTCGTCCGCGCCGGTGTCGCCGTCCATGTCTTCAATCAGCGCGATGTCGCCGGCATCCTTGCGATGATCCGCAGCCTCGGTGCGATGGTCGGCGCCGCCGATCGCGCTGAACGGCTCGCGCAAGGCCTCGAACAACGGCTGGCCGCGACCGCCGCAACGCCGCGTCCGGCGCCGCGGCCAAAGGTCTATTTCGAGGAATGGGACGATCCGCTGATCAGCGGCATCGGCTGGGTATCCGAACTGATCGAGATTGCCGGCGGCGCGGACGCGCTGCCGCTTCTGCGCGCACACAAGGCCGCCAGGGATCGCATCGTCACGCCTGATGCCGTGCGCGCGGCGATGCCCGACGTGATCCTGGCATCCTGGTGCGGCAAGAAGGTCGTGACCGACCGCATCAGGGCCCGTGACGGCTGGAGCGACATTCCGGCTGTCCGCAACGATCGCATCGTCGAGATCAAGTCGCCGATCATTTTGCAGCCCGGCCCCGCCGCACTGACCGATGGGCTCGATGCGATCGTCAATGCGTTGTGGTCGCGGCACCCATGATTGCTCGCCGCAGTCACCATGAGGCTTCGCGATAACGCCCGCCGCTCACGTCACCGCATTCACGACCTGATATTCTGGCCGGCGCCACACCTCGCCATTGATCACCTCCTCAATCATCTCGGCGGCCTTCAGCACCTCGGCTTCGCCGATATAGAGCGGCGTGATCCCGAACCGCATGATATCAGCGCCCGGAAGTCGCCGATCACGCCGCGGGCAATCAGCGCCTGCATGGCGGCATATCCGCCGGCGAAGGCGAAGGACACTTGCGACCCGCGCTGCGCATGCGCCCGTGGCGTTACCAGCCTCAGCGACGGACAGCGTCGCGCGATCTCAGCTATCAACAAGTCGCCGAGCGCGAGTGAGCGCGCGCGGACTTCGCCCATATCGACACGATCCCAGATGTCGAGCGATGCCTCCAGCGCGGCCATCGCCAGCACCGGCGGTGTGCCGACGCGCATGCGCTCGACGCCGCCAGCAGGTTGATAACCGAGATCGAAGGCGAACGGCTTCGCGTGCCCCATCCAGCCCGACAACGCGGCGCGCGCCTGATCAGCATGCCGCGGCGCGACGTAAAGGAAGGCCGGCGCGCCCGGCCCCGCGTTGAGATATTTGTAGGTGCAGCCGGCGGCGAAATCGGCGCCGACGCCGGCGAGATCGACCGGCAGCGCGCCGGCCGAATGGGCGAGATCCCAGACCGTAACGATGCCGAGCACATGCGCCTTCGCGGTCAGGTTCCGCATGTCGTGGCGACGGCCGGTGCGATAGTCGACCTCCGTCAAATAGAGCACCGCAATGTCGTCCGACAGCGATGCCTCGACCTCCTCCGGGGCCGCCAGCCGCAATTGATGGCCACGCCCGAGCGTGGCGATCAGCCCTTCCGCCATATAGAGATCGGTCGGGAAATTACCCGTATCGGACAGAACGACCTTGCGCTCTAGGTTCATCTCGAGCGCGGCCGCAAGCGCCTGATAGGCTTTGAGCGACAGCGTGTCGCCAACCATCACCGTGCCGGGCGCGGCGCCGATCAGGCGAGCGATGCGGTCGCCCACGCGGCGCGGCTGCACGTACCAGCCGGCGCTGTTCCAGGCGCGAATGAGCTCATCGCCCCACTCGGCCGTGACGACATGCGCAACGCGTTCGGCAACGCCCAGTGGCAGCGCACCAAGCGAGTTGCCGTCAAGATAGATGACATCCGCGGGCAGATGGAACATCGCCTTGGTGTCGTCGTAGACACGCAGTTGCGATTTCGCTTCGATCATGACACCTCGCCTAGAGGACGGTGCGGACACGCCACAGTTCGGGAAACAGCTCGACCTCGAGCATCCGCTTGAGATAGCTGACCCCACCGGTACCGCCGGTGCCGCGCTTGAAGCCGATGACGCGCTCCACCGTCGTCACGTGATTGAAGCGCCAGCGGCGAAAATAGTCCTCGAAGTCGACCAGCTTCTCGGCAAGCTCGTAGAGCGTCCAATTGGCTTCAGGAGCTTGGTAGACGCGGCGCCAGGCTTGCATCACGCCCTCGTCGAAGTGATGGGTCTCGTGGACGTCGCGTGACAGCACGGCCGCGGGCATGGTCAGCCCCTTGCGGTCGGCAAGCCGGAGCACCTCGTCATAAAGGCTCGGCGTCGCAAGCTCGGTCTTGAGCAAGGCCGTCACCTCGGGGTCATGCGCGTGCGGTTTCAACATCGCGCCATTGCGATTGCCGAGCAGATACTCGATCAGCCGGTATTGATACGACTGGAGGCCCGAGGATTGTCCGAGCCGCGAGCGGAAATGGGTATATTCGCTGGGCGTCATGGTACGCAGCACGTCCCAGGCATTGTTCAACTGCTCGAAGATGCGGGAGACGCGCGCGAGCATCTTCATCGCCGGCGACACGTCTTCGCGGGCGATCGCGTGACGGGCGGCCCGGAGCTCGTGGATGGCGAGCCGCATCCACAGTTCGGAGGTCTGATGCTGGATGATGAAGAGCATCTCGTCATGCGCGTCCGAAATCGGATGCTGGGCGCCGAGCAGCGCATCGAGTTGCAGATAGTCGCTATACGACATTTTCCGAGCGAAATCGGTCTCGGCGCCCTCGACCGCGGGATCGTAGTCGTTGCTGCTCATGACACATCCTCTCGATCGATCCCCGCCTCAAACAAGGCCCAGAAGGCGCCTCGTGATGGCCGAGGATGGATCCTTCAGCCCATCGATAACTGTAAAATGGTTATGCCCGGGGTCGACGACGAGGTGCGTGGGCACGTCGAATCCGGTCCAGATGTTGGCCATCAGCTCTGCCTGACGGATGAACTCGGGTCGCTCGCTGCCGCCGACCCAGGTGGTCAGCGGCGATTTGCCCCGTGGCAGATGCAAGGCGGCGCTTTCGAGCGCTGCCTCGCCGATGTTCATCCGGAGCGTCTCGTTCAGTACGGTCTGCAGCAGCGGTCGCAGGTCATGCAGACCGCTGATCGACAGCGTCGCCACTATTCTGTCGTAGACCTCAGGTTCGAGACGGCCGTCGTCGCACAGCATGCGCGTAACGAGATGGCCGCCTGCGGAATGGCCGGCCAATCGAATAGGCCCGGAGACCTCGGCTGCAGCCGAAGCAATCGCGACCGCGATCTCGGCCGTGATGTCTGAGATGCGCGCGGCCGGCGCCAGCGTGTAACTTGGCAGCGCCACCGTCCAGCCATGGCTTCGCGCGCCCTCCGCGAGGTCGGTCCATGACGATTTGTCGAAGCGCATCCAGTAACCGCCATGTACGAAGACGACGAGACCCTTGCTGTCGCCGTCCGGCAGGATCAGGTCGAGACGCTGCCGCTCTCCCGATCCATAGGCGATGTCCGGCTTGAACGATTTGAGTCTGGCGCGATAGGCCGCCGCCCGCTCCACCCACCGCGCCGGCAGCGCATCCGATCCCGGCACGTGGGCCGAATTGGCGTAGGCATCATCCCAATCGCGCATCGTGCTCCTCGAAGATTCGCCGTCGATCGGACGCCATTTTGCCACCGGCGGGGCTGTTCGCCCAGCCTTTGTTTTAGACTTAAAGCATCTGGTTGCCCTCGCCCGAGAGCCCTCCCCGGCAAGCGGAGCGACAGCGCGCCGAGCCCGTACGCAAAAAGGCTACGCCTTCTCCACCCCGCACCATTCCGCGATGAACAGCGCAATGGCCTTGGTCGATTGCCGCAGCGAGTCCAGATCGACATATTCGTTGAAGCCGTGCATCGCCGCGCCGCTGGCGCCGAAGCAGAGGCTTGGGATGTCGTAGTTCAAACCGTAGAAGCGCGTGTCGGTCAGCGCGGTGAAGGCGCGGTCTTCCACCGCGCCGCCATAAACGGCCTGATGTGCCTTGGCGAACGCGGCCTCCGGCGCCTCGGAGTTCACCAGCTCGTAGCCTTCCGACAGGAAGCCCGACCATTCCACCTGCGGCGGATTGTTGGAAAGGAAACGATGGTCGCGCGCCGCGGCCGCAACGCAAGCCAGAATCTCCTTCTGGCACTCGGCGATCGACCAGCCCGGCAGCACCGCGATGCGACAGTCGACGTCGCACCAGGCCGGCACGCTGGAGGCCCAGTCGCCGCCCTTGATGATGCCGGGATTGAAGTTGATCGGATGATTGACATCCTTGAAATGACGGTCGGCCTTGGCGCGCTCGTTCCAGGTGATCTCGAGCTTCTCCAGCGCATGCACCAGATGATACGCCGCCATGATCGCGTTCGAGCCGGCGCCGGCCTCGAACACGTGCACCGGGAAGCCGCGTACCTTCAGTCGGAACCAGATCACGCCGACCTGAGAGCGGATCATCTTGCCGTTGGTCGGCTCCGGGATGAAGCAGGCGTCGGCGCGATAGCCGCGCTGCAAGGTCGAGAGTGCGCCGACGCCGGTGCTCTCCTCCTCGATCACGGACTGGAAGTGGATCCGCGCCGTCGGCTTCAGGCCGGCCTTCCTGATCGCATCCAGCGCATAGAGCGCGGCGATGGTGCCGGACTTCATGTCGCAGGCGCCGCGGCCGTACATCCTGCCGTCCTTGATCACAGGCGAGAACGGCGGCGTCTCCCACATCTCCAATGGGCCGGTCGGCACCACGTCGCAGTGGCCCTGCAGGATCAGCGATTTGCCGGCATTGGTGGCCGGGCGGTAGGTACCGACCACGGTGCGCGCCTTGGAGAAATCATGCTCGATCGGGCCGAAGCCGCGCAGATCCCTGAGCTCGTCGAGATTGATGCGCCAGTCGTCGACCTCGTAGCCGCGCTCGCGCAGCAGATCGCCGATCATGTCCTGGCACGGCCCCTCGGCGCTGCGGGTCGAGGGGATCGCGACAAAGGCCTGCGTCGTCGCAAGCTGCGCATCGAATCCCTCGTCAACGGCGGCAAGGATTCGTTGTTGCGTCTCGGCAGTCATGCGGCAGCTCCATGGGGGACATCAGACAAGGTGGGAGCCGCAGCGTAACCTGATTTCACTCCGCGGGGTATTGCGCAAAATAGGCATCCCGCAATGCATCTTCGAGCAGACGGCCCTCCGAATAGCCATCGAGCGTCGCAGGCCGCGTTACGCCGTCGAGCAGCCGTGGGCACGGCTCGGGCGCGCCGAGCACGGTGCGCACTGGAATACGCTCGGCATAGATCGGCAACTCGTAATCCTCGTCGTCGTCGGCGACGCCCTTGGCGCGCACCTTTGCCGAGGCCTCCTCGATCTCCATTGCGATGAACGAGGTCGCCTTGATCTCCTGCTTGTTACTGGCGCGCAGGCTCGCGGTGCGCTCGGGAAAGAAGCGGTCGACCATCGCAACGATCGCCCGCTCCTTCTCTGCGGGATCGGTGACGAGATAGGCCGCCCCGAACGCCATCACCGCGCGGTAGTCTGCCGAATGGTTGAAGCCGCAGCGCGCCAGCACCAGGCTGTCGAGATGGGCGACCGTCAGGCACACCCGCTGCCCTTCCGACTGGTTCTCCAGCATCCGGCTCGCGCTCGAGCCGTGCCAGTAGAGCCTGGTGCCCTCGCGCCAGAAGAAGGTCGGCGTGCAATAGGGTTGGCCGTCGATCACGTAGGAGACGTGGCACATCATCGAGGCGTCGAGGATCTTGTGCACGGTGGCGTGATCGTAGAAGCCGCGGTCATGGCGGCGTTTGACGCGGTTGCGGGACGATAGCGGGTAGGACGGAGTGGATGCGCCTTCGGTCACGGTGAGCCTCATCAAATCTGGAGTCTGTCCAGAGTTGTAGCGGCCCATTTGGTCTGCGATAGTGCCAATTCCATGCGAAAAATTCCGACCAATTCCCGCAGGCCCGCGGCGCGCAAGCCGGAGCTGCCGCTCGACCTCACCGGCCCGCATGTCACGGCGGGCGCGGCCTCGCAGCAGCGGCTCTATCAGGCGCTGTGCCACACCATCGTCGGCGGCCTGGTCAAGCCGGGCGAGCCGCTGCCGCCGTCACGCGCGCTCGCCAGGCAGACCGGCTTCCGCCGCAACGCCGTCACCACGGCCTATGAGCGGCTGATCGCCGACGGCTTTGCGGTGGCAACCACCGGCTCCGGCACGTTCGTCGCGGCGCGCATTCCGGCGCAGGCCGGCACGCCGCGACGCGCGAAGATCGAGATTGAGCCGCCGCAGCACAATGCGCTGTCGCTCGGCTGTACCCATATCGATGACCGCGCGCTGCAGCGCTTCCGCGCCTTTGCCGGCCGCAGGCTGCGCGCCTTCGGCTCCGAGCATCTGCATTACGGCGATCCCCGCGGCAGCAGCGAACTCCGCGCCGCGATATCGGACCATCTGCTCTCGGCGCGCGGGCTGCGCTGCGACCCCGACCAGATCATGCTGGCCTCGGGCACGCTGCATGCGCTTCGCATCGTGCTCGGGGCCATCCTCAAGCCAGGCGACCAGGTCTGGTGCGAGGACCCCGGCTATCCGGCGGCGCGGCGTGCGATCGAGCACTGCGGCTATCGGCCGGTGTCGGTGCCGGTCGACGCTTCCGGCATGCGCATCGACAAGGGGCGCGCTTCCGGATCGCAGGCGCGCGCTGCTTACGTCACGCCGTCGCATCAGTTCCCGCTCGGCGTGCAGATGTCGATGCCGCGCCGGCTCGAGCTGCTCGACTGGGCCAGGGACGCCGGCGCGTTCGTGTTCGAGGACGATTACGACAGCGAGTTCCGCTACGACGGCGCGCCGCTGTTGTCGCTCGCCGGCATCGATCATCTGCGCCGCGTGATCTACATGGGCACATTTGCGAAGACGCTGTTTCCAGGCCTGCGGATCGGTTACTGCGCCCTGCCCGAGGCCTTGATCGGTCCGGTGACTGAAGCACGCGCCGCGCTCGACCGTTTTCCCGGCACATTGATGGAAGGTGCGGTCGCCGACATGCTGAACTCCGGTGCCTTCGCCGCCAATCTGCGCAAGTCGCGAAAGCTCTATCGCGAAGCGCGCGACGTCCTGGCGTCGACACTCACGAGCGCATCCGAGGGCGAGCTCACGGTTCCCGTGCCGTCGCAGGGCCTGCATCTGGTGGCGCGGCTCGATCCCGCGACTGATCCTTTGATTGCCGCGCAGGCCAAGGCGAAGGCCGGCGTCGGTGGCTGGCTGCTCGCCGAAACCTATCATCGCGCGCAGCCATTGCCCGGCTTCGTGCTGGGATTTTCCGGTCATCCGGTTCCGCAACTTGTCACGGCAGCGGAACAACTGGCGAAGACAACGCTGGCTGCGCTGCGCGCAACGCGCAAGATATCCGTCAAGGCATCCGCCAAGTCACCACGCTCTAGGAGAATCGCATCCGCCTGACTAAGGTCGCGCGCGTTGAGTCGTTGAGTCAGTGTCCGCTTAAGGAGATACCGGATGCCCAATCGCAACGTCCTGTATCTCGTGATCGGCGCGCTGGTCGTGATCGCGGGCATGCTCGGTTACAATCTTTACCAGGCGAAGAAGCAACCCGAAGGCCTGCAGATCAATGTCGGCCCCGACGGGCTCAAGATCCAGAACAAGTGAAGGAGGCCGCCATGTTGCGCATGGGACAGGTCGCGCTGGTCAGCATCGCAGCACTTGGCGCGATGGTTCACTCCGCCGCCGCAGAGCAGTCCTTCATGCGCGAGGGTGACATCGTCGACCTCAGGGTCGGTCAGCGCGTCTTTGTCGATGATGGCTCGTGCCCCGCCGGGCAGATCAAGCAGGTCACTGGTTCCAGGCTGAGCGAGAACGGCGTGGTGCGCACCCGCAGCTGCGTGCCGCGCCTCGCCAAAAAATAAACGCCCCGCTGTCGCGAGGCGCATCCTTCATCACCGCTTTGACGCGCCGCTCAGTTCGAGATCGGCTCGAACATGCATTGCAGCGTCGGCTTGGCGATCTTGGTGAAGGTCGGGCCGATCTCGCCCTGCTTGGACGGCGGCACCCAATCGGTCTCGATGGTCGGAACGCCGGTCTCGCTGATCCCGCGCAGCAGCGCCTGGCGGAGATCGGGATCGTCCACCGTCGCAGCGGCATGATCGTGCAGGCAACCGCACACGGCCTCAGGATGGGCCCAGCGGCCGAGCATATGCGGCGCGCACTGGCGCACGAATTCGTCGCGCGGCTCAGGCACCCGGTACAGCGACCGGATCTGCATCGACTCGAGGGGAAGCTGGGATTGAGCCTGCGCGGAACCCGCCAAAGGGCCGATCAAGGCGAGCGATGCGAGCATCGCGGCGGAACAGATTCGGAGCAACATGGGGAGCCTTTGCCGGCGTTTCTGTTTTTCGCGTCGCGATCAGTTGGCCTGCGCCACCACCATCGGGACCGGGGTGACGACCGGCGAGCCGTTATAGGAGAAGGTGCCGATGCCGGGCAAACCGGTGTCCGGGGTGCCAGCCATAGACGAACCAGCCATCACGAAGGCGAAGGCGAGGATCAGGCTCATGGTCCGCATCTGACAGTCTCCGTCATTTCGGGTCGGCGCCCGGCGCCGTTGTGTTGACGGTTTGATAACGATCTGCCGTTTCGGGAGTTCTGCGGAACAAGCCGAAAATGGTTTCGTCGGGACGAGAATTGTTTCGTCAGCGGGCGGTCCACGAAACATTCAGCGGAAAACCTCAATGTTTTCAGCGGCTGCGGTGCAGGAACCATCCTGCTCAAGATTTCGCGCGCTCAACCTGCGCACCTGTGGATGGTTGGAATATGCAAGCAGACTGAGCGCTCTACCGCGCTTTCTTAACTTTCCTCTGCTGAGACAGGAAGCAGTCCAGCAAGGGCGGCATGAACCGGGCGACGGTTCCGGCGACTCATCTGTGCGCCGTGCAACCAACTCCGCGGTGGCACGTTGTCGGGATTCCCGATCCAACGGATTGTTGTGATCCAATCCAACGAAGGATGTCAGTCGTGGGCAATGGCAACATCGGTGTTGGCAATGAATCCGCGGCCCGCAAATCCGGCCAGCAGCAACAGATGACGGCCGCGATGCCGCAGCAGGGCGCTTATGTGATGGGCGACAATGAGTGCGCGCCGCAGAAGCTGGTCCGCCTCGTCGGCTGCCGCGACTCGAAGCTCAAGCCGGGCTTCAACGTTGGCGCGAAGCAGTTCGGGCAAACCAAGCGCTAGCTCTCCCGCTGCTTCAACCACCGGGGCCAAGCCCCTGCTCCCGCTACTGAATGAACTCGCCGCACTTCTGCACCGCGGTGGCATCGGCCGCGCCCCATGGCATGATCGGCACCGACGACGTCGAGTTCTTCGGCGAGCCTTCGATCAGCTTGTCCGAATAGACCATGTAGACCAGCACGTTGCGCTTGGCGTCGCAGCCGCGCACGATCTGCATCTTCTTGAAGAACAGCGACCGGCGCTGCCGGAACATGTCGTCGCCCTGGCCGAGCTTGTTCTTGAAGCGGATCGGCCCGATCTGCCGGCAAGCCAGCGAGATATCAGAGACTTCCTCGGCAAGGCCGAGCCAGCCCTTGAAGCCGCCCTTCTCTGGCACCGTGAAGTGACAGGCGACGCCCTCGACCTCGGGGTCGTCGACGCCATAGGTCGCGAGCTTGTCGTTGGGGCTCACCCATTTGAACACCGTCGAGCGGCGGAAGATCAGGTCCGGCTCGTCGGCTGCCGCCGCAGGCGTTGCCTGCCCCAAGGTCGCCAATGAGGTGAGCAACATCAGCAGCGCCGCGCACCCCCATCGAGACAGCCGTCGCACGTCACAGAAGCTCACAGTTCTCGATGTCATTGAGGTCTCCGCGGGGTGGGTCCCGCCTATGTAGTGCGCAAACGCCGCGCAGGAAGGCGCTGACAGTTCGGTGATCGCGCCCGGCGCTTTAACCTCTTGTGAGGCTTTTTTGTTACTCTTTCGTCGAAAATTCGCCCCTCACGGAAGGGTTAGATCGCTTGCGCTGGTGAACGCGTACCGCGTCTGCGACAACCAACAGATAGTTTGGACTGGGATTCGGAATATGCGCGCGAGCGGTCGTCGGATTTCGATTTTTGATTCTGCGAATGGGCGGTTCTGGCAGTTTGCAATTCTGACGGCAGCCGGCACCGTGGCCGCCTCCTCGCAGGCCGACGCGGCGCTGTTCTACTGGAACCGCGACTCCGCTTATTACGGCGATGTCGAGCCGATGCCGCAGCCGGTTCGGCCGAAGCCGAAGCGCAATCTCGTCAAGAAGACTCCGGCGATCGAGAAGGAGGTCGGCAGCAAGCCGCAGGGTCCCCTGATCATCTCGGTCTCGATCGACCAGCAGCGTGTCAGGATCTACGACGCCAACGGCCTCTATGCCGAGAGCCCGGTGTCTACCGGCATGAAGGGGCACTCGACCCCGATGGGCGTCTTCAGCGTCATCCAGAAGCAGAAGTACCATCAGTCCAACATCTACAGCGGCGCGCCGATGCCGTACATGCAGCGCATCACCTGGTCGGGCATCGCCATGCACGCCGGTGTGCTGCCCGGCTATCCGGCCTCCCACGGTTGCATCCGGATGCCGATGTCGTTTGCGGTCAAGATGTACAACTGGACGCGGATGGGCGCCCGCGTGTTCGTCACCCCGGGCGCGATCTCTCCTGAGAATTTCTCGCATCCGTTGCTGGTGACGCAGAAGATCGCTCCGCAGCAGCCGGTGGCCGACGAGATTCTGAAGATGGATGCGCCGCTCGGCGTGAAGAGCGACAAGGGCGCGGACAAGCCGCAGACCGGACTCGATCTGCGCACCAGCGTCGGCCATGCCGCCGCCGCGTCGCTGCGCGACAACACCCACACCGCCGATGCCAGCGGCGCGCGTGCATCGGTGACGATGTCCGACGCGTCCTCCGCGGCGAGCGATCCCATCGCGGAGAAGCTTGCAACGGACCCGGCGCAGCCGACAAAGCCCGGGATCGCCGCGGCCGACAAGCCGGCCGAGACCAATTCCGCCGGCAACGGCAGCGTCGCCTCCGACGACAAGTCGGCCGGCGACACCACCGGCAGCACCGACACGCCGAAGCCGGAGGTCTCCGCGAACGACCCGGTGAAGGCCGAAGCCAAGGCCGACGAACCGAAGGCGGATGCCGCCAAGCCTGATGTCGCCGAGGCGCCCAAGGTCGACGTGTCGAAGACCGATGCGCCTAAGACCGATGCGCCGATGGCCGATGCGGCCAAGGACGCCGCCAAAGCGGCGGATGGCGTGAAGGCCGTCGACAGGCCCGCCGAAGCAGCAACCGCAGCCGACGCGCCCGACGCCAACAAGGATGTAGCCAAGGATCCGGCACGGTTGCCGGGCATCGCCAAGATCGACGTGTCGAAGCGCGCCGGCCAGATCGCGGTGTTCATCAGCCGCAAGGATTCCAAGCTCTATGTGCGGCAGAACTTTGCGCCGCTGTTCGAGGTGCCGGTGACGATCGCGGCCGGCGACCGGCCGCTCGGCACCCATGTGTTCACCGCGGAAGCCGACAAATCAGATGCCAACCTGCTGCGCTGGTCGGTGGTAACGCTGCCGACCCGCAACGCCGCCCGTATCGACGTCGAGGAGCGCGCCTCGCATCGCCGCAAGGTGGCGGCCGCAGCGCCGGTCGAGGTCAAGCCGCAGCCGGCGACCAACAGCCCGGCCGAAGCGCTCGACCGCATCTCGATTCCCTCTGACGTGATGGCGCGGATCAACGAAGCGTTCGGCACCGGCGGATCGATCATCGTCTCCGACCTCGGCGTCAACCAGGGCGAGACCGGAGAAGGCACCGACTTCATCCTGCCGCTGCGCTGATGCGATCGTAGCCCGGATGGAGCCAACGGGTCGCGCGAACGCGCGCCCGATGGCAGGCTCCGCGAAATCCGGGACAGTCTGTCCGCGGAGAATGAGGACCCGGATTGCGCTGCGCTCCATCCGGGCTACCACCATAACGCCTTCTTGAAAGCTTGGCTCTGCCCGCTGGATTATGATGCGAGCCGCATCTGTTCCGGGGACGAGACCATGATGGACCGCAGGACACTGATCGTGGCGGCCTTCGCCGCGGCCGCAGGCTCCCGTGCGCTGCATGCTGAGCAGCCGCCGATGAGCCGGATCACCGCCTACGCCTTCTCATTCCCTGCACTCGACGGCGGCGACATCCGCCTTGCCGATTATGCCGGCCATCCCCTGATGATCGTGAACACGGCTTCGCTCTGTGGCTTCACGCCGCAATATGCCGGTCTGCAACAATTGTGGACCGAGTTCCACGACCGCGGCTTCGTCATCATCGGCGTGCCCTCCAATGATTTCGGCGGCCAGGAGCCCGGCGGCCCGACCGAGATCGCCGAGACCGCGCAGCATCAATACGGCGTCACCTTCCCGATCGCGGCGAAAACGGTGGTCCGCGGCGCGAACGCGCATCCGTTTTACCGCTGGGCCGCGGAGGCGCGGCCGAAGGACCTGCCGCGCTGGAATTTCCACAAATACCTGATCGGCCGCGACGGCTACATCGCGGATGTCTTCCCTGAGTCGGTCACGCCCGACGACACCCGCATCAAGACCGGGATCGCACGGGCATTGGCGGCGGCCTGAGAAGCCACAATAATCCCCGGAATTAACTGATCCCACGAGGATTTTGGACACGCGGGCGCCACGTTCATTGCCTTGGCGTCGCGACTGCGACTAGGGTACGATCGGATGGGGGCGAAAGCGGTCCGGTCGCGGCGATGCCGCTACCTGGAGCGCGATCAGCAGGGAACACACCATGCGCATTGCGGCAGGTCTGATTTTCGCAGGGACCGTATCGTTGCTCGCGTCGAGCGCAGCTTGGTCGCAAACGTCGCCCGCCAAGGGCGCCACCGCTGCGCCGGCGGCAGCTCCCGCGGCCGCAGCTCCGGCGCCTCCCGCCGCGGCACCGGCGCCCGCCGCAGCCGCTGCTCCCGTCCCGCCGAAGCAACCGCCGCAGCCGGCGCGCGCCGCCTGCACCAATCCGAACGCGCTCGGCGTTGCCCGCACCGTCGAGATCGACACCACAGGCGGTCCGGGCTTCGGCTTCGAGCATTTCAAGCAGCTCGACTTCCTACGCGACCACGAGGTGGTGCTGACCTTCGACGACGGTCCATGGCCGGGCAACACGCCGGCGGTGCTGAAGGCGCTCGCGGACGAATGCACCACGGGCATCTTCTTCCCGATCGGCAAGCACGCCACCTATCACCCTGAGATCCTGCGTCAGGTCTATGCGGCCGGCCACACCGTCGGCTCGCACACCTGGTCGCACGAGAACCTGAACAACAAGAAGCTGACCGAGGACCAGAAGAAGGACGAGATCGAGCGCGGCCTGGCCGCGGTCAAGTGGGCGCTCGAGACCTCCCCCTCGCCGTTCTTCCGCTTCCCGGCGCTGCAGCATCCGCCCGAGATGGTCACCTATCTCGGCAACCGCAACATCGCGATCTTCTCCTGCGACCTCGACTCCTTCGACTTCAAGTCGAAGAACTCGCAGCAGGTGATCGACACCGTGATGAAGAAGCTCGCCAAGCTCGGCAAGGGCATCATCCTGATGCACGACTTCCAGAAGCACACCGCGGAAGCCCTGCCGACGCTGCTGACGCAGCTCAAGGCCGGCGGCTACAAGGTCGTGGCGATGCGCGCCAAATTCCCGGCGACCGTGCTGCCGCAATACGAGCAGGAGCTCGCCAAGGACGTCAAGCTGCCGACCGTGAGCTCGCGGCCGGTCAACAGCGTCGTCACCACGGTCGATCAGTAAGCGCGCCGGCCAAGTCCCGGTGTCTGGATTGCGTATCGAGGGTTTCGTCATCGTCTCCGCCGATGGCCGGTTGGCGAACGCGCGGAACGTCATGCCTGACGATCTCAAGATCGAGGGCGACAAGCGGTTCTTCACCGCTGCCCTCGACCGCGCCGATCTCGTCGTGCACGGCCGCCACTCCCAGGAAGAGCAGCCGAACGCACCGAAGCGGCGCCGCCTGATCCTCACGAGCCAGGTCGCGGCCATCGCGCCTGATCCAGCCAATCCGAAAGCGCTGCTGTGGAATCCGGCCGGCTGCCCGTTCGAGACAGCGCGCCGCGAGGCCGGCGTGACCTCGGGCATGGTCGCGATCATCGGCGGTCCCGGTGTGTTCGGGATGTTCATGGAGCGCTACGACACGTTCTGGCTCTCGGTCGCGCCGAAGGTGCGCATCCCCGACGGCGAGCCGTGCTTTCCCGGCGTCCCTGCCCGCACCCCGCAGCAGGTGCTGTCAGCGCACGGCCTTCACGCCGGCCAGCCGCAACTGATCGACGCGGAGCACGACGTTAGCGTCACGCCGTGGCGGCGGACGGGTTGACGATTGATCGAAGTCAGTAGGATGGGTAGAGCGAAGCGAAACCCATCGACTATACCCGCGGCGCCGATGATGGGTTTCGCTACGCTCTACCCATCCTACGCCGCTGTGCTCTACACATCCCCATACGCTGGGTCGTCGCGGCGCGGGCCGCGGCCGTAGCCGGCGATGATGAACAGCGCGCCGATCAGCGACAGGTTCTTCAGCGCGTCGATCAGGGTCCTGAGATTGTCGGGCGCCGGCTGGTTCCAGAAATCATGGAAGTAGAAGGTGACGACGCACACATAGATGATCAAAAGGAGCGCGAAGAACCGCGCCAGCACATTCACCGCGATCATCAGCCCGGCGAGTATCTCGAAGCCACCGACCACAATCGCCAGCAGCTGCATGAACGGCATGCCGACGACGGTTTCGATCTGCTGGGTATACGGTGCGGCGATGGCCGGGATCGTCAGCTTCGCTGCGATCACATCCGCGGTGGCCTGGATGCCGAACAACTTGCTCGCTCCCGAATAGAGGAACAGCACGGCAAACAGAATCCGTCCGAAGGTGATGAACGCTGGCATGGGTCGGCCTCACTGGATGGTAGAAATCGGACGAAGCAGGCGCAGCGATTATGGTCGCTCCGCCTGCTTCGATCAAATCGAATCCATCTGGGCTCGCGTACGATGCGGAAAACCGCGCTGCGGTTCTCCGAACATAACGTGCTCAAACAACGCCCGTCAGCCGAACAGCGTCGGCTGCGCGCGGCCGGCGCGCTCCTGGGCCTCGACTGCGGCGACGGCGGTCATGTTGAGGATACCGCGCGCCGTCACGCCGGGGGTGAGGATGTGCGCCGGGCGCGCCGGACCGATCAGGATCGGCCCGACCGGCAACGCGTTGGCCAGCGATTTGATCATCTGATAGGCGATGTTGGCGGCATCGAGGGTCGGCATGATCAGGATGTTGGCCTCGCCTTCCAGCCGCGATTGCGGCAGCACCATGCGCCGCGCCGCGGCCGACAGCGCGGTGTCGCCCTGCATTTCGCCGTCGGCCTCGATCTCCGGATGCTTGTCCTTCAGGAGCTGGGTGGCCCGCCGCATCTTGCGCGAGGAGTCCGTATCATAGCTGCCGAAGTCGGAATGTGACACGAACGCGACCTTCGGCTTGAAGGCGAAGCGCTGGACGTGGATCGCCGCGAGCGAGGCCACTTCCGCCAATTCCTCCGCGCTCGGATTCGGCCGCACCTGGGTGTCGGCGATGAAATGGGCGCCGGTCGAGGTGATCATCAGCGCCAGCGCGGCGTAGTCGCTGACCCCCGGCAGGAAGCCGATGATCTCGCGGACATGGCGCAGATGGCTCATGTAGCGGCCCTCGACCCCGCACAGCATCGCGTCGGCCTCGCCGCGCGACACCGCCAGCGCCGCGATCACGGTGTTGTTGGTGCGGACCACGGTCCGCGCCGCCTCCGGCGTCACCCCGCGGCGGCCGGCGACGTCGATATAGGACTGCACATAGGAGCGGTAGCGCGGATCGTCCTCGGGATTGACCAGGTCGAAATCGCGGCCGGCCTTGATCGACAGGCCGAAGCGCTTGATGCGGGTCTCGACCACCGACGGACGGCCGACCAGGATCGGCCGCGCCAGCTTCTCCTCCAGCACCACCTGGGTGGCACGCAGCACCCGCTCATCCTCGCCTTCGGCGTAGATCACGCGCACCGGCTGGGTCTTCGCCTTGGCGAACACCGGCTTCATGGTGAGGCCGGAGCGGAACGCGAAACGTTCAAGGCTCGCCGCGTATTCGTCGAAATTGGTGATCGGCCGGGTCGCGACGCCGGACTCGATCGCGGCCCTGGCCACGGCCGGCGCGATGCGCAGGATCAGGCGCGGATCGAACGGGCTCGGGATCAGCGAGCCCGGGCCGAAGCCCTGAGTCTCGCCGGTCTCGAACCCATGGGCCACCGCATCCGACGGCGGATCGCGCGCGAGCTGCGCGATCGCGTCCACTGCGGCGTGCTTCATCGCCTCGTTGATCGCGGTGGCGCCGACATCGAGCGCGCCGCGGAAGATGAACGGGAAGCACAGCACGTTGTTGACCTGGTTCGGGAAGTCCGACCGTCCGGTGCAGATCATCGCATCGGGACGCGCCAGCCGCGCCTCGTCCGGCATGATCTCGGGCACCGGGTTGGCAAGCGCCATCACCAGCGGCTTGTCCCCCATCTGCTTGACCATCTCGGGCTTGAGCACGCCCGGCGCCGACAGTCCGATGAAGATGTCCGCGCCCGGAATGACGTCGGCCAGCACGCGTGCGTCGGTCTTCTGGGTATAGACCGCCTTCCAGCGATCCATCGTGGTGTTGCGGCCGTCATAAACCACACCGTCGATGTCGCAGACCCAGATGTTCTTGCGCTGCGCGCCCATCGACACCAGCAGATTGAGGGTCGCGATTGCGGCGGCGCCGGCGCCGGAGCAGACGATCTTCACATCGCTCAGTTGCTTGCCGTTGAGCAGCAGCCCGTTGACGATCGCGGCGGCGACGATGATGGCGGTGCCATGCTGGTCGTCGTGGAACACCGGGATCTTCATGCGCTCCTTGAGCTGGCCCTCGATCTCGAAGCACTCCGGTCCGCGGATGTCTTCCAGATTGATGCCGCCGAAGGTCGGCTCCAGCGCCGCGACGGTCTCGACCACGCGCTCGATCGTGTCGGCCTTGATCTCGATGTCGAACACGTCGATGCCGGCGAACTTCTTGAACAGCACCGCCTTGCCTTCCATGACGGGCTTGGAGGCCAGCGGGCCGATATTGCCGAGGCCGAGCACCGCAGTGCCGTTCGAGACCACCGCGACGAGATTGGCGCGGGCCGTCAGCGTCGCCGCCTCGGCCGGGTTCTTGGCGATCTCGGTGCAGGCCGCGGCGACACCCGGCGAATAGGCCAGCGCCAGGTCGCGCTGGTTTGCGAGCGGCTTGATGGCCTGGATCTCGAGCTTGCCCGGGCGCGGCAGCCGGTGATAGGCGAGCGCGGCGTTATGGAGTTCTTCAGACGATGACGACATACGTGCTCCCCGCGTTTCCAGCCCAAATTTCTTGTTTCTGTGCTAATCCAGGCAAAAGTCAGTTGTCCGGCAAATCGAGCTGGATGTGAAGCATGTCCGGCCGCTTGGATGCAACATCCGATAATACCCCCGTCAACAGGCCTGGACGGCCCAGTTCACCGATGCTGCACCGTTCGGCCGCAGCTTGGCAATTTTTTTCCCTTGATGATCCGGAGTTGACCGAATGAAGAAAATTCTGCTCGGCCTGATCGCGGTCGTCGTGATTGCGATCGGCGGCTTCTTCGGCTTCGACCTCTATACCCAGCGGCGGATCACGAGCGCCGTGGAGGCCGTATTCGACCAGGTCCGCGCCGAAGGCGGCACGGCGAGCCATGGCCGGATTTCATTCGACCTGATGCAGCGCACCCTGACCATGGGGGATATCGCCGTCGAAACCGGCACGCAGCCGCCGTTCAGGCTGAAGGCGGCGACCGTGATGGCCTACGGCGTCGACCGATCCGACACCTCGCGCTTTTCCGCCGCGAGCCTTGAGGCCCGCGACGTCGAGGTCGATGCCACGATGGGCGACAAACAGGCCGTCACGCTCAACTACAAGGTGCCGCAGGTCACGGTGAAGGATTTCACCGGCCCGACCGGTGTTCGTCAACTTCGGAAGTCGGCATCGCTGTTCGATCTCTACGGGTTCGGCCTCACCTATCTGGCCGGCGTCAGCGCCTCGTCGATCACGGCCCCCAGCCTGACCGGAACGGTCAAGACCGTCGCGTCCGGTGCCGACAGCATGAGCGGCGAATACACTTATTCGAACGTTGTGCTCGACAACATCAAGGACGGGAAGATCGCTTCCAGCAAGACCGACGGCGCCGTCTTCACATTCAACTCCCAACCCAGGGGCAAGCCACTCAAGACAACCGGCGAGCTCTCGAATATTGTCGCGACCGATATCGACGTCGACGCGATGGCGGCGATATTCGATCCCGCCAAGGCCAATGACGACCACGAGTACCGAGTTCAGGGACATGTTTCGGCCGGTCCCTACGTCATCAACGCCACGCCCGGCCTGAATATGCGGATCGACGGCGTGACGATCGATGACGTCAGGATCAACCCGTCACGGATGCGGCTGCCGTCGTTGATGGCAATGATCCCGCCGCCGGGGAGTCCGCCGCCATCTCCGGCTCAGGCGCGCGAACTGCTGGATAACATCGCCGGCCTCTACTCGGGCTTCAGCATAGGAAATGCTGAGATGCACGGGCTCTCGATGGAGGCGCCACAGGCACCGCAGACGCAGCTAAAGCTCTCTTCAATGCGATTCAACTTCGAACGCGGCAAGATCGGTGAGCTCGCGGTCGAGGGAATTGACGCCCATGCGCCGAACGGCCCCTTCAAGGTCGGACGCTTCGCGCTGAAGGCGCTCGATGTCGCGAGCTTCCTGCGGCTGTCGTCGCAGTTCGCAGGCCAGAAGCCGTCGGCCGAACAGACGCTGGCGCTGTTTCCCCTGATCGAGGGCGTCGAGATCAAGGGTGTCACGGCGCCCTACAAGGCCACCGGCAAGCCGGTCAACATCGACGTCCTCAGCCTCGATTGGGGTCAGTTCGTCGGAACGATCCCGAGCAAACTGCGGCTGGTCGCCAAGATGGCTGCACCGTTGGATGCAGCGGATCCGCAGCAGCAGGCACTGGTCGCAGCCGGCATCGACCGGATGGCCGTCGATGCCGATCTCGGCGCTGCCTGGACCGAGACGTCACGGTCGTTCGCCCTCGAGCCGGCCAAGCTCGACATGGCGGGCCTGCTCAATGCATCGGCGAAGCTCACGCTCGGCAACGTGCCGCGCGAGGCATTTTCGGTCAGCGCCGCGGAAGCGATGGGCGCAGCCGCGCAGATCGAGGCCGGCACGATCGAGCTTGTGGTCCACGACCTCGGCGTCATCGACCTTGCGGTCGCCCAGTTCGCCCGCACCCAGAACGTCGGCCGCGACGAGGCGCGCAGAGCCATCCTCGACAGCATCAGGGCACAGGGCGACGCGGCCGGCGGAGGCAATCCGAATGCGACAGCCCTCGTCACCGCGATCAGCCAGTTCATCGAGACGCCCGGGCAGACGCTGGTCATCAAGCTGACCCCGCGCGCCAAAGCGCCGGCGCTTCAGCTGATGCAACTGCTCAAGACCGACCCGCAATCGGCTCTGGCGCAATTCAAGATCGAGGCCTCGACGGGGCTGTAAGCTTCCATTCAATCCCGTAGCCCGGATGGAGCGAAGCGCAATCCGGAAACAGTGTCGCCGTTGGAGAGACCGCCCCGGATTTCGCTTCGCTCCATCCGGGCTAAGCGACAGAAGTCGCCCGCTTGCGGCCGCGCTGCCAAATATCGAAAAACAACCCCATGCAAAGGAGCTGGCGGCTGCCGGCGTTCGGCCAGGCAGCTTGACAGGTCGGGCAAATCAGGGATATATTTCTAATATTCCGAAATTGCGCAAGTACCGCGCCTCGCCCCCAAGTAACCGCTTGCGGGGCGAGGTGACGACCCGCCTAGCTCTTCGCCGGCAGGTTGGTGCGGATGTGCAGTTCCTTGAGCTGCTTCGGGGTCGCTTCCGACGGCGCGCCCATCAGCAAATCCATGGCCTGTTGGTTCATCGGGAACAGCGAGATCTCGCGCAGATTGTTGGTGCCGCAGAGCAGCATCACGATGCGGTCGAGGCCGGCCGCCATGCCGCCATGCGGCGGAGCGCCATACTGGAACGCGCGGTACATGCCACCGAAGCGGTCGATGACCTCCTGCTCGCCATAGCCGGCGATCTCGAACGCCTTCACCATCGCTTCCGGCTTGTGGTTGCGGATGCCGCCGGAGGCGATCTCGTAGCCGTTGCAGGCGATGTCGTACTGGAACGCCTTGATCGTCAACGGGTCCTGCGACTTCAGCGCGTCAAGCCCGCCCTGCGGCATCGAGAACGGGTTGTGCGAGAAGTCGACCTTCTTGTTCTCCTCGTCATACTCGTACATCGGGAAGTCGACGATCCAGGCGAGCTCGAACCGATCCTTGTCGATCTGGTTCAGCTCCTCGCCGAGCTTGGTGCGCGCAAGGCCCGCGAACTTCCAGAATTTTTCCGGATCGCCGGCGACGAAGAACGCGGCATCGCCTTCCTTGAGGCCGAGCTGGTCGCGGATCGCAGCCGTCCGCTCCGGACCGATGTTGTTCGCAAGCGGACCTGCGCCCTCGCCGCCCTCGCGCCACATGATGTAGCCGAGGCCGGGCTGGCCCTCCCCCTGCGCCCAGGAGTTCATGCGATCGCAGAACGCGCGGCTGCCGCCGCCGGTGCCGGGGATCGCCCAGACCTGGTTCTTCGGGTCTTCTAGCATCCGCGCGAACACCTTGAAACCGGAGCCGCGGAAGTGCTCGGAGACTTCCTGCATCACGATCTTGTTGCGCAGGTCGGGCTTGTCGGAGCCGTATTTGCGCACGGCTTCGGCAAACGGAATCCGCGGCCAGTTCTTGGTCACCGGCTTGCCCTTGGCAAAGTCCTCGAACACGCCCGTGATCACCGGCTCCATCGCCGCGAACACGTCGTCCTGGGTCACAAAACTCATCTCGACGTCGAGCTGATAGAACTCGCCAGGCAGGCGGTCGGCGCGTGGGTCCTCGTCGCGGAAGCACGGCGCGATCTGGAAGTAGCGGTCGAAGCCCGACATCATCAACAGCTGCTTGTACTGCTGCGGCGCCTGCGGCAGCGCGTAGAACTTGCCGGGGTGGATGCGCGACGGCACGAGGAAGTCGCGCGCGCCTTCCGGCGAGGACGCCGTCAGGATCGGGGTCTGGAATTCGAAGAAGCCCTGCTCCTTCATCCGCTTGCGCATGGAATCGACCACCGCGCCGCGGGTCATGATGTTCTGGTGCAGCTTCTCGCGACGCAGGTCGAGGAAGCGGTACTTCAGCCTGATGTCCTCGGGATATTCCTGCTCGCCGAACACAGGCAGCGGCAACTCGGCCGCCGGGCCAAGCACCTCGATCTCCTTGATGTAGATCTCGACCATGCCGGTCGGCAGTTCGGGATTGTCGGTGCCGGCGGGGCGGCGGCGGACCTTGCCGTCGATCCGCACCACCCATTCCGAACGGAACTTCTCGACCTCGGCGAAGGCCGGCGAATCCGGATCGGCCACGCACTGGGTGATGCCGTAATGGTCGCGCAGATCGACGAACAGCACGCCGCCATGGTCGCGGACCCGGTGGACCCAGCCTGAGAGCCGGACCGTCTGGTCGATATCGCTCTCACGGAGCGCGCCGCATGTGTGTGACCGGTAGCGATGCATTTTCGTTCCAAAAACTGATGTCGGAGGGTCGAATCGCGACAGGGCCAAAATGCCCTGTCCGAAGTTGCGGAGGGTTTACCCGACGAGGCCGGGTGCGGCAACCAATGGAACGCCGCCTTTTCGGGCCAAACCGCAGATTTTCCGCACCGAGGCCGCCAATCGTTTGCCTATTCGGCCCGCGGGCCTATCTTCCCGATATGACCATCCATTTCCCGTTCCAGAACACCTATTCGGCGCTGCCGGCGAACTTTTTCGCCCGCGTCGCGCCGACCCCGGTGGCCGCCCCCCGGCTGATCAAGCTGAACCGGCCGCTCGCGGTCCAGCTCGGGCTGGATCCGGACCTGTTGTCGACGCCGGAAGGCGCCGAAATCCTCGCCGGCAAGCGGCTGCCTGACGGCGCCGACCCGATCGCCATGGCCTATGCCGGCCACCAGTTCGGGCACTTTGTTCCCCAGCTCGGCGACGGCCGCGCCATCCTGCTCGGTGAGGTCATCGACAAGGACGGCGTCCGCCGCGACATCCAGCTCAAGGGATCTGGCCCCACCCCGTTCTCCCGCCGTGGCGACGGCCGCGCTGCGCTCGGCCCGGTGCTGCGCGAATACATCGTCAGCGAGGCGATGTTCGCGCTGGGCATCCCGACCACCCGGTCGCTGGCCGCGGTCGTCACCGGCGAGCCGGTGATGCGCGAGACCGCGCTGCCGGGCGCGGTGCTGACCCGCGTTGCCGCGAGCCACATCCGCGTCGGCACCTTCCAGTTCTTCGCCGCCCGCGGCGACACCGACGGCGTGCGCGCCCTCGCCGACCACGTCATTGCCAGGCACTATCCCGAGCTGAGGGATGCGGCGCAGCCCTATCACGCCCTGCTCGCCGGTGTCGTCGCGCGGCAGGCGTCGCTGGTCGCGCGCTGGCTCCTGGTCGGCTTCATCCACGGCGTGATGAACACCGACAACACCTCGATCTCGGGCGAGACGATCGACTACGGTCCCTGCGCCTTCCTCGACGCCTACAACCCGGCGCAGGTGTTCTCCTCGATCGACGAGATGGGCCGCTACGCCTACGCCAACCAGCCGCGCATCGCGCTGTGGAATCTGACCCGGCTCGCCGAGTGCCTGCTGCCGCTGTTCGACAGCGAGCAGGAGAAGGCGATCGAGCAGGCGCAGACGATCCTCGGCGAATTCCCGGAAAAGTTCACCGCGGCCTATCAGGCCGGGCTGCGCGCCAAGGTCGGCCTGTTCACCGCGCGCGACGGCGACGAGGCGCTGATCCAGGACCTGCTCGACACGATGGCCAAGAACACGGCCGACTTCACCCTGACCTTCCGTCATCTCGGCGACGCCGCGGCCGATAACGCCGCCGACGTCCGCGCGCAGTTCACCGACGCCGCCGCGTTCGACGAATGGGCGGCCCGCTGGCGCACCCGCCTCGCGCTGGAACCGCAGACGCCTGCCGAGCGCAAGGCGGCGATGGGTGCCGTCAATCCGGCGTTCATCCCGCGCAACCACCGCATCGAGGCGGTGATCCAGGCGGCCGTCAACAACGACGATTACGCGCCATTCGAGGAGTTGCTGACGGTGTTGGCAAAGCCGTTCGAGGATCAGCCGCAGTTCGCCGCCTACGCCGACCCGCCGCTGCCCGAGCAGATGGTGACGCAGACGTTCTGCGGGACGTGAGGCACCGGCGTCATTGCGAGGAGTTTCGTAGGATGGGTAGAGCGCAGCGAAACCCATCAATTGTATCCACGTGGCGGGACGATGGGTTTCGCTTCGCTCTACCCATCCTACGATCCCTCACACCGTCACGACGATCTTCCCGAACTGCACGTTCGATTCCAGATACCGGTGCGCTTCGACGATCTCTTCGAACGGAAACGTCCGCGCGATGATCGGCTTCAGCGCGCCGTCCGCCAGCCCGTCGAGGATGAACGCCTTCGCCGCGGCGAGCCGCGCAGGATCCTGGACAATCTCGTGCACGCGGTAGCCGCGCAGGATCAGGCTCTTGCTCAGCACCGTGAACAGCGGAAACGGCGTCGGCTCGGGGCTGAGCCCGCCATACTCGATCAGGATGCCGCCATGCGCCATCGCTGCTGTCAGCGGCGCGAAGACGGGGCCGCCCACGGGATCGAGCACCACGCGGACGCCGTCCGGCCCCGCGATCTGCTCCAGCCTTGATTGCAGGTCCTCCTCCGCGGACGCGATCACATGCGCGGCACCGGCGTCGCGCAGCGCCTGCACCTTGGCTGAGCTGCGCGTGACCGCGATCGGGATCGCGCCGATGCGATTGGCGATCTGGATCGCGGTGAGCCCGACGCTGCTCGATGCTGCCGTGATGACGGCGAACTCCCCCCGGCCAAGCTTCGCAATGTCGATCAGGGCGCCATACGCCGTGAGATATTGCATCCACAGCGCGGCCGCCGTCTCGAACGCAAGCGCCGGCGGATGCCTGACGACCAGCTCGGCCGGGAATGCCGCGAGCTCGGCGTACGCCGGCCATCGCGCCATCGAGATCGGCGGCACGATGCTGACCGCATCCCCTGGCGCGAAATCGACGACGCCATCGCCGATCGCCTCGACAAGGCCGGCGGCTTCGAGGCCGAGGCCGGACGGCAGCGCCGGCGTCTCGATATAGGTCCCGCTGCGCATCAGGGCCTCGGCACGGTTCAGTCCGAGCGCCTTGATCCGGATCCGGACCTCGCCGCGCGCAGGTGGCGCAATCGCAACCTCCTCGATCCGCAGCACCTCGGGACCACCAATTTGATGAAAGCGAACGACACGAGTCATCGGCAACACTCCAAAACAGTTGAATTGAATGGAGCTATGCCAAGGCCAATTCAGCGGATAAATCAGCCCGCAGACTGAACAGTCAAAACTGGGAGTTTCGAATGATGGACCGCCTGACCAGCATGGCCGTGTTTCTCAGGGCAGTCGATCTCGGCTCGTTCGCGGCCGCCGCCGACGCGCTCGAGATGTCGGGCCCGATGGTCGGCAAGCATGTCAGCTTCCTCGAACAGCGGCTCGGCGTCCGCCTGATCCACCGCACCACTCGGCGTCAGAGCCTGACCGAGTTCGGACAGGCCTATTACGAACGCTGCCGCGCAGTGTTGGCCGAGGCGGACGCCGCCGACGCCATCGCGGCCGACGCGTTGTCCGAACCGCGCGGCCGGCTCAAGGTGACCATGCCGGCGCTGCTGGGCCGGCACTGCGTGGCGCCGCTGCTGCTCAAGCTGGCGCAGAAATATCCGGCGCTGGAGCTCGATCTCTCGTTCGGCGATCCGGTCGCGACCTGATGGAAGGCGGCTACGACCTTGCGATCAGGACCGGCGAGCTCGCCGAGCAGGCGAGCGTGATCACGCGGCGCATCGCGCGCCAGCGCATGGTGGTGTGCGGTTCGCGCGCATATCTGAAGGCGCACGGCAAGCCGCGCACGCTCGACGAGCTCGACCAGCACCAGGCGATCGTCTATCGCCGCTTGGGCCGCGCGCGCCCATGGCTGTTCCCGCGCGACGGTGCGCCGCCGCGCGAGGTCTGGCCGGCGGGGCGGCTCAAGCTCGATGATCTCGAAGCGATCGCCGACGCCGCCGCGCGCGGCATGGGGCTGGCGTGGCTGCCCTCCTGGCTGGTACGCGAGCGCCTCGAGCGCGGCGCGCTGGTCCGCGTTCTCGGCACCGAGGGCGAACTGCCCTATGACTGCCATGCGCTGTGGCTGCCGACGCCGCGCCTGCCGCTGAAAGTTCGGCTTGCGGTCGATGCGCTCGCCGCCGCGCTGCCGAAGCTCGTGGCCTAGCGTGCGCGGTTCCCGCGATGCCCGTCGTGAGCGTTAACTCACCCTCCACCATGCCGGGAGGCTCGCGGCGGTAACCATAAGGCTTAACAGCGCGTCAACGCTCCCCCAACAAGTCTAACTGCTTCTGATGGGGGAGAACGGCCCGTGGACGCATTTGCATTCGAATTTATGGGATTGGCGATGATCGCGCTGTGTCTCGTCGTACTGGCGATGCCTGCGGCGCGCCGGCCGTCGAAGAACATGCGCTACGAGTGATGCGCCCGATACGGCGCGGACCCGCATGTGATAGACAGGCGCGCCGTTTCGGCGCCGTCAGGGGAGATCGTTCATGTTGGATCACGTCTCCATCACCGTCTCCAACATACGCGCCGCCGAGCCCTTCTACGACGCGGTGATGGCAGCTCTCGGCGTCACCAAGATGAGCAGCGGTGATACGTGGATCAGCTACGGCGAGCGCTGCGACGCATATCATCCCGACCTGACCTATCTGCTGATACGCCCTGGACCGGTGCCGGAAGCAGCACACGGCCGGCATTGGTGCTTCAAGGCGCAACTCCGGGAGCAGGTCGACGCATTTTGGCAAGCCGGGCTGGCGGCAGGAGGATCGGACGAAGGCGCGCCGGGCCTTCGGCCCGAGTACCATCGACACTACTACGGAGCTTTCCTGCGCGACCCGGACGGCAACCGTATCGAAGCCGTCTGCCATCGGCGCTTCGACTAGAGCCGCGACTTCGCTGCTGTCGTATCAGGCCGCGCCGATCGTGGTCGCCGCCGGCATGGCGGTGCCGACCAGCCCGGCGGCTCGTCGTGGCGCGATCTCGTTTGTCATGCTAGCGCCGTTTGGTCTGGTTCCGGCTGCTCGGTTGGATCGGCTGAGCGGCACGCGCAAGCGTCACCAAATCGCGATATCTTCGTCCGACGCCAATCAGGGAATTGACGACGCGTGAACGACACCGAGGTCCGGCAGCCCAACACACCGCCCTCCATCGCGAGCGCGTCGCATTCGCCGCTGGAGGTACTGCTCATCTTCCTCAAGCTCGGCGTCAGCTGTTTCGGCGGCCCGATTGCCCATATCGGCTATTTCCGCGACGAGTTCGTCATCCGCCGGCGCTGGCTGGACGAGCAGGCCTATGCGGATCTGGTCGCGCTCTGCCAATTCCTGCCCGGCCCCGCCAGCAGCCAGGTCGGCTTTTCGCTCGGCCTGATGCGCGCTGGCTATCTGGGCGCGCTGGCGGCCTGGACCGGGTTCACGCTGCCGTCGGCGATCGCGCTCGTGCTGTTCGCCTTTGGCGCCAGCGGATTGAGCGGCCCGGCCGGCGCAGGGCTGGTGCACGGCCTCAAGCTGGTCGCGGTGGCGATCGTGGCGCAGGCGGTCTGGGGCATGGCGCGCTCGCTCTGCCCCGACCGCGAGCGCGCGTCGATCGCGACGGTGGCGGCGCTCATCATCCTCGCCAGTCCGTCGTCGATCGCGCAGATCGGCGCCATCGTGCTCGGCGCCCTCGCCGGGCTCTGGTTCTGCCGGGCGCAAATGGCCAACGGCGTCACGCAGATCGCCATGCCGGTGTCGCGCCGCGCTGGCGTCGCCGCGCTGATCCTCTTCCTCGCCCTGCTGGTCGGGCTGCCGCTCCTCGCCCGCGCATGGCCCGGCCTCGGCCTGTTCGAGGCGTTCTACCGCTCCGGTGCGCTGGTGTTCGGTGGCGGCCATGTCGTGCTGCCGCTGCTGCGCGAAGCGGTGGTGACGCCGGGCTGGATCGGCGACGATGCGTTCCTCACCGGCTATGGCGCCGCGCAGGCCGTGCCGGGCCCGCTGTTCACCTTCGCCGCCTATCTCGGCGCCATGATCGGCGGCGCGCCGGGCGCGGTCGTTGGCCTCGTCGGCATCTTCGTGCCGGGAATTCTCGTCCTGCTCGCAGCGCTGCCGTTCTGGGATCAATTCCGCAAGCGGCCGGCGACGCAGGCGATGATGCGCGGCGTCAATGCGTCGGTGGTCGGCATCCTCGGTGCCGCGCTCTACAATCCGGTGTGGACCAGCAGCGTGCAGCGTCCGCTCGATTTTGGCATCGCGCTGGCGGGCTTCGTCCTGCTCACGGCCTGGCGGGCACCGCCGCTCGTGGTGGTCGTGCTCAGCGCGGCCGCCGGCGTCGCCACCGGTCTCCTGCAAACGTGAACGGCCAACCGCCGTTTCGCCGGCCGGATTAAGGACGCCTTCACGGCTGGCGGCCAAAATACCGGCATATGCCAAATGTTCCTAAACATGCGGATCCGAGCCGTGTTCCCGTGCTGGACCTGCTGCGGCTCGCCGCGGTCGGGGCCGTGATCCTGTATCATTACGGCTTCTGGGGCACCGCATCGCATGGCGCACAAATGGTGGCGTTGCCGTATCTCGCCCCGGTCGCCCAGTATGGCTTCCTCGGCGTCCCCGTGTTCTTCGCGATCTCCGGCTTCGTCATCGCCTATTCGACGGAAGGCCGCACGCCGGTCGGTTTCGCGATCGCCCGCTTCAGCCGGATCTATCCGACCTTCGTCATCTGCATGACGTTGACCTTCCTTGCGACGCTGCTGCTCGGCCATGCTTGGTTTCAGGTGACGTGCGGACAGTGGCTCGCCAACCTTTTCATCGCAGCGCCGATGCTCGGCCAGCCCTACATGGATGACGCCTACTGGTCGCTGGTGATCGAGGTCGTGTTCTACGCCTGGGTCGCGCTGCTGCTGGCCTGGGGCATCTTCCCGCGGCGGATCGACACCATCATCGTGGCGTGGATCGCGATCACCTTCGCCAACGAACTGACGCTCGATGTTCCCCTGTTCGAGAAGCTGTTCATGGCCGACGACAGCGGCTTCTTTGCCGTCGGGCTCCTGATCTATGAGCACTATCGCGGACGGCGCGACATGAGGCTCTACAGCCTGCTGACGCTGGCGATGGGAACGGCGACGTTCCAGGCCGTCCACAAGCTGGAGCGGCTCGGCGTCCACACCCATGGCAGCTTCGATCCGCGCGTCGTCACCGCGATCTGCATCGTCTCGCTCGGCATCGTGTTCGCCGCCACCCGCATCAAGTCGGTGCCGCTGCCGGACAGCCTGGTCAGGGCCGTGGGTGGCATCACCTACCCGCTCTACCTGCTGCATCTGCAGCTCGGCTACGTGATCCTGCTCCTGATCACGCCAACGCCGGACGCGTTCTCGACTGCGTTTGTCGTGGCATGCATGGTCGCACTGGCGTGGTTCGTCTGGCGTTTCCTCGAAGCTCCCGCGCATTACCTCGTCAGAGAAAAGCTCACGCTGCTGGCCTCACGGTACGGATGGCCCTCGCGCATTCGCGCGGACGAACCGCAGATTGATCCGGGCCATAGCGCCCCGGCGATCGAGGCCGGACGGATCGCCAATCATTGAGTTGCCCGACGGCACAGGTTGCCGAGAAAGCAGGCAAACGCCCTCATCCGCTAAGCCAGCCAACGCTTGCGCCGCTTGTAGTGCTTCACATCGCGATATGATTTTCGCTTATCGCCGGCGACGCCAAGATAGAATTCCTTGACGTCGGCGTTTGCGGCGAGCGCAGGCGCTTCGCCGTCCATCACGACGCGGCCATTTTCGAGGATGTAGCCGTGGCTGGCATATCTGAGCGCCATGTTGGTGTTCTGTTCGGCGAGAAGGAATGAGACGCCTTCCTTGATGTTGAGGCCCCTCACGATTTCGAAGATCTCCTCCACGATCTGCGGCGCGAGGCCCATCGAAGGTTCATCGAGCAGGATCATCTTCGGGCGCGACATCAGCGCGCGGCCGATCACGCACATTTGCTGTTCGCCGCCCGACGTATAACCGGCGGTGGAACCGCGCCGTTCGCGGAGGCGCGGGAAATAGGCGTAGACCCGTTCGAGATCCTGCGCGATGGCTGACTTGCCGTCCCTGCGCGTGAAGGCTCCGGTCAGGATATTCTCCTCGACCGTAAGATGAGCGAAGGCACGACGCCCCTCCATCACCTGAATGCAGCCGCGCCGCACCAGATCATTTGGCGACAAGGACTTCACCTCGACGCCATCGAACAGGATCGAGCCCTTGGTGACCTCGCCGCGCTCCGCGTGCAGCAGATTGGAGACCGCCTTCAGCGTCGTGGTCTTGCCGGCGCCATTGGCGCCGAGAAGCGCAACAATGCCGCCCCGCGGCACCTCCAGCGATACGCCCTTCAACACGAGGATGACGTGATCATAGACAACCTCGATATTGTTGACCGACAGAACCAGCGCCGCTTCCGTCGTCATGGCGACCTTGGCAGTTGACACGCGCGGACCTCCAAATGGTTGCACCTTGCGGGATCCGGGAGCAGGCAAACCTGCATCCCGGATCGCTCATGCATGCTCAGGTTTCCTTCGCGCAGTCGCGCGGCTTGATCTTCTTCTCCGCGGCATACTTCGCGGACACATCCGCGACGAGCGGCTCGATGAGAGATTCGTCGGCCGTGTACCAGTCCGAGATGATTTTCCAACCCTTGCCATCCCACTGCTGGACGCGCCCGTAGCGGGCGCCCTCGTGGTCGGAGCAGGAAATGCTCACCGGCTTCAACATCCCCTCGAAGCCGAGTTCCTTGATACGTGCATCGGTGAGGATGAGGTTCTCAAGCCCCCAACGGACCTGCTCGCCCGTCAGCGGCTTCTTGCCGAATTTTTCCTGCGCCTTGCGGATCGCCTCCACGCCGAGCATGGCATTCGCCAAGCCGCGGTTGTAGAGAACTTCGCCGATCTTGCCAGGCTCGGTTGAACCTTTGCCCTTCGCGTAGATGTATTTCTCCAGGTCGGCATGCACGGGAAACTTGCCGGCGCCATGCTGAAGCATCAGTGACTTGTAGCCGGCGGCTTGATCACCTGCCGGCGTCACATCCGGCTCTGCGCCCGACCACCAAACACCGACCAACTTGTCGCGCGGATAGGCAACAGCCGCTGCTTCCTTGATCGCAGTGCTGTTCATGACGCCCCAGCCCCAGACCAGGACATAGTCCGGCCGCTGCTGGCGGATCGCCAGCCATTGCGACTTCTGCTCGACACCGGGGTGCGTGACCGGGATCGGGGTGAACTCAAAGCCGTACTTCTGCGCCAACACCTGCAGCATCGGGATCGGCTCCTTGCCATAGGGGCTGTCGTGGTACAGCAGCGAAATCTTCCGGCCTTTCAACTTGTCGAACCCGCCGAGTTCCTTGGCGATGTGCTGGATCGCGATATCGGCCGCGGACCAGTAAGTGCCGAGCAACGGGAAGTTGTACGCGAACACCGCACCGTTCTTGGAATCGGCGCGGCCGTAGCCCATCGTGATGATCGGGATCTTGTCGGTCGCGGTCTTTTCGGTCAGTGCGAAGGTGATGCCGGTCGACAGCGGGTTGATAAACGCCGCCCCGGTCGGCCCCTTGCTCTTGAGGCGCTCGTAACACTCGACGCCCTTGTCGGTCGCGTAAGCCGTCTCGCACTCTTCGAACAGAATCTTGACGCCGTTGATGCCGCCGTCACGCTCATTGATCAGGTTATAGTAGTCCACAACGCCGTTCGCGTAGGGGGCGCCGTTCACAGCGTACGGTCCGGTCCGGTAGGACAGAATTGGAACGAACTGCTCGTTTTGCGCTGCGGCCGGTGCGCTGAACGCCGCGCCCGACAGGGCGGCCGCCAGTATCAGTACATTGCGTGCAATACCTGCCATGTTGATAACCTCCTCCTTAAAATCCCGCGGGGTTTTTCCTTCCTCTCGGTTGTCAACGGCCGCCCTCCGCGTTGCGATCGAGGCACGATCGCTCCTTCAATAGGGAAACGGCCAAAGTCTGAGCTTCTCCTTACCGATCGATATCAGCCTGGCGAAGCCATGGGGTTCCTTGATGAGAAGATAACAGATCAACGATCCGAAGATGATGAACTGGAGGTGAGTGATCGTTTGCGTGGACAGCGGCAGGCCGAGTTCGGTTGGAAGCACATTCAGCAGGATCGGCACGATGAGGATGAAGGCCGCCCCGATGAACGAACCCATGATCGATCCGAGCCCGCCGATGATGACCATGAACAGAAGATCCAGCGAGCGTTCGATCGAGAATGCAAGCGGCTCCCATGAACCGAGGTAGACGAACCCCCAGAGTGCGCCCGCCACTCCGATGATGAACGAAGAGACCGCGAAAGCCGTCAGCTTCGCGTAGAGCGGCCGGATGCCGATCAGTTCGGCGGCGATATCCATGTCGCGGATCGCCATCCACTGCCTGCCGAGATTGCCGCGAACGAGATTCTTCGCCAACACCGCAAGCACGGTCACAAAGAGCAGGCACAGCAGGTAGCGCTCGACCGGCGTACGAACGACCACGCCGAAGAAATCCAGTTCCGGCGCATTCACCGATCCTGACGGCGCATAGTTGGTGAACCACGGGAGCCGCAGGAACGCCCAATCGAAGAAGAACTGCGCGGCAAGCGTCGCAACTGCCAGATAGAGGCCCTTGATGCGCAGACTGGGAATACCGAACAGGATTCCAACACCCGCCGACATGAGCCCGCCGAGCAGAATGGACGCCAGTACGGGCAATGGTGGGATCGCGATCGCGAAGCCGAGCGAGGCCAGCGGGATGTGGACGCCGGTCGCCAGCTTGTAGGCCGAATAAGCGCCGATGGCCATGAATGCGCCGCTGCCGAGCGAGATCTGGCCGCAATAGCCGACGAGAATGTTGGTGCCGATGGCGGCGAGCGCCAGGATGAGGAAGGGCAGCAAGATGGCCCACAGCAGATAGTCGCTGCCGAACGGCCAGACATGGAAGGTGGCCAACAGCGGCACGCCAATGAAGGCAATCCCGACCAAGATGGCGAGCGCAATACGATCCTGACGGATCGGGAAGATCGCCATGTCTTCCGCGTAGGTCGTCTTGAACTGGCCAGCTTCGCGATAGAGCACACCGACCTCCTTGCCTCAGATGCGTTCGATGATCCGCTCGCCGAACAGCCCCTGTGGCCGCACAAGCAGCACCGCCAACGCCAGCACGTAGGCAAACCAGTATTCGATACCGCCGCCGATGGATGGCCCCAGATACACCTCGGCAATCTTCTCACCCGCCCCCACGATGAGCCCGCCGACGATGGCTCCCGGAATGGAGGTGAGGCCTCCGATGATCAAAACCGGCAGGGCCTTCAGCGCAAGGAAGGTGATGGAGAACTGCACGCCAAGCTTGGTACCCCACACCGTCGCCGCGACCAACGCAACGAGACCGGCAACGAGCCAGACCACGAACCAAATCCAACTGATTGGAATCCCGACCGAGTGCGCCGCAAGATGGTCGTCGGCCACGGCCCTGAGCGCACGACCGGTCTTGGTGCGCTGAAAGAAGATCGCGAGGCCGCCGACCAGGATGCCAGCAATCAACGCGCCCCAGACGTCCAGCTTGTTGACCAGAATCCCGCCCGGAAAGAGCCCTTCAAACAAAAACCAGGCGTCGGTCGGGAACAGCCGCAACGGGTAGACATCCGATCCGAAGATCATCTCCGCCACGCCCTCGATGACGAACGTCACGCCGATCGTAGACATGAACAGCGTGAGGGCGTCCTGGTTGACGAGAGGTCCGATCACGAACCGCTCGATGAGCCAGGCCGTTGCCGCCATGATCACGGCGGCAAAACCGATGGCGAGCACGACCGCGACCCAAAGCGGAAAACCATTGGCGACCAGGAGGTCGAGGGCACGAACCAGCGCCAGCCCTGCGAGCAATACCATCGCTCCCTGCGCATAATTGAACACGCCGGATGCCTTGAAGATCAGCACGAAGCCGAGCGCGACCAGCGAATAGAGCACGCCGGACATCAATCCGCCGATCAGGACCTCGAGAAACTGACCGAATGCGATCACGAAGCCTCCTCAGTGTGCAACGCCGAGATAGGCGTCGATGACAACCTGGCTTCGCTTCACCTCGTCAGGCGTGCCGTCGGCGATCTTTACGCCGTGATCAAGTACCGCCACGCGATCCGAGAGATCCATGACCACGGCCATATCGTGCTCGATCAGGGCGATGGTCGTGCCGTAATGATTGTTCACATCTATGATGAACCGCGACATGTCCTCCTTCTCCTCGAGGTTCATGCCGGCCATCGGCTCGTCGAGGAGAAGAAGGTCGGGCTCCATCGCCAGAGCGCGACCAAGTTCGACACGCTTCTGCAAACCATACGGCAAACGCCCGACCGGCACCTTGCGGATTGTCTCTATCTCGAGGAAGTCGATGATCTCCTCGACCTTGCGCCGATGCTCGACCTCCTCCGCCAGAGCTGGGCCCAAACGCAGCACCTGCCACAACAGGCCCCGGCGCACCTTCAAGGTACGGCCTGCCATGATGTTGTCGAGCGCGCTCATGCCCTTGAACAGGGCGACATTCTGAAAGGTGCGCGCGATGCCGCCCCGTGCCGCCTCGAAGGGCTGCATCTTGGCCCGGGTGCGCCCTTTGAAGGTGATGGCGCCGTGATTGGGGCGATAGAAACCGTTGATGACGTTCAGCATCGAAGTCTTGCCGGCACCGTTGGGGCCGATGATGGCCCGGATTTCGCCTTTTCTGATGTTGAACGAAACGTCCCTCAGCGCCTTGACACCTCCGAAGGAGAGCACCACGCGCTCGACCTCAAGCAAGATGTCGTTGGTGTCCGGCGCTCTCATGCGGCTCTCCCCAGAGATTCCCCCGAACCAATGGCTTGCATGTCGCAAATCCTGACCCGTGCCGCGGTCGTGCCCTTCCGGCCATCCTCGAAGGTGACTTCGGTGGAAATGTCGGCGTCATGCGCCCCGTTGTAGAGTGCCGTAACCAACGGCGCATAGCGCTCGGCAATGAAGCGGCGGCGTACCTTCTGCGTGCGGGTCAGTTCGCCATCATCCGCGTCGAGCTCCTTGTGCAGAATGAGAAAGCGGCGGATCTGGGCGCCTGCAAGCGCCTTTTCCCCGGCCAGCGAGCGGTTCACCGCGGCGACGTCCTTCGCGACCATGTCGTAGACCAGCGGATGCCCGGCAAGCTCCTGATAGGATCCGTAGGCGACGTTGTTGCGTTCCGCCCAATTCGCGACGGCGACCGGGTCGATGTTGAGCATCGCGCAAACGAACTCCCGGGAATCACCGAGCGTGATCGCTTCCTTGATATTGGGATAGAACTTCAGCTTGTTCTCAAGGTACTTCGGGGCAAACATCGTGCCGTCAACCAGCCGACCGACGTCCTTCGCACGATCGATGATCTTCAGATGCCCGGTCTTCTCGTCAAAAAAGCCCGCATCGCCGGTCCTGACGTATCCGTCGGACGTCATGGCTTCCGCGGTCTTTGCCTGATCCTTGAAATATCCGAGGAACATGCCGGGCGAGCGGAACTGCACTTCGCCCGATTCCGCAATGCGGATGTCAACGTTGGGCGCCGCCGGGCCAACCGTGTCCGAGTAGATCTCGCCATCAGGCTGGCACGTTACATAAAGGAACGCTTCGGTCTGGCCGTAGAGTTGTTTCAGATTCAATCCAATCGAGCGGTATAACGCGAACAGATCCGGACCGATGGCTTCGCCTCCAGTGTAGGCGACCCGCACCAGAGACAAGCCGAGGACGTTCTTGAGAGGCTCGTAGACCAGCCAGCGTCCGAGCGCATAGAGCAACCGGCCCGACAGCGGTACCGGACGTCCGGTCAAGACTTGCTCGCCATACCGGCGTGCGACGTCCAGAAAGTAGTTGAACAATCGCCGCTTGAGCGGCGCGGCGTCCTCCATGCGGACCATCAACCGCGTCAGCATGGCTTCGAAACCGCGTGGCGGGGCCAGGTAGAAGGTTGGTCCTATCTCATGCCGATCCTGCTCGATTGTGTCGCTGCTCTCGGGACACGCCATGCAGAATCCAGCCACGAGGCCCTGCACATAGCTGACGTAATGATCGCCCGCCCAGGCCAGCGGCAGATAGGCGAGCACCACGTCCTTGTCGGTCAGCTTGTCGAATCGTGTGGTGTCGGTTGCAGCATCGATGCAGCCGCGCGCCGACAGCATGACACCCTTCGGCGCTCCAGTCGTTCCCGAGGTGTAGAGGATGACCGCAATGTCCGAACCGTTCCCCGCTCGAACGTATTCATCAATCCGTTCACCAAGAGCCACGTCGGCCGCAAGCGCGGCGCGACCGTCCTCGATGATATCGCCGATTGCGATCAATCCACTGCGGTCGTAGCCGTCGAGGCCGCGCGGCTCGTCGTAGACAATCTTGTTGAGTTGCGGCAGTCGGTCGGACACCGACAAGACCTTGTCGACCTGCTCCTGGTCCTGCGCTGCGACGAGCTTCGCCTCGGCGTGAGCGAGGACGAAGGCAAGCTCATCCGCCACGGCATCCGAGTAGACCGGAACGGGAATGGCGCGCAGCATCTGCGCTGCCATCATGGTCCAGTAAAGCTTCGGCCGATTTGAGCCAACAACAGCGATCGTGTCGCCTTGCCGCAGGCCAAGGCGATCCAGGCCGGCGGCGTAAGCTCGCACGATCTCGGCAACTTGAGCCCAGGTCCAGTTCTGCCAGATACCGAGATCCTTGTGCCGAAACGCTGGCCGCGTGCCAAACTGCGCGGCATTTCGCAGCAGCAATTTGGGGAACGTATCGAACGATCCGCCGCCAGCCATGTCGGTCTCGATCCCAAAAACCGGCGCGTTGGTTCGCTCCTGTTATGGTGATGCCTGCCCTTTTTGGGCAACAGCCATGCGAGTGCCGCATGCTCCACCTTACAACGGATCGGAAGTCCCACAAGTACCCTATTGAAAGATCGCGCTTCTCTGCGGCGCCTTGGCGACCGAGATAGTGTGCGCCCCGAGACCAAGCTGACCATCAAATCGGTCCCGAAATGGGTTGCTGTGGAAGCACCTGGTCGGCTCCTGCTGGAGGTAATCCCAATGAGTTGCAGGCCAACGGTTTGAGGGATTTCTTAATAGCGGAAGTCTCTGTCGCGCGCGCTCGGCGGCCCCCTGCCACTGATTTGCCCGACGGCGCAAGCCGCAGCCTCCTCCGTCATTCCGGGGCTCGCGAAGCGAGAACCCGGAATCCATTCATCCACGAGTTACGCGGCTCTATGGATTCCGGGCTCAGTCCTTCGGACTGCCCTCAGGTGCGCAATTGCGCTCAACGCGCCCCTCGTCGCTCAACGCCGCGACCAGCGATTGCCAGCCCATCCGGCGCAGAACACCGCGTCTGCACTGTCCGGAATGGTCTGCGCGAACCATCGGTCGACGTCCGGCGAAGTCTGGGTCGTCGGCTCATCGCGATAGCGAAGCTGGCCATAGGCGCCTCGCATCGCCATCGTCGCCTTCTCGATGGCCTGGCGCGGATACAGGATGGCAGCCAGGCTGAGACAGAGTTCATCGAGATCGCCCCCATGCGTCTCAGCCGGAATGGCCGGCACGACGCTGCGGCATTGCGCGCGGCCCAGAACGTAGATGATGGGATTTCGCGTCCGCCAGCACAGGCAGAATTCTGCCGGCGCCGCCGGGCCGCCGAACTCCGCCGTCATCGCGGTCTCGAACATCCGCTTGAAGAAGCCGCCGCCACGATAGGTGTCCCGGACTGCGGTGCCTGACAGATAGATCACCGGCGTGCCGGCCAGCGCCAGACGCTGGATGATCATGTAGGCCACGCATGCATCGCCTTGATGAAGCAAGACGATGCCGTGGTCGGCCTTGAACGGTGAGTGCTGGCGCGACCAGAATCGTCCTTCGGTCAGCCAGTTCGTATCGATGATGCTACTGATGTCGTCGAGCACAGCATCGCGGCGATGCTCCGGGACATCAGAGGCGATTTGAAACAGCTCGCTGGTAACAGCCCCGGGCTGCGTCGCGATCACGGCGGCGGGTCCTTTGGTATTTCGACTTCAGGTTGCTCATGCAACGTACGGCACGCTTGGCCAGCCTGACAAGTCTGCGCTCCTGGTTGCTCCAATGCCAATTACCAATTTGCCCGACGGCGCAAATGATCGCAGCAACGCGAGCGCCCGATAACGACTGCCTCTGGAATATGGATCACCCGCTTTCGCTTTCGCGGGTGATGACATCGCGTGTTTGGGACGTTGAATCGCGAACCATCCCCACCGTCGTCCTGGCGCAAGCCAGGACCCATTACCCCAGATACGAATTGCTGCACGATGCCGGGGCCTCGATCCCCACGACGACCAAAACCCGGC
>NZ_LFLZ01000068.1 GCF_001189845.1 Bradyrhizobium tropiciagri
CGGTGAGAACTGTGTGGATCTTGTAGGGGACTGCCGCGGTTAGAGCTTCGAGGAAGGCCGAGGCGGAAGTCCGTCCCGTCTTCCTGACCAGTTGCACGAAGGCGAACTTGCTGGTGCGATCGATGGCGACATACAGGTAGAGCTTGCCTTCGGCGGTCTGCAGCTCGGCAATGTCGATGTGGAATTAGCCGATCGGATAAGCATTGAACTTCTTCTTCGAGGGCTTACTGCCTTCGACCTCCGGCAATCGGCTGATGCCGTGGCGCTGAAGGCAGCGATGTAGGGATGACCGCGTCAGATGGAGCGGCAACAGCGTATGCCGCCGAAAAGCAACGATGATCGCCTTCTCTTCGACGGAAGGGACAGTCGACTTGGCATCTTTGGGACCTGTCGGGAGATCAGCGACGGTCTTGCGCTGCTTCCACTTCGCGGACGGTCTTCTGATTGACCCCGTAGCGCTTGGCGAACGCTCCCAGGCTCTATTGACTATTTTGTATTGCTCGACGGACTGCCTCCGTCGTGGTGGCGCAGCCGTGTAGAACCTACCCCATAGCGGGGACCAAGAACCTAGAGTGCCACGGCCGCCGATCAGGAAAAAAGAGAAAGCGCAACCCGCGCGACGGCGCCTCGTTCAACAGACCGGGTATAGCTACCAATTTAGCAACCGAGGTTCCGCTTCAGAAAAGAGCTAAAGAGATTGACAGGGCGAACCGAGGGCATGACTCGGGAGTCGACTCTCTGGGAATCGCCAACCTGAGCAGACCATTATGATTGACGGGTGGGGCCATTACCTCTAGCGCACTACCTGTGCTCGAGAGCAATTGTCGATGCCAATTTTCGCCGTATTTCGCATTGCGCGCGACCGCAATCAGTCTTGCCGACAACGATAGCCACGTAGTGATCGGGGCGCTCGCCACTGGCAGCGTCAGTCAAAGCGTGAATTCTGTTCTCTGAATGCGCGTACGTGGTTTCATTGTCCTACGGAGTAAGCACGTCAGAACGCAGTATTGAAGAAGCATGCGGCTGGCGAAGACGGCTGGTCTGGCTAGCAGGCCCGAGATGTCAGACGCGATGACTCACAATTGGACGGCCAAATCGGGGCTTGAACGTCTCTGAGGCGAGGCAGCTGAGGGCGCCGGGAGAGAAGAACGTGCAGGTGAGGAAGAGTCCGGCTAGACAGATGCTCGATCGCTCTTGCCCAGACACTTTGGTGGGATCCGCCGCTGCGCTCATCATCAGGCGCCATGAGCCGGTCGGAACAACGAGCCTGTTCGAGGTGGGCGCGGATCGGAAGAATAATGCTATCCGGTCCACGAGCCTCGATCTTTCGGCCATGGCTGGCTGTTCGCCCTGCCGCGGCGGAAGGAGAGCTGTCAGGGATCACCGCAAAATTGGGCGGCAACTGGTCCGAATTCGGCCGTCTCTCGTCGGTTGATCGCGATGTCGGCACAAAGCAAGGTCAAGTCGATGTCGTCGAATTGGCGGTGGCTTGATCTGCTTGCGATCCAGGCAGTTGGTCCGCATACCCACGATGAGCAAACAGTGATCGGGTCATCGGCATCGACAACGAAGGCATCAAGTATCCACTGATCATTGTCGATGGTGTCACCGACAATAAGTGCAGGCGCTGCTTGACAGCCTAACCAGCTGGGCGCTCGATCCTGGTGTCTCTAGCCTCTCAACGGGCCACGGTCGTAAGCATACGGCGGTCCGCTAGGCGCGGCGTCAAGCTGGAAGATCGACGAAGCGGCGCAGACCTAGCAATCGAGAGAAGAACGTTAAACATGAGGCTCTGGATGGCGACCAGCATTCTCGAAGAGTTCGCTGAGACCCTAAACGGACGCGTGCTCCGGCGTTCCACAGCAACTCCGGCGACACCTCTAAGCTCGATATCAATCAACGTGCTCTCTCTCTGAGCTCAAACATCGAGTGGGAGTCCCAATACTCCTAACTCAAGTAGGTTCGCTGCTTGTGGCTCTCAGGTAAGTAAGTGGGAGCCCTCCATTCCGGAAGAAAGGCGTCTACGAGATATGCGCCGTCGAGTTGAGGACCGCTACTCGGAAACCATTCGAGAGGGACCGGTCCGCTGAACGATGCGGGCCAGGTAATCAGGTCTTAAAACGTTTGTCCTCGCTCACAATTGATTCTGGTACGAAGCCAAGGCCTTGAAATATCGAGAAAGTGGAGGTCCAAGCATTTGAGACACAGTATCGTCGCAGTCAACCGCCTTAAGCTAGATAACTAGATAAGAAGTGAGGGAATCACCATGTCTTACGAGGCCATCAAGTATGAGGTCGCAGAGAGATCCTTACGATTACCTTGAACCGGCCGGAGAAGCTCAATGCTTGCACCTCCACCATGGAGCGGGAAATCATAGACGCCTTCGAGCGCGCCGATGAGGACGACGATATCCGTGTCATTCTCGTTACTGGCGAAGGCCGTGCCTTTTGCGCAGGTGCCGATCTTTCATCAGGCGCCGATACCTTTGACCGCGACGCGCGAGGCTGGCACATTAAACGGCTACCAAATGGTATGGTCGATTACAGCGATCCGAAAGTCAGCGATGGCGGCGGCAAGCTCACGCTGCGAATCTTCAAGTGCCTCAAACCTGTGATCGCCGCGGTGAATGGGCCGGCCGTCGGCATGGGCGCGACCATGCAGCTCGCGATGGACATCCGCATAGCGTCTGAAGCCGCACGGTTCGGCTTTGTGTTCTCCAGGCGTGGGCTCGTACCGGAAGGAGCCTCGAGCTGGTTCCTGCCGCGCATTGTTGGTATCGCGCAATCCCTGGAGTGGTGCTACAGTGGACGGGTGTTCTCCGCGCAGGAAGCGTTCACCGGCCGGCTCGTCAGCAGAGTAGTGCCGCCCGATCAACTGCTGCCTACGGCGCGTGCGCTTGCCCGGGAGATTGCCGAGAAGACCGCCCCCGTGTCCATTGCTCTGACTCGGCAGATGATGTGGCGTATGCTAGGCGCCGACGATCCGATGGAAGCCCACAAGATCGATAGCCGCGGCATCTATACGCGCGGCCGTTCGCCCGATGGTAAAGAAGGCATAATGGCGTTTCTGGAAAAGCGTTCCGCGATGTTCCGCGACAGCGTATCGGCCGATATGCCAGACTATTTTCCATGGTGGACGGAGCGAGAGTATAAATAGCCATGCCAGGAGCATTTCTCCTCATTTTGCATAGTGTTGGGATGCTTGCCGGAAGTGACAAGCACGATCGCACTAAGCGCGCGAGATCGTATGCCACGAGGCCTAACCACCCGCGAGGCCTCGCGTCTTTGCATTCTGCCGAGCGAAGGTTCTCCAAATGCCGACCTGCTCTCCCACGGAAAGTAGGCAGGGTCTAGATCCATTGTTGATGTCCTAACTGTCAATTAGAACCCGCCGCAAAAGGCGAACATGGACTCATCAACCAAATGCCAAGGTGTAGCAATGAGAAGCGTGTTTGATCCGTTGCAAGTCTCGCGCTTTCTTCGCGTATATGACGACGCTGCAGCGCAAAAGGGCATGAAGCTTTCGATTGGCTTTGATTTTAACGAGTATGTCGCGATCACGCGGAGTCTTGAAACGAAAAGGCCAACAGAACCGATTTTCCGACCAGATTGCTCGCCAATTAAGTCGGGCGAGGGATATTGGATGATCGGCGCGGACCAGAATAATGAGGTCGCGCTTGTGGAGGCTGCTCGACTATATGACCTTCAGCACAGTAACTTGGCCGAGCATCTTGAATCCCTGAAGGCGTTTTACGCGGACCCGGTAAGACAGGCGCACCCGCGGGATCGTTGTACTTGCACGGCACCTAGCGCAAGGAATATTAGGGGCAAAGTAGCCTATCATGGCGATTTTTGGTTGCGTAAAGATTTTAGAGGACAGGGTATGCCAAAGATTATGGCCGCCGTATTACGCGGTATATCGTTCGCCATGTGGGCGCCTGACTTCGTATGCGGACTTGCGGGGCATTGGACACTGGATAAGGGCGTTCTTGGGCAATACGGTCACACGCATCATGAATCCGGTGGGGCGATATTACAGCTGGTGGAAGAGAAAATTACTGAAGACAATCTGCTCGTTTGGCTGACCGGCGAGGAATTAAGGCGCTTGGTTTATCGTCATGATAAAGCGAGCTAGAGTAGCGCGTGATGGTTGCCGATGCGACTGCGGTGCTAATGATCGTCGGACGATCAAAGGTGTGGTGCATCATCATCTCTCACACTCGGCCAAGGCATGATGATGTTCTGCAGCAACGACCAAGCTGCCATTGCGTTCATGCGCGGTGGGTTCATTCGTCGGCAGTCCCATTCGACATGAGTTTATGTCGCAAGGCGGTCTGTAGATAAAGAATGTCAGCGGTTCAGAAGGAGTTCAGCTGATCCATGCGCAACTTACACTTTACATTACGCGTCACGATCGTTCAGTCCGCTCAATCTCGCTCCGAAACAAATGCGTCCGGATGCTGCCGGCCAAATAGAGGGTTCAGAAGATGAGGTATGAGTGACTGGCTAACGCTCTGTTCACTTAGAACAACAGGCAAAATTGATCGAGGAGGACACCGTAGTGCCGCTATCCACTGGTTCGAGTATGGCACGAACTGTGCGTTCTGGGCGGGGATCCAAGGACAGCTTTGCTCGGGCGCGGCTAGTTTTTCCTGATGGCACTTCCCGAGTGACTATCGTGCGCGATCCAATGCCGCTCTACGTCGAGCGCGGAATGGGTAGCTATCTTTTCGATGTTGATGGTCGCCGGTTTCTTGATCTTAACGGCAACTTCACGACTTTGATCCACGGCCACGCCTTCGCGCCCATCGTGGAAGCGCTAACGAGCCAACTTCAGCGTGGCAGCTGCTTCGCAAATCCGACAGAGAGCGAAATCGAGCTTGCCGAACTACTTTGCGGCCGAATTCCACGGGTTGATCGTGTTCGGTTCGTCAACACGGGCACCGAAGCTGTGTTATTCGCGGTGAAGGCAGCGAGGACCTTCACGGGCCGGACGAAAATCGCCAAATTCGAAGGCGCTTATCATGGTGCTTACGACTGGGCCGAGGTAAGCTTGGCGGCGACGCCGGACAATTGGGGTGATCCCAGCGCACCCAAGTCGACAGCAATCTATCGTGGGACGCCACCAAGCGTACTCGACGACGTAGTTGTGCTTCGCTTCAATGATGTTGAAGGTGCACACCGATTGTTGTCATTGCATGCGCAGAAGCTTGCTGCCATCGTTCTAGATCCGATGCCGAGCCGCGGTGGTCTGATTGCGCCGAGTGCTGATTTTATTGCTGCGGTTCAGAAAACCGCTAATAAGAATGGCATTCTGGTTATTGCTGATGAGGTGTTGAATCTCAGGCAGAGTTTTCGGGGCGCTTCTGCCCGCTATGGCCTTGTTCCGGATCTCGTGACGATGGGAAAAATCATTGGCGGCGGCTTGCCAATTGGCGCAGTCGGAGGTCGCAAGGAGGTGATGACAGTCTTCGATGCTTCATCTGATCGACCACTGCTGCCACAAGGCGGCACATTTTCCGCCAATCCTTTATCCATGATCGCGGGTCTTACCGCAATGCTGCATCTGGACCACGCGGCGTTTGCACATCTCGAGGAGCTGGGAAACATTGTCCGAGATGGGATGCGTCGGGTCATCTCAAGCCGGGGCGCACCGCTGTGCGTGACCGGAGCCGCGTCGCTCTTTCGTATTCATCCGATGCCTCGAATCCCGAATGATTTTCGTGAAGCGTTTCCTACGCCCGCCGAAGCCGCCCTAATGAGGCGACTCACACACTATTTTACAGAGAACGGCATAATATTGCCGCACGGCGCCGCTGCGTCGATCTCCACGCCCATGAATCGCGTTGATGCGGACCTCATTGTTGATGTGTTCACAGGCTTTCTGGATCGCAATCAAGATATGCTTGACGCGATAGAGGTGCGTACACGAAGCGAGCCGTCAGCGGATCCAGTGCGCGAGCGTTGAGTGCAATGCGGTCAAGGGTGATCTTCGGCTGCGGCCTTACTTGGGCTGGTATTCTAACGCGAAGTGATATTGCATTCGGTAGCTCGCTTAATACTGGCAAGGCCCCAATACGATGGAGGTTGTGCGGATTTCAGGTGCGCCGGACAAAAAAACGCAGATCGTCTATTCCGAACTAATCTGGTGTCGGCGAACGGATCCGAGGATCAAGTAAGATCTGTAGGCCGCGACAGGTGGCAACGTCTCAGCGGAAGGAATTCTTGTGTGGATGCCACCTGGTGCTCAGGTCCGACAGCTATCGAGGGCGATAGCGAGCAACGATCCGAAGCTCGGCCGATCATCACCGTCGTTTTGGTCGCCTATGTCAATAACGGTCGAGAAATCGATTCTGCGGTAGCGTCTCTGGTTGCATAAACCGGAGCTTCGCTGTCCGCCTGCAGAAGCTGGGTCGAATAAATGCGGAACTGTTAATGCGCTGGTCGGAACGACCACGTGCGCCTGACGGTACCGGAGCGACACGGGACGTTTACCCACCGTTCTGCGAGGCCTGGAGTGCAATCCTCCGGGCCTACTTGCTCATGGGCGTCCGGGCAATACGGCGCGTGCTCGCAAGCATGCGCTCTAGGCCAGGCGGCCGCGTGCCGCCATCCCGCACCGCTTTGAGACGATGACCGTCCTCGCCGGTCTGCGCTTTCGAGCATGTTCGCTCCAATGGTTCCCGATCGACGGGAAAACATTCCGCGTCGAGTCAATCATGGGCTCATTCAAAGATCGCGGATCACTCTAATGGACAATCTCGGCAGAGAAGGCGCAACAAGCGAACGTCGTGCGGACGAGGCGCAACGCTCTTCTGTCTCCTGCTGAACAGCTCCCACTTCATTCGATCTAGAATGTGCCTTGCTGAAGGCGATGCTACATAGGGCCGACGGCGAACGTCGAACGCTTGTGAAGCGCAATCGAACGCTGTGGTGACTGTTCACGCCCCGAATGCGTCGCCGTGGGACACGACGAAACTGATCGGGAACTGCTCTAGTAGCGATTCTAGCCCCATCTGATCTGATAGCTGTCCAGACGACCTAGCCGATGGTTTAGTGCGCTAGAACCATAGTGGCGCATCAGGTGGCGCAAAATGAAGCAGAACTTCAAGTTCAAGCGCTCGGCGCGATACTTCGCAGACGGAATGGAGAAGATTATGCAACAACAGGGCCCGCTCTCAAACGATGGTCGCGTGGTCAGTCATTTTAGGAACACCGCCTACATGATCAATAAGAGCGGTCCGTACTTCGAGGCGGCGCACGCGGCTGGTCTAATGGGTGTCCAGGGAAGGTCCACGACCGGACGCAACTTTGCGTTCGGCACGGGGCCTCTTGACAATCGGCCGGCGGTCACGGATTTCGTGCGATGCTCCTACCTTGGCCTGGACAATCATCCCTTGATCGTGGCTGGCGCTATCGAAGCAATTGAGGCGCATCGGTCATTACACTGGTCCTGCGCGCGAACGCGGCTAAATTTTGATTTCTTGTCAGAGCTCGAATCAATCTTATCGGAGATGTTCCGCGCACGCGTGCTGGCCTTTTCTACCGTCATGCTCGCCAACTTAGGCGCGATGCCGATCCTTGCGTCGGGCCAATTGACAGGTGGAAGAAAGCCGCTTGTCGTGTTCGATCGCGTTGCGCACATCTCGCTCGCCTATCACAAGCCGGTCGTCGCAGACGAAACGCGGGTGGAAACGATTGCGCACAACGACGTCGAAGCTCTAGAACGATTGTGCCGTGAGCACCCGGTTGTCGCCTACGTGTGCGATGGCGTCTATTCTATGGGAGGCAATGCGCCCGTTAACGAACTGCGTCAGCTTCAGGAGCGTTATGGCCTCTTCCTCTATATTGATGATGCTCACGGAATATCCCTGTTCGGACGCCAAGGCGAAGGATTTGCTCGCTCTCAGTTTCCGGATGTTCTTGGTGATCGCACGATTATAGCTGCGTCATTGGGAAAAGGATTTGGCGCATCGGGTGGCTTACTGATGCTTGGAACGCGCGATCAGGAGGCAGTGTTTCGACGCTACTCCATTCCATATGCGTTTTCAGTTGCTCCCAATCTTGCGGCCGTTGGCGCCGCGCTAGGTTCTTGCAAGATTCATCGATCCGCAGAACTCGGCGAACGGCAGAGGCGATTGTCGCAGCGGATCGAGGTCTTTGACCGTTGCGTCGCAACCGGCAACCACGGCAATTCACTTCCGATCAGGATGATCGTCGCCGGATCGGAGGCTCATGCGATTGCAGCAGCAAGAGAACTTCTCGATGCTGGCTTCTATACGTCGGTAACGTTCTTTCCGACCGTTGCGCAAGGATGCGCAGGAATTCGGGTTTGCATTACGGCCGATCATCAGGTCCGAGACATTGAGCGATTGTGCGACTGCGTCTTAGAAGCGATGCCCCACACCAAAAGCGCTACGCCTAGCATGGCATTGGCCAGCCCCTAAGCTGATGCTGGGAGTTTAGCGAAGAATCTATGGAGCTGCTTCATAGGACAGAGTTGCTTCCAATGTCTGCGGACAAGTGCAGTCCATCCGGGAAAAACGTCTCCTGGGAACCCAAAGACAGTAATGCATAGAGACTGGAAACGAACACTTGACGTCTCCGACTTGGGTGACTTTTCCGAGTGTGCGAACTTGCTAAATGGATGCGACAACGACAAAGGCGATTTCCTCGTGAGCCGTGCACTACCGAGCTGGACGTTTGACAATTATGCCGAAGACCGGAAATAATTTTGACTATAGCGACCGGCGAGTTGCCCTCGTGACTGGAGGAGCTCGCGGGATAGGATTTGAAATCGTGCGCCGGTTTTTGGCTGACGGTTATCAGGTCGCTTTTGTGGCGACCAAAGTAGAACACGTGGAGCGGGCGCTTGTTGCCTTTGATTGTCCGAGACATCAGATCTACGCTGAGACGACCGACGTAACGCAGCAAAACGAGCTGGAGAGATTTGTTGAGCGCGTTCAAGCCCGGTGGGGCGAAATCGCGATTTTGGTGAACAATGCAGGCATCTCCCCCAAGCGTGTGGATCAGGACACACCCTGGCTTTCGCAGACCACACTACAAGAGTGGGCGCGGGTGATCGATGTCAATCTAACCTGTCCCTTCAATCTTATACGGCTCTTAGCACCAGCGATGATTGCAGCAGGCTATGGACGCATCATCAACATTGGTTCACTCGCGGGTCGGGCGATGCCATTGATTGCAGGGCCGCATTATGCCGCATCCAAGGCGGGACTAGTCGGATTAACGCGCGCTGCTGCGCGGGATCTCGCTCCACACGGTATTACGGTCAACTGTATAGCTCCTGGACGGATCCTCAGCGATCTGACTGGACCATCCGGGGCAGCAGTCAACCGCTCTGCTCTCAGCCGGATTCCGGTCGGCCGTCTTGGAACAGCCGAAGAGATTGCGCACGTCGCAGCATTTCTGGTGTCGTCGATGGCGGGGTTTATCACCGGTGCAACCATCGATGTTACCGGGGGCGAGTTCGCCGCCTAGGTGGTTAGTCACGGACGTCGATGTGCAATCTTGTCACATGGTTCGAAGAATGCGCTAGGAGACACGTGCCGCACGGACCTATATCGCGGCCTAAGCGCCACGATGCCAGCCGATTATCGGAGGCCGTGGGCCTCCGAAGAAAAACTCAAGGCTTATCCGACTGGTTGTTTGTGAGGCCTATGGCTGTGTCTGCCGGTGAGGTGGCTCGCTCTACACTGCGTGTCCGAGGGTTGCTCGGGCGGACGAGACGATCCTCATCACAGGAGGACGAGCCGTGGCAGATATTATAACGAAGCATTCATCGGAATTGATGCCAAGCAAAGGAATGTGGTCGCGATTCCGGGCGCGGGCCGGGAAAGGAACGTTCGGTTCTTTCGGTGAGCTCGATGCTTCGGCCACCAACATGCGCCGATCTTAGAATGAAACGCCGACCGGTTTGACCGCATCCACTTCCTGTTACGAGGCTGGCCCAACTAGCTATGGTCTTTATCGCCTGATCCGGTCGCTCGGCCACGAATGCACCGTGGTGGTGCCATCGCTGATCCCAGGGAATGCGGGCGTACGGTTGCAGGGCGGCAAACTGACGGCGGTATGGAGTCCGAGTGAAGGTCACGGAGCTATGCGAGATCTCGTTTGCGCTCGAGTGGCAGCGGTTGAGGCATGGCGAGTCCACGAGTAATAGGTGAGCGCCTTCATGATCAAGTACGGCTGTACTTACCCTCGCAAGAAAGGTTAGACGATGTGTTATCTGCGCTGGCTTCAGGGGCAGCAGTTCGATCACCCGACACATCAGATCGGATTCAGGAGATGGTCGAAGCGGTTCGTTCGCAGCAAGTGGGCCAAATGTCTGGAGCGCGCCACAAGAGTTCCGTCTCGGTGTGGTCTCTGGAGACGCTCGTGCAGGCGCTTCAGACATTGTGAGGCATCGATCTGAACGTCGGGGCGGGGTGGCATCACCAAGGAAGCGGCCGCGTTCGCCACTTGTTGATCGAAAGGGCCTGGACATATCGACACCCGCCGATGATCCGGAACGACAAAGCCATACCGGCTCGAGCAAACGTCGCCAACAGCGCGAGAGAATGGTCGGGAAGGCGCTCGCGTTCATCCCGGTCTGCCAGGCAAGCGCAGGCGGCCCAATTGGGCGCCCTTCTATTCACCGTGTATTGGCGACCACAGTAGAGCAAGCCCGTCAAACGCTTTTGGGCCCGCTCGATTCCCGCAGTAAGGTGGGAGCACACCTCGGACCGACAATAGGGAAGGCGGCAGCTTGATCACCGACATCCTGCGGTTCCCGCCTCCGCCTATGCACGACTTTCTGTACGAACAGCGATTGACGGTCGGATGATGCTCTATTTCTAATCCTTGTCAGCGGACATCAAAGCGTAATTCTCAAACCATGGCCTTGAAGGCTTGAGTGCGGTAGGCCGGCGATGCGACCCGGCGTGCCGTCACGTTCAACTTGAGTGTATGGTCAAGCATAGACACGAGCCGATCACTTCAATGAGGCCGCAAAACGCGCCCATCGCAAGGCGCCAAAGGAGGGCGGGATCGCGACGACGCTAACAGCAAATGCCAGGACTCAACAAAGCTGCCCTGATGAGCTTGCTGACACTAGATGTGAACAGCAGGACTGAGCCAATCCATGCCGACGCGCTACGCCACGCACAAGGCCCACCGGCCTGTAACGTTTCCAGACAAACATACTCGAGGAAACTGCCTCGCGCCGACGTTCGGCGCCCAACACCGTGGTTAGCACTTGCGTCGTGGCCTTAGGTCCAAACTTAACGTCAAATCATCCGGTCGTACCTCAAACTAAGGAGGGCGGACCTCGCCGGAGCGATACGGTGCAACGAAAGGAGGATGAGGGAGAAGCGTCCCGAAACCTGGCATGTTCCCGCGATGTCACTTTGGCTACCCGGGGATAGAATCAATTGTGTCGTCCGTTTGCTTGATGCGGAAGATCGAGCGCGTGGTCATCAATGGACGCACGGTGCAGTTACTACCTGATTCAATAGCTGCCGAAGTGGCGTAGGCATGGTTTAGTCCGTTTGCGCCCATGGGAGTTGATCGAGCAGCCCTTGTGCGGAAGTCCCGGCGCGCGCATTATCTACGGATCGACGAAAACTGAGAATGCAAGAGCGCCTCCTTCTTTGTCGCGGTGCCGGCCTAACGGGGCGCTTTCGAAGCACTCAGGTGGACGTTGATTACATCCGTCGGGATCTCCCGGATGTAGTCGCGCAGCGGGAAAATAGGCCTGAGAAATCGGTCGAGCAGCGGCGCAAGAGCAGCCAACCCAACGGGATCCAGTATGTCGCGCACCTCTCCGGCCGTGCTTCGTTTAAGAGATTTAATGTCTTGAGACTGGCACATATTTGGGGGCCGCCGATCGCGGAAGCATCAGGCGTCAGCCACCAGGCGGACCCCGCCAGTACTCACGGCAAAGGGAATCCAAAGCTTCTGAACGCGAATCTTGTTGCAGCAAAAAAGTTGCGAACCTTTATGTCGGAGGTTAGGCGCGTATCGATCGCGTCGCGGTCGGTATCGAGAACATCGTGGATGCAGGGGAAGGAGGCGTTGGATCAAGCCGGATCGGCGCTGGCTCGCAAATGCCGTGAGCTCCCAAATCGCGAGTACGTATGAACTTGGACTAGTGCTCGCAAGAAGCGATGCGCTAGTGCATTGTCGTTGTTGTCTACCTAGCATTGCGGAGGATCAAGGAGCATCAATATGACCGGAAGGTTGGAAACATCGATCGAAGCGCTATCGCATCTGCGGGTCGTCGAACTTGGTAGCTCGGCAGCAACGAGCTACTGCGCCCGGTTGTTTGCCGATTTCGGCGCTAATGTTCAGAAAGTAGAGCCGCCGACGGGGGATCCACTTCGCCGGAGCGCGCCACTTACACCCGGTGGTGAAAGTGCGTGGTTTGCGTTCCTTAACTTCAACAAGTCAAGCATGGTCGTCGATGCGAAAGAGCACGATGCGATGACACGCCTGACTGAACTGATCGAGAGTTGCGACATTCTGGTCGACGGCCGCGATGTTGATACAGCGGATTGCCCGTCAATTGATATGATCGCGATCCGGCAGCGACGCCCCGGGTTGATCTACCTCGAAGGGAGCTGGTTCGGCCGTGAAGGACCCTATGCAAGATTTGCCGCAACTGATTCGACCGTTCGCGCGCTGGCCGGCTTCATCAAGTTGGTTGGACCGGTTGACGGAAGGCCATTGCACGCGCCGGATTTCCAAACAGGTATCCTTGCCGGGCTGTGGGGCTTCATCGCCGCGACCTCTTCGGCGGTTTTACAAATGCAGGACGGGAGAGGGCGGTCGTGGTCGCTCAGTATTTTCGAGTCGTGCCTCGCGCTCAGCGAGTATCTTATGTTCGAGACGTTTGCGCATGGCTACGTGATGCGCCGGATCGGTATCAACCGCTTCTGGCCGACATTTCCCGCCGGGATCTACGAAACCAAAAGAGGCTGGCTTGGCGTTACGACAGGCACGCCGGCACAATGGCGCGCGTTCTGTGACCTGCTCGGCTTGGCCGAATTGCGTGATGATCCGACTCTGGTCCTGGGCGTCGATCGCCTGCAACATATAGAGCGGATCGAGGGACAGTTCATGCCGAGGCTGAGGACGCGGACAGCTCAGGCGTGGTTTTCTGAGGGACTGAAACGCAACATACCTATCGTACCAGTGCCCAGTATGTCAGATCTGCTCCAAGACGCGGAGAGGAAGGAGCGGGGCGCAATCGTTCCCGTTCTGCTTGCCGAAGAAGAGGCCCTGACCGCTGGCTCGATGCAGCGACTGACACTTACGCCGCCGCGCCGGGGCGGAAAGGTTCCAGCTCCCGGCGAGCAGCAAGCTTTCGCCGATATCCGAAGACACTTGACGCTCGCTCCACAAGCCTCGTCCGGCTGCAGTGATCCCGACCGACTTCCGTTGCACGAGTCCGCGTCATCGACTTCTCGATGGGCTGGGCGGGCCCATTGTGTACGCGCACACTGGCTGATCTCGGTGCGGATGTCATCAAGATCGAAGCCATCCAATATCCGGATTGGTGGCGCGGTGTTGACCGACGGCCTGCTTACATTAACGACCAGATGTACGAAAAGAAAGCGTGCTTTTGCGTCATGAATCGAAACAAGCGCGGTATCACACTTGACTTAAAGCGGCCGCAGGGCCTTGCTCTTGCCAAACGGCTCTTAACGGGAGCCGATGTTGCCATCGACAATTATTCGGTGGATGTTCTGCCGAAGTTAGGTCTTGGCTACAACGTACTCAGAGACATCAACCCTCGGCTCGTTGTGATCTCGATGTCAGCCTTTGGGGCAGATAGCGTTCATCGCGATTGCCGGGCCTATGGCTCGACTCTGGAGCAGGGCTCGGGGTTGCCGGGCGTGATCGGAAGCTGCGACGACCCGCCCGTGATGAGCCACGTAGCTTTCGGGGATGCCGTCGGCGGATTGAACGGCTGCGCTGCAGTTCTGATTGCCTTGATTCATGCCCGCAATACCGGCCATGGACAGTTCATTGATCTTGCTCAGATAGAATGCATGATGCCGTTTGTGGCGCCATGGCTCACCGTTCATTCGATTGGCGGTATGCCTCCCCCAAGGTATGGCAACCGCCATCCACAATTCGTGCCGCATGGCTGCTTCCAGTGTGCGGGTGAGGACAGCTGGATCGTAGTAACCGCCACCGACCAGGAGATGTGGCAGAGGCTTGCCTTGCTTATTGGCCGCCCTGGCTGGGCCGCGGATCCATCGCTCGCGTCTGCGGAAGCTCGCCGCGGTATCGAGCATCTCATAGAGATTGCCATAGAGAAATGGACGCTCGCACGTGGGCCGCAGGAAGCCATGTCTGAGATGCAGGCCGTAAAGGTTGCTGCGGGTGTGGCCCGCCTGCCAATTGACCTGCTCAATGATCCGCATCTCAAGTCGCGCGCATTTCTGCAGGAAATCGAACGTGCTTTCGTGGGCTTGCATCCGCAGCCATCTATGCCCATTCGCGAAGGCGGACGGCCCTACGCGATCCGCACAGCGGCGCCCACGCTCGGAGAGCACAACGGAGAGATTCTGTCAGAGCTTCTAGGGCTTTCTGAGGCCGAGATTGTGCAATTGGCGAGGGAAGGCATCATCGGTACGGCGATGCTATCCCAAAAGGAGCCCGCAATGATAAAGGAGGCGCGGCCAAACTGACAAGTTGTCTTCTATAGCGCAGACTAGATCGGCACATCTCGTGTGCCCGCGAGCGGCTGCGGAAAGATGACATGGCCTCCAAGTGCCTGCCGGCGATGCTTGAGCAGCCAATGCTGAAGAAGCTCCTGCCGAGCGATCGCTTCTCAGTCGATGTCACGCTGATCGAGGCTAGGAACTCGATGAAAAGCGTCAAGCCGATGGACGGCTCCGCGGTCCGTCGGCGCCAGTTAGTGTGCGCAAATGCCGAAGCGGTCTTCCATGGCCAGAACGCTCCAACGACCTTCATGCCTCGACCACCGATCCCGATGCCAAGTGTACCGGAAATGGTAAAGCAAGGAGACGAAGCTGTGCGTCACCGGGTATGGCTGATGGAAAACGGCCATGGCGTACTGTTTGAGGTCTAGCTGATGCAGGCCGACGGCCAACCGAACGGGGGTGGCCGCGCTGCACATGATGGAGCCTCGTGACGAGCCGACAGGGATCACCCTTGGCGCCAAACAAACCCCGTGCCGCCGAAGACCTCGTCAACGAGCTGTGCGCTGACGCCGCATGTGGCGCAGAGTACCAGCGGCCGCAGCTTTACGATTGATGAGCTAACGAGCCGGCATGCCGTCAGCCAGCAAATCTGCAAGCGCGTCGAGGAGGCATCGGCTGGATCAAGACGGTCGCCGGGCACGGGAAGATCCTCTTTCCGTGCCGTGATTGGTGCTGATGGGCTTTTACCTTCGCTGTGGCCGCCTACAATCTGGTCCCTAAGCTGATCGCGGAGGCCGCCGATGGCCATGGTGACCGGCTTCGCCAAGACGCTTTTCGGCCATTTGTGCATTGCCGAAATGGACACTGGGACAGCGCCATCCTCCGATCTTGAGGCGTCGGCACGGGGCATGTAGGGCTTTCAGGAAGGTGTGAACATCTCAGGTAGCGCGACGCAATGGCGTTGCCCGCGGGTTGCTCACGGTTTGGCAACGCCGGGTCGCGGCGATGGCTGTCAAGGCGCCGAGCTTCGTATCCATCCGAATTAGTGGCGAGAGTGGCGGCGTAGCCGACGAGCGTATTTCGTCGACAGAGATCAGCCCGTCGCCGACTGCAGGGTGATCGAGATCGAGCTGAACGGGGCACACATCCGGATCGAGCCTGGTGTGGAACTGGCGACCCTTTCGACGGTTTCTGTCGGCGTTTCGGGGCATCCGGTGATTGCACTGAGATCCGACCTCAAAGTGGTGCTGGCGGAACAACCGGTCGACTTTCGCGAGTCAGTGCACACGCTGTCGGCCGTGGTGGGCGAAGCGCTGCGCGCGAACCCGTATTGCGGCGACGTCTTCGTGTTGCGCAGCAGCGCATGGATGAATTGAAGCTCCTAGCGTGGAATGGCAGCGGATGGTGCTGCTAACGAAGTCGTTGCACGAGGGGCAATTTACCTGGGCATTGATCCGCGACGGCGTAGTGCATCTGAGTGCGACGCAGCTTGCGATGCTGGTCGACGGGCTCGGATGGACGCGTGTCTCGTCCAAGCCTAAAGCAGCCGGCCGTTGTTGGGTAAGAGGAGAGGATTTCGCTGCAGCATGCAGGGCGCGCATGAATGGTCTGATCATGACGCCTTGTCCCGACCCTCTCCCGACCGATCCGGCGGTCTGACCGAGATGGTGCTCGCGCTCGACGCCGAGAACGAGAAGCTGCTCGTGACAATGCAGACACTCAGAGAGATGATCTTCGGGAAGCGTTCTGAGAGGCTTGCGGTGCTCGTTGACGAGCAACTTGTGCTCGGTCTGGATGATCTCGACATCGGTGTCACGCTGTCTGTAGCTGCCAACGACGACGAAGCTGCGGCGAAGTCGCTCGATAGGCGACGCAAGAGAGCGCGCCGCAACAACGGGCGCTGCCCAAGCACCTGTCGCGTTGTGAGCAGGTGCTGGAGCCGGAGCGACCGCGTGCCCCTCTTGCCAGAGCCTGCTTCACAAGAAAGGTCGAGGACGTCAGCGAGGTGCTGGACGTGATCCCGGCGATGCTGCTTTGCGGACGGTCCATCCCAGTACGCCTGCCGCAGCTGCACCGGTGGGTCCATGCGAAGGCTCCCATGCCTGATTTGGAGTGGTATGGCCTCGACGGCACTCGTGAGCCACATGGTGGTCTCGAAGTTCGCCTGGTATCTGCCGCTGTACCGGCAGGTGCAGATCCTGACCGGCCAGGCATCCAGCTCGACGGCGCGACGCTCGCCGGCTGGGTCAAGCGCGCCACCTGGTGGCTCAAGAGCCTCTACGAGCTCCAGCTACGAATGATCCAGGCAGCACCGCGCCTGTTCTGTGACGAGACCTCGATGCCGATGCTCGATCCCGGACGACATTTCTTGGCGCATGCCATGAATGACCGGCCATGGGGCGGGCCTTCGCCGCCGGCGGTTGCTTACTTGTTCGCCAAAGGCTGTGGCACGGAGGAGATCGCCGAACAATTGACGGGCTTTTCAGGCGTTCTACAAGTAGATGCTTATGCCGCCTACAAGGCGCTCCCCCGCCATCATGGCGGCGTGATCCAGCTCGCCATCTTTTTTCGCCCATGTCCGACGCCGTTCGCTCGCGAGGTGATCGAACGCCTGCAGGCAGTCTATGCCATCGAAGCGGAGATCCGTGGCAGCCGTGCGGAGCAATGGCTGGCCGCCCGCCGCACCCGAAGTGCACCGCTGATGGCGGCGCTCAAGATACGACTGACCGAGTTGGTCGGCCAACTCTTCTCCCAGTCGAAGCTGACAGAGGCGATAAACTATGCGCTCAATCTCTGGGACCGGTTGACGCTGTTTCTCCGCGACGGCCGCGTCGAAGTCGACAGCAACACAGTCGAGCGTTCCATGCGCCCGATTGCGATGGGGTAGACGGAACTCATTATTCAGCGGCAGCGAGAAGGCGCTGAGAGCTGCGCGATCCTGGCTTCGCTCGTGAACACGGCAAAGCTCTATGAGCTCGACCCACAAGTCTACCTGACAGACGTGCTGGGAGCGCACCGTGTCCATGCGAACCAGGAGCCATCAGCTGCACGAGCTGCTCGCTTGGAATGGGAAGGCGGTGCGCCATCGTACCGCACAGACTGCGGCATGAGTCCGCGTCGACACAAAGCAGCATGATCGACGACGTCAGCCGTGATGCCGCTCGCGGAACATGAGCGACGGCTCCAGCTCGCATCGATCGGCATCCTGTCGCCACCAGCATTCTCATGCTCGACGGCGATGCCGCCGCGATCGTAGCCGGGCCGGTGTCGATGAGCCCGCTCGACTGGGATCTGCCCGCTGCTCGCGATTGATGCCGACGCTTTCAACCATGGCAGCACGCCGGAGTTCGCTGCGATATCGGCCGTCGCGCTGCGCCACAACGACATCAGCAACACCCTTTCGACCGCGCCCGATCGGTTCGAGCCGATGCACCGGCCCGAAGTCGATGGCGATAGCGATCCGCGCCCGTGGTGCCAGGGCGTCTATGCCGCGATGCAGCTCAGACTGTCGGCGTGGGCGCAGTTGCTGGACGCGAACAACGTCAATACGACCTTTTGGTGCCTATCCTGCCATACAGTCGCGACGATCAGGACTGTCCGCTGCTCGGACCGCCGCGAGACCGAGGACTTTCTCCGTAGCGTCCACCTTGATATTCCAGCGGCGGTCGAGGCCTTGCGCCAATACTGGATGCCGATCCGCTACGCACGCTGATTACCGCGGACGTGGGAACTCATACCGGGTACCTTCGATCATATGAAAGATTCTAGTTTTAGAACCCGGCGCAGACATAGAAGCTCACATCTGTTCATAGACTCAGCACCCGATAGCCAATCGCTCACTCCCTGCGACGGATCGAATCTCCTTGTTGCGTACCGTACGAAAGCGACGCAACAATTCGCGCCGGGACAACTACCAATACTAGCAATTGATCAAAATGGCCGAACCATGTCACGCATTGCCGGGCTCGTCATATGTCACCTGCTAGGATTTCAGCATGCAACATCAACTACAAATGTGCTTCGCGACCCCGATCGATGCACTAGCTCGTCAAGTGCAGAAATGAGGGGCTGTAACCTGCGCTCTCATGCAGACGGTTGATGGCTCCTGGTGTGGCAGAGCAGGCGAACCGGCGCGTTCCTATCATGGACGTCGTTCCAGAGATGTAGGGACGATGACCAGATCAATCACCCGCAAGAATCTTTACCGTTAAACTAGGTGAGGCTTGACGGTAGCAAGAGCGCTTTGTGCGGAGCCCACCTCTAAACACTGGTTTCAGAGGATGTGTATCAAATGACTGTATCAGAAGGCACATTTGCCGAGGTTACTTCGAAACGTCGAGCAGCAAGGCGGTGATTTGTTCGAGAGGGGCGATCATCAGCCTGTACGCGATTTGCGAGGACAGTCCAATTCAACTGGAGGTACAGGATGCAGCGCAATGATGAAATGAAGCTCGGATTGTTCCTTGCCCAGGCGGGATATCACGAAGGTGCATGGCGCGATTCGAATGTGCCAGCGAATGGTGGAATTGATATCGACCATTACGCTCTTCTGGCAGCACTTGCGGAAGATGCGGCATTTCACTTCCTATTTCTCGCCGACAGCCCAAGCGTAGCAGAACAGGATAACGCAGCCATAGCTCGTGTGAGCAAGAACGATGGCTTTGAACCAATCACGCTGTTGTCGGCCCTTTCATCGAGAACACGAGAGATCGGCTTAGTCGCGACGGCGACTACGACCTATCATCAGCCGTATCATCTTGCCCGGATGCTCGCCTCACTCGATCACCTATCGCGGGGACGCGCGGCCTGGAACATTGTTACCTCGGGCTATAACTCAGAAGCCCCAAATTTTGGCGAAAAAGAACTTCCGGAACATGAGATGCGCTATGCTCGGGCGAGAGAATTCGTAGATGTTGTCAAGGGTCTTTGGGATACATGGGAAGACGACGCCTTCGTTCGTGACAAGCAAAGCGGTATTTTTGCTGACACCACGAAGCTGCATTTGCTCAACCACAAAGGGCACTATCTATCAGTCAGAGGCCCGCTGAACATAGCAAGACCGCCGCAAGGCTATCCCGTGTTGGTTCAGGCTGGTGCCTCTGATGCCGGTATACAGTTCGCTGCAGAGTTCGGGGAGGTGGTGTTCACAGCCGCGCCGTCTCTAGCAGATGGGAAACGATACTACGCAACGCTCAAGGAGAAGGCACGGGGTGGTGGACGGGAGGAGGATCAGGTGCTGGTCATGCCGGGACTTGTTCCGATCGTTGGCAGGACCAAGCAAGAAGCTTCTCAGAAACTGGAAAAGCTACAGTCGTATACGCATATTGACGTCTTGATTGCGACAGCCGATCGCTGGCTGGGGGCCGTCACCGACCTTCGTTCAACCAATCTCGAGTCATTAGTTCCCAAGGCTTTACCGCAGACGAATTTAATCCAGAGTCGCCAAAAGGTGCTGCTCGATATGGCCGTTCGTCATAAATTCACATGGAGGCAGCTGATCAGCTTGGTTTCAGCCAGCCGCGGCCATCTGATGGTCGTTGGAACGCCGGACGAAATTGCTGACACGATGGTGGATATGTTTGATCAACGTGCAGCTGACGGATTCAATGTGTTGCCGGCGACCGTTCCCGGCGGGTTCAAGGAATTCATTGAACTGGTCGTTCCAGAAATACGCCGACGAGGCAAATTCAGATCCCGATACTCGGGACGAACACTCAGAGAGAACCTGGGCCTCAAGCGGCCGCTCAATCGGTTCACACAGGCTGGTGCAAGCAGTAGTTAGTGACAGAGTACTCAAGCCATTTGAGAGCGATCCAGCTTTCGAGGTTGCGGGCCAGTCGAAAGCTCCATGGATGGTCCTGGGTTGAGGGCAGAAGGTCGCGCCGCGTACTAGCCGAACGGTTCGGGACCCCCGTCGCGAGCGGCCCTTTGTAAGAATGCCGCGAGAGCAGAACATGAAGGTGTAGCTAGCGCTCGCAGAAGAGGAGCTCCATGAGGGCAGATCACGTGCCGAACGGACGCGCGCACAGGCAAAACGCGCACACCAGCCTGCGCTGTCGACGGCAGCATGAGCAATCTCCTCTGCGAAATGAATGGCTCGAGCCGCGGTCTTCGCGACTAGGCATGGTCCTTGCCAAGAACTGCCCGATAACGGAAGGCGTACCCATTAAAATCAGCAATGTGACCCATTGTCCATCCGCACTTATGCGCTTCGCACTCGCTTGGAGCGAGCGGGACCGCATTAGCGATCGCACGAATTGGCACTAATCGACCACAAGTATGGTGGTATCGCGCCAATGGCATCAACTAGCGGGTATAGATCCACTCCGATCCAGCGTTTATCCGTTGGTGTCCCAGTTGAATGGCTCAGTCTAGTGAAGAAACGGAAAACGTTGGAGCACATACCATGAGCGAAAAAGCTTTTATTGACAATGTCATTCCGCGTACCGACGTTGTCAAACGTTCGGCCCGTATCGGTGCGGAAATCAGGAATGTCAAGCTGTCGGGCGATTTGCCGGACGATATCATCTCTGCAATTAACAGGCTGCTGCTTGAACACAAGGTCATCTTCTTCCGTGACCAGGGTCATCTTGGTGACGCCGAGCAAGAGCGTTTTGCCCTTCGATTCGGGCAGCTTGTGCCGCCACAGCGGGGCGCTGCCAAGGGAACCACGTCGATTCTCGAGATTGATTCCGCACGCGGAGGTCTTCGGGCCGACAATTGGCACATCGATCTGTCCTGCGTAGATGCCTACCCCAAGATTTCGGTGCTGCGAGGCGTTGTGATCCCACCAGTCGGCGGCGACACGGTGTGGGCAAACACCGCGGCCGCATATCTCGACCTACCATCGCCGCTGCAACGGCTTGCCGACGACATCTGGGCTGTTCACAGCAGTGCGTTCGACTTTGCCGTAACCGTCCGCCCCAGCGAGGCTGATAAGAAGGGTTACGACGAGTTCCTGACCAAGACGGGGTTCGAAGCCGAGCATCCTGTAGTACGTGTCCATCCCGAGACCGGCGAGCGCACTCTGGTGCTCGGCTCTTATGTCACGCGTTTTGTTGATATCCCTAAATATGACGGCCAGAGGTTGTTCGACCTTTTCGAGTCCCATATTACTGCGCCAGAGAATACCGTGCGGTGGAGCTGGAAGAGGGGGGATGTCATTATCTGGGACAATCGCGCCACGATGCATTATGCAGTCAAGGATTACGACGACCAACATCGCGTCGTTCGTCGCGCGACCATCGTCGGCGAGGTGCCCGTCAGCGTGGACGGGCGGTGCAGTGTAGCGCGTGCCAAGCTAACCAAGCAGCCGCCCACGAATGTAGGCTAGGGTGTTCGCAATTCCGTAGAGATCCGGCGGATGTAGACGCTGCTCTTATGCGCGCATTCGCTGCGGGTACTAATTGCAAGTCGGACTGGCACGCGCGGCGGAGCAATAGCCGTCGTCGTTGCGGCCAGTTTCGTCCACCAAGCCATAGCCTAGCGCTTGAGGAGGGCGTCTTCCGCTGGCTGAAAATCCGAGGGGCGCCGCAAAAACCAAGCGGATCGTGCCGATGGAGTGCCGCGCGGTCAACCCTCTCTATTAAGCGCAGAGCCCATGCCGGAGCGCGGAACTGCAATCGTTTGGGATGCAGATGTTCTGACCTCGGCGGCTTCCCAGATCGTCGAAGCACGCGGACTTCAAGGCCTGCCCCTGATGACCGCAACGCCCCACGAGAGTGTCTGGCGTTCGTTGGCCACGGCACAAGTGCGTGAAACTATGATGGTTGAAGAATGATCTTAAGGTGCTGATCTCGATCTGGCGGGCGTCAAAATCGGCAACATTTTTTTCTCGCGGTTCAACGAATCCAAAGGGACATCGATTCGGGCGCTAGCTATTCCTCCAGATTAATTCTAATGCACAGCACGTCGGGCTTAGTGGATCGAGTGCAGACATATTTGGCAAGAATCGACTAGGAAACGCCGCAAATCAACGGCCCGGACAGCGTCCAGCGGCTCGCTATCGTCCAGAATTCCTCCATACCGCAAGAGTCGTCGCGCCGATCCCGCAATGCAACTTCTGATAATAGATGCCACGACCGCAGGGGCTAGCCAGCGCCCGACCTCTTGAGTGTCATGACGGCACTTCCCGATGGATACGAGGTCACCCCTTTGCCACAGACGGATATCTGCCGGCAACCGGTTGACCTTGTAGCCGCTCGACATGATGTAAGCATCCGGTGAGGCCGGTGAGGCCCGGTGAGGACCGCGTAACGGTCACTCGGGCAGCCCGATTGGCTTGCTTGTTCTGGTCGCGTCAATTCCAGGGCAGGAGTTCGTCAAATCGTTGGACCGGATGTGCAGCGATGCGCGCCTGGACGTCGGCGAGCCAACCTTGTGGATCGAGGCCGTTAGCGACGACGACACGTTCGCTGCAGAGCAGTTGCCTCTATTCGGAAGTACGAAGAGAATACCGTGACCACGGCGCGGTTAGCGATCGAGTCACACGGACATCTAAGGCGGATAGCGCAGAAGGAGGGCATCGATTTCGATTGCGAGAACCGCGGAATCTTGCATTTCTGTCACAGTAGGGCGGAATTCGACGTTGCGGCCCAAGTTTCAGGACTGCTCGCCAAGGGCGGACTCGAGTGTCGCGCCGTGGCTCCGGAAGAGATGAGATCAATTGAACCCGCTCTTCAGGGTTCGTTCTTTCGTGGGTTCTATACCGAATCCGACTTTACTGCCGATATCCACAAATTCACGACCGGCTTAGCGCGTGCTTGCGAGCGTCTGAGCGCAAGATTGAAGTTTTCCGCCGAAGTGCTATCGATCGCGCTGGACAACGGCCAGGATGTACTTGTGGTTGGAGATCGACCGAACCGAACGGAGACTTAAGTACGCGTGTCGGCGACTTCGATCGCGTGGTCATTTGCGGCGGGGGCGGGTCTCGCCGTCTTGCCGCCAATCTCGGTGATCGCGTCAATGTCTATCCAGTCAGGGGATATTCTATCACCGTGCACCTACCCGAAAGTTCGGACCAAGAAGCGGCACCCCGGACAAGCCTGCTCGACGATCGTGCCAAAAATTGCCACCAGTCGGCTGGGCGCTACCCGCTTTCGAGTCGAAAGGACGGCCGAGTTCAACGGCGTCAACAAGGATATCCGGGCGGCGCGTGTTGAGCCATTGGTCAAATGGTGCCATGCGCACTTCCCCGGCATGAGCACCGGAACTGTTGTTCCATGGGCAGGTCTCAGACCTATGATGCCGAACATGCTGCCACGAGTCATAAGAGGTCGAGATCCGCGCGTGTTTTACAACACCGGCCATGGCCATCTTGGCTGGACCCTGTCAGCCGTAAGAGGTGATGCGATCGCAGCGTTGGTTACGGCTCGCCGGAATGCCAGCTAGGTAGGCATCCAGTCTCGGCATTTGCCGCAGCGGGTCGCAGGTGCACGAAAAGCGGACAGCAAGATGAGTAGCGACGTCGGATTCTGAAGCGAGCCATCTCAACAAGGCGCTGCCGTCATGGACCAGTTCCGGCGGCTCTCGCCGGGTTTGACCAAGCTTACAGCTTTGTGCGCCGCTCATGGACTGCAGAGACTTGTATATCGCAGCCTGCCGCTGGCGATTGGAAGTGCGGGATCGTCCAACCTGATAGCTCCTGTCTCTTTGGTTGTGCCAAGGATGAGGAATGATCCAGGACTTTCGGCGCGGCGTGAAGTCAGCGCGACATCGGGGGTCGTACCGCTATGGAAAAAGATTGGCGTCGCTCTCGCAACCTGAAACCGGAGAGACGAGGGCGACGATGAGGCGTATTGGGAGTGACCTGCTGGGGCTTCCAGAGTGGTCGTGGCACTTTGTCTTCCTGCGTCCTCTAGTCTGGTACAGCGACGGCTTCAGTCAGCAAAGTTCACCTCTGTTTCTTCGGCTTTGTCATGCATTCGCTGCGCTTAGGTTCAACTCGAACGGCTGCGGCGGGAGTCCGCGCAATGCGGGATTTACCTACTGACAATATCCAACAGGCAGTTCAGCAGGCGCTTGGTGTCGTGAACATGATCCGCCACGCACGCGAAAATTCGGCATTTAGGCGAAAGAACCTGCTCCATGGCCTGGCCGGAGAAAGCAGCCACGGAGGCGTCCAAACTCGCGGAGCATCGGGAAGAGTCGGCTGTATGCCGACTGCCAGCGAGCACTAAATCCGTCGAAGTTCGACTCAGATCGCAGGATTCAAGTGTTGACCCGGTGCTCGTTGCATCAATCCGAACTGGAATGCTTGCTAGCATAAAAGAATCGAGGCTACGTGCGATCCGAAGGTCTCTGCATGGTCATTTCACGCGATACAAACGCACGACCGGGGTTACGAAGGTTTGTGTCGAAAGGTGAGCGATACCAGAATCGTGGGACTTGTCAGGCACTCGAAAGGCAATCGGACTGGGCGCCGGGAGCCGCGCGCGATGGCGGGCAGATCGGGAGCCCGCTCGTCAGAATCGCCTGTCGATTCGTTGCGCTGATCGTTGCTGGGCTACGCTGTTTCACTTTGGATCAGCGCGGAAGATTAGACAAATTTCCCCTGTCTCGTCGTCTTCGCAACGACATCGGTGTCACCCAAGACCATATTGAGTCGGTGGCGGATCGAATGGACAAAATGAGAAGAAGGAATGGAGCATGGTTTTAGTCGTTGCTTCGACTGTGGCTGCGGCTTTTGCAAATTGTGAAGCTGGGTATGGCCGGTCGGATGTTTGAATAGCGTAGGCCGAATCTTGCCTTTGGGTCGATGCGCCGCATTAGCTCCGAAAGGTTCCGGTGGACCTGCAAGCCAGTAGGATCGTGGTACCGGTGCGCTCAAGCGCGAACGCCGGCTGACATTTTGACTAAAACCTCGAAGGTAAGGACAACCACTTGGTCCGCTGGAGGTCAGAAAGCTCTTTGCGCACGGATAGCCCCCGCATCGACAGTGAGCAAGGGTGACCAGCCACAGGTAGTCCGCGGCCTTTGTCCGCATGTTTGCCTCCTTTGGCCGCAACCGAAGGGTCGCGAGGCGGCCGCGTTCCGGCCGGAGCTTGGAATCTAGACGGCTGCTACCGCCGTCTTGCGCCGCACCTCTTGGACACACCATGATCGAGGCGCAAAGGGCGACGCCGAGTTGGCTTCTTAGAGGACCTTTCCGCGGTTCATGATACCGAGCAGGTCGAGTACCGGCCTTGACCTGCCGCATCGGCTCGATCGCGGTCTTGTCCTTTCTCAATCCAAACGCAGTTTGAAGACGCGGTAACGCAACCTGTGCGTCTCGGCGAGATCATCAAGAAGCTGGTTGTAGTGGTCCGGGCCGATTGGCATCATTTTCGCCTCTGTAATTTTCTGCAGCCAAGCAGAGAAGTCGAGGCGACCGCATCCTGTACAGTTGCACAGGTGCATATCAGTAGCCGTCGGCTATCTTCGAGATTTCGATTCAGCCGTCAACACGACGGCATGCGTACGCCGAGCTCGATCGGGCATTGTTCAACCGTTCGCTCCGAAATGCCGAGAATGATCCCGATCTCACTCGCAAGTTTACCGCGTGAGGGCCATTCCAGACATTCGAACTCGCGAGGGGGCAGTACAACTTCCACCGACGAAGCGGTCGGACGTCCGGAAGCATCTTGCATGTGCATGGAAGGATGCTGCAATCAAGCGCAGGTGCCGTGCGTGCTTGATTATCGCAGGGATTGGAAGGGTAAATCCAGAACGAATGCCGAAGCGAGCGGCTTCTTCAAATAGCTCCCACTCGGGTTCCGATTGATCCCGCGTTCCGAATTCAAGCCCCATCGAAACGGTTGTTCTTGGCGCATCGCTCGACGCACCACTGGATCGGCGGATTCGTAGTTCCGTCGAAAGCAAAAAAGCTGTCCAGGAAGAGGATACGTCGAAATCAGAGTCGGATAGTTCCCAGTGTATCAGGTAGGCCAGATACGTGAAGCAAGACAAATCCAGTTGGCGGGCAGATCCGCTAAACTCTGTCGAGCGGCAGGTTGATATGTGCTTTCCGTGAGCAGCGCGGCGAACTCTTAAAATCGCGGAGGATCGTTGACAAACAGATGACCTCCGTGTCGCTCTCTTGCTGCAAAGGGCGGTTCTTAAAAGCCTCGTGCCCAAAGTTTCGCGGCGACAGCGGCGAAAGTGCGAATGATTGTCGCAGGTCATATCGACGCGGACTGGCCAGTCGGACGACGTTCTTCAGATCGGCTTGAGCAGTGGCCAAGCGCTGTGACAAGCGCTTTGTTCCAGCGTGCTTTTGACGTCTGACGCGATGAGAACGCCCCGACGGTCAGAGCAGCTCTTCGCGGCGAGAATAGCTCATCGACGGTGTTACCGGCGTGGATATGGAATTCCGCGCGGGGCTGGAAAATCGCTGGATTTTTGCACGGCTTGGTCGTTTCGGTTTCAGGTTCGCACAGTGCTTCCGACTAAAAGAGGTCGCCCCAGCAAGGAGATTGCAGATGAAGGTGGGTGTTCCCAAGGAAATCAAAAACCCACGAATACCGCGTGGGCCGGACACCCGCGGCCATCCGAGAATATGTGGCTGCCGGTCACAGTGTGCTGGTCGAGTCCAATGCGGGTGTGGGCATTGGCGCCCCGGATGACGCGAATCGCAAGGCGGGTGCAACCATTGCGGCGTCCGCACGCGAGGTGTTCGGATCGAGCGAGATGATCGTAAAGCTCAAGGAGTCCCAACCGTCAGAGCGGATACAGCTGAGAGAGAACCAGATTCTCTTCACATATCTGCATCTTTCGCCAGATCCGAAACAGGCGAAGGGCTAATGAACTCTGGCTGCACTGCGATTACCTACGAAACGGTAACTGATCCGCATGGGGGACTTCCTCTTCTTGCGCCGATGAGCGAGGTTGCGGGCAGGCTTGCGATCGAAGCCGCTGGTGCGGCCCTCAGGCGGCATGCTGGAGGGCGAGGGCTGTTGATCGGTGGCGTGCCCCGGCGTCCCGCCCGCCCGCGTCGCAGTGATCGGTGGCGGCGTAGTCGGTACGCATGCCGCGCGCATGGCGGCTGGTTTGCGTGCCGAGGTCGCGGTTCTCGAAGGTTCGATCTCTCGAATTCGTGAGCTGGATGAACTGTTCGAAGGGCGCATCCGTACCAGATTTTCAACGATGGATGCCCTCGAGGAGGGAGTGTTCGCTGCTGACACCGTCATCGGTGGCGTGCTTGTCCCCGGCGCGAGCGCGCCGAGACTGGTCAGCCGCAACATGTTGGGCTCGATGCGCAAGGGATCAGTGATCGTAGACGTCGCGATCGATCAGGGCGGATGTTTCGAGACGTCGCGTCCTACGACCCATGCCGATCCGACCTATGAGATCGATGGAGTCATTCATTACTGCGTCGCCAACATGCCCGGGGCTGTTCCGCTCGCGTCCAGCCAGGCGTGAAAAACGCAACATTGCCGTTTGGCCTAGCCCTCGCGAACAAGGGCTTTGCAGTCGTCCTCGAAAGCGCGCATCTGCGCGCAGGCCTTAATATCTATCGGGGCCGGCTGACCTATAGCGCCGTAGCCGAGAGTCTCGGCTTGCCTTTCTCACCGATCGAGCAGGCTGCGGCCTGATCCCAGAAGTCTCCACGGGGACGTTTCCTCGCTGACTTGGAAGGGTGACTCTTCGGAGTGGCCCATTTTTTCGGCGATGAGTCTGCAAGACCGCGACATGCTCTCCGCGCACACGAAACGATCCGTACGGGGAGTCCCACCAGAACTGACGGTGCTTAGTCTACAATTCGCAATCGTCGATGTCGTGAAACCAACCAGCACTGGGGTCGAGATTTGTACTTTTCCGAACTGGGCTGTGAAAGCGCGCGCATTGCCTCATGCCTGAAAGTACTTGATTTCTGCCACGGGGGTCTGTCGCGCGACAGGTTACGTGAGTGGTATATCTGAAATACAAACGCTACGCATTCGTCCCGCTAGCCGATTCAAGGCAGGTCCTCCTCACCTCAAGTACCGGCAGCTGCACGAAGGGAAAGTGTAGGGGCGCCTTGATAGGCGATCTAGCACGGATCGCACGACCGCCGAGTGATTGTAGCTGTTCAATCCCCTGGCGGCGGCTCAATCGGAATAGCAAAGCTTGCTTTTACGCGGTCTACCACGACAACTGTCTTGAACGCCTTGATGTGGGGATTTTCGTAGAAGAATCGCCTAGTGAACTGCTCAAAATCTTCCATGCTGCGCGCTGTAACGTACAGGACGAAATCGGCATCGCCGGTAACATAAAAGCCATTCGTGACCTCAGCTGACGATTTGATGGCCTGTTTAAACTTGTCAATGATATCCGCTCGCTCCCGCTCCAAGCTCACCAGTACGAGCAATTGAATCGATCGCCCTACAGCCTTCGGCGAAACAATCGAAACATCCGCCTCTATGATGCCTTCAGAGCGAAGCCTCTTCAGCCGTCGTTGGCATGCGGTGGCCGAAAGCCCCGCCATTTCGCCGATCACTTCGGAAGTTAGACGGTTGTTCTTTTGCACGATCTCGAGGATGCGAGCGTCTGTTCGATCGTAGTGCATAATCGGCTCCAGGCTTTGAGGTGAATCGCGGCGCCCAATGCCTGCACGTTGCAGGAAATCATCTGAACGACAGTTTGATACGACGCAAATGTTTCGGATTACATGAGTATCCTCAATGCGTAGGCATTTGCAACAAAGGGTGCGTTCGACCTTCAGGTGGTCCTCCAAGATTGTCCGTCGCTGCAACATCAGGATTGGTGAAGTAGGCGCGCGTCGTCTCTAGCTAGCGCTCGAGTTCGTCGACGATCCCGGTGGAAGGCGTTCCAATCTATCGGTGAGGCGTCGTTTTTTGGCCGTTCGGCGAGCCCGCGCGGCGGGACTCGTAGCAGCGAGAGTTGCGTGATGATGCCTCGCTTTCCGCTTCGCCGCTTGACCCTCTGATTCACATCGATGAAGCGGTTTCGATGGCCCGCAGCACCGCTTCGAGTATTACGTTTGAGGTCTTCGCGCGGAGTGAACAATTCAAAGAGAGATGTCAGGAGCGATGGTAGCTGGAATGCGAGGACCTCTAGGCACTTGGCCTGAATGGAATTCAAGCGGTGCTTTAAACATCGGTAATGTGTAGGGCCAATAGTGGAAAGGCGATCGACGTATGTCCGGCAGCGCAAACTACAGACTCTTTATCGATGGAGCATGGCGGTCGGGTGGTGACGGCACTCAGGCCCTTATCAATCCCGCCACTGCGCAGGAGTTCGGCCGTGTTGCGGTTGCATCTGCCGCGGACCTCGACGATGCGTTAAAATCTGCGCAGGGCAGTCTGCAGAGATGGCGCGGCACACCGGCGAGCGAACGAGGAGCGCTCCTCGTGCGCGCCGCTCGAATTTTAAGGGGAAAAGTCGAAGCGGCAGCAGTCGCGCTTTCCAAAGACCAGGGCAAGACCTTGGCGGAAGCGAAGGGGGAGTACGCGCGCGGGATCGAAACGCTTGAGTGGAATGGCCTTCAGGCGGAGCAATTGTCGGCTCCAGTCCGCATAGATCAGCATCGAATGATCGCGCCCGAAGCGATTGGGGTGGTGGCCGCATTCACGCCCTGGAACTATCCCGCCGTGCTTAGCGCCCGGAAGCTTGCGCCAGCTATTGCTGCCGGTTGCCCCGTCATCCTGAAGGCGGCTGAGGAGACTCCGAGCGCGGGTGTGTACATTGTGGAAGCCTTGGACGAAGCGGGGATTCCGCCCGGTGTCGTGAGCCTGGTTTTCGGAAACCCTTCAATGATCTCCGAGCACATTTTGGGTTCACCTGCTGTCCGGGTTCTGTCCTTCACCGGATCGACGCCGGTTGGCAAGCAGCTTGCGAAGATTGCCGCAAGCAATCTGCAGCGGTGCGTTCTCGAACTCGGTGGTCACTCTCCCGTAGTCGTTTTCGAAGACGCGGACGTGCCGAAGGCCGTTTCTGCGATTTCAGAGTACAAGTTCAGGTTTGCGGGGCAAAGCTGCAATGCGCCGAGCCGCATTCTCGTGGCGCGCTCGATTTATCCGGATTTCCTGGCCAGGCTTGTTCAGATGGCAAAAGGTATCAGGGTCGGGGCGCCCGATGACCCGGAGACGACCATGGGTCCGATGGCAAATGTGAGACGCATTGAAGCCATGCAACGCCTCACGAAGGATGCCGTCGCCCGCGGAGCGAAGGTCGAAACAGGCGGAAAGCGCCTCGACCGACCGGGGTTCTACTGGGCGCCTACAATCTTGACCAACGTTCACCCCGAATCGCGGGTGCTCCACGAAGAGCCTTTCGGACCTATCCTGACTGTCGCACCGTTCGCGACGATTGAAGAGGCAATCGAGGAGGCCAACGCGACTGAATACGGATTGGCGTCCTACATCTTCAGCGAGTCGCGTGAAATTCAGCGGAGAATGGTTCAGGACTTGTCGACCGGCGCGGTCAGCGTGAATTTTCTCAGGGGTGTTTCAGCGGATGCCCCGGTCGGCGGCATTAAAGAGAGCGGCTATGGCTACGAGGGCGGTGTGGAGGGGCTGAGGGCCTTTCAAAACCTAAAGCTCGTCAACTCAGCGGGTGTTCCGCCGATTGCGTAGACGCGTCATTTTCCAGGTCGGACAATGGGCCGTTGGGCGCAGCGCTCCTGCCTGGAAGGAGGCAGAAGCATAGCCGATTGAGGACAAATATCCGGGGCCATTTCAAGTGGAGATGGCCTCGAAATGCGTGAACGGGCCTGATTGTTGGAAGCGACAACGAAACAATGGCGGCTTCCCCAAGGCGACAACTTCGATCACGGCCAAGCGAAGATCTCAGCGGTCCGTTTTCGCGATTGCCTTCTCGAACGTGACTTTCTTAGTGGCGACGACGACGCGGCGAAATGGTCGCAAGCTGCTGCTGACGATTTCCTGCGTTGAACTTGCCATCTTCCATAAGAAGGCCTTCGTATCCTCTCAACTGTATGCAGAATTTCGGAAGCATCAGGCCTCACATTGCGGAAATTCGGCTCGTGTGGGTGGTAAGGTCGATTATCACGCCGTCGATCGAGAGTGTTGACGTCCGCCGCGCAGACGGGTCACGATATTGGTAACGGTGATACAATGTGCCAGCCATCGCGGCGGCTGACTGACTTGCCCATGCACGTCGGCGGCCCGTCACGCATTGGCAATGGAGGAGGGTAGAGGTGAGCGCAGTGAACTTCGATATCGCGCAGCAAGCTGCTGCTGCGACGTTTTCGGATAGTTATTCGGAAGCCAGACAGAAATTCTTGGCAGCCGCACCCAAGTCGAGGTCGTATCCTTGTAGTGCAAAGGGGCCTTCAGGCGAGCCGCTGTTTACGGATGCGATATATTTTGGCAACTCGGACGCCAAGAAGCTGCTTGTTCTCATTTCTGGTACGCACGGTCCGGAGGGTTACTGCGGGTCTGCAGCACAGCTTGCGTTTCTTCAGGCCAGATTTCACGAGGAGCTACCGCATTCGACCGCGGTTCTCATCGTGCACGCTTTGAACTGCTACGGCTTTGCCTGGGATCGTAGGGCCACCGCAGAAGGGTGTGACCTCAATCGAAACTTCGTCGACTTCTCAAAGCCGCTACCCGCAAATCCAGAATATGAGGAGTTGGCGGACGATCTGGTCCCTGCCGACAGGTCGGGGGAGGGGGCGCGCAGCGCAGAGGCCGTAATTGCGGCTTACCGTGCAAAGCACGGTGAGCTTGCTTACCGATCGGCGAGATCTCGTGGTCAATATACCAGGCCGGGCGGGCTGTTTTACGGTGGGACTGGGCCGACCGAAGCCAGGCGGACTCTCGAAAAGGTTGTTGAAGACTTTAATGTCGCGGCGCGCGGTCAAGTTGTCATCATCGACTACCACACTGGGCTGGGCCCGTACGGCTATGGAGAGCTGCAATGCGAGCAGCCCTCTGGATTGAAGGGGCACGAACGAGCGACGAAAATTTTTGGTCCCTCGGTGACCTCGCCGGATCTTGGGACCTCCTCGTCTGTTTCTCTGCACGGTACACAAGACGAGTATTGGGAGCGTCTGCTGGGAGACCGGCACACTTACATCGCTCTCGAGTACGGAACGTACACCAATCTGAACATACTGAGAGATGAGCACTGGCTCTTTAAGCACCGCCCGGAGGTGGTCGATTCCGAGCTTGGACGCCAGATTCGGGGCGCCACCAAGCGCCATTTCTATCCGCAAAATGCGGATTGGAAGGAGATGGTCGTTTGGAGAGCCCACTTGGTGCATCGACAGGCGGTCGACTGGCTGCGATCTGCGGTCTAGCTCATCACTCGATATCTGGTGATCTCTCACTTCAACGTGGGTGGTGTGTAGGGCCCGATCCGTTCGCGGTTGTTCTCCGACGAATCGCGCCGACCGTGCTTCGGATGGAGCGTGGGAAGTGAGCGCGCAGTTTTGGGCCTCGCTTCGGGTGCTGCACTATCACGTCGAGCGGGGGCAACAGGTGAGTGTGAGGTGCGCGACGGATCACGAGACGATCGGTCCGTCAAGCTGATTGACTAAACGAAATATCGGTGACGAAAAGGAGCTAATCTGTGACCGCGATCAAGGCAATTCCATTTACCGGTGCGCCGTTCCCGAAGGCAGAGTATGAGCGACGACAAAAGAAGGTGCTCGAAGCGGTGGCCCGAGATGACCTCGATGCGCTTGTCGTCACTGCCCACGGTCATCTCCGCTATCTCAGTGGATACGACGGGATGGGCGCCTACTTCATGCCGTTCCCGCTGATTCTCGTGCCGGGAAGGGCGCCGATATATGTGGTTCGGGAGTACGAGCTGACGGGCGTTCGCGCTGAAAGCTGCATCGATGAGATTGTCTGTTATGCCGAACAGCCCGATTTCGCCAACGTTTGCGCGGATGTTCTTCGGCGATTGGGGCTGGCGAACCGCAGAGTAGGTTTCGAGCTTGGTTGCTGGAATCTCGCGCCTGCCGATGTAATTGCGCTGCAGTCGCGCCTCCCGGATATGAAGGTCACCGATGCCTCGCGTCTCGTCTCTTCGGTCATGGCAGTGAAGAACGAGCTGGAAATCAATGCAATGCGCGAAGCAATGGCCATGACCGACGTGGCCGTGCGGGCATTTCAGCAGTCGCTGCGTGAGGGCATCACTGAAATAGAGATGGCCGCGGCTATCCAGGGTGCGGTCAGGAATGCGGGAGGGGATGAAGCCCGGTTGGTATCGATCGGATTCGGTGAGCGTGCGAAACTGCCACACACGAAGCTGGCACGTCATCCGATCAGGGCCGACGAGCCGGCCATGGTCGAAATAGGGGGTATGAAGCAAGGATATGTCGGCCCGCTAGTCCGAAGCGCTGTGCTTGGTCGGCACGCCGAGACGGAAATTCTGCATGCTCTGTCGGTGGAGGCCCTCGACGCTGCGATCGCGGCGATCAAGCCAGGGGTGACCGCGGGAGAGGTAGATAAAGCTGCGCGTAAGGTGGTCGAACGATCTTTGCGGCCTCAGGCTCTTAACCACAGGGTCGGATATCAGACTGGCGCACCTTGGAACGAGCGGGGGAATATGAGCCTAGAGCCGGGCGCAATAGACGTGCTTCAAGCGGACATGACAGTTCATATGCCAGTCATTCTCATCGGTGAGGAGGGGTACATGTCTGGCTGCAGTGAGACCGTTTTGGTAACAGAGCGCGGAGCGGAGATACTCAGCAGCACTCCCCGCACGCTTTATCGCGCGTAAAGAACTTGTGCGCGACCGCCAACGTGAATTGCCGTGCGGGATTTTAGTCGTAACGAATGCCGGGTGCGTCGGCCCGTTTATGTTCATTGAGACGCTGGTAATTACAGGAAGCGCGCCCAGGGAATGTCGGGCGCGCCTTTTTGGCGTTATGCGTTCGGATGCGATGAAGTCGGTAGTTGTCCGTGGCTGGTCTCGCTAGTTCCGGCGCAGCCAACCACGCATGGGTATGCAGACGTGCTGGTCGGGTCAGGTGATTTGCCCGAGCCGCTCCGGCAGAGATCAATTGCAATCGGTCAAAGCTGACGTGGGACTACCAGCCAGTGCATCGAGCTGCGTTTGCTCAGACACACCCGAAGGTCCCACCAATCGAAACGCGTTCGAGCTTTCTGCCGAAGCAAGTTGCCCACAGGCTGCCATCCTTAGGAAGCGAACCCCACAGAAGTGTGGCTGCGGAGGTCAGCGCGGGAGGGAAACGAATCGACGGCACAAAACATGCATTTTTTGCTGCTCGAAGGAGGAATAGTTTAGCAAAGTCGGCCACATTCGAGAAATCCCCCAGCGGGGTATTGTAGGTAATATCCGATATCAGAATGAGACGGGTCTACCCACCTAACTACAATTCCTGTGATATCCGACCCCTCGCTCATCCGGTGAAGGGACATCACTAACGAATACAAAGGACGCGGCTCGACTAAGAAGTGTGAGCCCTAGAACTCCGATGCAACAATTGACGACCGCTGCACCGATAGTTGACCTGCGCAGCGATACGGTGACGAAGCCTACGTCAGCCATGCTTGACCGTATGATCACTGCCGAGCTCGGCGACGACGGTCGTAGCGGCGATCCCACGGTGCAGGAGCTCGAACGCGTCTCAGCAGCTCGGCTCGGCAAGGAGGCCGCCTTATTTTTCCCCTCCGGAACGATGAGCAATCACGCGGCGATCCTTTCGCATGCTGTCTACAAAGGCGAGGTGATCGGCGAAGCCTCGTCACACATTTTTCGTTCCGAAATGGGCGGGCTTTCCCTGCTCGCGGGACTATATCCGAGACCCTTGCCCGGACACGCGGGAGCGATGGATCTCGGCGCGCTTGATGCCTGCCTGCGGCCCCCGGGTGTAACCGACCACGTGCTTGGAACAGCGGTCGTATGTATGGAAACCACCCACGCTGTGGGAGGTGCTGTTCTCTCTCTCGACCATATGCGTCAAGTCCATGAAAAAAGCTCGCAGCTTGGCGTGCCAGTGCACCTTGACGGTGCGCGGATCTTCAATGCTGCGATTGCGCTCGATGTTGCAGCGTCCACCATTGCCGCCTTTGCGGATTCGGTTACATTCTGCCTGTCCAAGGGACTCAGTGCACCGATCGGATCGGTATTGACAGGGCCCCGCCCATTCATCGGGCGGGCTCGCGGATTCCGCAAGATGTTGGGCGGCAACCTGCGCCAAGCCGGCTTGCTGGCGGCCTGCGGTCTTGTTGCGCTGGAGCAGTCGATCGAGCGCCTCGCTGACGATCACGATAATGCGCGCAGGTTGGCTGACGGGTTATACGGAGTTGATCCGCACCTCGTCAAACCTGCTGAAGTCGCGACCAACATGGTGATGGTGCACGTGGGGAGCAACGGCGCTGATGCCGAACAGTGGACCAGGGTTCTGTCTGATCACGGCGTGTTGGCGGCACCCGTCTCCAAAGAAATATTGCGGTTTGTGACCCACCGTCATGTCGATGCGCCTTCGATCGAGCGCGTTGTGACCGTTTTCCGCGAGATCTACAGAAGCCGCCCAGGAGTCCTATTCTCTAATTGATTTTAGTGGATCTAACGTAAAGCTATGTCGGTGATGTCCCGATCCGATTGCGCCGCCTTTTGGACGGTTTAAAGTTCGCGTATTTCGGTCCCGCGCCTACGATGCCGATCAAGGCCGTGTCGGGCACCAATATGCAGGCGGTCGTACCATCGGCCGCAACATTCGCCGGCCGGCACAACCAGGCGTCCAACTAACGATCGCACGAGCGATTCATCTAGGTGTTCGAGGCATCTAGATGAGGCTGCGTCAGCACCGTGGCCACAACCTGCTCGCTGAATGGTAGGCGGTTGGGTAGTCGAAGCGCGTTGAAGTTGCCGTGGCCCCGTGGTCGGTCAAAATCCCCCGGGTATGGTAACTTGAAACTCCCCCAGGGAAGTGACCACCGGCCCGGTGAGCGGTTTGGTCCCTTTAGCTAGCAAGGGCCGGGGAGTTGAACGTCTTGAAGCCCACCTGCAAAACACGGCATTTACGCTACTCGGTCGCAACGCCAGCCAGCGCGAGATCCACAGGCGTGGAAGGCCAAATTCCTCCACCCGACTACCGGCTTCTGGGGCATCGGGAGCTACGGTCACCAGCTGGCCCGATCGGCTTGCGAACCGCATCGGACGTGGATCGAAGAACAGGTCCGCGTGAAGCGGAATGCGCAGGCGATTTACCAGGACCTGGTCGATCAATTTGGCTTTCCGTCCAGCTACCAGAGCGTCAAGCGGTTTATGCGCACGTTGCGACACAGCGATCCCGAGCAGTTGACCGACTTGAGTTCCTCCCCAGCGAGGAGGCCCAGGTCGACTATGGCGAGGGCGCTCTGACGATTGATCCCAGGAGCGGCCGGTGCCGCCGTCCCCGCCTGTTTGTGATGACGCTGCGCTACTCGCGGCGCGGCTTCCGGCGGCTGGTCTGGAAGTCCAACCAACAAGTCTGAGCGCAGCTCCACGAAGAGGCGTTCCGGTATTTGGCGGGGTCCCTAGCTCTGTCGTGCTCGACAATCGGAAGGAAGGCGTCCTCTGAAGCCGGATTTGTACGAGCCCGAGCTCAATCCGATTTACAGCGCGAGCTGGCTTATTACGCCGTGGTCGCCGATCCCGCACGGGTGGCCGATCCCAATCGGAAAGGATGCGTCGAGAGTGCGATTCAACATAGCCAGGGCACCGCGCTGGCCGGACGGCGCTCCGAGACACTGGAAGCCCAGAACGAGTTCTTGAGGCACTGGGAGGAGAATTGGCCCTCCATCCGCATCCACGGCAGCACGCGTCGTCAGGTCGAGGCGATGTTCCAGGAGGCGAAGCCACACCTGAGGCCGTTGCCAGTGGCTGCCTTCCGCATCTTCACCGAGGTCGTTCGGACCGTCTGCGACGATACCACCGTGCGTGTTGATAGCAGCTATTACGCCGCGCGGCCACCCATCGGCAGTCAGGTCGTGGTGCGGATCTACGCCTCCACGATCGAGATCCGTGATCGCCAGACCCATGCGCTGCTGCGAACGGCTGTTTCCGTCGCGGCAAACCGCCGTGCTGCTGGCGAGCGCCGAGGCATCGGGCCGCAGACCTGGGGTGCTGTGCCAGCAAGTGTTCGACACCGAGGGGCGCCCCGGACAGCGCGGGATGTGGGCATTGTCGGGCCGAGCCGGAAGTATCCGGCACCGCTGGTCGAGCAGGCCTGCGCGCACGCCATCGGCAACCGCATCTACCGTTACAAGCACGCGCGTACGACCGTCGAGCGGTTGTTCGAACAGGCGATCGCGCAGGTTGGAGCGACGCCACAGCCGGCATCGCCGCTCACCCGGGATCATCCGCTGATCCGCGCTCCAGCCGAATACGGCGATCTCTTCAGTCGTGCCGTGCGGCACGATGCCGGCGACAATGGCCGGCAGGCCGAGGCTCACGACGATCGCGCCGGCCAGCTCCGGCGACACGAGCGCTCCCGCGGCTTCTCACCTCAAACTGGAGACCAAACCACATGATGACCATGCCGGAAATTGAGCGTTGGCTGCGACAGCCGCGCCTGTCGGCGTCCGCGACACGCTGCAGACGCGCGTGCTGCAGGCACAGGCTGCCAACCAGCCCTTCCTCGAGACCTTCTCCCTGATCCTGCAGGACGAACTGGACCGTCGTCGGTCCCGCGTTATCGAGCGACGGTACCAGCAATCCGGGCTCGACGAAAAACTGACCCTCGCCGAGTTCGACTGGACCTTCAATCCCAGATTGCCGCGCCAGACTTGCTTCCAGCTCCACACCCTGACGTTCATCGCCGCCGGCGAGAACGCGCTCCTCGTCGGCGAAGCTGGCACCGGGAAGTCCTACATCGCCAAGGTGATTGACTATCAGGCGATCCTACAAAGCCACAAGTTTTAGTATCTTGCGACCGACGACTTCTTCCACCGCAACGCCATGAACTCCGCGAGGTCCGGCTGCGAACCATCATCGACTGCGATCTCCTCGTTCGGGACGATCTGTTCCTCGCACACGCCATCCCTGACGACACCAGCGCATTGCTGCAGACTCTGATCCATCAACGCTGCAAACTGCACCGCAGCGTCATCGTCACCTCCAATCGCGTCGTGCAGGACTGGGGGACATACCTGGGGGACAACACCACAAGCACGACGATCCTCGACCGCCTGATGCATCATTGCCATCTGCTTGAGTTCGACGGACGCAGCTATCGGCACAAAGAGGCCGCTGAAACTCTTGCCCGGGAAACAAAGGCGAACTAACAATCACCATGTCCTGCCTCGCGGGTGGAGGAATTTGACCGACCATACCCGGACGAATTTGAAGTGACCCGCGGGGCCGCGGAAAGCGACCTCGGACGCAACCGTCAATGTTCGCCTGACCGGCGCGATGAACTGCGACTTCAAACGGCTCACGCCTGGGACAGGCATTCTTGGCTTTTCACCTGCCTCTTAGCCTAGCTAAGATTGCAAAGGCTCGTCAAACCGGTATTCTCAACAAGCGATACGCCATGATCGTTGACTACCTTAGATATGTCGCCCTTGCCGGACGTCTGCGTGACTTCTTCGAGCAAGATCTTTTTGACTACGTCGAGCCAGACGCGACGACCGGACAGCATCTGCGGTTTGCGCCCGAATATATCGGAGAGCACCTCGGTTGGCGTGGTCAGACAATCGTCAGAGACCTGCAGTGGGATCCTCAAGCGAGGGATTTGATCTTCGAGGAATTAAAGGAAAAGCTCGGAGTCGCGACCGTCGCCGATGGGCTCACGGGAGATTGCTTTCGAGTGTGCGAGCGACCTCCGACGCATCTTTACGTGGAGCTTCGGGCGCCGCTCCTTGAAATTATTGTCGATGTCCATCCCAACCACTGGTCTGAACGATACCTGAACCGGAGCTCATACCGCGACATCCCTATTGTCTATCGCAAATCCGGACCAGCAATCGGCACCCTCAAGTCTGGAGCGAGGATTCAAAATGCCTCACGCGCGCTTAGCATTCAGGGAACGCTCTGTGGCGCATTTTACGATAATCGTATGCCCGTGTTTGCACTGACGTGTGGGCACGTTGTTGGACTCGGATCGGAAGTCGCGGTGGAGCGTCCCCCTCGACTTTGGAAGCTCGGGCTTGGGTCTCATCTTGCCTGCCTTGGTGAGACCAGTCACCACTCAATGTATACTCCACATGATGCACGGCAAAGGATCCAAACGCACCTTGACGCGGCATTGATCAAGCTGAGAGCTCCTGCGAAACTCAGCCAGGTTGATGGGAAGGCCGTGCGGCCTGCAGCAATCAAGCCCATCTCGTCGCTTCTGCAGGAGGAGCCCGTTGCATTCAGAGGGGCAGGGCGGCCCGCGGATACTTTGGCGCGGACGGCGGCTGTCACGATAAGAAAATCGTTTGACGCATGCAACGACGGAGCGGTTTCATTGCTGACCGATGCCTTGATGCTTGGGCACAGGCAGCCGATGTACATATCGCAACCGGTAAGCCGTCCCGGAGATTCAGGTGCAGCGCTCCGGCAAGGATTTTCGTTCGCGACATCGGTTACGAGTGAGGATCAGTGGTACGGCATGGTCGTCGGTGGCGACGAAACCGCCGCCTATGCAACGCACGCCGAATCATTGTGGTCCTGGGTCGCCGAAGTCACGAATAATCACAACCTCGAGTTCAGTTTCGAAATATGAGGGTGGTCGGTGGTCGACCTCGGTCGGGATGAAAGTCTGAAGCGCCGGCAAATGCCGTCTCCACATCCGTCGCGCAACACGAAGCGTCTTAAGCATCGTTCAGACGATTCCACCTTTCGAGTGCCGATGAGATCGAAAGGTGGATATTGAAGCGCCTGGTATCCTCGCTGCGAGCGATCCAGTGCGCTGCGCCAAATTGCATTCCTTCAGATCGGAACTGACTCGCTTCCAACCTTCGTCAGGCCTCAAGTGATACCCATAGTCCGAATGCGATCTACGGTCAGCGTCACGATGTGCCGTACGCGTTCGATGATCTCGCGGACCTGATCTTCTGTCACGATCAAGGGAGGACAGAGAGCGAGTGTATCGCCAATGGCGCGCAGGATAAGACCTTCATCATGGGCAATTTGCATTGCTAGAGCACCAACTCGCCCTTGTTCCGCGAACGGACGCTTCGACGCCTTGTCAGCAACAAACTCCAGTGCACCAAGAAGGCCCAACCCGCGCACGTCTCCCACGAATGGGAGTTCGGAGAGTTGTTTTAGTCCATTCTGGAATGGAACTTCCAGCCTCGCAGCATTGCCGATCAGATCACGCTCTTCGATGATCTTCAGGTTTTCCAACGCGACCGCCGTAACGACAGGGTGCGCCGATGCGGTGAATCCATGACCGAACGTGCCGATCTTGTGGCTATTGTCAGCGACCGCATTGTACATGGTTTCGCCGAACAGGACTGCACCAAGCGGCATATAGCTCGACGTGATCTGCTTTGAGACGGTCACGATGTCCGGAGAAAATCCGTATTTCTTGAATGCAAACATGGAGCCAAGTCGCCCGAAACCGGTGATGACTTCATCCGCGACCAACAGGATATCGTACTTACGACAAAGAGCTTCGATACCCCGCCAATACCCCGCTGGCGGCGGAAACACGCCGCCGCCGCCCATCACGGGTTCGCCTATGAAGGCCGCAATCGTGTCCGGCCCCTCGCGCAGGATGGTTTCTTCAGCCTCAACAAGCAGGCGTTGAGTGAAGTTGGCTTCAGTTTCGCCGTCCTTAGCTAGGCGATAGTAGTGCGGACAGGTCAGATGAATTACTGGAATGGCAGGCAGGTCGAAGTCCCTATGATTGCCCGGTAGACCGGTGAGGCTTCCAGCGCCGATGGTTATACCATGATAAGCCTTCTCACGAGCCAGAAACTTCTTCTTTCGGGGGCGCCCCAAGGCATTGTTCATGTACCAGACAAGTTTGATTACCGTGTCATTCGCTTCTGACCCGGAGTTCGTGTAGAATACCCTCGATAACCGCGGCTCAGCTGCCATCTCAATCAGCTTGTCCGACAAGCGGATAGACGGTTCATGTGATTTGCTGAAGAAGATATGGTAGAAGGGCAACTTCTCCATTTGTTTCGTTGCGGCGTCAGCTAGCCGCTTTTCGCTAAAGCCGACAGCAACCGACCACAATCCGGCCAGACCCTCGATGTATTTTTTGCCGTTAGTGTCGTACACATAGATTCCATCGCCTCGCTCGATGATGAGCGGACCCGTCTTTTCCAAGGCGCGCGCGTCCGTGGATGGGTGGAGTGAGGTTGCTAGATCCATTGCGACTAGCGAATTTGATTTTGTCATTTCAAACCTCTGAGTTCAATTGAACTGACGGGCACAGCGGTCCTTTCACATCCTGATGAATTGTACTCGGAGCCAATCCGGCATGCATCGAAGCGTCCCGTGTCGTTCTGTTGGTTTAGGTGCGTTTCGAGGCGCAAATGCTAGACGTGCGCGCGCGCCTTTATTGTGCTGTTTCGAAAGTACTCCCGCAGATTTCATGCGTTATGTCGTATTAGTGGCCGAAAAGCTGTGAGGAGCTAGGGTTCTCTACAGTTTAAGGGGCCATCGACAACTTCGGTGCGACGTGGATCATCTTGGTTTCCATTCAAGATCGCAAATTCGACCAGGCAGTCTTGAGCCGCTGGATCAGAAGGCTATTCGTGGTCTGTTTGAATTGGCAGCTAGTCGAGCGTGAGCTGGGAGTGCCATGGCGGCCGACGTCGAGAATCGTTGGTGAGTCATCGATGGTAGGCGACTATGCGTCGACGCAAATGCTGTGCAGGCGCTGGAGCGCGCATGAGACATTCGATGGCCTCGAGCGTCACGCTCGACACCGATTCCTGCTTGGCCGTGCATCTGAGATCGCGGTTCTCAAAGGGATCGCGAGTTGTTCTTGCACTATCAACGGACAGCGGATTAGACTTCACCGGCATCAGGTCCCACCTCGCCATTGCACGGTTCGCCTGCGAGATAGCCTGGCATAAGCTGCTCGGTGGAAGTGCAACGATCGCAAATGCCATGCTTGATGTCAGGCAGGAAGGTGATTCCTGTCGCCGGGTTGATATGAAGCGCCGGCGATGGACGGGCGAGGAGAGGGCCCGGATCGTGCCGGAGAGCATTGAGTGGGAGGTGAACATCTCCGAGGTAGCGCGGCTGACACCAGGTCGTTGCGGCGGTGGCCGGCGACGCCGAGCTTCGTGCCGATCGAAATTGGTGGAAGCGGTGGTGCGATAGCTAGCGAGTCCGAGCGTATTTCGTCGTCACGGAAGACGTTGTTGGAGATCGCTGCACCGGCCACCAAGCTCTCGGAGGTGACCGAGATCGAGATCGGATCGACGCCGTGATGATCAAGCTATACATGGAAGCCGCGCGCCGTCCGCCGCGATCAGAGCCGCAGAACAACCAGGATTTTCGCCCAAGAGCGATGCCTCGCAAGCCTCTTTCGGCGGCATTGTTGGAGAGGCAGACTCGCCCGTCCCCCAGGAAGAGAGTGAACTCGCCCATCGCTTCAGGATGTAGTTGAACGCCTTGGCCAGGTCGTGCCCACGGGATAGCTTGGCGAACTGCTCCCGCATATAGACCTGCAGGTCCTCGACCAGAGGCCGGCTTAGCGTCGGTCGCGTCTCCAGCCGCTCTTCGGGACTCCTGCCATTGATGGAGCGCTCGATCTCGAACAGAGCATCGATCCGCCGCACGACCTCGACCGCGATGGGCGATAGCGGGATCTCCTTCTTGCCGGCGGCCTTGCGACGCACATTTCTTCGATATCGGCCATGGCGGAGGACGGGCGCCGCGCATGGACCCAACACGCCGCTTCCCAGATCGGTCCAGGGTGGCGTTCCGCCAGATAGAGCTGATTGTACCCGTCATAGGCGTCGGCCTGCAGGATGCCGGCATATCCCGCCAGATGCGCCTGGGGATGCTCGCCCCTGCGGTCGCGGGAGTAGTAGAACATCGCCGCCGGCGGCCCGGCGCCGCCAAACGGCCGTCAGACGGCCCGGTAGATGCGGACGCAAACGGCCTATTCGCGCCCGCGGTTGGCGAGCCGCCGCAAGAAACGTCCGATCGGCTAATCTAGAAGGAAGAAGGCTGAGTCGCTTCCCGGGGTTTCGAGCGACACTCGGTGCTGTGTACCAAACCTTCGAAGGCGGGTCCGTAACGCTAGGATCTGTCGAAGGATGGAGTGATGGTCCGGCGTCTACACACCTAGCTGGGCTGGGCGAGCCATCGCATCAATCGTCCGATGGAATTTCAATTGGAACAGCAAAGCCCGCCTTTACGCGGTCCACGACGACCATCGTAGTAGCTCTCTTGATTTCTGGATTCCCAAAGAAGAATTTACGGGTGAATTGTTCATAATCCTCCATGCTACGAGCAGTAACGTACAACACGAAATCGGCATCGCCTGTTACCCAAAATCCATTGGCAACTTCTGGCGATGATTTGATGGCCTTCTTGAACCTGTCGATTATGTCTGCGCGCTCCCGCTCTAGGCTGACCAACACAAGCATCTGAATTGATCTGCCTACGGTCTTCGGCGAAACAATTGAAACGTCGGCCTCGATGATGCCCTCCGAGCGAAGCCTCTTCAACCGTCGTTGGCATGCGGTAGCAGAAAGCCCCGCCATTTCTCCAATCACCTCGGAAGTTAGACGATTATTCTTTTGCACGATCTCGAGGATGCGGGCGTCGGTTCGATCGTATTGCATGATCGGCTCCAGGTGGAATTCGTCTCAGGGTGCCTTGCCGATGGAGGAAATCATCGTGTCAGCGCGAGATTGCGACGGAAACATCTTTGTGACACTAATATCCCGGATGTAAGGGCAATTTCAACAGGCCCGAAATAGTTAACCCCGCTGACCACCACGAAAGCCGTGACGGCCGTCGGCGCAGGTCGCCTCGGGTTTGGCGAAAGCATCAAGATCGAAGACGGGCGTCGTTGCTCGAACTCCGGGTGATAGGGAGAACTGTGCGGGGTGCGCTAAACGTGGCGTGTCCTGAGAGCTCCGTCAACCGTCTGTCGAGGAACTCAACAATCAATAAGATACAGAAGCCACCAATCGGCGAGAGCGGATTTGCTCGTCGCTCCCGCACGTGACCGGAAAGGCGGCGCTGTAATCGGCAAAAGAATAGTCACTATTGAGCTGCTGAAGCGGGATGCCCACTTCGCCATGCAGGCTATTTCGACGCAGGCAAGACTCCCAAGGGCCGGAAAGCGCGACAGAGCGGCTAACCGAGCGCCAGCGCCCACCTAAGAGAGAGCACCACACGAACGCGGCCGAACCGGCTAATCGCAACTTCCGGGGGGAGGGGTCGACGCGGGAGCGACGTTTGAGGATTCCCGCTGTGCTGGTGCACTGCGATTGTGAAGCTGCGCTCGAAGTACGCCTCCCTCATCTGCTGTTTCGCCTTTCGATCAAGCTGTCAGTGGTCAGGCTGGACGATGGCCTATCCGACCCACTCTCAAATGGCCAGCAAATGGCTGAACGCCACTGCCCCCAAGACAGAACGTTCAGTCCAGTCAGTCAAAGCGTAGCACACGGGCGAATAACGTGTACTCGGTAGCGTGGCGTTGCGCTCCATATCTGATTTGCGAGGAAACCAAACTCGACTGTGGGCGAGCAGAATCCTATCGGGTGGATTTCATCAATAAGATTGTCTTTGGCGAAAGAATACGTCGGCATTAGGCAAAAAAAGAGGAAACTCGGCCACCGAGCGAGGATAAGCAGGGATGACCGCAACGGAGATCGCGGTCACATTAGCTGGGGGCAAGCAGTTTGCCGAGCGGCCCTCGCGGAGATGGGTTTGGAAATTTCCGATTGGGTAATTTGGTAAAAAGCGTCCGACCTGCGGAGGAAGATTGAGTGAATCGCTATTGGACGCTCGCGAAGCGGCCGCCACCGCCATGGCCGGATGGGGGCACTTTCGAGATGCGCCAGGCGGAGATTCCTCGGCCAAGTCTAGGCCAAGCCTTGACTCGAACGATCTACATTTCTCTCGACCCTTATCAGTGGAACTATAAGCGACGAGGCGTGGAGCCAGAGGGCGCTCCCTGTCACGCGCGCACGGTAAGCCAAGTAGTGACGAGCCATATCGAGGGGCTCGTGCCCGGCGACTTCGTGTTCAACACCAACGGTTGGGCGGAGTACGGCCTTATGGGTGAGGCCGTGGAGAGGCCGAGCTATATGGCGCCTCGCAAGCTCGATCTTGCCCAGGGCAAGATTAGCCACGCCGTGGGCGTGCTCGGCATGCTTGGACTCACCGCGTATGCGGGCATGATCCTGCAATGTGAACCAAAGGACGGTGACACCGTGGTGGTCTCCGCTGCTTCCGGCGGTGTGGGGCAAATCGCGGGGCAGCTCGCAAAGCAAAGGGGATGCCGCGTGATCGGCATCGCAGGGCGCGAAGAAAAGTGCCGCTACGTAACGGAAGAACTCGGCTTTGACAGGTGCGTTTCCCACCTTTCGGGCAGCTTCGTTCAGGATTTGCAGGCCGCTTGCCCTTCAGGAGTCGACGTCTATTTCGAAAACGTTGGTGGGCACGTCTTTCAGGCGGTCCTGCCACTCTTCCATGCTAGTACGCGTATGACAATCTGTGGCTTGATCGCCCACTATGGGGACGAGCTAGACGCAAAAGTTCTTGCGGAGGAGCAGCAAGCAGCAGAGGCTCGTGGCGCCAAGGTGCAAGTCGTATGGGCTAGTGAATATGTTGAGGCCTGGCAGGATGCTTTCTTGGCGGAGATGGCGCCGCTGGTCGCATCAGGCAAAATTCGGTATCGAGAGGATGTGCGTGAAGGCTTCGAGTCCATTCCAGGCGCGTTCGCTGAGATGCTGAAGGGCGCGAACTTCGGCAAAGCACTCGTCCGCATCGCCCGTGATCCGACAATAGAGTAATCCGAACGATTCGCGGCGGCTTCACTCGAAACGCTCTTCGACACAATCGCCAGGAAGGCGAGGTCCGGGTCGATCCATGCGCGAGTCGGGCGTCGAGTTCGCTAACTGGCCAAGCAGGCCAAGGTTGGCAGCAGCGGCGGTCGCTCGACTAGATTAGTCGTCTGTCCCTCGGCCGGTTTTTCCGCTGATGACCCTTCGCTGGTCCTTTGAGGG
>NZ_LFLZ01000069.1 GCF_001189845.1 Bradyrhizobium tropiciagri
CACGAGTCAAACTCGCTCCGTCCTCGCGGAGACTCCCCCTCACCCCAACCCTCTCCCCGCAAGCGGGGCGAGGGAGCGCAGTGGGCCTTGATCGGACCAGTCGCGATCATGTCTTCACCCTCCGAATGCCCGCTTCAGTGCGTCGAAGCCGCCCTGGAACACGCCGCCGCCGATATTGTTGACGAGCTCGGCCTCGCGCTCCGGCGCGCAATCGAACTCGGCGGTCCATTCCAGGAAGGTCTGGTCGCCGTCGGTGACCGGCGTCAACCGCAAGGTCGCGACGTAGTTCTCGACGCCCATCGGCGATTCCAGAATCGAGTAGGTGCAGAACATGTCGTAGTCGGAGAGGCCGAGCAGCTTCTCGCGGATGCGGTCGCCGTTGCGCAGCCGGAAATCCCTGACGCAGCCGATCTTGTCCGAGGGTTCGCCGCCCTCGATCCGGCTTTCCGCGATCGCGGGGTGCCAGTTCGGCAGCCCGTTGAAGTCGCGGACCCGGGCCCAGACCCGGTCGTTGCGGGCGTTGACGACAGTGGAGACGTAAACCCGTGCCATGGCGTGCGCTCAGTCCTTCTTGCGCGGGGTGCGCTCGGGGCGCGCCGGCTCGCCGCCGCCCTCGGGCGCTGCCGGCTTGGCGTCGCCGCCGCTCTTGCGTGCGGAATCCTTGATGCCCTGCATGTCGCGCGCTTCGCGGATCAGGCCGGGCATCTTGGCGAGGCTGCCGCCCTCGACGCCGATATCCGACAAGATCGAGTCGATCAGCGGCGCCTGCACGCGGTAGCGCAGCGCCGAGTCGATCACCTCGTCGGTGGCGCTGCGGCCGTTGCCGCCGCCATTGCCGTTGCCGTTGAGGCCGTCGACCTGGAGGATGCGGATGCCCTCGATCTTCTCCATCGGCTTGACGCTCTCGCGCACGATGCCCTCGATGCGGTCGAGCAGCTTGCGGCGGAACAGCGAGTAGCGCGCCTGGTCGGTCAGCACGTTCTCGGCCTCGTTGAGCATGCGCTGCGCCTCGGCCTCGACTGCGGCCCGGACGCGTTCGGCTTCCGCCGCAATCCTGGTCTCCTCGGCCTGCTTCTCGGCCAGCAGCACCTCGACCGTCTTGCGGCGCTTGGCGATCTCGCTTTCGCGCGCGGTGACGACGCGCTCGGCGGCTTCCGTTGCGCGGATCCGGGCGTCCTCGGCGGCGGCGCGCGCCGCGGATTCTTCCAGCGACTTCTGATGCAGGGCGATGGCCTTCTCCATCAGCGCGGTCTCGACATCCTTCTCGCGGTTGACCTCGAGCTTGCGCAGCTCGCGTTCGCGGCCGATACGAGCCTCGTCCAATCCGCGGTCCGAGGCAATCCTCGCGCGCTCGACCTCCTCGCGGGCCACGATCTCGGCCTCCTGCAGCGATTGGTTGCGGGCGACCTCGAGCTGCTCGATCGCGCGGCGCCGTTCGATCCGCGCGGCCTCCAGGGCCTGCTCGCGCGAGACGTCAGTCGTGTCGATGTCCTTGCGCGCCACGATCTCGGCCTGCCGGACCTGCCGGTCGGCATCGATCCGCTCCGAGCGCTTGGCGGCGAGCGCGATCACGCGCTCCTCGTCGGCGAGCTCGATCGCCCTCTTCTGGTCGATGTTGAGCACTTCGCGGGTACGGGAGGAGGCGATCCGCTCGCTTTCCAGCGCCAGCTCGACATCGATGCGCTGCCGCTCGACGGCGTCGCGGCGCTTCAGCTCGGCGGCCTCGATCGCCCCGGTGCGCTCGATCTCGAGCCCGCGGGTCTCCCGCTCGGCGCGGATCCGCTGCGCGGCGACCGATTTCTCCTGCGAAATCCGCGCCGCCTCGATCGCCTCGCGCGAGGCGATGTCGGCCTCCTCGATCGTGCGGGTGCGCGCGATCTCGAGCGCACGGACGTGCTCCTCCTGGGCGATCCGCGAGGCCTCGGTGGCTTCGCGGGCGCTGATGCCGGCAATCTCGACCGCCTGGTTGCGCTCGATCTCGAGCTTTCGGGTGGTGTGGTCGGCTGCGATGCGCTCGGCGGCCAGCGTCTTCTCCCGCGCAATGCGGGCGGCCTCGACTGCCTTCTGCGCCTCGATCTCGGCTTCCTGGATGGTGCGAACCTGCTGGATCTCCAGCGCGCGGGTGCGCTCGTCGGATGAGATGCGCTCGACATTCACAGTCATGGTCTGGGCGATGCGCGCCTTCTCGGTGGCCTCGCGGGCCGCGATCTCGGCCTCGTCGACCGCGCGGGTGCGCTCGATCTCGCGGCGGCGGGTCTCTTCCTCATTGGCGATGCGGGCATCGGTGACGACGCGGTCTTGCTGGATGCGGGCCTTCTCGATCGCCTCGCGGGCGGCGATCTCGGCCTCCTCGACCGTGCGCAGTCCGCTCGATCTCGCGCTGGCGCACCTCGCGCTCGGAGGCGATCCGGGTGGTGTCGACCGAGCGCTGGTTGGCGATCCGGACCCTCTCGATCTCCTCGCGGGCCAGCAGCTCCTTCTCCTCGACCGCACGGGTCCGCTCGATCTCCTTGTGCCGGGTCTCGCGCTCCGAGGCGATGCGGGCCTCGGTGATGGCCTGCTCATTGGCGATGCGCGCCTTCTCGATGGCTTCGCGCGCGGCGATCTGGGCCTGCTCGGACTCGGTCTCGCGCAGCGCGCGCTCGCGGGCAACTTCGGTGCGCTGCAGGGCGCGCCGCATCTCGATGTCGCGCTCCTGCTCGAGGCGAGCGGTCTCGCTCTCGCGCTCGATCTCCAGCGCCTGCCGCTCCGCCTCGAGGTTGCGCGAGCGGATCTTGATCATCGAGTCCTGCTCGATGTCGTTGCGCAGCTTGCGCTTGGCCTCGATGTCCTCCATCAGGCGGGTCAGGCCTTCGGCGTCGAAGCGGTTCGAGGGGTTGAAATATTCGAGGTCGGTCTGGTCGAGATCGGTGATCGCGACAGATTCCAGCTCCAAGCCGTTCTGCGCCAGCGCTTCCGCTGCATTGGCCTTGACCCGCGCGACATAGTCGCCGCGCTGCTCGTGCATCTGCTCCATGGTCATCTCTGACGCAACCGAGCGGATCGCCGAGATGAACTTGCCGGAGAGCAGGGTATGGAGCTGCTGCGGCTCCATGGTGCGGCGGCCGAGCGTCGCGGCGGCGATCGAGACCGCCTCGCGGGTCGGTTGGACCCGGACGTAGAAATCGGCCTCGATATCGACGCGCATGCGGTCGCGGGTGATCACGGCGTCCTGCCGGGAGCGCACGATCCCCATCGGCAGCACGTTCATGTTGACCGGCGTATAGTCGTGGATGAACGGCAGCACGAAGGCGCCGCCATTGATCACCACACGCTCACCCATGAAACCGGTGCGGACGAAGGAGACCTCCTTCGACGAGCGGTGATACAGCCAGTTCACGACATAGACGATGATGACGATCGCGACGATCGCGACGATGAGCCAGAGGATCAATTCACCGACCAACATCCCCGACATCTCTTCCTCCCTTGGTCACGGCGGCTCTAGCGCGCGCCGATCGCCTTGAATTTGCGAACCTGTTCCGTCAGCGCCCGCTCGACCGGCAGGCGCTCCATCGAGGAGGCGCCGTAGAAGCCATGGCAGTTGCGGGTCTGCTTCATGATGAAATCGGCATCCGCCGGGTCCGCGATCGGACCGCCATGCGCGAGCACGATGATGTTCGAATTGACACTGAGCGCGGCCTCGGCCCAGGCCTCGATGCGGGCAGGGCAGTCTTCGAGCTTCGGCGCGGTCTGCGCGCCGATCGTGCCGCCGGTGGTCAGGCCCATATGGCAGACGATGATGTCGGCGCCGGCGATCGCCATCGCGGTCGCTTCCTGCTCGCTGAACACATAGGGCGTGGTGAGCATGTTCTTGTCATGTGCCTTCGCGATCATGTCGATCTCGAGCGCATAGGACATGCCGGTTTCTTCGAGATTGGCGCGGAAGATGCCGTCGATCAGGCCGACGGTCGGGAAGTTCTGTACGCCGGCGAAGCCGAGCGCCTTGAGCTGGTCGAGGAACACGTCCATGTCGCGGAACGGATCGGTGCCGTTGACGCCGGCGAGCACCGGCGTGTTGGCCACGACCGGCAATACTTCACCGGCCATCTCGACGACGATGGCGTTGGCATCGCCATAGGGCATCAGTCCGGCCAGCGAGCCGCGGCCGGCCATGCGGTAGCGGCCGGAATTGTAGATCACGATCAGGTCGACGCCGCCGGCCTCCTCGCATTTTGCCGAAAGTCCGGTGCCGGCGCCGCCGCCGACGATCGGCTCGCCGCGGTCGATCATGGCGTGAAACTTCTTCAGCAGCGCCGCGCGTTCAAACCTGGGCATGGGTCACCTCGCCACTCTTCGCCGGCCACCGGCGCGTCCGAGCAGCGGACGGAACGCGCTGACGATGGCGGCGGTGAACTCGGGATCGTTGATGTTGCGCTTGACGCGGATGATCTGCCGGTTGCCGGTCTGGCGCACGGTGCGCTCCAGCGCGCGGAACAGCGCCGCATCGGCATCCGGGTCCCAGAACGGCTGGCCGGGCGCATCCAGCGCGGAGACGCCGCCCTCGGCCAGGAAGAAGCGCACCGGCCCGTCCATCTGGTTGAGGCGCTCGCCGATCCAGCGGCCCATCCGCTCGTTCTCTTCCGGCGTGGTCCGCATCAGGGTGACCTGCGGATTGTGGACGTGGAATTTGCGCTGCCGGTAGCGTTCCGGGATGGTGTCGGGTGCGCCGAAGTTCACCATATCAAGCGCGCCGACCGAGCCGACATAGGGCACGCGGCTGCGGATGATGGCGCCGAAGCGATCCTCGGTTGCCGGAAACACGCCGCCCATCAGCAGATCGCAGACTTCGGTCGTGGTGAGGTCGATGACGCCGGCGAGCTGGCCGGATTCGACCAGCTTCTCCATCGAGCGGCCGCCGACGCCGGTGGCGTGGAACACGAGACACTCGAAATCCTCGCGCAGGTCGGCTGCGATTTTCTGCACCGCCGGTGTGGTGACGCCGAACATAGTGATGCCAATCGCGGGAAGACTTGCGCCCGCCTCACGCTGCTTGGCGGCCTGCTCGTCGAGCCGGGCCTTCACCATGCCGGCCAGCGCATGGGCGCCGTTGCCGAGCACGGCGCGCGAGATCGAGTTGAGGCCCTGCACGTCGGTCACCGAATACATCATGGTGATGTCGGCGGGCCCGACATAGGGACCGACGTCGCCGGATGCGACCGAGGAGATGATCAGCTTGGGGACGCCGACCGGAAGCGCGCGCATGCCGGGCGCGACCAGCGATGCGCCGCCCGAGCCGCCGGCGGAGATGATGCCGGCGACGTTGCCCTGGCGGCGCAGCCAGCGCTCGAACGCCTCCGCCATCGCCGTGACAGAGGCGCCACGATCGGTGCCGAACACGCCAGAGCCGCCGCGGCCGTGGTTCAGCGCGATCTCCTGCGCGGTGACGTCGCAGCTCGCCGCCTTGCCGCTGGTCGAGACATCGACCAGCCGGGTGCGCAGACCGCTGCCCGCGATGAGGTCGCGGATGAAGCGCAGCTCGGCGCCCTTGGTGTCGAGCGTGCCGACCACCAGCACGACGGGAGGCCCCGATGTCTTCGACGTCGCGGGCTCTCGCCGCGTGCGGGCCGTCTCCTCGAGACGCGTGACGGCGGCGGATTGCGTGCGCGCGGCGGCCTCGATCCGGGCGATCGGCACCGGCTGCGACCAGCGGGTCGGCAGCACCGGATTGGAGATGTAGACGCGTGTTGGACCCTTGCGTTCCGGCTGCGGCGTTCTTGCAGCATCAGCTTTCGCCGGCGCCGCCTCGGCGTCGGTCTCATCGGCGCCATGGGTGCCGACGCCGAGCAACCGCTGCTGCAGCTCGCGGTCGGTGGCGAGGCGGGCGGAATCGATGATGCGGTTGATCCGGCCATTGACCATGATGGCGACGTTGCGCGACACCGCCGTCGCCACGCCGATGTTCTGCTCGATGACCAGCACGGAGATGTCGCCTTCGTCGCCGAGGCGCAGCAGCATGTCCTCGACCTGGGCGACGATCACAGGCGCGAGGCCCTCGGTCGGTTCGTCCATGATCAGGAGATGCGGGTTGGTGAGCAGTGCGCGCGAGATCGCGAGCATCTGCTGCTCGCCGCCGGAGAGCTGGTTGCCGCCGTTGTTCTTGCGCTCGGCGAGGCGCGGGAAGGTGTCGTAGATGCGCTCAATGGTCCAGGCGCCGCGGCGCAGGCCGCCGGCGAGCGCGAGGTGTTCGTCGACGGTCAGCGAGCGCCACAGCCGCCGCCCCTGCGGCACATAGCCGACGCCGAGCCGGGCGATCCGCGCCGGGTTCTGCCGTGTGACCTCCTCGCCGCGAATCCGGATCGAGCCGCCGCTGGCGCGCACCAGCCCCATGATCGCCTTGCACAGCGTGGTCTTGCCCATGCCGTTGCGGCCGACCACCGAGAACACGCCGGTATCGAGCGTGAGATCGACACCCTGCAACGCATGCGAATGACCGTAATAGACGTCGAGGCCCTTCACCTCGAGCCCGGGCGCGGCGCGGCGGTCATTCATGGCCGCCTCCGAGGTAGAGCTCCTGCACCTCGGGATCGGATTCGATCTCGCGCGGCAGGCCTTCCTTGAAGATGCGGCCGTTGTGCATCATCGTCACGCTCTCGACGACGCGCAGCGCGACGTCCATGTCGTGCTCGATGATGATGTAGCCGATATGCGCCGGCAGCGAGGTCAGGATCTCGATCAGCTCGCGCCGCTCGGTCGGCGACAGTCCCGCCGCCGGCTCGTCGAACAGGATGAAGCGCGGCGCGCCGGCGAGCGCCAGCGCGATCTCGAGCTGGCGCTGCTGGCCATGCGCGAGTTCGGCGACGCGCCGGTCCTTGACGCCGGCAAGATGCACGGCTTGCACCAGCGTTTCAGTTGCGTGCATCAGCGCATCGTTCTGGCCCGGGCGCAGGAACGAGAAGCGGCCGCGCGAGACGCCGCGGCAGGCGAGATAGACGTTGTCCTGCACCGTGAGGCCGGGGAACAGCGCCGAGATCTGGTAGGTACGGCGCAAGCCCCGGCGGATGCGCTCATAGGGCGGGAACTGGGTGATGTCCTCGCCGAAGAAGCGGATCGTGCCGGAGGAGGGCGGGAAGTCGCCGGTGATGCAGTTGAACAGCGTGGTCTTGCCGGCGCCGTTCGAGCCGAGCACCGCGCGCCGTTCACCCGGTCGCACGGTGATGGTGACATCGGTCAGCGCCGCCAGCGCACCGAACAGCCGCGTCACGCCGCGCAGCTCCAGCGCCGCGCTGGCGCCGACCGCGGACAGGCGGTGCGCGACGCTATCCATGGCGGCCTCCGCCCGAACGTTGCGTCGAGGATGCGTTGCGGCGCCGCCAGCGTTCCCAGAGGCCGATCACGCCGTCGGATGACCAGAACACGATGGCGAGGAAGCCAAGCCCGATCAAGAGGCGGAACCGGTTGCCGTCGAGCCCGAGCTTGATCAGCACGTCAAGCGCGAAGGTACGCAGCAGGACGAAGATCAGCGCGCCGATGAACGGGCCGATCGGCCTTGTGATGCCGCCGACCACGGCGATGATCAGGACGTCGATGCACGCGCCGACGCTGACCGAGCCGGGCGAGATCTGCCGGTAGTTCCAGACCTGCAGCACGCCGCCGAGCGCCGCGATGAAGGCCGCGAAGGCGTAAGCCGCGATGCGGTGCGCATTGGGGTTGAAGCCGAGCGCGGCCATGCGGCGGGGGTTGTCGCGGACGCCCTGCAGCGCGAGACCGAACGGCGCGCGGGAGACATACTGGACGGCGAAATAGCAGATCGCAGCGACGCCGAGCGTCACGTAATAGAAGGCGATATCGGTGCGCCAGTCGACGCCCCAGAAGTGCGGCGTCGCGACGGTGTTGATGCCGGTGTGGCCATTGAAGATCGCCCAGTTCTGGTTGGTGAAGTAGTAGAACGCCGCGCCGATCGCCAGCGTGATCATGATGGTGTAGATGCCCTCGGTGCGCACCGCGAGCGCGCCACCGAGCGTGCCGAACAGCGTCGCCAGTGCCAGCGCCATCGGGGTTGCCAGCCACCACGGCCAGCCGAGGCTGATATTGGCGTTGCCGCTGACGCCGAACACCGCGACCATGTAGCCGGCGAAGCCCGCGATGGTGAGCTGCATCAGGCTGACCATGCCGCCATAGCCGGCCAGGAACATCAGGCTGAGCGCGATGACGCCGAGGATCAGCGTGGTGGCGAAGATCTCGATCAGGAAGAAGCCGTTGGCGATCAGCGGCATGATCACGAGGATCAGCGCGACCAGCCAGGCCGCCGGATTCTGGAATTCCGGCCAGGCGCGGAGCAGGGCGCGGCGCGTCGTCGACGTCGATGGGTCGGGGCGGAACTGGGTGCTCTGCAGCAACGACATCTCATCGCCTCGCGAGCAGGCCCTGCGGCCGCAGCGCCAGCACCAGCACCATGATCAGGAAGGTGACGACGATGGCGTAGGTCGGGATGTAGACCGAGCCGAGCTGCTCGGCGAGGCCGATGATGACGGCGCCGAGCGCCGCCCCCGGGATCGAGCCCATGCCGCCGACGATCACGACCACGAGCGAGGCGAGCAGGAAGCGCGTATCCTCGCCCGGCGACAGCGACTGGAAGGTGCCGCCGACCACACCGGCGATGCCGGCAAGCCCCGCGCCGAGCGCGAACACCAGCACGAACACCAGCTGGATCCGCACCCCGGTCGCAGCCAGGATGTCGCGGTCGTCGACGCCGGCCCGCACGATCATGCCGATCCGGGTTCGGTTCAGCGCCAGCCACATCGCGATCCCGATCACGACGGAGGCTAAGAAGATCACCAGCCGCACCAGCGGATACTGCAGATAGACCGGCTCGCCGGACGATTTGATCGCGGTGAGCAGCGGCAGCTGCACCGGGCCGATCAGCCAGCTTGGGGTCTGGACCTGGTAGAAGTCGCCGCCGAACACCCACAGCATCAGATCGGCGAACACGATCGAGAGCCCGATCGTGACCATGGTCTGCCTGAGGTCCTGGCCCTCCATGCGGCGGAACACGGCGAGCTGCAGGATCACCCCGACCAGCGCCACCGCGATGAAGGCTATGATGAAGCCGAGGATCCACGAGCCGGTCCAGGTGCTGATGGCGTAGCCGATATAGCCGCCGAACAGATAGAGCGAGCCGTGCGCGAGGTTGACGTTGCGCATCAGGCCGAAGATCAGCGTGAAGCCGCTGGCCACCAGGAAATACAGCCCGCCGAGCGTGATGCCGTTGAGCACGGCGTTGAGGAACACGCGCTTGCGGCCGATCGCGGCCTCCAGCCCCGGCGGCCAGATCGCGAACACCAGCCACGCCAGTACTGCGACCGCGATGATCACGATCAGCGCCCAGGCCGGATGGCGTTCGATGAACCTGGCCATGTCAGTCGCGTTCCCTCAGTCGGTCGCGACCGTCTGGCGGGCCGCGTATCCATCATCCTACCGAGGGCGAAAGCGTCGGATTTGATCGAGAGTATCTTTTATCGTTTGATCTGGAACCTGCTCACGGCCGCAACACCTTGGCGGCGCGGCGATAGTCGGTCGGGGCCATGCCGACATTGGCGGCGAAGAAGCGGGTGAAGCCGCTCTGCGAGGAGAAGCCGAGATCGAAGCCGATATCGGCGATCGGCGCTTCGGTCGCGACCAGCGCATCCAGCGCCTGCTCCATGATCAGCGTGTTCATGTAGAGGTGAGGGGTGACGCCGGTTTGCGTCCGGAACAGCCGATAGAAATGCGGCCGCGACAGCCCCGCTTCGCGCGCGATCGCGTCGAGCTCGATCTCGGCGCCGGGGCTTTCCGACATCAGCTTGATCGATTTGCGGACGCGGAAATCGGTCACCGCAGCGGCGGCGGGCGCGCCCTCGGCCGCCTGCCAACTCTCCTCGTAGCAGGAGTCGATCAGCTGCCTGAGCTCGCAGTCGAGGCTGCGCAGCGACGGCGCGCCGCAGACCAGTGCTGCGGTGCGGCGGATCAGCCGGTCGAGCGCCTCGGTGCGCGGAAAGAAGGTGCGGCCGAACCGCAGGCCCTGCGCGCTGGCGGGCTGCGGGGCGAACCACTCGGCGTTGACATAGAGCACGAAGAAGATCGCGCCGTGGTCCATATCGGTCGGCAGGAAATTGTGCGGTTCCCACGGGTTGACCGCAACCACAGTGTCGTCCTTGAGCAGCCAGCGCTGCTCGGCGACATCGATCTGCGCCGGCGTGCCGCCGACATGAAAGATCAGGTGCCCCTCGCGGTGCGCATGCACGTTGAAGGGACGGTTCAACTGATAGACCGTCGCGCGACCGAACCGGCCGTGGAAGACGGCAAGCGCCCTGCTCATGCCTCCCCTCCCGCGGGATGTTCTTGTCTTTTCGACAAGCGTTCATCATCCGCCCGCGGAAAGCAAGGGCGAGCAGGGCTCTTGATGCAACCGCGCGCCGTGCCGCGGCCGCTCTGCCTGCACTGCAACAAATACGTCAGTACTTCTTGCACTCCGGGACCGTGCGGCTCGGCAGGCCGATCTTGGCGAAAACAGCCGGATCGTAGCCCAGCGTCTGGTTGACGTTCGGGATCACCTTCACGACCTTGCTGAACAGCGCGCCCTTGCCGTCATCGACCACCTCGGTGACGAAATTGGTGCCGATCGCCTGGCGGTTGGCGTCGAGCTTGATCTTGCCGTTCGGCGCGTCGATCTCGATCTTGGCCAGCGCGTCCTTCAGCTTGGCCTGGTTGTTGGAGAGATCGCCATTGACCTGCCGCAGTGCCAGGATCAGCGCCATGGTCGAGCCGTAATAATTGGTGGCGAGCAGCGACGGGCTCGGGAAGCGTTTACTCTCCGGGAACGAGTCCTGATAGGCCTTCACGAATTTCTGCCAACCCGGATCCTCCCAGGTATCGGCCTGGCCGCTCGCCGCGATGGTGCCGATCAACGCGTTCTTGGCGCTGCCCTTCGACGACAGGATGGTCTGGTCGATCATGATCGAGCCGCCCATCAGATGCGCCTTGCCGCCGGCCTGCTGGTACTGGTTGAGGAAATTGACCGCGTCGGCGCCGCCGAGGCCGAGATAGATCGCATCGACATCGTCGGGCAGTGCAGCAATGACCGAGGCGAAGTCCTTGGTGCCGAGCGGCACCCATTGCCGGTTGGTGACCTGGCCGCCGGCGCCGCAGAATTCCAGCACCAGGCCGAACACCTGGGTGTAGATGAAGGAGTAATCCTCGCCCACAGTCGCGATCTTGCGATAGCCCTTGGTCTCATAGGCGTATTTGCCGAGGCCGACCTGCCACTGCGCGCCGTCCATGTTGTAACGGAAGAAGTTCGGTGCCGGATCGACATAGGTCGTCTCCTGCGCGCCGGAGGCGGCGTTGACGAAGGTCAGCTCCGGATGGGTCTTGGCGAAATTCTTCACCGCGATGCCTTCGTCGCCGGACAGCGGCGACAGCAGGATCTGCACCTTGTCCTGCTCGATCAGCTTGCGCACCGCGCGTACCGCGGAGTCGGGCGTCGCGTCGGTCGAGGCGACGATGAATTCGAGCTCCTTGTCGCCGATCTTCTTGCCGAGCACGTTGAGCGCCGTCTGGTGGCCGCGCATGCCGTCCTCGCCGAGCACCGTATAGGTGCCCTCCAGCGTTGCGGTGACGCCGACCTTGATCTTCTCCTGGGCGAACGCCGTGCCCGAAAGCAACAGGCTGCTCAACGCAATCAGTCCCAAACTGCTTTTCAACATCGCTTCCTCCCTCTGTGTTGTCGCCGGCGTCCACGTGGCGAGAAGGCTGATGGGCGTCCGGTTGTTGCCGGCAAAGCTAGCCGAAGGGAGGCGCGGCGCGGATGTCGTCGCGGCGGGGGTGCTTAACGGGCAGTCTCATTTTGATTGTTGCGCCGCAACGAGCTTCGCGGCGCAATGTCGCGGAGTTCTCTCGGTGCGGAGGGCTTGCGGATACATTCTCGATGTCGTCCCTGCGACGCTATCAGACCCGTCATCTTGAGGAGCGCCACCGGGTCCGCGCGAAGCGCGGCCCGATGACAGGCTCCGCGCGTCTCGAAGGATCGACGGTCACCAGGGGGCCGTGCATCCTTCGAGGCTCGCTCCGCTCGCACCTCAGGATGACGGGCGTGAATCTGACGCACGTTCAAATAGCGTTGGGCATATGATGGCCGGCCGCCTGTCCTCCGTCGACGTGGAGCACTTCTCCGGTCACAAATCCTGCGCCATCGAGGTAAAGCACCGCATCGACGATGTCGGATACGTCTCCCATCCGGCCGACCGGGTGCAGGGCCGCCATTGCCTGATGCGCCTCGGGCGGGTGCATCGGGGTTTTGATGATTCCCGGCGACACCGCGTTGACGCGGATTCCGCTCTTTGCATATTCAATGGCGAGCGCGCGGGTCGCGGCGCTCAAGGCCCCCTTCGTCAGCGAGGTGAGGGCGGCCGGAACGCTGCTCATCGGCTGGTCGACGAGACTTGTCGTGATCGTGACGACGTGACCGTGGCCCTGCTTGCTCATCAGTTCGAGCGCGCGCCGGGTCATGTGGAAAAAGCCGGTCACGTTGGTCGAGATGTAGGTGTCGTAGTCGTTCTGTGAGTAGGCCGTGAACGGTCTCGCCATGAAGATGCCGGCGTTGTTGACCAGCGTGTCGACGCGGCCGAAACGCTCCAGCGCCGCCTTGAACACGTCCTCAGCCGTATCGGCTGCGCCGACGTCACCCGCCACCGTGACGATATCCGCATCGGCGGACGGCTTGATCGTACGGGATGTCGCAACGACCCGGCAATTGCGATCCCTGAAGGCCTGAACGATGCCGGCGCCGATCCCCTGCGATGCGCCGGTGACGATTGCCACTTTCCGCTCGGTGCTCATGATTCAACTCCTTCAAGATTTCGCGCTAAGCCGCCCCGCTTGCAGCAAGCGGGCTGTAGTCGCGGCTCTTGAACATCGTGTGCAATTGCCGCCGCCGGATGCCCAGATTGCCACCGTCGAAGATCGGCAGTGCGAGCGCGTCCTGGAGCAAGCCGCCAAATGGCGTCTCATGATCGTAGCTGTCGATCCCGACCACCCGCATCAGATCGGTGATGACGCGGACGGCGGCCTCGGAGCCGAAGATCTTGGCCTGTACCGCCAGTTCCTCGGCCGCCGGCGACTGGGTGTCGAGAGCGTGGCAGGCGCGCCAGCTGAGATAACGCGCCGCCTCGATCGTGGTCTTGGCATCGGCCAGCGCGTATCCGACCGCCTGATGCTCGATGATCGGGTGAACGCCGCCGCGCTTTTCAGTACGGGCAAAATCGAGCGCGAACGCGAAGGCCGCCCGCATCAGCGCGACGCCGAAGATGCCGACCAGTGCCGCGGTGCCGGTGAATGCCGCCGCGGTCAGCGCCAGGCCGGCACCCTGTTGTCCGAGCAGATTGTGGTGCGGCGCCACGACGTTCTGAAGGCCAAACTGCGGGACGAGATGGGCGCGATGGCCGATGCTGTCGATCGCGCGTTCGAAGACCAGCCCGGCCACCGGTCCTTCCACGGCGATGATCGAGATCGCCGCGTCGGGCGCGGCCGCCGGATCGGTCCGGCATACGATGGTCAGCAGATCCGCGCCCTCGCGATTCCAGCCGGTCGCCGACGACACCCATTTCTTGCGGCCGTTGATTACCCAATTGTCGCCCTCGCGCCGGGCAGTGGTGCGGACGCCCTCGCCGGGCGGCGGCGAGGCGGCGTTGGCGCTGCCGCCCGGTTCGCTGGAACCGAAGGCGGCCAGCGGCGCGCCACCGGTCTTCAGGAACGGCGCCAGCAGCCGCTTGCATTGGTCCGGCGTGCCGCCGAGCAGAAGCGGCAGCAGGCCGAGCACGGTGCCGAGCATGGTGAGGGTCACGCTCGGATTCACGCTGTAGAATTCCTCGGCCAGGATCGCCATGTCGATCATTCCGGCATTGTCGCCGCCTGCCGGTGCCGGAATGCACTTGCGCAGATAGCCGGCCGCGACCATCGCCTCGTAGGTCGGCCTGGTCGCGAGAAAGCGCTGCTCCGGCGTCGCCAGCAACTCGGCCGCCCGGGCCTCGGCCAGTACCTCTCCGGCAAATTTGCGGGAGGCCAGCTGCAGCTCGCGTTGCTGCGCCGTGAGCGTGAAATCGATCGCCATGCCAATGCCCTCCGGCTCCGTGTCGGCCGCCTGGCTATCGCTAGCTTGGCGCGATCAGGAAATCTTGGACGGCAGCGCCCGAATCCTTGGCGTGGAGTGAACCTGGTCTCGGCGCTTCAATTCGCGACGGCGCGGCGAAATTCGCGCGGGGCGAGGCCGGTGCGGCGCTTGAACAGGCGGTTGAAATGCGAGATGTCACGGAACCCGGCGGTGAAGGCAATCTCGGCAATGGTCTTGTGAGCAGAGTTGCGATCGAGCAGCGCGCGCGTGCACGCGGCAATCCGCTCCTCGTTGACCTGTTCGCCCACGGAACGGCCGGTGGTCTCAAACAGGCGATGCACGTAGCGCTCGGAGCAGCGGAACCTGGTGGCCAGAACCCGGGCGTGAGCTCGGGAGCATCGCTGTGACGCGCGATATGCTCAAGCATCATCGACAAAAGCACCGGCGTATGCACGTGCTCCGCCGGCAGGTCGGCGAGGATATCCGGCGCATGGGCAATCAGCTCGGCGACGTGCGCGCCGATCAGCGCGGAGGTTTTTGCGTGTTGACCGCCACTCAGGCAGAGCTCGGCGTAGCTCGCCAGCGTTCGGGACAGCGCGCGGCCGGTTTCTGTCGCGGACAGGCCGAGCTGCGGGTGATCGAACAGCGCGTCCGGCAACAGACGGCGCGGCACGGCAAAGCAAAAAAGCTTGAAGGCGTGGCGGTGGGCGATCTCGAACGGCTGGGTCGTATCCGCAATCGCGAGATCACCGGGCGCGCTGATCTGCTCATGGCCGCGCTGCGAGGTGCGTCCCAGTCCTTCGAGCTGGAGGTTGACGAAGCAGAGGTCATCCGTGCTTGAAGCGATGTGCGACGCGAGCCGGTGCACGGTGTGTCCGCTCGCCGTGACCAGCGATATCTGGAGCGGAGCAGCGTCGACCTTGGAGATCGCGCCTGCAAAGGAATCCTCTGCAATCCTGCGCGGCTCCAATCGCACGAAGGCAGCGGCGAGGTCGTCCGCCCAACTGCCGAAGGGTTGATCCGGACGGGCCGGCCTGGTCGACCATTCCATGCGCGCCTCGAATAGAATGTCACAAGGCCCCAGCGCTCGAAGGATATCGCCGGCCGAAGTGGCGGTCAAATTCCGTCATCGGCCTGTTACGGCTGTAACAAATGCAGCATTGTGCACGGTGCCAACAAGCCAGGACGGCGCGCGTTGCGCTCTGCTTTTGGGGCGTTGCGGCCCCCCCTTTGCGAGGGCGCCGCTGCAAGGAAACATGCGCGAGGGGCCGCTGCAGGGAACGGCAGCAGTTCACTTCGTCGTGTAGCCGCCGTTGACCAGAATTGTCTGGCCGGTCATCCACCAGCCCTCCGACACCAGCAGGCGAATCCAGGGCACGATATCCTTGATGTCGGTGAGGCCGGTCTTCGAGAAGCCGGACAGCGCCGCTGCCGATTTGTGATAGGCGACCGCGTCGGCGCCTTCGGCCGGATAGAAGAACGGCGTGTCCATCGGGCCGGGGCCGATCGCGGTGACCGAGATGCCGCGTGCGCCGAATTCCTTCGAGGCCGCGCGGGTGAAATGTTCGACCGGCGCCTTGGTGCCGGCATAGGCGGCGTAGAACGGCGTGTAGGCACCGAGCAGCGACGTCACCAGCGTGCAGATCTTGCCATTGTCGTTGACGTGACGGCCGGCTTCCTTGAGGAAGAAGAACGCGGACTTGGCGTTGACCGCGCTCATCGCGTCGTACTCCGTCTCCGAGATCTCGACCATCGGCTTCTTCAACACCTTGCCGACGGTGTTGATCGCAATGTCGGGACGGCCGATCGCGGCGACGGCATCTGCGAACAGCTTCTCCATCGCGCCCGCTGTCGTGAGGTTGGCCTGCAAGGCGACCGCGTTGGCGCCGCAGCCTTGATCGCGGCGACGGTCGCATCGGCATCGGCCTTGGTTGCGGCGCTGTTGTAATGGATCGCGATCGCCTTCGCGCCGTGCGCCGCGAGATCGCGTGCGATCAGGCCGCCGAGATTCTTGGCACCGCCGGCGATGATGACGGTCTTGTCCTTGATGCTGTGGTCGGTCATGGCGTTCGCTTCTCCAGAGTTTCGCGGCTACGCCCTGCGGCCGCTTTCTGGAGACAACGATATCGTCTAGGATTTGCCGATAAAGCTGTGCATTCTGACGTCACTTGTCAGGAATGGCGAACAATCTGGGCCCGATCTTGGACCGCATCGATCTCTTCCGCATCTTCGCCCGCGTCGTCGAATGCGCGAGCTTTACTCGGGCGGCGGACACGCTGGGGCTGCCGCGTTCGTCGGTCTCGTCAGCCGTCGCGGAGCTGGAGCAGCGCGTCGGCGCCCGGCTGCTGCATCGCACGACACGGAAAGTATCGCCGACGCATGATGGCGCGGCGTTCTACGAGCGGTGCCTGCGCGTCGTTGCCGACGTCGAGGAAGCCGAGACCCTGTTCCGCCATACCGCCGCCGAACCGTCGGGCCGGCTCAGGGTCGACGTGCCCGGGCGGATCGGGCGTCTGATCATCGCGCCGGCGCTGCCGGCCTTCCTCGATCGCTATCCGCAGATCGACATCGATCTCGGCGTCACCGATCGCGCCATCAATCTGATCGAGGACTCCGCCGATTGCGTGGTGCGCGTCGGCCCGCTCGGCGATTCCGGCCTGATCGCGCGGCCGCTCGGCAACCTCACGCTGATCAACGTCGCGAGCGCAGGATATCTCGCGCGCCACGGCACGCCGCAGACGCCGGATGATCTCGCCGCGCATTGGGCGGTCAACTACGCCTCGCCATCCACCGGACGGATCGAGGAGTGGGTATGGCGCGAGCAGGGCGCGGCACGCAGCATCGCAATGCGCGGCCGCGTCACCGTCAACAACGCCGAGGCCTATATCGCGTGCTGCCTCGCCGGCCTCGGCCTGATCCAGATCCCCGCCTACGACGTGAAGCGGCACCTCGATGCCGGCGACCTCGTCGAGGTGATGCCGCAGCACCGCGCCACACCGATGCCGATGACCTTGCTCTATCCGCACCGCCAGCATCTGTCGCGGCGGCTGCAGGTATTTGCCGATTGGCTGACGGCTCTGTTGAAAGAGAAGCTGCTTGTCGCGGGCTAGAACTTCTGCGTGATGCCGGCATAGACGCCGCGGCGCGGGCCGTATTGCGCCGCGAATACGCCGATGCCGGAGCCGTCGCGGATCTGGTAGACGGTGTCGAACAGGTTGATCACGTCGAGGCGCAGCGTTGTCGGCTTGTTCGGCGCGACGATGTTGAAGTCGTGCGAAACGCCGACGTTGACCTGCGAATAGGGCGGCACCGTGCCGGTGTTGGCGAAGCCGTCGCGCAGGCCTGAGCCGTAGATCAGCGACGCGCTGAACTTGGTGTCGTGCCATTGATACCAGCCGCCCACCGATGCGGTCACCGCCTGGGCATGATCGGTGTTGACGTAATTGTTGGCGATGTAGGCCAGTTTGTCCGGATCAAACAGATACTGGTTCGACACGACGTTGGTGGCGACCTGCCTTGCGATCGCGACATTGCCGTAGAGGTGCAGATTGTCGTGGTCGTATCTCGCCGTCAGCTCGACGCCTTCATTGGTGCCTTTCGCATAGTTGAAGGCGGTCAGGACATAGGCCTGACCGAACTGGCCGTCGTCGAGCAGGTCGGTCGCGATCTTGTAATAGGCGTCCATGCCGACCTCGAGGCCGGGGATCGCATAGACCTTCTGCGTGACGCCGATGTCGAACACGTGCGAGCGCTCCGGCAGCACGGGATCGTTGGTCGAGATCGCCGGCTGCGCCGTCGTGTTCTGCACCAGCGAAAGATTGGTCGGGGCGGCCAGCACCTGCTCGGGCGGCGTGAAGTTGCGCGCATAGCCGGCATGGAAGGTCGTGCCCTCGACGGGCTTCCAGGTCAGGCTGACCCGGGGGCTCAGCTGGTTGGCGTCGACAAATTGCCACATCTGGTCGAAGCGCAGGCCGGCATTGAGCGTCAGCTGGTTGGTGATCTTCCACTCGTCGGCAATGTAGGTCGAGAACAGGTATCCGGTCTTGGTGTTGGAATCGAACACGGAGAATGGTGCGTCGATCGGGTTGCCGGAATCGTCGAGCGGCAGCACGGTCGAGCCGTTGTTGACGAGCGAGCGCTCGGCACTGAAGGCCATGCCGAACTTCAGCGTGTGCGCGAAGCCCAGCCTGTAGGAGGTGTCCTCCTGGATGCCGTTGATGAAGCTCTGGCGGTAAACATCCGAGGCCACGCCGTTGAACACGAGGTCGCCGACCGGGTCAGGCATGAAGTGCAGCTGGCTGTAGCGATTGAAATAGGCGACCTGGTAGTCGAAGCCGTCGCCCGACTTCTGATAGGCAACGACGTTGAACTGGTTGAACTCGTGCTGCCGCTCGTTGAGCAGCGCGGAATCGAAATTGGAGACGCCGTAAGCGGTGAACGCGGGAGTCTGGCCGGGATTGTTGGGGATCTGGTAGTTGCCGTTGGAGACGCCGCCGATATAGGTCAGCCGGCTGGTCGGATCGATCGTCGTCGAGATATAGGCAAAGCCTTTCTCCTGATCGGTCCGGTCGTGGATCGCGTTGTAGGCCGGTGTCGGGTTCTCGATGCCGACGTCGCTGCCGAAATAGCGGCCGGAGACGTAGTACTGCGTCTGTCCGACCGTGCCGCCATAGTCGACGCTGGTGGTGAAGTTGCCATGACTGCCGCCATAGACGCTGATGCTGCCGGAATTGTTGAAGGCATTGGTCTTGGTCTGGATGTCGAGCACGCCGGCGGTGCGCAGGCCGTATTGCGCGGGCAGCGCGCCGGTGATCAGCGCCATGCTGCCGACGATGCCGGTGTCGATGATCTGGCCGAAGGCGCCGACGCCGTCCGGCAGCATGATCCCGTTGATGCGGTATTGCAGGTTGGCGTGCTCGTTGCGCACGTGCAACTCGCCGCTGGCAGCGGAGTCCTGCGAGACGCCCGGCGCCTGCAGCAGGGCCTTGTCCAGCGTGGTGTTGGTGCCCTGGGGCAGCGACTGAAGGAACTGCTGGCTCATCTGGTAGCTGTTGGCGCCGGTCGGCGCGAGCAGGGCGGCGCGGGCCTGGTCGAGCCGCGTGTTCTGGCTCGCTACGGCTTGAGTCTCGGTCTGTTCTGGAGATTCCGGCGAAGCCGCCACCGCACCTGTTCTGCGCGCGCGGTGACCGCCACCGGCCGCAACGCGCGTCTTCGGCTTTTTCGGCCCTGATGGCGCGGCGTGGCTCTGCGGCGCCGTCACCGTGACGTCCGGAAGGGTGGTGGTCGGCGCCGTCGTCTGCGCGAGTGCGGCGCCGTTCATCCCGTAGAACAAGAGTGAGGCCGCACCGGCGGCGTGTCGTCTGATATATCCTGACATGTTGGTTCCCGATCTCGTCAGGCGGCGATCCGGATCCTTCTGAGGAAGACGCGGTCGAGCCCGCCGTCGCTGCGCGACGGCCAGATTCCCATCGATCAAGCAGCAGCCGAACTAACGGCAGCGTTCGAAGTTCAGTCGTGCTGGGATGTCAGGCGACCGGAGGCGCGCGCGGCTGATGGTGCAGCCGGCCGATGTCGACCGGAGCCGCATAATTGTCGATGTGCCAAGAGAGCAGAGCTGCGGAATCCGGCAGCTGCAAGGGAGGCAGCGCCGGTGCCGGCATCGCCGAATTGACCATCGCCACGACGGCGCAGATCGCGCAGAGGTCCGCGGCCTGATCGGAATCGCGATTCGAGCGCGGCTCGTCGCGCGAGGCGCTCTCGACATGCGCCGCGAGCGAAGTGACGGCGGCCTCGATAGAAGCGTGCGACCGCTGCAACGACGAATTCGGCGTCGCCTGCGCCGCCGCGATGGCATGAAAATGCCCGAACGACAGCACGAACTGGATCGACAGCGCCAACAGCGCCAGCCGAGTCCCGTGCCTGATGTTCGAACGAAACCACTTCATGACGATGCCATTCGGCGCCAGGCGGGATCGGCCAGTTGGCGTGAAGCCCACAGCCCCATGCGGCGCAATGCCGCACAGTTTCGAAAACCCACCAGCCTGTCAATCCGCATTGCTGGGCAATGCGATCAATTTCCGGGCGATCGGACGATTTTGCAACATCGCGCTAGAGGCGGCAAAGCGCTCTCTAGGTGCGCCTTATGCGATGGGCGCGGCGGAAGTCGAGCGTACATCGTGCATCGGCGTGGCTGATGCGATGCTGCCTGCATGAGTGTAGAACTTGAGCTGCTTGCGGCAAGCGTTGTACTTGGCATTGCGCACATCCTCGTCGCGTCGCATCTGCAGAGCTAGCAGCGGGGGTATCGATGGACGGCCAGCTCGCGGGAGCAGCCTGTTGCCCCGCTCACCGGCATTGCCGGAAGAGCTGAGCGGACCCTTCGCAATTTCCTCGAGACGTTTCCATTGTTCGCGGCGGCAATTCTTGCGGCCGCGGTGACTGGCACGCACAACGGGCTCACAATGTGGGGAGCCCATTGCTATTTCTGGGGTCGCCTCGTTTACGCCATTGTGTATCTGGCGGAATATCGTGCTGCTCCGTTCGCTGGTCTGGAACGTGCCTACGATCGGCATTCTCATGATCGTTGCGGGGCTGTTCCTGGGCTGACGGCCCAAGATCAGCGTGCCGCGCTGGCATTCCCGGCGTTCGGGACGTATAATTTGAGCCCAACGTGGCGGTCAGTCGGAATGTCCCTCGCAAGCAAAACCGGTCTCGCAGTCATCGCCGCAGTGCTCTGCCTCGGCGCTCAGCAGGCCGATGCCCAGGCCGGACCGGTGCGCTACTGGACCCCGGGCTCGCTGTTCGGCTTCGGCGGCAGCCTGGCCGATGGCCAGAAGGCCGACACTTACGGCAATTTTCCGAGCTTTGACGCCGCCGGTGCGCAGGGCGGCGACTTCTCGTATCTGAACGGCCGGCCGGACGGCTGGTTCGTCGGCAGCGAAGGCGGCCGCGCCGGCTGGAGCACGCTCGGCCAATCGGCGGCGTTCGGTGGGCTCGAATACCAGGGCGCGCAGGTCGGCTACAACTTCAAGGGCGTCGGCAATACACCCGTGACGTTCTTCGCCGGCTTCGACTCGTTGAAATACAATCCTCCCGGCGCCGGCGGCCCGCTCGCGCCGTTCAGCGGCAATCCCGGCGTCAACGCCGGCTATTCGGCGCGTGCAGGTGTCGAGTTCCGCCCGAGCTCGAATGTCAGCCTGTCGTTCGGAGCGAGCTTCACCCAGCAAGGGGCCGAGCGCATGGACAGCGACATTCATTCGCAGCTGCTGCCCGGCCAGTCCCCGGTTCTGTTCGGCGGCCGCTAGCGCTTCAGCGCAAGACTGCGGCGCCGCGGTCCTGATTCAACCAACCAGCACCAAGAAGGCTCGGGCTCACGGGCACAATCAGGATCGAAACATGGACATGCAGGGCAAGATCGCACTCGTCACCGCCGCAGCATCGGGCGCCGGCCGCGCCGGTGCGCTCATCCTCGCGCGCGAGGGCGCGGCGGTTGCGGTGGTCGACCAGAACGAGGCCGGCGCGAAGGCGGTGGTCGACGAGATCAAGAAAGGCGGCGGACGCGCGCTGGCGCTGACCGGCGATCTTCGCGACGACAAGTTCTCGCGCGACATCGTCGCCGCAACGGTGAAGGAATTCGGCACGCTCGACTGCGTTTGGAATCACCTCGGCATCCCCGGACCGTCTGTCATCGACGATCTCGAAGGCTGGGATCTCAGCGTCGATCTCAACCTGCGCTCGCAGCTGATCACGACCAATGCGGCGCTCGCCGAGATGACGGCGCGGCGCAAGGGCAGCATCCTGTTCACCGCGTCGACCTCGGGCCTGGTCGGCTCGCCCTGGAGTCCGACCTATTCGGCGGCCAAGGCCGGCGTGATCGGTCTGGCGCGGGCGCTCGCCAAGCGCCACGCCAAGGACGGCGTGCGCGTCAATGCGATCTGTCCCGGCGCAATCGACACGCCGATGCTGCGGGTGTTCGTCAACCGGCCCGACCAGCCCGGCCACAACGAGGCCGATCCGGAAGAGCTGATCAAGGCCGCGATCACCCGCAACCCGATGGGCCGCGCCGCGCGCCCCGAGGAGATCGCCGAGGTCGCGGTGTTCCTGCTGTCGGACAAGGCCTCGTTCGTGACCGGCATCGCGATGCCGGTCGACGGCGGGACGGTGGCGTGACGCGTGGCATCAATCAGAGGGCGGAGTGCGTTGCTCCATCCACGTCATTGCGAGCGCAGCGAAGCAATCCATCGCGCCGCAAACGAGAGATGGATTGCTTCGTCGCTTCGCTCCTCGCAATGACAGCGTCGAAAGTGTCGCGGGTCTGGGCTAAAACTTCGCCCGGATACCCGCATAGGCGGCGAGCGGCATGCCGGGTACGAAGGCGCGGGGATCGCTCAGCTGTGCCATCAGGTTGGGGGCACCTCCGGCGCTGACAAAGCCGCCGGTCTGATAGAACGCGCCGTTCAGATAGTAATGCTGGTTGAACACGTTGTTGATCAGGCCGAACACCTCGATGTTCTTCGTGATCTGATATGACGTGTGCAGATTGACGACCGAGTAGGCCGGCACTTTCGGGCTCTGGTTGGTGTCGTCATGGATCAGCCACTGGCTGCCGACGACGTTGAGGTCGGCGCCGACCTTCCATGCATCCGTGACGTTGTAGTCGACGCCGGCCTTGAAGCGGTGCGCGGGAATGCCCGGAATGTGGTCGCCCGGCTTGACGTTGACGAACGAGACGCTGTCGTTGTTCGGGTCGATTTGGGCGTTCGGATTGTTCGGCGAGAACAGCGTGATCGCGCTTTGATAGGTCGCGTCGACATAGGTGTAGTTGGCGTAGGCGTTCCATCGATCGATGCGATAGTCGAGCTTGGCCTCGATGCCCTGGCGCAAGGTCCGTCCGGCGTTCTGGAAGAATCCGAAATTGTTGACGCCGAGCGGGCTTGCCACCTGAACGATGTCGTCGTCCGACAGGGTGCGGAACGCGCCCAGCCCCCAGCTCAGCACGCCCGTCTTCGCATCGCGGCCCCAGCCGCCGCGCAGGCCCGCCTCGACGGTGTGCGACACCACCTGCTTGAGCGGCGGGTCGGCGACCAGGAAGGTGTCGATCATGCAGGGATGGTTGGGATCGGAGCAGCCGAGCTCCAGCGGCGTCGGCGTGCGGTTGGCTTCCGAATAGCCGGCATAGGCGGTGAGGTTCGACGTGATCTTGTAAGTGCCGCCGATCACCGGGTTGAAGCGCTGGAAGCGATTGCTGCTGTTGAGCAGGTCGTTGGTCCCGGTCTGGTCCTGCAGATCGATCTGGGCGTAATTGAATCGCCCGCCTGCGGTCACCGAGAACTTGTTCGTCACATCGAATGTGTCGGTGAGATAGATGCCGGTGTAGGTGTTGGTGGCGCGCAGATCGACCGGGCTGAGACCTGCATCAGGCTGGTTGATGAAGACACCGGTGCCGGTGACGAACAGGTTGTTGGGATCGATTGTGCCGAGCTCGCTGGTCGCCGTGAACTTCGTATTGCCGTGGTCGACGCTGACACCCATCACGACGTGGTTGTCATGCCCGAACAGCTTGTCCGAGTTGGTCAACTGCGCCGTGCCGCCGTAGCTGTTGGTGGCGGCCCGGTTGCGGTCGATTTCGCCAAGGAAGGCGTTGCCGAGCGTGTTCGGAGTGGCTGGGCCATCGGCTGGACCGAAGACCGGAAGGCCGTCGCCGATGCACAAGGTCGTGGGATCGTCGCATGGTGCAACGTCGGTGCCGTTGCCATCGGCGTGGGTCTGCCGGAAGCCGCGGAAGTAGGCATTGCCCTGGAACGACCAGGTGTCCGAGAAATTGTGGCTCAACGTCGCGTTGACGAAGGCCAGCTGCAGCAGCGTCGATTGCGGCCAGGTGTAGACGCTCGACCAGCGCTGGTTGAGCATCTCGACCGGCGTTGCCGCGACGTTGCCGAGCAGGTTGCTGGCGCCGGTGAAGTTGACGTGGAATTCGGTGTCATCGTTGCGCGCGCCGACGTCGACATACATCCGGTTGATGTGCGAGGAATTCGCATGGTCGCGCCAGCCGCGATCGTAAGCGGATTCGAACGCTGCATAGGCGGAGATGTTGTCCCTTTGGCCGCCGGCCTGCACGCTGCCCTGCACGCGGCCGTAGGAGCCGCCGAACAGTTCCACCTCGGAGCCCTGATAGGTGAAGCCGTTCTTCATCTGGATGCTGAGCGCGCCGCCGATCGCATTCAGGCCGAAGATCGGGTTGTTGGGCACCAGCGAGACCCGGTCGATGGCCTTTTCCGGGATGAAGTCCCAGTTCACCACGTCGCCCCAGGATTCGTTGATGCGTACGCCGTTCTGATAGACCGCGATGCCCTGCGGCGTGCCCTGAACCGGCGAGGCGACGAAGCCGCGGTAATCAAGCGTGCGCTGAAACGGGTTGCCGGTCTGGTCGGTGAGCGTGACGCCGGGCAGCTTGCGGTTCACCGAGTCCAGAAAATTGGTCGAGTAGTTGCGGCTGAAATCCGCCGAGGTCAGCACCTCGGTGTTGGACGGGATCTTGTCGCGGTCGAGCAGGCTGGAGTCGCGCTCGGAGGGGCCGGGCACCCCGGCGCCGCCCTCCGGCGCCGCCGCGGTTTGCACCGGCGCGGCCCGTGTCAGGGCGGTCCGCGAGGTCCGCACCACCGGCCGCGAGGCCGGCTTGATGCTGCGCGTGCCTGACAGCGGCGAGGGGGCAATCACGGTAACCGGCGGCAGCTCGGTCGGGGCGGGGGTCTGGGCGCCCGCGGTCAGCGGCGCTGCGGCTCCGATGGCGGTGAGCACGGCCGCAGCGCCGCGCGTATGGACCGAAGAAGACAGAAATCGTGTTGCCGTACGCAACAACGCACCAGCCATAACGCCCACCCTGTTGTCGCGGTTCGGCTGTTGTCCCCGACGAACCCTAGCGTTGAGACTGCGGGAGCGCCGGTGCTTTGGCAAACGAGATGTGTCCCGGGAGGGCGGGATTCTTTCCGTCGATGATCGGGAAAAATTCCCGATGCCGATGGACGGACAGCCGGGGCGGGTGATTCCGGCCAGCTTGACGCAGATTCGTGCTCAAGAAGCGGGCATTCCCGCCTCTTGGGCAACGGTGACGGTCTAGTCCTTGAACTCGCAGCCGAGCCGCTGCAGCGCTTCATCGACCCAGCGGCGGTCACTGGTGCCGGCGAGGATCTGCTGGATCGCCTTCTCCTCGGTTGCCTTCTTGGCCTCGGTCAGCTTGCAGATGGCTTCGGCGTCGTCATGGGGCACGCAGAGCACACCGTCATCGTCGGCCACGATGAGATCGCCGGGCTCGACGATCATGCCGTCGATCGAGATCGCGCAATTGATCTCGCCCGGGCCGTCCTTGTAGGGGCCGCGATGGGCGACTCCGGCGGCGAACACCGGGAACGATCCGGCGCGGATCGCGCCGGCGTCGCGGATCGAGCCGTCGATCACGAAACCCGCGACGCCCCTCTTCTCGGCCAGCGTCGACATGATCTCGCCGATGATGGCGTTGACCAGCACGCCGCCGGCATCGACCACGATCACGTCGCCGGGCTGAGCCAGGTCGATCGCCTTGTGCACCATCAGATTGTCGCCGGGCCGGGTCTTCACGGTCAGCGCCGGGCCGCCGAGCCAGCCGCCCTTATGCATCGGCCGCAGCCGGTTGGTGCCGGCGATCCGCGACATCACATCGCTGATATTGGCGACCGGCAGCGTGCGGTAGCGCGCGACGAGCTCGGGCGACACTTTCCGCTTCGCCTTGTGAATTGCAAATCCTATGGCCATCGGTTTTCTCCGGAGTTTGTGTTGGGCGTGATTGCGCGTTTGCAATCAAGATGACGGAAATACTGTGCTCGCAGGACTATCGCCGTCATTGCGAGCGAAGCGAAGCAATCCATGCTTCCGCTTATGCGGCGCGATGGATTGCTTCGTCGCTTCGGCGCAAAATTGCTTTGCAATTTTGTCGCGAGCTCCTCGCAATGACGGGGCTGCATACATTGCTCAATGCGCGCGGCGGTCGAGATGGGCGTTGAGGCGAGGATAGACGCGGCGGGCGTTGCCCTCAAAGATCTTGGCCTTGTCCTCGGCGCTCAGCGGCAGCACATCGATGTAGCGGCGGGTGTCGTCGAAGTGATGACCCGTCTCCGGATCGATGCCGCGGACCGCGCCGACCATCTCGGATGCGAACAGGATATTCTCGACCGGGATCACCCGGGTCAGCAGCTCGATGCCGGGCAAATGATAGACGCAGGTGTCGAAGAACACGTTCTTCAACAGATGCTCCGACAGCGGCGGCAGCTTCATGTCCTGCGCGAGGCCGCGGTAGCGGCCCCAGTGATAGGGCACCGCGCCGCCGCCATGCGGGATGATGAACCGCAAAGTCGGGAAGCGCTTGAACAGGTCCGAGGTCAGGAACTGCATGAAGGCGGTGGTGTCGCCATTGAGGTAATGCGCGCCGGTGCCGTGGAAGCAGGGATTGCAGGACGAGGAGACATGGACCATCGCCGGTACGTCGAGCTCGACCATTTTCTCGTACAGCGGATACCACCACTCGTCGGTCAGCGGCGGATCGCACCAATAGCCGCCGGCGGGATCGGGATTGAGGTTGCAGCCGACGAAGCCGAGCTGGGTGACGCAGCGCTCCAACTCCTCGATGCAGTTGGCGGGCTTGACGCCTGGGCTCTGCGGCAGCTGGCACACGGGAACGAAGTTTTGCGGAAACAGCGTGCAGACGCGGTGCACGAGGTCGTTGCAGATCGTGGTCCATTCACGGCTGGTTGCTTCCTTGCCGACATGGTGCGCCATGCCGGCGGCGCGCGGCGAGAAGATGGTGACGTCGGTGCCGCGCTCCTTCTGCAAACGAAGCTGCGCGCCCTCGACGCTGCTGCGGATCTCGTCATCGGTGATGCCGAGATTGGTGGTGAGCGGCCGGCGCGATCTGTCGGCGAGACCGGCGAGCTGCTTGTCGCGGAAGATCTGCAGCTTGGCCGGCTCGGTGGTGTAGTGGCCGTGACAGTCGATGATCATGGTTGGTTCCTTACGAGGTTGTCAGTGTGCGACGGTCGACGGGATCGCGCCCGCAAGTTCCGTCTCGCGCGGCTTGACGCGCATGGTGGCGGCGATGGCGGAGGCGACGAACAGGAAACCGGCGATGCCGACCAGCGCCCAGGAGAAGCTGCCGGTGGAATCCTTGATCAGGCCGATGCACCACGGGCCGATCAGCCCGCCGAACTGCGCCAGCGTGTTGACCATGGCGATCGAGGCGGCGCCGGCCGCGCCGGTCAGCAGCGAAGCGTTGATGCTCCAAAACAATGGATTGCCGGCGTTCAGGCTGAAGCCGACGATGCATAGGAACACGAAGGCCAGCACCGGGCTCGCGACATAGGCGCTGCCGAGCATCGCGACCGCGGCGAGCAGATAGACGGCCGCGAGATGAAACTTGCGGTCGCCTGTCTTGTCCGAACTGCGGCTGACCACGATGGTGCCGACGACGCCGAGCAGCGGCGGGATCGCAGAGAGGAAGCCGACCTGGATGTTGCTGAGATCGCCCATGCTCTTGATGATCTGCGGCAGCCACAGCAACAGGCCGTAGATGCCGACCAGCGCGCAGCCGAACAGTGCCGCCAGCAGCCAGACCCTGATGTCGAGCACGCATTCGATCAACCTGTGCTGCCCCTGCTGTTCGATCTCGGCCCGTTCGGCGGCGAGCTCGCCCTCCAGCCAGGCGGCCTGCTCCTTGGTGAGCCAGCTCGCCTTGGCCGGGCGGTCGGTCAGATAATAGAGCGTGAAAAGGCCGAGCAGAATGGTCGGCACGCCCTCGGCGATGAACATCCATTGCCAGCCATGCAGGCCGGCCGTGCCGTCATACCAGGTCATGATGCTGGTCGAGATCGGCCCGCCGGCGACGGCCGAGAACGAGCCGGCGATGATGTAGCCGGCGACCGCGCGGGCGCGGTAGCGCGAGGGGAACCAGTAGGTCAGATACAGCACCACGCCCGGCATGAAGCCGGCTTCCGCGACGCCGAGGCCGAACCGCATCACATAGAGGCTGAGCGGATTCCAGACAAAGGCGGTGAGTGTGGCGACGAGGCCCCAGGTGATCAGGATGCGCGCCAGCCAGATCCGCGCCCCGAGCCAGTGCAGCATCAGATTGCTCGGCACCTCGAGCACCATGTAGCCGAGGAAGAAGATGCTGGCGGCAAAGCCGAAGATCGCGGGGCTGAGGCCGAGATCCTTGTTCATCGTCAGCCCGGCATAGCCGAGATTGATGCGGTCGAGATAGTTGAAGAACATCATGATAAAGAGGATCGGGATCAGCCGCCAATAGACCCGGCGCATGGTTTGCTGTTCGAGCTCGCTGACGGACGCCTGGCCCATTGGATTCCTCCCTTGCTTTTTGTTGTCGCGCCTGTGATCCGAGCCGGGCGGAGCGCCTGTTATTCGCGGCGATTTCGCATGGCTGACCGGCTGCGCGTGTAGCCCCTTGGAGGGACCGCGTTTTGGCGCCAAGATCGGGAAACGGTCCTGGGAGGTCAAATACCGCTTTGACCCGTCACTTATAGGGAATCGGAATAAGCGATGGATTACAGGCAGCTTCGCTACTTCATCGCGGTGGCCGAGGAGCTCAGCTTCAGCCGCGCCGCCAAACGGCTGCATGTCAGCCAGCCGCCGCTCAGCACGCAGATCAAGGCGATGGAGGAGGAACTCGGCACGCAGCTGCTGTCGCGGACGCGGCGTGCCGTCGAGCTCACCCAGGCCGGCCAGTTGCTGCTGGAGCACGCGCGCCGCGCCGTCAGCGAGCTCGACCTCGCATCGGAGACCGTGCGGCGTGCCGCGCGCGGTGAGGCGGGCGCGGTTCGTGTCGGCTTCACGGATTCTGTTCCGATGCTCGACATGTTCGCCGAGCTGTTCCGCAGCTTCCGCGCCAGCTATCCGCGGGTGAAGATCGAGCTCAGGCACATGTCGACGGCAAAGCAGCTCCAGGCCCTCGCCGACGCCGAGCTCGATGTCGCGATCATGCGGCCGCCGCTCGACTTCCGGCCGGCCGCCGATCTGCAGGTGCATGTCGTCTGGCGCGACCGCTTGATGGTGTTCCTGCCGATCGATCATCCGCTCGCCACAGCACTAGGCAAGCTCAGCGTTGCCGACCTTGCCGAGCACGAATTCGTCGGCATGGCGGAGAGCGGTTGCGGCGTCGGCGACCAGGCCGCGATGCTGTGCCGCCGCGCGGGCTTTGCGCCGCGGATCGCGCAGGAGGCGCATGAATTGCGCACCGTGCTCAGTCTCGTCGCAGCCGGGATCGGGCTTTCGATCCTGCCGTCCTGCTATCAGCAGGCCGGCGTGATGAACGTCGTCGCGAAAGCGCTGGACACGCCGGATGCCGAAAGCCGCATGCTGGTGGCGATGCGCTCGAACGCCTCGCTGCTGCCGCGCCGGTTCGTCGAATGCGCATTGCAGGCGGCATCGCGCAGCGCACCGCCGCTCGTCCCCGAGGTCGCAGCAGCGAGCCGCTGATCGCGCTACGCGGAAGGCGGGCGTCGCACGCGACGGTCCGCGCACCCCATACTTTCGTTGGCAGTAGTCTCCCGGAATGCAGTCTGGCGCTGCACTTGCATAGCTGAATCTCAGGTGCTGGGGCGCCGATTCGTGGTCTCGCCTGCGACGGCAATGTCGCGGGCGAATGGTTGGTGATGCGCGCCCGCAGCTGATCGAGATCTGCGGAGACGACAACATGCACGTTCTCACACGTGCGGCGGTCCTGCTTGGGGCGGTGTGGTTGACATCCACGATGTGGATGGCATCGCCGACCCTGGCGCGCGACGACGGCCGTTACGCCAATTCACCCCTAAAGCCCTGGTTTGAAAGCCTGCACAGCGGCTACGGACAATGCTGCTCGGACGCCGACGGATCGGTGGTTGCCGATCCGGATTGGGAGTCGGATCACGGCCATTACCGCGTGCGCATCGACAGCGAATGGGTCGTGGTGCCGAACGAGGCCCTGATCACCGAGCCGAACAAGATCGGGCGAACCATGGTGTGGAAGCACTATATCGACGGCCACCCGCGCGTGCGTTGCTTCATGCCGGGCAGCATGACCTGAGGCGCGGTCTCATGCAGGCGTGCGGCGCGTGAGGAAGCGCGTGATCACGCCGCCGAGTGCGGCGTGGTCGAGCCGCTCGGTGAGCGACGCCTTGGCGGTGTCGACCGCGGCATCGGGCGCGAGGCCGCGGCGCAGGTCGCACAGCGCGTCGGCGTAGTCGGCGGTGAATTCCGGATGCGGCTGCACCGACAGCGTGGTGCCGTTGGCATAGAGCAGGCCGGCATGCGGCGTGAAGTCGGATGCCATGATGGTGCGTGCGGAGGCGGGCGGAGTGATCACCTGGTCCTGGTGCGAGGCGGCCACCGCGATCGTCTCGCCATCGAGCAGGCCGTTGTCCGGCGCGACTTGATAGACGTGCCGGCCGATGCCCCAGCCCTTCTCGGACTTGCGCACGGTGCCGCCGAGCGCCTGCGCGATCAGCTGATGGCCGAAGCAGACGCCGACCATCGGAACATGCTTGTCATGGGCCGCGCGCACGAAGGCTTCGAGCGGCGCGATCCATTCGACATCGTCATAGACGCCTGCCGCAGATCCCGTGATCAGGATCGCGTCCAATGTGGCTGGATCCGGCAGCGCCTCGCCCTTGGCGACGCTCACGACGTCGCAAGTCACCGATGGATCTGATGCGGCCACCATCCGCTGGAACATCTGCGGATAGCTGCCGTGGCGCTCGCGGTATTGCGGGCTGACGAGCCCGGTTTCGATGATGGTGATGCGGGGCATGAAACGCGCTGACGGAGGAGCGGGGACGACCCAGCCTTTACTCCGAAAGCGCTGATAGACACAAGCAGAAGCCACCCTGCACAGCCGTCATTGCGGGCGAAGCGAAGCAATCCATGGCTCCGCGAGCGGATAGATGGATTGCTTCGTCGCTTCAGCGCAAAATTGCTTTGCAATTTTGTCGCGAGCTCCTCGCAATGACGGGGATGCCGCCGATCAATTCTGCGACGGTGCCGCCGCGTCGATCGTCGCGGTATGCTGCGCTGCCGGTGTCGTGCCGGCGATCACAGGCGTCGTCACGCTCGCCGGCCCAGTGCTGACGATGACGGGCTCGGTGCGGTAGCGCGGCAGTTGGTCCTCGAGCGAATATCCGACGCAGAGCGCGAGGCTCGACCATACCGCCATGCTGAAATACAGCGACATCCAGGCGATCTCCTCGCGCCACTCGGCGATGTCATGGGTTACGACCCAGCGCCGGCTGACGTCGCGCAGGCCGTCGAGCGGATGCAGCAGCGTGCCGCCGGCGGCGAGGTTGGCGCGCCAGCGGTTCAGATACATCGGCACGTCGATGGTCATCAGGAAGGCGAGGAACGCGGCGATGCCGACGATCGCGACGATGAAGGCCCAGCGCACCGGACCGTGAAACTCCGGCAGCAGCCGGCACAGCGCGATCCCGACCAGGAAGAAAACAACGGCCCAGATCGAATTCTCGATCGCGTTGCAGAGATAATGCGTGGTCAGCACCGCATACCAGGAGAAGCATTCCGCAATCACGATCAGCGGCACGATGATCCAGGCGATGGTCACGGTGGTCTCGGCGCCGGTCATGGTGCCGAGCTGATGCAGGATGATCGCCCATTGCGCGGCGAAGCAGACCTCGGCGACGGTAGCGACGGTGCGGCCGACCACGACGCTCGACAGCCAGGTGTCGAACAGGCAGATGCGCTGCACGTCGGCACGCGGCAGCACCGAGCGGAAGGCGCAGCCGAACACATAGGCCGCGCAGAGCAGCAGCATCAGGCCGATGCCGGACGTGTTGCTGAAGCTGCCGCTCGCCTGCTCATGGAACTGGCGGTACAGCGCGAACCAGATCGCGATATTGGCGGCGCTGACGAGGCTCAAGAGACCCCACCACCGGACCACTGGATTCGACCAAGCCAGCGAAACCGGCCGTGCCCGCCGTTCCATGCTCATTCACCGCTCCGCGTGTAACCGAATTGATATTGAACTGTAGTAATTCTGTCATAGAAGGCGGCGAATCACGACTAAAAAATGCGTGTGGCACGGCCGGGCGGCTACGGATTGTGACAGCGTTTGTGACAGCCCGGCGTTTGTGACAGCGAGCGGCCCGCTAAACCTCCTCTCGTCATTCCGGGGTGCGCCGAAGGCGCAGGCCCGGAATCCATCGGGCCGCCGTGTTGCTGCTGGATGGATTCCGGGCTCGCGCTTTGCGCGCCCCGGAATGACGACGGGAGAGACTTGGCCTGCCGGCCTTCGCGATCGTGATCGAATGTGACATCGGCGGCGGGTAGGCAGGCTCCGCCCGATCCTCTACAGAACGGCTTCCTTTTTCGGGCCGCACCCGCACGGGCTGGCTTCACGCGAAGGCGCCTTGTGACGACGGACATGACGGCCAGTTACGACCCGCTGCTGCGCAGGATCCACTGGCGACGGCGGTGCTGTTCATCGCGGCGATGCTGATCGGGCTGTATTGCGGGCTGCAGCCGGCGGGGACCTCGCCGCGGCGCGAACTGCTCGAGCTGCACAAGTCGCTCGGCGTCCCCCTGTTCTTCCTGGCGATCCTGCGGCTGATCGTGCGCGCGGCGACCACGGCGCCGCCGGAGCCGGGATCGTTCTCGCCGCTGGTCCGGATTGCAGCAAAGCTCAATCACTGGGCGCTCTACGCCATCCTGTTCGTGATGCCGGTGACCGGCTACATGTTCTCGTCGGCCGGCGGCTATTCGCTGCGCTATTTCTGGACCTTCAACTGGCCGCGCCTGTTCGCCGACAACAAGGCGGTGGCGGAGGCCGGCGAGCTTGCGCATGGCGCGCTCGCCTATGTCGTCTATGCCGTGGTCGCCCTGCATATCGCCGCGACGTTCTGGCATGTCGTCGTGAAGAAGGACGAGACGCTGGCGCGGATGTGGCCGCGCGCGAGCCGCAATCCATCCTGAAGTTCAGGTTAGATCAGTGTAGCGGCAAACTTTGCTGCACCTCTCCCGCTTGCGGGGGAGGTCGGCGCGTAGCGCCGGGTGGGGGCGTCTCTCAAAAAAATGACTCGTGGAGAGAGCCCCACCCCAACCCTCCCCCGCAAGCGGGAGAGGGAGTGCAATCCCATCGTGGCATCACTGTTTCGGACTAACCGCGCAGCGCGGTTTCGGGAATGGTGCGGCGGACCACCTCGCGCATCGCGAAGCTGGAATGGATGCGGGCGACGCCCGGCATGCGCGACAGATGCTGCTTGTGGATGCGCTCGAAGTCGGCGATGTCGCGGGCGATCACCTGCAGATGATAATCGTCGCTGCCCGACATCAGATGGCATGACACGACGTCGGGGCAGCGCGCGATCGCGGCCTCGAAGGCGGCGAGATAATCCTCGCTCTGCTTCCCCAGCGTGATGGTGACGACGACGGTCGTGACGAGGCCAAGCGCTGATGGTTCGAGGTCGACGCGGTAGCCGCGGATCACGCCGATCTCCTCGAGATGACGGATGCGCCGCGCGCAGGCGGTCGGCGACAGCCCGACCTTCTCGGCAAGCTCGATCTGGCTGGCGCGGGCATCGGCGACCAGCTCGGCGAGGATTCTGAGGTCGATGCGATCGAGACCGTCCACGCAGTTTTCCTTCAAGAGCGAAGCCGATGACGAAGGATATGAGCGTATCTGGTTGTGAGCAAGCCGGAATTCGCTGAGAAACGCCGTGTGACGGGGCATAGCCTTGTGGTTGGCGGAAACCAATTTTGCAAGGAGCGGACCATGCGCGTCGGCGTGCCCAAGGAAATCAAGGTCGAGGAATATCGGGTCGGGCTGACGCCGGCCTCGGTGCGGGAATATGTGGCGCACGGCCACGAGGTCGTGGTGCAGCGCGGCGCCGGTGACGGCATCGGTGCCGGCGATGACGCCTACACCCAGGCCGGCGCACGGATCGCCGACACCGCCGAAGAGGTGTTCTCCGTCGCTGAGATGATCGTCAAGGTGAAGGAGCCGCAGCCGTCCGAATGGATCAAGCTGCGCGAGGGACAGATTCTGTTCACCTATCTGCATCTTGCGCCCGACGTGCCGCAGACCACGGGGCTGATCGCCTCCGGCTGCACGGCGGTCGCCTATGAAACCGTCACCGACGCGCATGGCGGGCTACCGCTGCTGGCGCCGATGAGCGAAGTCGCCGGCCGGCTTGCGATCGAGGCGGCGGGCGCCGCGCTGCGCAAATCCGCCGATGGCATGGGCAAGCTGCTCGGCGGTGTGCCGGGCGTTCCGCCGGCGCGGGTTGCGATCATCGGCGGCGGCGTGGTCGGCACCCATGCGGCGCGGATGGCCGCAGGCCTCGGCAGCGACGTTACTATTCTGGACCGTTCATTGCCGCGCCTCCGCGCGCTCGACGACCTGTTCATCGGTCGTGTCCGCACCCGCTATGCGACGCTGGAGGCGATCGAGCAGGAGATCGTCGCCGCCGATGTCGTGATCGGTGCGGTGCTGGTGCCCGGCGCCAGCGCGCCGAAGCTGGTCTCGCGCGCGCAGCTCTCAGGCATGAAACGCCGCGCGGTGCTGGTCGACGTCGCGATCGACCAGGGCGGCTGCTTCGAGACCTCGAAGCCGACCACGCACCAGGCGCCGACCTATCTGGTCGACGACATCGTGCATTATTGCGTCGCCAACATGCCGGGTGCGGTGCCGGTGACCTCGAGCCACGCGCTCAACCACGCCACGCTGCCGTTCGGCCTGGCGCTGGCCTCGAAGGGACTGCGCGCGCTGGTCGAGGATCCGCATCTGCGTGCGGGCCTCAACGTCCATCGCGGCCGCATCACCAATCGTGCCGTCGCCGAGAGCCAGCATCTGTCGGCCGTGATGCCGGAGGAAGCGCTGGCGTCGTAACATTTGCGAGCCTTCGCAGCTTTCCCGCTGTCGTCCCGGTGAAAGCCGGGACCCATACTCCGCGGCGGATGTGATACGGGAATTCGTCGACACAGCTGAGCAAGACAATGGGCGTTCGTGGTTATGGGTCCCGGCTTTCGCCGGGACGACACCTAATGTGCTTCGCTCCATCCGGGCTACGCTTCTGTCATCCACACGACGCGTCAAGCATCCGTGGGGTCATTTCTCGACGAGCCTTGACCCGGCTTCATCTGTCAGTTCCTTCAGCCCTCTCTGCATCACCTCGATGATGTGCGCGCGCTTTGCTGCGATCCGTTCGATTGGTCCGCCGATGCCGATCGCGAGCGGAGCGCGTCGCTTTGGCAGGGGAACAAGCATGCCTATGGTGCTTGCGCCCGGCGTCGTGCGGCCGCCTGACTCGGAAAAGCCGCGGCGGCGAATGCGCTCGACCTCCTCGAGAAAGGCCGCTTCGCGAACCCGCGCCGGCTGGTTCGGCTCCTCGGCGTTGTTGCGCCGGATAATGCCGCGAATCCTGGTGTTCGGCATTTGGCTCAGCAGCACATGTCCGAGCGCGGTCCGAACCATCGGTCGTATTTGACCGGCATGCGCAGTGTACTGAAGCTGAGAGCCGCCGGGGACAACGTGCAGATATTGCATCCCGGCGGCGCCGGCCTGTTGCCCAAGCATGACGGTTTCGCCGCCGGTTGCGGTCCAGAGCTCCTCCATCAGATCGGTGAGCTTTTTGTCGCGGAACGGAGAACGACGGATCCAGTCACCGAGCAGATTGACCCGGTAGCTTGGGATGAAGCGCCGCGTCTTTCGCTCGTATTCGAGGTAGTTCAATTCAACGAGCGTGCGGAGCAGCACCGACGTGCTCGATTGGGGCATCGCCAGCGCGGAAGCAATTTCCGTCACGGAAGCTGCCCGCTTGGTTTCCCGAAAAAACTCCAGAACTGCAAACACCCGCATCGCCGATTTGACAATCGCCGTCTTGTTCGCGTTCGGCATGGCTGTCTCCGCGGCGGGGCAGGTACCGCGCCTCCATCACATATGTGATGTTAGGCCGAAACTGCTTCACTTGACGACAAGTTTGGCACAGATTGGCGCCAATAAGATCAAGCCGCATGGAAACGCAGAGAGCAGGGGAAGGCGGATGCCCGGCCGAAGTTTGCTCGAGAAGATCTGGGACCAGCATGTCATTGCCCGTTTGAGCGAGGACACCGATCTCCTTCATATCGATCGCCATCTACTGCACGATCTCGGCGGCTCGCGCGGCCTGCTCGATCTCAAGAGCCGCGGCCTCAAGGTTCACAATCCCGAACTGACGTTCGCGACGCCGGATCACGCGCTGTCGACGGCGCCCGGCCGTGCGGGGACCAGCAAGATCGGACAGGAATTGCTGGCCGCGCTGCGGGTCGAGACCGCGGCGAGCGGCATCACGCTGTTCGATGTCGATCAGCCCGGCCAGGGCATCGTTCACGTCATCGGTCCTGAACTCGGCCTGAGCCTGCCGGGCGCGACGATCGTCTGCGGCGACAGCCATACCTGCACCCATGGCGGCTTGGGGGCGCTCGCCTTCGGCATCGGATCGAGCGAGCTCACCCATGTGCTGGCGACGCAGGCGCTGATCCAGCGCCGTCCGAAGACGATGCGCGCGCGCTTCGAGGGGAGGCTGCCGCTCGGCGTCACCGCCAAGGACATGATCCTGGCGCTGATCGGTCAGATCGGCGCGGCCGGTGGCACAGGATATGCGGTCGAATATGCGGGGAGTGCGATCCGGGCGCTGCCGATCGAGGGAAGGCTCACGATCTGCAACCTCTCGATCGAGCTCGGCGCCAAGATGGGCATGGTGGCGCCTGACGAGAAGACGTTCGAATTCCTGCGCGGCCGGCCCTACGCGCCGCAAGGCGAGATGTGGGATCTCGCGGTCAAGGCGTGGCGCGAATTGCCGAGCGATCCCGACGCGGTGTTCGACCGCGAGGTTGTGATCGATGTCGAGAAGATCATTCCGCAGGTCACCTGGGGCATCAGCCCCGAGCATGTCGTCGGCGTCGACGGCATCATTCCCGATCCGAAGGCGGTCGATGATCCCGCGCGGCGCGCCGCGATCGAAACCGCGCTGGAGTATATGGGCCTGCAAGGCGGCGCGCCGATCGCCGGCACGCCGGTCGACTGGGTGTTCATCGGCTCCTGCACCAACAGCCGCTTGAGCGATCTGCGCGCCGCGGCCGAGGTCGCGCGCGGCCGCAAGGTCGCAGCCGGCGTCCGAGCCTGGGTGGTGCCCGGCTCGGAAAACGTCAAGCGCGAGGCGGTCGCCGAAGGGCTCGACAAGATCTTCATCGAGGCCGGCTTCGAATGGCGCGAGCCGGGCTGCTCGATGTGCCTTGCCGCCAATGGCGAGGTGGTGGCGCCGGGGCAGCGCTCGGTCTCGACCTCCAACCGCAACTTTGTCGGCCGGCAGGGGCCGCGGGCGCGGACCCATCTGGCGAGCCCCGCGAGCGCGGCGGCCTCGGCCATTGCCGGTGCGATCGCCGATGTCAGGATGATGGGACGCTCGTGATGCCGAAACCGTTCGACAGACTCACCGCAACCGCCGCGCCGATCATGCGCAGCAACATCGACACCGACGTGATCATCCGCATCGAGCGGCTGGTCGGCAATTCGATCCGCGGCACGCTCGGCAAATGGGCGTTCGGCTCGCTGCGCTATCTGCCAGATGGTTCGGAGAATCCGGATTTCATCCTCAACCGCGAGCCGTACCGGGAGGCGGAGATCCTGGTGACCGGACCGAATTTCGGCTGCGGCTCGTCGCGCGAGGGCGCGGTGTGGTCGCTGCAGGAACGCGGCATCCGCGCCATCGTCGGCTCCGGCTTCGGCGACATCTTCTTCGCCAACTGCTTCCAGAATGGAATCCTGCCCGTCATCGTCGACAAGGCGGTGGTCGATCAGCTTGCGGCCGACATCGAGGCGACACAGGGTGCCGGCAAGGTCTCGATCGACCTGGAAGCGCAAACCATCGTGTCGCCGTCAGGCGCGCGGCATTCGTTCGAGATCGATCCGCGGCGGCGCGAAGGGCTGCTGAAGGGGCTCGACGAGGTGGCGCTGACATTGCAGCGCGATGACGAGATCCACGCCTTCCAGGCTTCCGACCGCACCGCGCGGCCCTGGATTCATTCGACAAGGATATCCGCATGAGCACGCAATCCAACATGGTCAAGGTGGCCGTCGTCGGCGGCGAGGGAATCGGCCCCGAGGTCACCGCGCAGTCGCGCCGCGTGCTCGACTGGTTCGCTGCGAAGCGCAACGTGCCGATGACCTTGCGCGAGGCGCAGTACGGCCTGATCCCGTATCTGGCGACCGGCAAGGTGCTGCCCGAGGACACCGCAGAGGCGATGGACGAGGCCGACGCCATCCTGTGGGGCGCGACCGGCGGACCGGAGACCACCGAAGTGCCGGCAGCGGCGCGCAAGGCGGGCAGCCTGCTGGGGCTACGCAGCAAATACGATCTCTACGCGAACTTGAGGCCGATCATGGCGAGCCCGGCGCTGTCGGCGTCGGCGCCGCTGAAAGCCGAGGTGCTCGACGGCGTCGACTTCGTCATCATCCGGGAATTGACCAGCGGCATCTATTTCGGCGAGCCGCGCGGCATCGAGACCTTGCCGGACGGTCAGCGCCGCGGCTTCAACACCGAGCAATACACGACGAACCAGATCCGCCGCGTGGCGCGCTCGGCGTTCGAGCTGGCGCGGACCCGGCGCAACAAGGTCTGCTCGGTCGACAAGGCCAATGTGCTGGAGACCAGCGTGGTCTGGCGCGAGGAGGTGATCAGGCTGCACAAGGAGGAGTTCTCCGACGTCGAGCTGACCCATCTCTATGTCGACAACGCCGCGATGCAGATCGTGCGCGAGCCGCGGCAGTTCGACGTCATGGTGACCGGCAACATCTTCGGAGACATCCTGTCCGACTGCGCGGCGATGGCCTCGGGCTCGCTCGGCATGCTGCCGTCGGCCTCGCTCGGCCCCGTCGACCGCTTCGGCCGGCGCAAGGCGCTCTACGAGCCGGTGCACGGCAGCGCGCCCGATATCGCCGGCAAGGGCATCGCCAATCCGCTCGGCTCGATTCTCAGCGTCGCGATGCTGCTGCGCCTGACATTGAACCGGCCCGAGGATGCGGATTTGCTGGAGCAGGCGGTGCAGACCGCGCTTGCGTCCGGTGCCCGGACGGCCGACATTGCGGAAGCCGGCGCGAAGAAACTGTCGACCGTCCAGATGGGCGACGCGGTGCTCAGCGCGCTGGACAAGATATGGGCCAAGGAGCACGCGTGATGGCGCACTCAGCCACGCCCCACATTTCGCGGCGAACGGCGCTGACGGTGATCGCTGCCGGCGGTGCCGCGCTGGCGAGCGGGCGTGGACAGGCGCAGGCGACCGCGGGCCGCGCGATCTATCCGGTCGCCGTGCCGATCTATCAGACGCAATTCGTCGCGGATCGTATCGGCTACTTCAAGGACGCCGGGCTCGACTGCAAGCTGGTGCAGGGCGGCAGCGGCGTGAAGACCCGCGAGATCATCGCCTCATCGCAGGGCGACATCGGCATCGGCGACGTCACCCATCCGATGCAGCTGACCAATCACGGCCGCCCCGCGCGCGTGCTGCTGCCGGTCGACACAAGGTCGAGCTCGGTGATGTTCATCCTGCGCAAGGATTTGAAGGACCAGGGCATCAACTCGCTGGAGGCCTTCACGCAATGGAAGCGGCCCGACGGCCGCAAGCCGATCGTCTCGGTCTCATCGCTCGGCGGCACCAACCATGTCTGGGCGTCCTACTACATGGAAACCATGGGGCTCGACGACAAGGTGACCTGGATCGGCACCGGCAATGTCGACACCATGCTGGGCTCGCTGAAGTCGAAGCAGGTCGATATCCTGGTCAGCTCGCTGTCGCTGTTGAACGAGGCGCAGCAGCAGGGCTGGGGCGAATTGCTGTTCGACGGCACCGATGAGGCGATCTGGAACAAGCATATCGGCGGCAAGGTGCCGGTGACAGCGCATTTCACGTTGCAGGCCACCATCGACAAGGACCCGGCCAAGATGCAGGCCTATGTCACGGCGCTGTGGCGCGCCTCGCAATGGATCAAGGCGCACAAGCCGACCGAGGTCTACGACGCCATCGAGCCCTATGTCGGCAGCACCTCGCGCGACGCCAACCTGCTCGAGATCACGGCGATCCAGAAGGTCGCGGACTATGAAGGCTCGGTCGACGCGGCGAGTTTTGCGCGGGGCGAGAAGGTCTGGTTCCGCGAGATGACCGGCATCAAGCCGCTCAAGATTGCCGACGTGGTCAACTCCAATCTCATCGACGCGGCGCGAAAGGCCTATCCGGGTTGAGCGCGCTCGAGACGAGCGTAACCACATCGCCGCGCGCCTCGGCCGAGCGCCGCGTCGAGGTCAAGGGCTTGGGCAAGTCGTTCCAGCTCGCCAAGACCACGATTGAGGCCGTCCGCGACGTCAGCTTCGACGTCCGCCGCGGCGAGTTCGTCGCGCTGCTCGGGCCGTCGGGCTCCGGCAAGAGTACGGTGCTCAACATGATCGCCTCGCTGATCCGTCCCACCGGCGGCGAGATCCTGATCGACGGCAAGCGCGTCGTCGCCGGCAAGGCGACGCCCAATGTCGGTTACGTCTTCCAGCGCGATACGTTGTTTCCGTGGCGGACGGTTGCCGACAATATCGGTTACGGGCTGGAGCTGTCAGGCGTGCCCGCGCACGAACGGAAAGAGCGTATCGCGGAATGCGTCGCGCAGGCCGGCTTGAGAGGATTTGAGCACGCCTATCCGTCGGCGCTGTCGGGCGGCATGCGGCAGCGTGCGGCGCTGATGCGGACCCTGATCGTCGAGCCGCAGATCCTCTTGATGGACGAACCGTTCGGCGCGCTCGACACCCACACCAAGATCGACATGCACGAGGTGCTGCTGCGGATCTGGGAGCGCGAGCAGCAGACCGTGCTGTTCGTGACCCATGATCTCGGCGAGGCGCTGACCTTGGCCGACCGCATCATCCTGTTCTCGGCGCGGCCGGGCCGCATCAAGGACATGTTCGAAGTCGACTTCGACCGCCCGCGCGATGCGGTCAAGGTGCGCGAGACCCCACATTATGCCGAGCTGTTCCAGCACATCTGGCACTCGCTCGGCGAGGAATTCGTCAAGGGCCGCAGCACATGAAGCGATACGGCACGCTCGGCACGGTCGGCTGGCAGGTCCTGATCTGCGCCGTCGTGCTGTCGGTGTGGCAATGGGGCTATGACCTACGCACCAAACTGCCGTGGCTGGTGCCCGATCTGCTCGATCCGTACTTCATCTCCAAGCCGTCGATGATCTTCGACAATTTCCTGATCCAGAGCTGCATGACCTCCAAGCTCGGCGTCTTCAACGGCTGGTTCAACGGCGAGTTCGCAAAGTGCCTGGCGCGCAACGAGAACAATCTCTGGGCCGCGACCGCGATCACCTTGAAGAACACCTTCTTCGGTTTCGTCACCGGCGTGGTCAGCGGCTTCGTTGCCGGGCTGATCCTCGGACGATCCGATCGCCTGAGCGCGATCTTTCAGCCCTTCATCACCGCGGTGAATTCGATCCCGCGGATCGCGCTGGCGCCGATCATCGTGCTGGCGTTCGGGATCGGCGACATGTCGAAGATCGTGACGTCGTGGATCGTTGTGGTGTTCCTGGTGTTCTTCAACACTTTCGAGGGTGCGCGCTCGATCGACGAGGGTTTTACCAACGCGGCGCGGCTGCTCGGCGCCAGCGAATGGCAGATCACCCGCACGGTGGTGATCCCCTCGACCATGGCCTGGGTGTTCGCCTCGCTGACGCCAGCGATCTCCTTCGCGCTGATCGGCGTCATCGTCGGCGAATTCATCGGCGCCGAGCGCGGCATCGGCCGCCTCATCATCGAGTCCGAGGCGCGCGGCGAGGCCTCCGGAATGATGGTCGCGGTCGTGGTGCTGATGCTGGTCGGCGTCGTGCTGTCGGCGATCATCTGGCGGCTGCAGGCCTATCTCTTGCGCTGGCAGCGGCAGCGCAGCGCCGAATAGGCGAGGCTCGTGGCGGCGCCCGCATCCGCCGCCACGAGCGCCGAATTACGCTGCGGTCTGCGATGGCGATGTCTCGCCGTCGAGCCAGTCCTGTTCGATGGCCAGCGCACGCCAGGCCGCTTCCATTCGCTTGAAGCGATTATAGGTCGGCTCGTCGTCGGCGCGCTCGGCAAGCTGCGCGCAGTTCTCCGCATTGTCGAGGAAGTGCTGTGATTGCTTCATGGAACGTCCTCCTGTTAATGAGGACGTGGGACATCAAATCAGGCTATTCAACGCGTGGAACATGAGCATTTCGCCACACAGGTGAATGGGTGTTCATTGAGTTCCCTGCGAGATGCCCCCATTGCACGTGAGCGTTCGCAGAAGAGCCGGCATAGGAACTGTATGTCGCACCCAACGTTCGTCCTTCACGTCGCAACTGGAGGAGGAGAGACGCGATGAGGAAGTATCTGTTCGCCGCGGCCATGGTGACCGCGATCGCTTCGCCTGCGCTCGCCGATGATGTCGGTGTTCGTGCTGGTCCCGTCGCGCGACGTGACAGTGGGTCGGGCCCCCGAGTATCGCGACCGCGATCGTGACCGCACCACGGTGATCAGGGAGCGTGAGCCGCGTCCTGACCGGACCACGGTCATCAAGAAGCGGGATGAATTCGGCAATCGCAGCAAGACCGTCATTCATCATGACGATGACGATTAACGGCTGAACGGCCGTGTGATCCAAAGTCCGCTGCGATCCCGTCGCGGCGGACTTTTGCGTGTAGCCTGATCGCGACGGCTAATCTGTGGAGAGGCCATGGCCGCTGAGACAGAGCTCAAGTTTCGCGTTCCAGCACGCAAGCTGAAGGCGCTGGAGAAGCCGCGGATCGCCGGCACCAAGAGCGGCGAGCCGTCCACGAGCGATCTCGTCTCGACCTATTTTGATACCGCGAAGCACAAGCTAAAGCGGCATGGGCTTACGCTGCGCGTGCGCTATGACGGCCATGACTATGTTCAGACGATCAAGTCCGGGGCGGGCCCACAGTTCGAGCGCGGCGAATGGGAGAGCGAGCTCAGGGATGATGCGTTCGACCTCGAAAAGTCCGAGGGCACGCCGCTCGAGGAGCTCGCGTCGGACAGACTGCGCCGCAAGCTGAAGCCGGTGTTCGAGACATCGGTGCAGCGTATCATGGTGCCGCTTCGGACCAAGCGCAGCGAGATCGAGCTCGCCATCGATCGCGGTCACACGACAGCTGGCCATCGGTCCCGTCCGATCCGGGAGGTCGAGCTCGAGCTGAAGAGCGGTCGGATGCTCGATCTGTTCCGGGTTGCCAGAGCGCTGGAGCGGCGGTCCGGCGCTGAACTCGATCTCTGCTCGAAGGCCGAGCGTGGGTATGAGCTCGCAGGTCATGATCAGCATGGCTCCGTCTCCGCCGAGAGCGTCATGCTTGATTCCGAGTTCACGGCAGGTGAGGCCTTTCGGGTAATCGCGCGTTTAGCGTTCCGGCACTTCTCTTCGAATGCGGATGCGGTCCGCGAGGGAGAGCACGAAGGTGTTCACCAGATGCGGGTCGGCCTGCGACGGCTGCGCGCCGCGATCTCGTTGTTCTCGAAGATCCTGCCCAAGGCTTCGACCGAAGAGGTCAAGACGCAGTTGAAGTGGCTGACCAGCGCGCTCGCGCCGGCACGCGAGTTGGACGTGTTAGTCAAGGAAGATATCGAGCCTGCGTCGCATGATGCGCTGTTGCGACGGGGCGGCAGGGCGATCCGGCAGGAATTCTCCGTCCGCCGCGACCGGGCATTCGCGCGCGCGAGGCAGGCGGTCGATTCGCAGCATTACCGGTCGATGCTGATCGATACCATGCAATGGATCGAAGCAAAGCAGACGATCGCGGCCGACGACGAAGGCGGCCCGATCGGCGAGTTCGCCGCCGCGCTGCTGCATCGCCGGATCAGGAAGCTGCGCAAGGACGGCCGCCATATCGACGAACTGTCGGCCCGGCAGCGGCACAAGGTGCGCATCAGGGCCAAGAAGATCAGATACGCCATCGACTTCTTTGAGAGTCTGTTCGCGGGTAAGCGCGAGCGGAAGCAGCTCAAGCGGCTGTCAAAGCAGCTGAAGCGGATCCAGGATGCGCTCGGCTCGCTCAACGATTTCGTCGCGCACCGCAAGCTGGCGGTCGACGCTGCGCTCAAGGCACCGCATCGCAGGGAACGCGACCGTGCCTTCGCATCCGGCGTGGTACTGGGCCGCGAGGAGCAGGCGGTCAAGCCGCTGATCAAGATCGCCGCGCAGGAAGTGCGCGGACTGAAGCCGTTCTAGGGCATGCACCGTCTCGTCGCGGCTTTCGCATGAAGCGATGGCTCACGCCGCGTGCGGTGCGCCGCGCTCGTCCCGCTCGGTCGCTGCCATCTGGCGGCGGCATTCCTCGGCGAATGCCCGCAGCCGCTCGGCGGTCAGCGGGTCCAAACCCGTACGTACCAGCCGCTCAGCGCGGTCGGCCTTGTCCTTGAGATCGTCGAATGTCCGGCTCATGGCTGCCTCCATGCCCAGACAATTTGAATCGAATTGCGACGTTCCCCGGCCAGCAAGGACGTGGCTAACAGGCGGTTAACCCGGGACTGGGTGCGCTTAGGTCACCGGCGCCGGATTGAACAGCGTCAGATCGTTGTGGATGCCCCACTTGTCCGACCACGGCTTGGTGCGGCCGCTGGCGACGTCGAGGATCAGGCGGAACAGGTCCCAGCCGGTTTCCTCGATGGTCTTCTCGCCGGTCGCGATGCAGCCGGCGTCGAAATCGATCAGATCCTTCCAGCGCCGCGCCAGCTCGCTGCGGGTCGCGACCTTGATGACCGGCGCGGCGGCAAGGCCATAGGGCGTGCCGCGGCCGGTGGTGAAGACTTGCAAGGTCATGCCGGAGGCGAGCTGCAAGGTGCCGCAGATGAAGTCGCTCGCCGGAGTCGCCGCGAACAGCATGCCCTTCTGCCGCGCCTTCTCGCCCGGAGACAGCACGCCCGCGATCGGTCCGGAGCCGGACTTGACGATCGAGCCGAGTGACTTCTCGACGATGTTGGCGAGCCCGCCCTTCTTGTTGCCGGGCGTGGTGTTGGCGCTGCGATCGGCGCCGCCGCGGGCGAGATAGGCGTCATACCATTCCATCTCGCGGATCAACGCGCGGCCGACATCCTCGTTGACCGCGCGGCGGGTGAGAAGCTGGATCGCGTCGCGCACCTCGGTCACTTCCGAGAACATCACGGTGGCGCCGGCGCGAACCAGCAGGTCGGCGGCGAAGCCGACGGCAGGGTTCGCGGTCACGCCGGAGAACGCATCGCTGCCGCCGCATTGCAGGCCGATCACGAGATCGGCGGCGGGGCAGGTTTCGCGCTTGCGGGTGTTGAGCACCTTCAGCCGGGCCTCGGCCTGGGTCATGATGGCATCGACAATGGCGCCGAAGCCGTCAAAGGCTTCGTCCTGCATCCGCACGATGGCATCATTGACGCCCTCCGGCACCAGCCGCTCCGGCGCGAGCTTCTCGCAGCCGAGCCCGACCACGAGGATCTCGCCGCCGAAATTCGGGTTGAGCGCGAGGTTCTGCAGGGTGCGGATCGGCACCACGGCGTCGGGCGCCGTGATGGCGACGCCGCAGCCATAGGCGTGGGTCAACGGCACGACGTCGTCGACATTGGGATATTTCGGCAGCAGCTCGGCGCGGATGCGCTTGACGGCATATTCCATCGTGCCCTTGACGCATTGCACTGACGAGGAGATGCCGAGGATGTTCTTGGTGCCGACCGAGCCGTCGGGATTGCGAAAGCCTTCGAAGGTGAAACCTTCGAGCGGCGGCAGTGGCGGCGGCACCGCGGTCGCGATCTCGAGCTGGTCGAGCGGCGGCGCGTCCGGCATCTGGATGCGCGCCTCGTCGACCCACTCGCCGGCCAGGATCGGCGACTGCGCATGGCCGATCACCTCGCCATAGCGGATGATCGCCGCGCCCTCGGCGATGTCCTCCAGCGCCGTCTTGTGGCCCTGCGGCACGAAGGCGCGCAGCGTCAGGCCGCAGGCGAAGCGCGAGCCGGCGGGCAGGCCAAAATCATTCACGACGATCGCGACATTGTCGCGCGCGTTGAGCTTGATGTAGCGGGGCTGCTCCTGCGCGCCGATCGACTGGTCCATGCGCTACGCTCCTTACGAGCAAGGTGTTGGTTGATGTACTAGGCGGCGCCGCGAATTCCCACCTCTCCCCAGCGGGGAGAGGTCGCGCCGAAGGCGCGGGTCAGGGGGCGCAGGTCCCACGAGAGAGCCG
>NZ_LFLZ01000070.1 GCF_001189845.1 Bradyrhizobium tropiciagri
GCTCGGCGATGCGAAGCATCGTCCGGAGCAATCCGGGTGAGGGTTCTCGCTCCCTCGATAGACCATAACCCCTCACCCGATTTGCTGCGCAAATGACCTCTCCCAAGGGAGAGGTGAACCTTCGACGCCGTTCCAGCTAAACCTAATCTCATCAGGCTTTAGGCGTAGTGGAAAAGACTTGGAGCACCGCCCCGCTTGTTGACGCAGCGCTAACTGTGGCCCCTGCGCTGCCCACGAAGACGCCTCCGGATCGGCGTCGGAAGTTCGTGGTAATCGACGGCGTCAAATCTTAAGATAAGCTCGCCTCAGTTGGCGGCTTTACCCATGAAAAAAACGCCTCTCATTCTGATGATTCTCAACGGTCTCGTATGGGGCGGTTTATCTTGGGTGGGCTGGAAACTCATGACGGCCAAAGAGGCGCAACATCTAGCCGGCTACCCAAACACGGACCAAATCGGTTACTTCTTTGCCGCCCCACTTTTGATGCTCACAGCATCTTTGGTGCCTGTCGCTCTATTGGGGCAAACCAAATGGTCAACAATAGCCAACTGCTGGGGTTTCCTCACCCTGTTTGCTGTCCTTCCTTATTTAGTTCCGTACACGGGCGGCGTCTAAGATTCAGTGGCCTGTTTCGGCATAGCTAGTGGCCTATTTCGGCCAGTCCCCCCTTTTTCAAGGGGAGGCAGGAGCGTGCGCAGCCCGGATCGCGGTAAGGTTGACCGGTTAGGTTAAGATCGGCTTCGCGTTGCCGTTTCGGCACCGGCCGCTACCGTGGACCGTGTCGCTCCCGCCGACCGGCGAAGCCGCACTTCCCGGCCAGCAATACTGAAAAGCGGCACGGGACCGCCAGTTTTTGTCGCGTCCTGGCGGTCCCACCACTTTCTACCTCCAATTGATCCGTTCGAAGAAGCCGGCGATCTCGGCCGCCGCGCGATCGGGGTCCTCGCGATGCGGGAAATGCCCGACATCGGGAAACATCTTCAGGTCCAGATTGGAGAAGGTCTCGCCCAGCCGGTCGGTCCATTCATAAGGAAACAGCGGGTCGTGCTCGGCCCAGCGGATGCAGGTCGGCACCGCGATCGGCGGCAGTGCAGGCGCTTCCCCTTGCATCATCTTGACGCGCCCCGCGTGTGAGGCGCGATAATGCGCAAAGCCGCCGGCGAGGTTGCCCGGCTTGAAGAAGTTGTCGGCGAAGTCCTCGATCACGTCGTCGAATGCGGTCTTGCGGTGCGTCCAGTTGTGCAGGAAATGGCCGATGTAGGTGCGGCAGCTGTCCCTGTTGGCGCCGACCAGCGCGGGCGCCATCTCCATCTGGTGGAACGACTGGTACCAGATGTGGTTCAGCCGGTCGGGCGCCGCCATCCGCGGCCCGATGCCGGGATAGACGAAATCGAAGAACATCAGCCCGGCGATGCGCTCGGGCGCCTTGCGCGCCAGCGGCTGCATCACCGCGCCGCCGACGTCGTGGCCGACCACGCCGGCCTTGTCGATGCCGAGCGCATCCAGCAGCGCCAGCATGTCGTCGGTATGCTGATCGGGGCCGTAAGGGCCTTGCGGCTTGTCGCTGTCGCCGAAGCCGCGCAGGTCGGGCGCGATCAGGGTGTAGCGGTCGGCGAGCCGCGCCATGACCGGCTTCCAGGTCAGCCAGAACTCCGGCCAGCCGTGCAACAGCAGCAGCGGCGGGCCGCTCCCGGTCCGCGCGACGTGGAACGCCGCGCCGTTGGCCCGAATCGTTGCATGATCCATGGTCCGCTCCTGCCTGCTTTGGCTAACGCATGCGCTGACCGAACCCGCAGTGTCCCGCTAGCGCCTTGTTTCCGCGTACTTTCTCACGTCGGCCCGGTGTTTCGGTGGTACGAGGCGCCAGATCATGATGCGTTTCCACGGAATCGCATCATGATCTCATCTCCTTGTTTGAGCATGATCTTTCGGAAAACCGGTTTCCACTTTTCCGGATCATGCTCTAGTGACGGAAATATTATTGCAGCGCCTTGTCTGTCCCGCCAACCTCGCCTAGAACACGCCCCGACCGCGGGTGGCGCAAATCACCCGGGCCACTGGAGAGGTGGCAGAGTGGTTGAATGCACCGCACTCGAAATGCGGCATAGGTGCAAGCCTATCGGGGGTTCGAATCCCTCCCTCTCCGCCACTCGCCAACTGTCCAGCCCGGACACATAGGTAACGGAACGTACCTAAGACATGGGTGACAATCTCGCCCCGATCGGCCGGCATGGGCGGACCGTTCGAGGCCCGCGCGGCATGGGGGATGTTTTGCCACGACCTGGCGTGCTGGCTCCTGTTCGGCCATGGCGCGCTGATGATCGAGCTCACGGTGTCGAAGCAGTGCATCGGCCAGGTCGGCATCAACCACGGGGCCGCTGTTTCCGGAGCAGGAGCTCGGCTGGCTGCTTATGACGGGCATGAGGGACACGGCTACGCCACCGAGGCGGCGCGTGCATTGCGCGACTGGCCTTTGCGACGCTAAAGCTGCCGACGCGGGTCAGCTACGTGGCGCCTGACAATGCGATGTCGGCCGCGGTGGCGAAACGGTTGGGCGGCGTGCCCAATCCGTCGGTGCCGAGGGAAGATCCCGACGATCTCGTCTATCGCTATCGGGCGCGCTGAACGGTCAGTTTCGCCATCCCGTCACGTCAGGCACGTTCTGCAACTTGTCGGGATTGTGGGTCACATAAACAGCAACGATCCACTCGCCTTCGACCTGCAAGGCGGTCGCTTGGACAAGGTCGTCCTCGATGGTGATGAAGCCGTGCGAGAAAACTATTGATCCGAAGCAGCCAACTGCGCCGTTTGGCGTCCGCCGTTCAACTCTCTCAACTGGTTCACGTATTCCTCAGGCTTCAACAAGTGGAATGGAGCCTTCAGACCCATGAAGTTAGCTATGCGACCAATAAAGGCCGTGCAATTGGTCGTTTCCGCATTCCAAACAGGCGAGGTCGCCTGGAGGTGCTTGATGTACGCGAAAACCTTCTTCGCGTCGGCCTCGCTCAAGTACACGCGATAGCTGGCCGTTAAATACTGCTCGTCAAGGTCACCGTAGCTCGCTCCGGTCTCGGAGGGCACCCAGGTAAGATGTCCCAGCACATAAGGCAGGACATCGCCCGCCGGGTGCAGCCCCGCAACTTCGACCTGCTTCTCGCTTGTCTTGCCGTACCAAACAAACGCATGCCCATAAGAAGCCGCCGTGCGGGCACGAAAGTCGACGTAGTACGGCCCTTTGGCCGAGGACCTTCGAACCGGCTTCGCGGCTGCTCCCGAAGCGGGACCGTTTGAACCCGTGACGGCCGTTGCCACAACCGATCTCGTCGACGGCTTACGCGGCTTGTCCTGCTGCTGCGGCGCTTGATCCGTTTGCGCAGCCAATTGCTGCGCATTGCCGATGCCGGCTCCCAAAGTCACGGAAGCCACGACGACACCAATTCCGGCAAGCAGCCGCAAGCCGCCCCGTTTCCGCTTGGATTCTGGCACGTTCAAGCCCTCACAAGGGAAGCCAAATCTCAAGCAGCGCCTTCAGCAAAGCTGAAGGGTGCACTGCTTGAGCGATCCTCGAGCTAACCCTTCGTTACGATCGGGGCAGGAGCTTTTCCAACCGGGTACTTGCCGACCGGGTACTTGCCAACCGGATACTTGCCGATCGGCATCTTGCCAACCGGAGCCGTTTCCGTAACCGGCTGCGGATGAGGGAGGTCTGCCGCGCTGGCAGCAGCCACGAAACCGAACGTCGCAACTCCAGCAACCAAGAACTTCAACATCGTGATCTCCGAGATGGGTAGCGTGAAACATGAACAGCTTACCCTCTAACGGCTACGGCGTAATTAACGCTCTCGCAAAGCTGGCGCTTGCGCGGTCGTTTCCTTGCCGAGTGTGGCAAAAACGGCACGGGGTTTTTGGTTTGCGTGAGTATCCGGACGTGAGTTCGGCGAGACCAGTCTTGTAAGCCGGCTTAGAACAGCTTCGGCAAAAGGCGTCCGGTCCGGGCCATGTACTCGCGATACTCGTCCCCGAAGGCTTCCAGCATCATCTGCTCTTCTCTGGCAATCCGCCCGAAGAACAAGATTCCGAATCCGATCAGGCCAGCGAATCCAGCCACCCAGTTCGGCAGGAGCAATGCTTGAGCAACAGCCCAAAGCCAGAATGCGGTATACATAGGATGACGAATTCTCCGATAAACACCGTCTGTGATCAGGCGATGATTTTCCCGCACGTCGAGACTTACGGACCAATTCCGACCCAGAGCTCGATGGGTCAACCGGAACATGACCAGCGCCAAAACGGCGACGAAACCACCCAGCCAGGCTTGAGCCGGCCGGAAGGAGTATGCTGCGAAATGAGGCAGGGCCGTTGCGATATAGATGAGCGGCACAATGCCAAGACCCGTGAGCGATATCAGCAGCAGGGTGTTTTCGCGCCTACCTCGGCCGGTCCTTGCGACTTTTTCACGGCGAGAACGACGCGCGTATCTGTAGCGGATGAGGTACCAACCGACCGCCATCATCACGAACACGAACTTGGCAATACCGGGTGTCATCGTAGACCACGCGCGTGTTTCGCTGGCGCGCCATCTTTGCCGATCATCGAAAGGGTACCATCCTTGGCGAGCGTCTGAGATCTGACAAAAACAGGTCCACAGACCGGCATGAGGTAATCATACAGGGCCTGCGGGTCGTTTCCACCGATTAGTTGGCAGTCCGACAGGTGGATCCAGGGCGGATGCGTTGCCGGGTTCGCTCCTTTGAGACGGTCGGACCGTTATGATCGCATTCAGCTGTCTCAAATGGCAGCCGTTGAGAAGAGCATCGACGGAGGCATTCTTGTGGGTTCCCGTGTCCGGCCAATGGTCTGCGACCGAGGGAACTGCCAACGCCACACCGGTCGGCATGGCAAAGCTCTTTCTATCTCGCGCGCGGCGAAGCCACGGTGGCTCTCCGATCTATCTCCAACACTCGCGGGAGCAACTGCGACGCTATGAAGGCATGCCCGGCATCCGTGAGGTGAATGAGGTCGAAAGCGTAATACTGCGCAGGAATCTCTTCGTCGTACAAAATGACTTTGATGGCGCGATCACGGAGCCGCCGCTCCATCGCAGCGATGTTGGCCGCCCGCTGCTCCTTCGTGACAAGGAAGCGCCTGTCGTTGCCTCCAGGCTGCAAGATTACGATGTCGGTTCCCTTTGGCACGTCGCTATCAATGCGCTTGAGCATGCCGGCGGTGGTGTCAAAGGGAACTCCGGCATTGGCGACGCTCGCGTTGACGCCCTTTTCTCTCAGCAGGGCTTCCAGCTTGGCCGGGTAAGCGCCTTGCTTCCCAACGTACCAGCCCTGGGTGTTGCTTGCGCCGACCGCCACGATATGAATCGGCTTTGCGATGGCTGCGCCCACGGTCGCCACGCAATACATGGCGATGGCGACTGAAAGTTTTCCAAATGGCGTCACTGACTGCCTCTCCCCGCTTGAAGTGCTAAAGAAAAACAACGCCGACACCGGGCTCCTGCAGGGACCGAATTTAAAGCCTCACATTTTGCGTCAACACCAACTTCAAACTGTCTTTTGGGCGGTATGCTAAGAGTTCGTCGAAGGTTGGGCTGCTGGTGAAACCAGGTTCGAGGGACCCGGATGTCTTCGTGGGCGCGCGACAGCCGATCCGATTGCCCTTATCTTTCGTATAACCATGCTATGCAACGCCGCGTCTTTATCGATGTTGAAGTGAGTGATGTTTACATCACGAACATAAAAGTTCGTCAGCTCGCCGCGGAAGCCGGGTCCGCGACTTATTCTAACGCTTTCATTTTTGTACAGATTCAGAACGCGCCCTACATTGGCCGATGCCATATGCGACGACGTTCCGTCGAATGGAACAACTAAAGCAACCGGCACGCCCATTTGGCCAAGGTACCCTGCCATGGACATCACGGCATCTGCACCAAGGGAGTGTCCCACCAGTATGATAGGCCCGCGCTGGCCGGCTCTATATTTCACGATGATGTCGTCGGCGACGCTTCTCCATTGGGTGTGATTTGCGACAGCCGCGGCAACGCCAGCCGCTTGCAGCTGAGCGGCAAGGTCGTCCATGCCCAAAGAAAAGACGTTCAATAGCCCGCGGAATAAATAAACGTGCGCCGCATAGGACTGCAGTCGAGCGGGCGAATTTGTCGATCTAAGCGCCACCGCCGTTCCGGGCCTCGCTTGAGCCCCGTTGTTTGAAAGCAAGCTGCTTGCAAAAAGAACCGTTAAGCCGGCGCACACGAGCGCCGCGCTGTAACGCAATCTCTCCATTGTCAGAATCCTCGCCACCTCAGGTCGAGCCGCATTAAATCAGAGTTACGAATCGTGACAATCATGAACGGTTTCGAAAACCGCGTTGAGGCGCGCAATTGGCTCACTGTCGCGGATCTGCCACACTGGCCATCAGGTCCTCCACGGTCAATGCTCCAATCATCCTGCACTATTTTGCTCGAAGCCAAACTCAACGAGTGCGACCCCGCGCACGAAGTGGTAATTTTATAGGCCGAGATCCGCATCATCCATGTCGGGTTCACCAAGGACTGCGGTTAACAAGGAGTGCCGCCAAAGTGTCCATGTATTTCCGTTTTACAGAATGAATGCCGGTCAATATCTTTACAGAATTCGAGTTGCTGGATGATCCGACGACGGCACGTCTTCCACATTGGTGGTTACGATCCAATCACCCCCGAAGAGCAGGTCGAACGCTTGCGGCGCTCGCTCTCGAGCTTCCAAAAGATTTGGGGTGCCTCTTCACGGCTGTCGGAAATATCGAACGCGTCTGCAATCGGTGCTTCATGCAGCCTGGAAGCATGGGGGCCAAACTGGAAAACTCACGTCACCTTCGAAATGCTTCGCTGGGATGATCTCATCCGGTGCGATTCGAAAGTCGGCTTCGTGCCTCGTCTCGTTCAATCCTTGAAAGCGCTATTCGATTTCATCGTAACGGGAACGATATTCAGATATGCGGTCGCAAGCTGGAAGTATGCTGTCTTTTTCATCTTTCCATATTGCTGTTTGCTCCTGATCGCATTTTGCAGCGTGGGACTGTCATTCCTGTTGATCAGGCTCATACACGCTTCATTTTGGATAGAACTACTGCTTGGATTTTCTTTGTCGTTGGCGATCTTCGTCGGCGCAATGCTCTGGATCGGACCAAAGCGCAGGATAAATCACATTCTCGATGATGCCATTTTCTCCCACCAATTTCTTTACGGGCAGAAAAACGAACTTGATAAGCGGCTCGACGCTTTTGCGAACCGGATATCAAGAACGGTTGGGGCCGCAGAAGTTGATGAAGTTCTGATTGTTGGCCACTCCCTTGGCGCAGCACTCTCAATTGCAGCGGTGGCGCGCGCGCTGAAATCGGATCCTCCGCTCGAAACGTGTGGACCCAAACTATGCATTCTCACGGTAGGCGCCACTATTCCTAAATTCGCGCTGCATCCGATGGGCGGCCAAATACGGGAAGCGGCGCAACTCGTGGCCGGAGCGCCGGCGATAGACTGGGTCGAATACCAGGCACGAGATGACGCAATCAGCTTCTATCGCTTCGACCCCGTCACTCTGAAACGTGTCAGTCGAGACCATTCAGGTGGCCACCCGAGGATTCGGCGCGTTCAAATACATTCAATGGTAAGTCCGATGCGCTTCAGGCGTCATCGCTTCAACTTCATGCAGATCCATTATCAGTTTCTGATGGGAAACGATCAGCGCTCGGCTTACGATTTTTGCATGATTACTTGCGGACCGCTCGGCTTCGACGTCGCGACTTCACCGTCTGGAGCGGTCGGGCTGTTCGAGGCGGACGGTTCGGTGATGACGACCGAAGTTGATGATCGGCTGGATCCGTCATGTCGAGACTAGCTTGGCCGGTCGCCAGCTGCCTTTGCCGGCATCAGGTTGGTTGAGCGGGACAGCCTGAAGACCTTGCGCGGCTATGTTGGCTTGTGATGCTGGCGCCCGGTATGGCGCGTAGGCGTCATGATAAACGATTGCCATCAGGATGCGACCGCCGCCGGTTCCGCTCGTGTGCATGATGTCCTCTGCTGCCATTGCAGAGGTTGAGACAATGCAGCGCGTCGAAACGACCTTTCGTCCGGCGGATATTGCTCCAGTTGACCGCCGCTCCGGCTGGCGCGGAGGCCGTGGGCTCCTCTGCATGAGGTTGTTTTCGATATTTTGGCGGGAGCCGGGCCGGTAACCTTAATTTTCCGTTTCGATTGTCGATAAAATTTTATCGATTATCCTCCTGGCCATTGAGCGGTGTGACGAACCGCACGATGAGTGGCGGAGAGCCGAGTGGCTCGGCAGCCTCTCTGAAATCGAAGGGTGGGCAGAGCGCAGTGCCAGCCACCTTTCGGGCTGTCCGGCGGCGGCCGGCGGGGCAAATCAATTTTGAAATGCATTTGATTGCCAGGTTGCGGCGCATATCGCGCCGCATGATGCTTCACAATTGGGATGTTCCAAATGACGTTCGCGCATTTATTGATCGCGGTCGGTGTCGGCTTTTTGCTGCTGGCAGGCTTCGTCGCATTTGCCCTATGGCGAAACGCACTCCATTCGACAGCGCGGATTTAGCAGCAGGCGAGATTTGACTCCGGCGGCCTCGCTCATGGGGGTGAGTGAAGCCTGCGGGGATGGCCGCACCGCCGCGCGGCCTGACAGCCGAGCACCGCGCCTACAACCTGCCCCAAGGCGATGCGTGCTCGGCTGTTCATTTTCCGATCAACCTTGGTCGGTTGATCCCTCCGCATCACTTCCGCGAAGCGAGCTCGAACCTGCGGGTGATCGCGATCGCCTCGAGGAAGGCCTCGTCATGGCTGACCACCAGCAGCGCGCCGTCATAGGCGCGCAAGCCGGCCTCGACTGCTTCCATGGATTCGATGTCGAGATGGTTGGTCGGCTCGTCGAGGATCAAAAGCTGTGGCGGCCTCACGCCACCCAGCACGCAGGCGAGGCCGGCGCGGAGCAGCTGGCCGCCGCTCAGGCTGGAGACGATCTGCAGCGCCGCATCGGCGCGAAACATGAAGCGCGCCAGCGCGGCGCGGCAGGCGTTCTCGCCGGCATCCGGATTGATGCGCCGGAAATTATCCAGGATGGAGGCCTGTGCGTCCAGCAGGCTGACCGCCTGATCGAACATCGCAAAGCGGGTCATCACCTCGACGCTGCCGCGCGCCGCGGTCAGCTCGCCGCCGATGAGCTTGAGCAGCGTCGTCTTGCCGGCGCCGTTGGGGCCGACGATGGCGACGCGCTCCGGGCCTGAGATCGAGAAGCTGAGACCATGCAGGACCGGTGTTTCCGCGCTGTAGCCGGCGTCGGCGGCTTCGATCCGCAGCACCATCCTGCCCGCGGGCAGATGCGTCGACGGCAGCTGCACCGAGAACGGCTGCAGCACCTCGATGCGTTGGCGTGCGGCGGTGGCAAGTTCAAGCGCTTGCGTCCGCCGCCGCTCGGCGAGGCGAACGGTCTCGCCACCGCTATCCTCGCTGCGATCCCTGCGCAGCCCGGCAGCGATCCGCGGCAGATCGCCCTTGGCGCGCTTCTTCGCGCCGGCGCCATCCTTCCGCGCCTTCCGTTCAGACGCCTCCCTTGCCTTGCGGTCGATCTCGGCGACGCGCTTGTCGGCATCATCCAGATCGTGTCGTGCCGCCGAGAGCTCGATGGCCTTGCGCGCGCGGTACTGGCTCCAATTGCCGCCATAGCGCCTGGCTTCCAGCGAGGTCAGCTCGACGATCGCGTCCATGGTCTCCAGCAGTTCGCGGTCGTGGCTGACGATGATGGCGCCGTGCCGCCAGCCGGCGAGCAGGTCGATCACCGCCTCGCGTCCGGCGCGATCGAGATTGTTGGTGGGCTCATCGAGCAGCAGGAAGTCCGGCTCTGCGAAAGTCAGCGCCGCGAGGCGCGCCCGGGTCGCCTGCCCGCCGGACAGCATCACGAGCGGCGTGTCGAGCACGTCGGGCAAATCGACGCGCGCGAGCGCAGCCGCGATCCGCGTATCGAGCGTCCAGTCGACATCCGCAAGCTCCTCAGTCGTCGCAAGCCCCTGTTCGGCACGGCGCAACGCGGCCAGCGCGCGGCGCGCGCCGAACAGATCGATCACGCTTTCAACCGGATTCACCTGAACCGTCTGGTGCAGCATCCCGACGCGTCCCTGCACCGAGACCGTGCCGGCGTGCGGCGCGTGCCGGCCGGCGATCAGGCCGAGCAGCGTCGTCTTGCCGACGCCGTTGCGGCCGACAAGGCCGGTTCGTTCGGGACCGAAGCTAAGATCGATGTTAGAAAGGAGAACCCGGCCGTCAGGCGCGGGCAGGGTCAGATGGGAGAGCGTGATCGATGCTGGCATGGATATCCCCGCGGGCAAGGCTGATGGGCATTGCGATCGGGGTGAAATCCATGGTCGTCGGCATCCTCAGGGATTAATGATTGAATTGATGTAGTCGCGTATTGCGCCGGGATCAAGGCGTGCGGCGCCGTCACGCCGCTTCGGCGAAGGTCCAGCGGTCGGGATCGGCCGTGTGGCCGATCAAGGCGAGACCATAGGCGATCGATTCGAATTGATCCGCCGAGGTCAGCCGCGCTTCGCCGAAGCGCTCGGCGAACAGGCGCTGCACGGCCGGCACGAACGAGGTGCCGCCGGTCAAAAACACCTTCTCAACGTCGCGCGCGGTGATGCCGGATTTCGCCAGCGCTTCGTCGACCGTGGCGCCCAGCCGCTCGATGTCGTCGGCGATCCAGGATTCGAAATCGTCGCGCGTGACGGTGGCGCCGATATCGATGCCTTTGCGGGCAAAGCGGAACTCGACGCGGTCGTTGCTCGACAGCGCGACCTTGGTGTCGGACACGGCGCGATACAGTGCGAAGCCGAGATCGTGGTCGACGATGGTGATGAAATCGTGCAGCGGCGCCGGATCGAGCGCGGTGCGCGCCAGCTGCTGCAGTTCGCGCAGATCGCCATTGCCCCGCATCATCGCGAGCTGATGCCAGCGCGCGAGGCTCGAATAATAGTGATTGGGGATCGGCAGCACCTTGTCGAACGAGCGGTAGTTGGTGCCCTTGCCGAGCCGCGGCGAGACGATGTGATCGACGATGCGGTAGTCGAAGGTGTCGCCGGCGATGCCGATGCCGGAATGTCCGAGCGGCTCGGCGCGCAGCACGCCGCCCTTGCGCGAGAAGCGCATCACGGAGAAGTCGCTGGTGCCGCCGCCGAAATCGGCGACCAGCACGGTGGCGTCGTGGTCGAGGCTGCGCGCGAAGGAGAACGCCGCGCCGACCGGCTCGTAGACATAGCGCGCATGGCCGGCGCCGAGCCGCTCGAACGCCGCGCGGTAGCGCTGCATCGCGAGCTCGTCATTCGGATTGCCGCCGGCGAACTTCACCGGGCGGCCGACCATGATGGTCGGCGCGCCGAGGTCGAACCCTTCGCCGGCATGCCGCGTCAGCGTGCGCAGGAACGCTGCGAGCAAATCCTCGAACTTGTAGCGCTGGCGGAAGATCTGCGTGGTGTTGAAGGCCGAGCTTGCCGCAAACGTCTTGAACGACTGGATGAAGCGATGGATCGTGCGTCCTTCGAGAAACTGCTCGATCGCCCACGGGCCGCCCTCGGCGCGCGGATGCAGGCCGGCGCCCGGCCGCTCCTCCCAGAAGCACAGCGCGGACACATAGACGCTATGCGTGCGGCCACCATGATCGAATCTGACGGCTTCGACGCGGCCATCGCCATCGGACAGTGCGACCACGGTGTTGCTGGTGCCAAAATCGACGCCAATCGAGACGGCGGGCGGGGCGCTCGACATGTCATGCTCGGAATTTGATGTGAAAGGGGGCGGACCTTTAGCGGCTTTGGCCTGACTTGCCAACCCTTGCCGAGGTCGCGGAACTCATTTTGAGCGCAACGTCTCATCACCGCTGCGTCATCGCGGCGGCGAGTTTTGTCGCATTCTGGATGAGTTCAGTCCTTCAATGCATAGGCAATGACATAGTCGCCGCGTTTGGTGCCGAACGAGCCGTGGCCGCCGGCCGCGGTGACGACATACTGCTTGCCGCCAGCCTCGTAGCTCATCGGCGTCGATTGCGCGCCGGCGGGCAGGCGGTCTTCCCAGAGCACCTTGCCGTCACGCACGTCATAGGCTCGGATCGTGTACTCATAGGTCCCGGTGTAGAACGCGACGCCGCCGGCGGTCGTGATTGGCCCGCCCAGCATCGGCACGCCCATCTTGAACGGAAGCGGCAGCGGCGTGGTGTCCCTGATGGTGCCGTTGGGATGCTGCCAGACGATCTTCATCGTCCTGAGATCGATCGCGGCCATCGAGCCCCAGGGCGGCCGGTAGCACGGCACGGAGAGCGGCGAGAGGAAGCTCGATATATCGACGCCAAACGGCGTGCCGTACATCGGCTGCGTCCCGACCTCGCTGCCGACCGGCTTCTCGGCGGTTGGCGCCGGAGGATTTTGCGGGCCACGTGGAACGAGCTTTGAAGCGAACGGCAGCGACATCGGATTGGCGATCGCGATCTGTCGCACGGGGTCGATCGCGATGCCGCCCCATTCGAACATGCCGAGATTGCCCGGGAAGACCAGCGTGCCCTGTAGCGACGGCGGCGTGAACGTGCCTTCGTAACGCAGCCGGTGGAACATGATCCGGCACAGCAACTGATCGAAGATGGTGCCGCCCCACATATCGGCGCCGGTCAGCTTCGCCTCCGGGCGGAACGTCAGTTCGGAAAATGGCTGCGTCGGCGCGCTGCGATCGCCGGGCGCGGGCCCCTGCGGCACCGCACGTTCCGGCGCGGGCACGATCAGCTCGCCGGTCCTGCGGTCGAGCACGAAGATGTTGCCCACCTTGGTTGGCTGAATGATCGCGGGGATCACGCCCTTGTCCGTTGTCACATCGACGAGGCTCGGTTGCGAAGGAACATCCATGTCCCAGAGATCGTGATGCACGGTTTGGTACGACCAGGCGCGCTTGCCGGTGTTGACGTCGAGCGCGACGATCGAGCTGGAATAGCGTTCGACCAGCGCATCGCGATTGCCGCCCCAGATGTCGGGTCCGTTGTTGCCGGTCGGGATGTAGACCAGGTTCAATTTCGGATCGAACGAGGCCGTGATCCAGGAATTCGGCGAGCCATTAGTGTAATGCCGCGTCGGCGACGGCAGTGCGTTCTCGTCCGCCGCAGCGGAGTCCCAGGCCCAGGCCAGTTTGCCGGTGTAGACATCGAAGCCGCGGATCACGCCCGACGGCACCTCGACCGCGTAATTGTCGATCACCGCGGCGGCGACGACCAAAATCTTGTCGCTGACGACAGGCGGTGACGTCGGCTCGAAGAAGCCGGCGGTTGTGATCCCCATCCCCTGCTGCAGGTCGAGCACGCCGTGATCGGCAAAACTCTCGCAGAGTTTGCCGCTGTCGGCATCGAGCGCGATCATGCGGCCGTCATTGACCGGCAGGAAGATCCGCCGCGGGCACTCGGCAGGTGCCGGGCTGCCGCTGGAGTCGACGGCGCCCTGCGCAGTCTCGTGATAGGAGACCCCGCGGCAGGTCATGTGCTGGAACGTCTTGTTGTGCACGAGCTTGGGATCGTAGCGCCAGCGCTCGGTGCCGGTCTTGGCGTCGAGCGCGAACAGCACCTGATGCTGCGAGCAGAGATAGAGCGTGTCGCGCACCTTGATCGGGGTCACCTCGAACGTCGTCTCGCCGGAATCCTCCGGCGTCTTGACGTCGCCGGTGCGGAAGGTCCAGGCGACCTTGAGGTTGGCGACATTGTCGGGCGTGATCTGCTTCAGCGGCGAATAGCGCTGTCCGAATTGCGTGCGTCCATAGGCGCGCCAGTCGCCATCCGGCTGCGGGTCGGCTTCGCTTTGCTGCACGGAAGCGCCGGCCTCCGCGATCGTGCCGTTGATGTCGTGATAGCTCGTCAGCAGCCCGGCCACGAGGACGGCTGCTGCCGCCACGACGCCGATCCAGAGCGGTGCCGTCGCGCGCGCGTAGGATACCGGCTCGCCTCGCGTCAGGGCGCGAACGATGGCCGGCGTCAGCAGCCAGAGCGCCATCGGGAAGATGATGTCGCCGCGCGCCGCGAGCGGCCACCAGTCGAAGCGCACCTCGTGGACGGCCCAGGCCAGCGTGCCGACCAGCACGATCGCAAACAGCCACAGCGCGGAACGGCGCTGCATCAGCAACAACGCCGCCGTGGCGAGGATGCCGACGCCGAGGACAATGTAGAAGACGGATCCACCCAAGGCGGCGAGCCAGATCCCGCCGGCCGCGAGGACCAGGCCGATCAAGGCGTAGACGATAGCTGTGATGAAGACTGCCCTGGATCGCGGCATGGTCGCTCCGGTGCGCAAGAGGGACCGGGCTTGTCGTGCAAGCGCAACAGACCGTGTCCGCCTTCAAGGACTGTGGTTCAGTCAATCGCAACTTGCAACCTGGAACTGCGGCGTGGATGCGCCACAAGCGCGCAAAGTTGCCATGCGAAACCCGCCGGAGAAAAATCGTTCAAAATGCAACGCATTGTTCGACGAGGGGCAACCGGCCCACTGTGCTGACGCAAAGGTGAGGGAGCTTCAGCGAATTTTGACTCGACGCGCCCTTCCAGTCCCTTGCAGGCGCTGCTCTATACCGTCGGGCAGATTTCACCGCTGAAAGCTGGCGCGCAGGAGAAGCACAATGACACTGAACCCTACAGCCAAGAATTATCGCGTCGCGGTCGCTGCCTACGAGGCGGGCCGGCCCAGCTACCCCGCGGAGATCGTCGCGGCACTGCCGCTCCAGACCGCGCGCTGTGTCGTTGATCTCGGCGCCGGAACCGGCAAGTTCACCCGGCTGCTGCTTCCGCATCTATCCGAGACCGCCCGTCTGGTCGCAATCGAGCCCGTCGCCGAGATGTCGGCGAAGCTCGCGACCGAGGCAGGGGTCGAGGTCATCAACACGCGCGCCGATGCGATCGGACTTGAGACCGGCAGCGTCGATCTCGTCACCTGCGCGCAGGCCTTTCACTGGTTCGACAATGAAGCGTCGGTTGCCGAGATCGCGCGGTTGCTGCATCCCGGCGGGACGCTTGCGCTGGTCTGGAACAACCGGGATGACCGCGCGCCATGGGTCGATGCGTTATCCGTCATGATTGAAAAATACGCCGGGGATACGCCCCGGCAACGCTCCGGTCGCTGGCGATGGATCTTGAAGGACCCTCGCTTCGTGCTCGAGAAGGAGATCGTGCAGGACCATCCGCACCGGATGGCGCGGTCAGGGGTCTACGAACGCGTCGTGTCGACGAGCTACGTTGCGGCGCTTCCGGATGCCGAAAAGGCTGTCGTTCGCGACAGGACGGATGAGATTCTGCGCGAGGCGGGTCTCGGCGATGCAGAGGAAGTGGTGTTCCCCTACGTCACGTGTCTTTATCTGCTGAAGCGGGTCTAGATTGCCTCTTCGACGGCCTGCTTCAGGCGCGGCAGCGTCATGCGCCAGTAGAACGCGACATGCTTCGCGCCGGACTCGGCACCGATTTCCCATCCATTGCCGCGGCGGACTGGCGACGGCGGCACCTTCTGGGTGACGGTCAGTATTGTCTCGCCGCCGTCAGCCGCGAGCGTCATCGTGATCGTCGCATAGGATTGCGGGACGTCCGGCAGGCCGGAGACCTGTGACCAATAGGCGTATTCGAGCAGCATTTGCGGTTCGACGCGGATCACGCGGCCCTTGTCGTGATAGCGCTTCGCGCCGATCTCCGCCTCGATGGCGATCGGCGCGCCGATCTGCCAGTCGGTCCTGAAATGCGCGTTGCGCCAGGTCTCGCCCGCTTTGGGATCCATGATCGCGCGCCACACCTGCTTTGGATCCGCGGCGATGCGGATCGACTCGGTCACGGGCTGCAAGGCCAGGGGGACGTCCGTCATCACATCCTCACTTGCCGCCCGTGATCTTCCATTTTCCATCTGCGCCACACCGCAACGCCGGATCGCCGATGCGGATGTGTTGCGCGAGGAAATCGATGAAGGCGCGCACCCGCGCCGGCAGCGGACCGGCGTGGCCGACATAGACCGCGTGGATGTCCTCGCGGTCGCCGGGATTGAGGTTTTGCAGCACCGGCACCAGGCGTCCGGCCTCGATGTCGGGGCCGATGTGGAACAGCGCCAGCCGCGCCACGCCGATGCCGCCGAGCGTGAGCTGGCGCGCGGTCTCGCCGTCGCTGGCGCGCGCAACCGGCGGCGGCAGTGCTTCCTCGATCTTTTCGGCGCGGCGAAACGGCCAGCCGCGGATGCTGCGCGGAAAGGTCCAGCCGATGCCGCGATGCGCGGCGAGGTCGGCCGGGGTCTTCGGCGTGCCGAAGCGCGCGAGATAGGAGGGCGCGGCGACCACTGCCATGCGGCTGGTGCCGAGCTTGCGCGCGATCAGCCGTGAGGCGCCGAGCGGGCCGGCGCGGATCGCGACGTCGGCGCGCTCCTGCATCAGATCGACCAGTGTGTCGGTCAGCACGATGTCGAGCGTGATGTCGGGATGCTCGCGCATGAAGCGCGGCAGCAGCGGCATCACATGCAGCATGCCGAACGGGATGTTGCTGTTCACGGTGAGATGGCCGCGCGGCACGCAGGAGGCGGCCTCGCGCTCGGCCTCGTCGATGTCGGCGAGGATGCGCTGGGCGCGCTGATAGAACGCCTGGCCCTCTTCGGTCAGTTGCAGCTTGCGCGTGGTGCGGTTGACCAGCCGCGTGCCGAGCCGCGTCTCGAGCCGGGAGACCAGCTTGCTGACGCCCGACGGCGTCTGGCGCAGGCTGTTCGCGGCGGCGGTGAAGCCGCCGAGGTCGACGACGCGGACGAACACGTGCATCTCGCCGGAGCGGTTGGTGTCTATTCGGGCCATCTTGAATTCACATCACAAATGATTGGATTGCGGCCATTCTAATCCTTCCGCGCCCGGACCGCTATGTCGCATTGCGGAATCCTCACCTCCGGAGCGACACATGCCTCTCGCAGTCCTTGCCTTGACCGCCGGTGCCTTTGGCATCGGCACCACCGAATTCCTCATCATGGGGCTGTTGCTGCAGGTTGCGAGCGACATGCAGGTATCGGTATCCGCGGCGGGTCTGTTGATCTCCGGCTATGCGCTCGGCGTGTTCGTCGCGCGCCGATTCTCACGCTGGGCACGCGGCGGATGCCGCGCAAGGCGGTGCTGCTGGCGCTGATGGCGATCTTCACGCTCGGCAACGCTGCTTGCGCGCTGGCGCCGAACTACGAGCTCCTGATGGCAGCGCGCATCCTGACCTCGCTGGCGCACGGCACCTTCTTCGGCGTCGGCTCGGTGGTGGCGACCAGCCTCGTGCCGGAAGACAAGAGGGCGTCGGCGATCGCCACGATGTTCATCGGCCTCACGGTCGCGACCCTGCTCGGCGTGCCCTTCGGCGCCTGGTTCGGCCTGATGCTCGGCTGGCGCGCGGCGTTCTGGGCGGTGGCTGTCATCGGCGTCGTCGCGTTCATCGTGCTGGCGGTGCTGGTGCCCGGTCATGTCGGCGCGAACGACAAGCCGGCGCCGCTGCGCGAAGAGCTCGCCGTGCTCGGCCGCCCGCAGGTGCTGCTCGGGCTCGCCATGACGGTGTTCGGCTTCGGCGGGTTGTTTGCGGTCTTCACCTATGTGCAGCCGATCCTGACGCGGCTCACCGGATTTTCCGACGCCGCGGTGTCGCCGATCCTTTTGGTGTTCGGCGCCGGGCTTGCAATCGGCAATGTCGCGGGTGGACGGCTCGCCGACAAGGGACTTGCGCGTGCGTTGCTGGTGTCGCTCGGCGGTCTCGCCATCGTGCTCGTCGCGCTGGCCGCGGTGATCTCGATCAAGGCATTGGCGGTGGCGCTCTTGTTCGTGCTCGGCATTGCCGCGTTCGCGACCGTCGCGCCGCTGCAGCTTCGCGTCCTCGAAGCCGCCGGCGTGGAAGGGCGCACGCTGGCGTCGAGCCTGAACATCGCGGCCTTCAATCTCGGCAACGCGCTCGGCGCGTGGGCCGGCGGCGTGACCATCGATCGCGGCCTCGGTCTCGGCGCGCTGCCGCTGGTCGCGGCCGTCATCACTGCGATCGGGCTGCTGCTCGCGCTGTGGAGCCTGCGCCTCGATCGGCCGGTCGTGCTGGCCACGCAGTGCCCGGCGGAATGAACAGCATCACGGGGAGTATGGCCATGGAATACCGCAATCTTGGAACATCCGGCCTGAAGGTCCCGGTGCTCAGCTTCGGCACCGGCACCTTCGGTGGCCAGGGACCGTTGTTTTCGGCCTGGGGCCGCAGCGACGCCAGCGAGGCACGGCGGCTGATCGACATCTGCCTCGAGGCCGGCGTCAATCTGTTCGACACCGCCGACGTCTATTCGAACGGCGCGTCGGAGGAGATCCTCGGCGCCGCGATCAAGGGCCGCCGCGATAAGGTCTTGATCTCGACCAAGACCGGCCTGCCGATGGGCGACGGCCCGCTTGATGCCGGCACCTCGCGCTATCGCCTCATTGCCGCGGTCGACGCCGCGCTGCGCCGGCTCGGCACCGATTACATCGATCTGTTGCAGCTTCATGCCTTCGACGCCTTCACACCGGTCGACGAGGTGCTGCCGACGCTCGATACACTCGTGCGCGCCGGCAAGCTGCGCTATGTCGGCGCCTCGAATTTCTCCGGCTGGCATTTGATGAAATCGCTTGCCATCGCCGAGCGGCACGGCTGGCCGCGCTACGTGGCGCATCAGGTCTATTATTCGCTGGTCGGGCGCGACTATGAGTCCGAGCTGATGCCGCTCGCACTGGATCAAGGCGTCGGCGCGCTGGTCTGGAGCCCGCTCGGCTGGGGCCGTCTCACCGGCAAGATCAGGCGCGGGCAGAAGCTGCCGGCGAACAGCCGCCTGCATGAGACCGCACAGTTCGGGCCGGCGGTCGACGACGAGAAGCTTTACGCGATCGTCGATGCGCTGGACGCTGTGGCCACTGAAACCGGCCGCACGGTGCCGCAGGTCGCGATTGCCTGGTTGCTTACGCGCCCCAGCGTGTCATCCGTCATCATCGGCGCGCGCGATGAGGCGCAGCTGCGCGACAATCTCGGCGCGGTCGGCTGGTCGTTGTCGCCAGACCAGATCGCGCGTCTCGACAAGACAAGCGCGGTGATGCCGACCTATCCCTACTATCCCTACCGGATCCAGGAAGGCTTCGCGCGGCTCAATCCGCCGCCGGCGTAGACCGAGCGCCGGCAAGCCGCAGCGCGCGGTTCAGGCTCACGCCTCGAGCGTCCTTTCGCACACTTGCCGGCGGTACTCCGCCGGCGTGACGTTCATGTGCTGACGGAATACACGATTGAGGTGGCTCTGATCGGCGAAGCCTGCGAGCAGCGCGATCTCCTTCAGCGCCACGCGATCCCTGCGCAGATGTTGGCACGCATGCTCGACCTTGCGTCGCAGGACGTAAGTATGTGGCCGCATGCCGTAGTGGACGCGGAACTTGCGCGCGAACTGCACCGGGGTGCAATTGCAGATGGTCGCGAGCTCCTCCAGCGTGATGTTCCGGAAGATGTTCTGCTCGACATAGTCCTCGATCAGCCGTGCATGCGCCGGCCTGAACCTGCCCTGCGCGCAGGGCAACTTGAACTCGATCGCGGCGTATTTGCGCAGGATGTGCACGCTGGCCTGCAGCGCCAGCGCGTCGTAGCAGAGGCGGCCGCCGGGGCCGCCCGCGGCGATTTCCTGAACCATCTGGTCGTTGATCCAGGTCAGCATTGGATCCTCGACCTTCAGCAAATCGTGAAGCTCGACCGCTTCGGCGTCGCGGTCGAATGCCTCGCTCGCGGTCTTCGTCATCAGCGTCGGCGAGATGTAGAAATGGCTGACCTCGATGTCGTGCTTCCAGCGCCAGTTCGAAGGCTCGGCCCGCGTCATCAGCGTCGTGACGCCGCGGCCGACCTGATCCTGCTTCCATGCGCCGGTGACGCGGCGGTTCATCGACGTGACGCCGTCGCGATAGATCACGATCAGGTAGTTTTCCGACGGCGGGACCCAGATGTCTGATGGCGCGTAGCGGAAGATACGCAGCCGGAAATCGTTGCGGCCGACCGCCAGGCTGTCCAGCTTCATCTCGCCGGGAGCGTAGCGCGGCAGTTCCTCGACCGTGATCAACTGGCCCATCGCGCGAGCCTCCTCCCTGGAAACCATCGGCGGTTGACCGCTTCTTCTTGTTCTTCTTGGCCAGACGGCTGAGCCCAGAATAGGCCGGTTTCGCCATTTGCCAAGGAGACCAATGGCCGATCGCGATTGCACGGCCGCGTTCCAGAGATTGTCGGTTTCATCCAAGCCCGGGAGTCCGCAAGGGCCATAGCCTCCTGTGCGTCCCGGCAGCTCCATCCATGCCGTCGGGGCCCAGATTGGCGCAACGCACCGTCATCCCGCGATGCAGCGGATGGGAAAGGGCGTGCGAGGAACCACACAGGAGGAAACCATGACCGCGACCGCAATCAGGTCCAACGGAAGCAACGGCGCGCACGCGACATCCAAATTCGACGCCGTGGTGATCGGCGCCGGCGTTGCCGGCCTTTATCAACTGTTCCGCCTGCGCGAACAGGGCCTGAACGTCAGGGCTCTTGACGCAGGATCGAGCGTCGGCGGCACCTGGTACTGGAACCGGTACCCCGGCGCACGCTTCGATTCCGAAGGCCACACCTATCAGTATCTGTTCTCCGAGGAACTCTACAAAGGCTGGAGCTGGAGCGAGCGGTTTCCGGGCCAGCCGGAGATCGAGCGCTGGCTGAACTATGTGGCCGACCGCCTCGACCTCAAGAAGGACATCCAGTTCCAGACCACGGTGAAGAGCGCGCATTTCGACGAGGCGACGCAACGCTGGCAAGTGACGACGGACAAGGGTGAAGTCATCGACACCCAGTTCCTGGTCACCTGCTGCGGCATGCTCTCGGCCCCGCACGTGTCCTTCCCGGGACAGGAGACGTTCAAGGGCAAGCTGTTCCATACCGCACGCTGGCCAAAGGGACCGATCGAGCTCGCCGGCAAGCGCGTCGGCGTGGTCGGCAACGGCGCGACCGGAATCCAGGTGATCCAGTCGATCGCCGGCGAGGTCGGCCATCTCAAGGTGTTCATCCGCACCCCGCAATACATCATCCCGATGAAGAACCCGAAATGGGATGCGTCGGATGCCGAGGCCTACAAGTCGAAGTTCAAATTCCTCACCGAACGGTTGCCGAAGACGTTCACCGGCTTCGAGTTCGACTTCGAGCACGCCTGGGCCGACCTGACGCCGCAGCAGCGCCGCCAGGTGGTCGAGGATTGCTGGAACGACGGATCGCTCAAATTGTGGGTATCGTCCTTCGCCGAACTGTTCTTCGACGAGGCCGTCAACGCCGAGATCACCGAATTCGTGCGCGAAAAGATGCGCGAACGGATCAAGGATCCCAAACTGTGCGAGCAACTGATCCCGGCCGATTACGGCTTCGGCACCCACCGGGTGCCGCTGGAAAGCAATTTCCTGGAGGCCTTCCATCGGCCCAATGTCGAGATCGTTAGTGTCAAGGATAATCCGATCGCCCGCATCACGCCCGAGGGCATCCAGACCGCCGACGGCACGGTGCACGAATTCGACGTCATCATCCTGGCGACCGGCTTCGATGCCGGCACCGGCGCATTGACGCGGATCGATATCCGCGGCCGCGATGGCCGTTCGCTGAAGGAGGATTGGGGCCGGGATATCCGCACCACGATGGGTCTGCAGGTTCACGGCTACCCGAACCTGTTCACCACGGCGGTGCCGCTCGCGCCTTCAGCCGCGCTTTGCAACATGACCACCTGCCTGCAGCAGCAGGTCGAGTGGATCGACGACTGCATCAAGTACATGCGCGGCAACAACCTGAACGTCATCGAGCCGTCCAGGGATATCGAGGATCAATGGGTCGCGCATCACGATGAGACCGCCAACGCGACACTGATCGCGAAAACCAACTCCTGGTACCTCGGCTCGAATGTCGAGGGCAAGCCGCGCCGGGTGCTGTCCTATTGCGGCGGCGTCGGCACCTATCGCCAGAAATGCGACGAGGTCGCCGCGAGCGGCTATCGCGGCTTCGCCATGCAGTAAGTCCGATTGCAATTGGACCTCGTAGCCCGGATGGAGCGAAGCGTAATCCGGGACCAGTGACACCGGCTGCACCAACCCCGGATTTCGCTTCGCTCCATCCGGGCTACGCAGGTCAACATCACAAAAATATGGAGGAAAACAATGAGCACGAACTTCAGTGCGGCTGCAGATGCGATTCTCGACGGCGTCGTGACCTCAAACCCGCGCGTCCCCGGCGTTGTTGCGATGGTGACCGACCGGCATCGCAACATCTATGAAGGCGCCGCCGGCAAGCGCCGGCTGGACCAACCGGCCGACATGACGGCCGACAGCGTGTTCGCCATCTTCTCGACCACCAAGGCGATCACGGGCACCGCCGTCCTGCAACTCGTCGAGGAGGGCAAGCTCGATCTCGATGCGCCGGCCAAGACCTATGCACCCGACATCGGCAAGCTTCAGGTGATCGAAGGCTTTGACGACAAGGGCGAGCCGGTGTTGCGCGCACCGAAGCGCGACATCACGACCCGCATGCTGATGGTGCATAGCGCCGGCCTCGGCTACGACTTCATCAACCACACCTACAACCGTCTCGCGCAGGAGAAGGGGCAGCCGAGCGTCATCACGGCGTCGAAGGCGTCGCTGATGACACCTCTGCTGTTCGATCCGGGCGAGCGGTGGGAGTACGGCACCAACATGGATTGGTGCGGCCAGATCGTCGAGGCGATCACTGGACAGCGGCTCGGCGAGGTCTTCAAGACGCGGATCTTCGAACCGCTCGGCATTCAGGATACCACGTTCGAGCTTACCGACGCGATGCGCCGCAAGCTCGCCGGCATTCACGCCCGTAACGCCGACGGCTCGCTCACGCCGATGGATTTCGAGCTGCCGGCCAATCCGGAAATCCACATGGGCGGCCACGGGCTTTACGGCACCATCGGCGACTACATGCGCTTCATCCGGATGTGGCTGAATGACGGCGCCGGCGAGCACGGCCGCGTCCTCAAGGCCGAGACCGTACGGATGGCCGAGAAGAACCACCTCGGCAACAACAAGGTCACCGCGATCACCGGCGTGATCACGTCGCTTGCCAACGACGCCGAGTTCTTCCCGGGCCAGTCGAAATCCTGGGCGCTGAGCTTCATGATCAATGACGAGCAGGCTCCGACCGGCCGTCCCGCCGGCGCGCTCGGCTGGGCCGGTCTCGCCAATTTGTTCTACTGGATCGATCGCCAGAACGGTTTTGGCGGATACTGGGCGACGCAGATCCTGCCGTTTGGTGATCCGACATCCTTCATCGGCTACATCAATTTCGAGACCGCGTTCTACGAATCCCTGCGGCTGCGCAAGGCGGGCTAGCCTGACGATCTTCGTGTTCGTCTCGCCGTTCGAGGCGAACTATGGTTAGATGGCGCGATGTCGAACGAGTACATGTCGTCGCGCCAGCATCCCCCAGCCGGGCCGAGCTATCGGCGCGGCTGGGTCGATGACGCCGTCTCCGCGATCGAGGCGGATCAGTGCCGGACCGCGGATACGCATCTGATGCGGCTGATCGTGCCGGCGCTTGCCGGCATCGATATCTATCTGAAGGACGAATCGACGCATCCGACCGGCAGCCTGAAGCATCGCCTGGCGCGGTCGCTGTTCCTCTATGCACTGTGCAACGGGCATATCCGCGAAGGCACCGCCGTGGTCGAGGCGTCGTCGGGCTCGACCGCGGTCTCCGAGGCCTATTTCGCGCAGATGATCGGCGTGCCGTTCTACGCGGTGATGCCACGCACCACGTCGGCCGAGAAGATCGCCGCGATCGAGCACTACGGCGGCAACTGCCATCTGATCGACGACGGCCGCGCGCTCTACGCCGAGGCCGCCGCGCTGGCCGCGCGTCTCGGTGGTCATTACATGGACCAGTTCACCTTCGCCGAGCGCGCCACCGACTGGCGCGGCAACAACAACATCGCCGAATCGATCTTCACCCAGCTCAAGGGCGAGCAACGCCCGATGCCGGAATGGATCGTGATGGGCGCCGGCACCGGCGGCACCTCGGCGACGATCGGGCGCTATCTGCGCTATCGCCAGTTTCCGACCCGGCTGTGCGTCGCCGACGTCGAGCATTCCGCGTTCTTCGACTGCTTCCGTACCCAGGACCGTTCCCATGTCTGCGAGCGGCCGTCGCTGATCGAGGGTGTCGGCCGGCCGCGCTGCGAGCCGTCGTTCGTGCCCGGTGTGGTCGACCGCATGATGAAGATCCCGGATGCGGCGTCGATCGCGGCGATGAACGTGCTGTCGCGCCTGCTGCGCCGGCTGGTCGGCGGCTCAACCGGAACCAACTTCCTCGCACTCTGCCGTCTGGCGTCGGAGATGCGCGACGCGGGCGTGAGCGGATCGCTGGTCACGCTGATCTGCGATTCCGGCGAGCGGTATCGCCAGACCTATTACGATCCGGCGTGGCTGCAGTCCCGCGGGCTCGATCCGTCGTCCTACGAAGCGCAGTTGAACGCGTTTCTCGGCAGTGCGCATCCGCTCGGTTTCACGGTGGACGAAGTCCGGAATCCAAGCGACGCCGCAGGCGCGAAGCTCCGCCCGAATGATATCGCATGAACATCGATCAAGTCGCCGGCCTGATCCGTCGTTCGGTAATCGGCCCGATCAGCAGGACGGCTGAACCTTCGGGAACACCATGCGCATGCAGGCGCCGCCGGACGGCGCCTGATCGACCTCGATCCGGCCGCCATGCAGGCGCATGATGGACTGCACCAGGTCGAGGCCGAGGCCGGCGCCGCGCCCGCCCGGATGCAGCCGGCGGAACGGCTCCAGGATCTGCTCGCGCTCGTCGGGCGGGATACCGTCGCCGTCGTCGCAGACCTCGATCCAGCCTGATGTCGTCAGGCGGACCAGGATCGTGCCGCGCCGCTGCCCGTGGTCGATGGCGTTCTGCACGAGGTTGGTGAGGGCACGTTCGAGCGAGGTCTGGTCGCCGCTCACCACGATGGTCTCGTCCTCGTGTTCGAAGGACATTTCATATCCTGCCGCGAAGGCGAGCGGCGCGAGGTCGAGCACGACTTGCCGCGCGACGCCGACGAGATCGACGGGGCCGAACGTGTCGGCGCGCTGGTCGAGCCGTTGCAGGTCCAACAGCTGGCCGGCCATGACGCTCAGCCGGGTCGCGTCCTCGAGCAGATGGGTCTTCTCCGGCCCGGCCTGCAGTGAAGCCACCCGGGTCGAGAGGATCGCGATCGGCGTGCGGAGTTCGTGGGCGGCATCGGCCAGGAAGCGGCGGTGACGCTCGTAACCCTTGTCGAGGCGGTCGAGCGCGGCATTGATGGCCTTGACCAGCGGGGTGATCTCGATCGGCACCTTGTCGAGCGGCAATTGAACGCCGCGCTGGTCGATGTCGATGCGTTCAGCCTGCGCCGCGACTTGCGCGAGGCCGTTCATGGCTCGGCGCACCACGAATGGGGTCGCGACCAGCGTCGCCAATGTCATCAGCACGACGATCGGCAGGATCATGTTGAGGAACAGCAGCGGCGTGCTCTCCAGCGCGCGCCACATCGAGAGCTGGCCGTATGTGCCGGTCAGGATCTGGATCCGGCCTGCCGAGGTGTCGACCCATTTGACGAGGCCCGCGGGGCGCGCGGCTTCCGCGGCGTTCCATTTGAGCCGCGCCTCGCTCACCTGATCGAGGCTTGATGCAATCGGCGCGAATTGCGCGGGCACCGCTCCCTCGGAGAGCTGGTGCCCCGCGCCGTCGCGGATCACGAACCAGAGGTCGGCATGCTCGGCGCGCAGGGCTGCGAGCTCCGGCGTCCGGCGCAGCGTCAGTTCGCCCGTTTCATCGCGCATGATGGCGTCGCGCAGCGTGTCGAGCGTGCTGCCTTCGTACTCGCCGATCAAAAGCCCGGCCCGCAGCAGCCCGATCGCGGCCGCTCCGATCAGCAAGATCAGGAGGGTCAACGTGACGGCCTGCAGGCCCGCGAGCCGCCCGATCAGCCGCCAGGTGAGGGATCGCGGTCGCAGCACGCTCACGGTGTCTCTCGCAGCACATAGCCGAGGCCACGAACGCCGTTGATCGCGACGCCGGCGTCGGCTTCAGTGAGCCTGCGGCGCAAGCGCGACACATGGGTGTCCAGCGCATTGGGCTGCACGTCGTCGTCGAGGCCGTAGACAGCCTCCATCAGCGCGGAGCGCTGCACCATGCGTCCCATCCGATGTAGCAGCGCCTCGAGCACCAGCCGTTCGCGACGCGGCATCTCCAGGGGGCGTCCGTCGACGCTGGCCTCGCGATGGGCGAAGTCGAACGACAGGCGGCCGATCCGCGCGGCATGCTGCTGCACATTGGCGGGCCGGCGCAGCAGCGCGCGCAACCGCGCCAGCAGCTCCTCGAACGCAAACGGCTTGCCGAGATAATCGTCCGCGCCGCAATCGAGGCCCGAGATCCGGTCCGCGAGCTCGCCGCGGGCGGTCAGCACCAGCACCGGCACCGTGTTGCCGCTGGCGCGCAGCTTCGGAATCAGCGACAGCCCGTCGCCATCGGGCAATTGCCGGTCGAGCACGATCGCATCATAGCTGCCAGCCGCGGCAATCGCCTCCGCTTCCGACAGGTCAGGCGCGTGATCCACCAGCATGTCGTGGCGTGCGAGTGCCGCACGCAGCGCTGCGACCATTTCCGGCTGGTCCTCCACCAACAGCACGCGCATTCGTCGTCTTTATCCCTGCATCGGGTTCGTCACTCGATCTGCCGGCTTTATGTCCGATTCATTGCGGCAACCTTGCGGTTTGCTCCGCGCCAATGCGTCGCGGCGTGAAATTTCGCACGCGCGTCCATTCGCGACAGGCTGGCGCAAGCTTCGCATGAGACAGAGGCCTCGATCGGAGCGGGCCGAATCGTCCCGTCGCCGACCGACACGCTCAACTGGCGGGAGCCTCCGACACATGGCGCCTGCAATGCGAAAGATACGGGAATGGCCTTGTCAACGAATTCGCGGCGCGAGATGCGCAACGCGCCCAGCGTGCGGGAGCTCCAGCATGTCGGCTGCTGACATCCTGCCGTTCTTCCGCGCCTGGGTGCGCAATCCGATGCGTGTCGCCGCGGTCGCGCCGTCCGGGCCCGCCGTCTCGTCCCTGATGGCGCAGGAGATCACGGCGGACACCGGTCCGGTGATCGAGCTTGGCCCCGGCACCGGCGTCTTCACCTGCGCGTTGCTGAAGCGCGGTGTGAGGCAGCAGGATCTCACGCTGGTGGAATACGGCTCCGAGTTCATCCCGCTGCTGCAGCAGCGCTTCCCGGGCGCCCGGGTGCTCTGGATGGATGCCGCCTGGCTGTGGAGGGAGAGGCTGTTTGAAGGGGCACCGGTCGGCGCGGTCGTGAGCGGGCTCGGGCTTCTCATCATGCCGCCGGAGAAGGTCACGACGATCCTCGATGCCGCCTTCCGCTATCTCCGCGCCGACGGTGCCTTCTACCAGATCACCTATGGTCCGCGTTGTCCGGTAGCAGACGCGATCCTGGATCGCCTCGATCTGCAGGCGAGCTGCATCGGGCAGACGTTCCGCAATCTGCCGCCGGCGTCCGTGTACCGGATCAGCCGCCGCCATCCCCACGCTTGATCGAGGCGTCATGGACACGTCGAGCACGATCGCAATGTTCCTGCACTTCGGTCTGGTGGGTGTTGGTTGCCTTGCCGTTGCCGAGAAGTTCATCCCGCTGCTGCCGTCCTATGTGCTGCTGATGCTGCTCGGGCTGACGGTCTCCGACGGCACGACGCTCGCGATGACCATCCTGGCGACCAGCGCCGGGTCGGTCATCGGCGCGATCGGCTGGTACGGGCTCGGGCGTGCGCTCGGCTCGCGGCGCATCGAAGGGCTGGTCACGCGTTACGGCAAGTTCGTGCTGCTGCGCCCCTCGCTCTACCAGCAGCTCACCGACGCCTATCGCGGCAATCATTTCTGGGTGACGCTGATCGGCCAGACCCTGCCCACGGTGCGGATCTATCTGGCGCTGCCCGCCGGCGTGCTGCGGCTGGAGCCGCGCGCTTTCGTGATGGCGACGGCGATCGGCACCGTGATCTGGAACATGCCGTTCCTCACGCTGGGCTATGCGCTGCGCGGCAGCGGCCATGATCCGGTCAGCCTCGGCTTCTGGGTGGTGGTCGTCCTGATCGCTGTGGAGGTCGCGCTCTTCCTAGGCTTCCGTTTCTACAAGCGCTCGCTCGCGCCGCGGCCTTTCGCGAAGCCGCGAGCTCTTCCTTCACGCTTGCCAATGGAGGAAAGCGCATGAGAGGCCTGCTGTCCCGCCTGCGGCCCAGCTCGCACACGCTCGAATGTGCCGCCGCGGCATTGCTGGTGCTGGCCGCAAGCTATCAGTTCGGCGTCGCGGCATCCGGCGGGCGATATCGCGCGGCCGAGTTCGCGCTGCTGGTTCTCGCGGCAGGGATCTATTGGCACCGCTCGATCTTCCGGCGATGCGCCAGCCGCGATGTCACGCGCGTGCTCGCGGGATTGGCGGAGGCCATGGCGACGGCACTGCGGCCTGATGGCAGCGAAGCCGACCGAAACGTCCCGGTCCCGATCGGCGGCGATCGCGCCGGCGCGGTGCGGCTCTCGTCGCGGCATCCCGCCAGGGTCAGAAGCCTGTTCATCTCCGACGTCCATCTCGGAACCAGAGGGTGCCAGGCCGAGCGACTGATCGACTTCCTTCGACATCACGATGCCGAGACCGTGTTCCTGGTCGGCGACATCGTCGATGGTTGGTGCCTGCGGTCGAGCTGGTATTGGCCCACGGCGCACAATGCGGTCGTGCGCGAACTGATCGCGCTCGCGCAGCGGGGCCGGCGCATGGTCTACATTCCCGGCAATCACGACGAATTCCTGCGCGACTATGCCGGCGCGGCGTTCGGCGGCGTCGAGGTCGTCGAACGGGCAATCCATCGTGGCCTCGACGGCCGCGACTACCTCGTCGTTCACGGTGATCATTTCGATCTCGTGGTGCGGCATGCGCGATGGCTCGCGCTGATCGGCGATGTCGGCTATCGGGCCGCGCTGGCCTCCAATGTCTGGCTCAACCGGATCAGGCGCCAATTCGGGTTCGGCTATTGGTCGTTCTCGTCCTGGGCGAAGTTGCGGGTCAAGAATGCGGTCAACCACATCGGCCGGTTCGAGGAGGTGCTGTCGTCCGAGGCCAGGCGCCGCAACGTTCAGGGTGTGATCTGCGGTCACATCCACCACGCGGCGATGCACGATGATTTCGGCGTGCGCTACATCAATACTGGGGACTGGGTGGAGTCCTGCACCGGCGTGGTCGAGCGCTATGATGGGCAGTTTGAAATCGTCCGATGGACGGATCCGCAGCCGGCGTCGAACGCGGCAGGCTTGGTGCCGCTCGCGGAGGCGGTCGCCTGATGCGTGTCCTGGTGGCAACCGACGCCTGGCGGCCGCAGATCAATGGCGTGGTCCGCTCGCTCGAATATCTCGCCAGCGAGGCGCCGTCGCTTGGCGCGGAGATCAGCTTTCTGACGCCGGCCGATTTCCGCACCGTGCCGTTGCCGGGCTATCCGGAGATCCGGCTTGCGCTGCCGTCGATCGGGCGCATCGCGCGCGCGATCGACGCAGCGCGCCCGGACTCGGTGCACATCGCGACCGAAGGTCCGATCGGCTGGATCAGCCGCCATGTCTGCCAGACGCGCGGCTACCCGTTCACGACCAGCTACCACACCCGCTTTCCCGAATATCTCGCCGCGCGGCTGCCGGTGCCGCTGCGCTGGAGCTACGCGGCGCTGCGCCGCTTCCATAATGGCGGCGACGGCATCATGGTCGGCTCGCCGTCGCTCGAGCAGGCGCTGAGGGCGCATGGTTTCCGCAAGCTGATGCCGTGGTCGCGCGGCGTCGATGCCGAGCTGTTTTGTCCGCGCGCCGAGCCTCCGCACGCTTTCCCGGCGCCGGTGTTTCTTTATGTCGGCCGCGTCGCGGTCGAGAAGAACCTCGATGCCTTTCTCGGGCTCGACCTGCCGGGATCCAAAGTCGTGGTCGGGGATGGGCCGCTGCGCAGCAGCTTGCAGGCGCGGTTTCCGCAAGTTCATTTTCTTGGCACGCGGACCGGGCGGGCGCTCGCCGATGTCTATGCGTCGGCCGACGTCATGGTGTTTCCGAGCCTGACCGATACGTTCGGGATGGTGCTGCTCGAGGCCTTGGCCTGCGGCGTGCCGGTCGCCGCGTTTCCGGTGATGGGGCCGCTCGATGTGATCGGAAAATCAGGCTGTGGATGTCTCGATCACGATCTGCGCCGCGCGGCGCTCGGCGCGCTGCGCGTGCCACGCGAGAAATGCCGCGCCCACGCTCTGACCTTTACCTGGCAGGAAAGCGTGCGGCAGTTCCTCGACAATATCGGGCGGGCGCACGCCTCGCCGGCGCGCGCGGCCGTCGCGGGAGCGATTGCAGGCTGACTAGCTGCCCAGCAACTCCGTGATCAGCCCTGCGGCCTTGATCCCGGTGCCGCTGATGATGACGACGGTGCGCTCCGCCGGCCGGATCGCGCCGCGCGCCTTCAGGACGTCGAGCGCGGCGGCGGCCGAGGCCGAGGTCGGTTCGACGAACAGGCCGCTCGACGCCAGCCGCTTCAGTGCGGCGACAATGCCGTCTTCGGGAATCGCGACGGTACCGCCGCCGCTCTCCTTCAGCGCCGCGACCATCTGCTTCAGCCGCAGCGGATGCTTGATCGCGGTGCCTTCGGCGATGGTCTTGCGGACTTCGCGATCGACCGGCGTGTCGACGCCGGCGGCAAAGCTGGCATCGACCGGCGAGCAATTGAGCGGTTGCGCCGCGAACAGCCGCGGCAGCCGCGTGATTTGCCCGGCCGCCAGCAATTCCTTGAAGCCAGTGTAGCAGCCGAGCAGGCTGCTGCCGGCGCCGACCGGCATGATGACATTGTCGGGCGCGGTGAAACCGAAATCTTCCCAGATTTCATAAGCCAGCGACTTGGTGCCTTGCAGGAAGAAGGGCTGCCAGTTGTGGCTGGAGTAGAAGATCTGCTTCGACTGGCGGATCGCTTCCGCTTCGGATTCCTCGCGCGGCCCTTCGACCAGCTGCACCTCGGCGCCGAAGGCGTGCATCTGCGCCACCTTCATCGGCGACGTCGTTGCCGGCGCCAGGATTTTCACCCGCGTGCCGCCCGCCGCGCCATAGGCGGAAACCGACGCGCCGCCATTGCCGGAAGAGTCCTCCAGCACCGCATCGACGCCGAGCTGACGCAGGAACGACAGCATCACCGTGGTGCCGCGATCCTTGAAGCTTGCGGTCGGGTTGAACCATTCGAGCTTGAAATGCGGCCGCAGGTCGTCCCATTCCTTCTCGACCGCAGGCGTGCAGCCTTCGCCCATCGTGATCGGCTGCCTGATCTCGACCGGCAGCGCCGCGCGATAGCGCCACAGCGACCGCGTCCCGCGATCGATCTCGTCGCGGGAGATGCCGGGCAGCGGCGTCACGAGCAGCGGCTTGCCCTCGTCGGAGCACCAGCGCGGCACATCAAGCGGGTAGAGTTTGCCGTTGAGCGGGTCGATATAGCTGGGCGAAGGCATCTCGATTCAGTCCTCAAGGGGCGGGCCGGACAGGTCGTGTCCAAGCACAAAAGCCGGCAAGGTCGCAAGGCTGTCGCGGACCATGATCGGGGCGGGCGCCCCTTCCGGCAGGTTCATTGCGGCCCGATTATGCCACCAAATCGGCAGGTGCACACGTGCCGTTCCGAACAGGTCATAGGCCGATCCCGCGACGAACAGGCATCGATTTGCCGGGACCGGCAGTTCGTCGAGCGCGAGCTGGTAGGGTTGTGGCTGCGGCTTGTAATAGCCGGCGCGTTCGGCCGTCACGAACACGGTGAGGGGGACGCCGAGGCGGTCGGCGGCGATGCGGCCGAGCTGCTCCGAGCAGTTGGTCACGACGCCGAGCGCGACGCCGGCATCGTGCAGCGTTTGCAGGACATCGCGAACCTCGGGCCAGGGATCGAGCTCCGCATAGCGTGCGCCAAGCTCTGCGGCCCGTTCGAACGGCAGCCCGACATTGCGCGCCGCCTCGCCCACCAGATCCTCATAAGAGCGATAGCGCCCGGTCGCATAGGTGTTCTTGAGATACTCGGCGCGCCAGCGCAGCCCGGCTTCATCGGAGCCGGCGACCTTGTTCCACAGCGTCCAGCTATCGAGCAGCGCGGTCAAGAGGTCGAACAACACGGCGTCATAGGCTCGCCTCATGGGCTGCGCTCCGTTTCCTACCATCCGCGAAACCGCTCCCATTGCCTGACGGTGTCGGAGCCGGCAGCGACGACATGATAACGGTCGTGCTGCGCTCCCGTCGCGCAGGCATGGTTCGGCAGGATCCGCACCTTCGCGCCGACCGGCAGCGTCACCTGCGGTGCGGTGCTGCCGGGCCGGACGGCGATGATGCCGTGCTCCTGATTGGTCTCGGTCACGATCAGGTCGGGATAGGGGCGTCCACCGATGTCGCAGACGATGCCGTAGCCCTGGTCGATCGGCTGCTTCGCGGTGCCGCGATCGCGCGACAGTGCCATCCAGCCCGCATCGATGAAGGTCCAGCCGCGATCGGCGCGATGGCCGATCACCGTGGCGAGCACCGACAGTGCAATGTCTTCGACGGCGCAGACGCCGATCCCGGCCATCACCAGGTCGAACATCACGAAGACACCGGCGCGCACCTCGGTGACGCCATCGAGCCGGCGCGCGAAATGCGCCGTCGGCGTCGAGCCGACGCTGACCACGGGGCAGGGCAGTCCGGCTGCGCGCAATGCCTCGCGCAGGCGACCGCGGCGGCGCGCTCCTGCTCGGCGGCCTGCTCGAGTGCCTTAACGCTGCGGCAGGAATAGGATTCGCCGGCATGCGCCATGACGCCGCGCAACTCGGCGCCGCCTTGATGCAGCGCGCGGCCGATCTCGACCAGCTGTGGATCGCTTGCGCCGACCCCGGCGCGATGTCCGTCGCAATCGATTTCGATCAGCACGGGAATGCGGTCGTTCGTTGCGCGGGTCACCGCGGTGACGGCAGCCGCCTGCTCGAGACTGTCCAGCACCACGGAGAGGTCCACGCCCTGCCGCCGCAGTGCGGCCACCCGATCGAGCTTCTGCGGCGCGATGCCGACGGCGTAGAGGATGTCTTTCACGCCTGCTGCGGCAAAGACCTCGGCCTCCTGCAGGGTCGAGACCGCCGCCGGGCCGCCTGCGCTGTCCATCACGGCGCGCGCCGCCGGGATTGATTTTGCCGTCTTCAGATGCGGGCGCAGCGGCACGCCGAGCCGCGCCAGCCGCGTCTTCAGGCGGGCGATGTTGTGCAGCATCCGGTCTTCGTCGAGGACGAGGCAAGGCGTCTCGATCCCGGCAAGCGGATGCGGCGCGTTCAGGACGGGGGCTGATGACATGCGGCGAGACTAGCCGTTTCTGCGCTAAGTACAATTTACCGAATGTCACTACTATATTAAGTCTAGACTTAATGATTTCGACCGACGACATCCGCTTCTTCATGGCCATCGCAGCGGCCCGGTCGCTCGCGGCCGCCGCGCGGGCGCTCGACGTGACGCCATCGGCGGTCTCGCAGCGGCTGCAGAGCCTCGAGCAGCGGCTCGGCGTTCAGCTGGTCAGCCGTTCGGCCCGGCGGCTGACGCTGACCGATGAGGGCGAACTGCTGGTGCTGCGCGGCGGCACGCTGCTCGACGAGGCGACAGAGCTGACCGAAGCGCTGCAAGCGCGTCGCGGCACCATCGCAGGCCATCTGAAGATCCTTGCGCCGCTCGGCTTCGGACGCCGCTACATCGCCCCGGTCGTTGCCGCCTTCCGATCACGTCATCCCGAGGTGTCGATCGAGCTCGAACTGTCCGATCGGCCGGGGCGTGCCGCGGTGAGTGCGTGGGACGTCATGATCCACATCGGTGCGTTGAAGGATTCCACGCTTCGCCTGCAGCGTCTTGCGCCGAACGAACGTTTTCTCTGCGCCTCGCCAGCCTATCTGAAGCGCTGGGGAACGCCGGCGCGTCCGCAGGATCTGCGCTTGCATCAGTGCATTGCGCTGCGCGAGAACGAGGAAGACGTGACGCTGTGGCGGTTCTCCCGCAAGCGTGCCGCCTCGGAGCCTGACGTCATCAGGATCGAGCCGATGCTGTCGAGCAATGACGGCGAGGTCGTAAAGGCCTGGGCGCTGGCGGATCACGGCCTGATCGTCAGGTCGGAGTGGGATGTCGCCGAGGATCTCGCCGCTGGCCGGCTGGTCCGTGTGCTGCCGAACCATCGCCTGCCGCCGGCTGACATCGTTGCGCTGCTCAATCCGGGCCGCAGTGGGCGGCAGGCGCACGCAGGCCTTCGTCGAGCACCTGCGCGCCGCGCTTGCGCCGCCGCCGTGGCGCGGCAGGCCGCATTGACCAAAGCGCGATCGCTTACGCGGCGCCGGCCCGCTTGAGCAAATAGTTTTTGGCAAAGTCGAGATACCAGTCGAGGCAGCGGGATTGGCCATCGCATCGCGGTTGATGACCTTTTCGACGGGGTGGCCGAGCAGCAGCTTCTTGACCGGCAACTCCTGCTTCTTGCCGGACAGCGTGCGTGGAATCTCCGCCACCACGAAGATGTCGTTGGGCAGGAAGCGGCGCGACAGCCCGGCCTCGACCGCCTGGTTGATCTTCGCCTTCATCGCCGCATCGAGGGCGACGCCTTCGCGCAGCACCACGAACAGCGGCATGTAGCTGTCGCGGCCGAGATATTCGAGGTCGACGACCATCGAATCCAGCACCTCCGGCAGCGCCTCGATCGCCGAGTAGAGCTCGCTGGTGCCCATCCGCAAGCCGTGGCGGTTGATGGTGGCGTCGCTGCGGCCGTAGATCACGCAGGAGCCGTCGGGGTTGATCTTGAGCCAGTCGCCGTGCCGCCATACCGGGCCGCGGCCGCTGCCGTCGAAATTGTCGGGATAGGTTTCGAAATAGCTCGACAGATAGCGCGCATTGCCGGGATCGTTCCAGAAGCGCAGCGGCATCGAGGGCAGCGGCTCGGTGCAGACGAGCTCGCCGACCTCATCGATCACGGCGCGGCCTTGCTCGTCGAAGGCTTCCACCGCGCAGCCCAGCAAGCGGCATTGCATGATGCCCGGCGTCTGCGGCAATTCGCGATTGCCGCCGATGAAGGCGCCGGCGAAATCGGTGCCGCCGGAAATATTGGCCCACCACATGTCGGCCTGCGCGGCATTGCCGTTGCGCTTCGACAGCGCGGCGAAGCGCTCGTTGAACCAGGCTTGCGTATCGGCTGAGAGCGGTGAGCCGGTCGAGCCGAGCGCGCGCAGGCTTGAGAGGTCACCGACGGCGGCGAGATCGATCTCCGCCTTGGTGCAATTGGCGAAGAACGCCGCGCCCGCGCCGAAGAAGGTCGCCCTGGCGTCGGCGACGAAGCGCCACAGCGTGGTCCAGTCCGGCTTGTCCTTGGTGCCGCCGGGGCTGCCGTCGAAGATGCAGCAGGTGGTGCCGTTGAGCAGGCCGTTGGCCTGGCAATTCCACATGATCCAGCCGGTCGAAGAGTACCAGTGGAAGCGTTCGCCGAACGAGTTCGGGTGGTAGCTGCAACCGAGGTCGTTGTGCAGCGTCGAGAGCGGCAGCGCCACCACGATGATGCCGCCGTGACTGTGCAGGATCGGTTTCGGCAATCCCGTGGTGCCCGAGGAATAGACGATCCAAAGCGGATGATCGAACGGCAGCCATTCCGGCTCGAAGGCGTCGATGTCAGCGCCCTGGCCTGCGAGGATCGATGACAGCCGTGTCGCTGGTGGCGCCACGTCGCTGTGCAGGATGACATGCTCGACCGTCGGCAGTGCGCGCCGCAGCTCCTCGATCACGCCTTGCCGGTCATGGCGTTTGCCGGCATAGGTGACGGCGTCGCAGGCGATCAGCACCTTCGGCTCGATCTGCTTGAAGCGGTCGATCACCGCGGGCGCCGCCATGTCGGGCGCGCAGACGCTCCAGACCGCACCGAGGCTCGCGGTCGCAAGAAACGCGATGATGGTCTCCGGGATGTTCGGCAAGTATGCCGCGACGCGATCGCCGGCGCGCACGCCCTTGGCCTTCAGATGCAGCGCCAGCGCCGCCGATTGGCGCTGCAGCTCGGGCCAGCTCGTCTCCGAGAGCTTGCCGTCTTCGCCGCTCGCAATCAGGGCCGGCAGGCCGGCGGCATGCGCCGGCGCGACATGGCGGAACACCTGGCGCGCATAGTTCACCGAGGCGCCGGGAAACCACACCGCGCCCGGCATCTTGCGTTCGGCCAGCACCGCGGTATGCGGCGTCGGCGAGCGCAGGTCGAAATAATCCCAGACGCTCTGCCAGAAGCCATCGATATCGGTGACCGACCAGCGCCGCATCGCCTCGAAATCCGCAAACGCAAGGCCGCGGGTCTCCTTCAGCCAGTCGCGGTAAAGGGCCATTTGCGGGACGTAAGGTGCGGTCATGAGCGGTTTCCGGAGTTTCTTGTGTGTGGCAGACGCCAGTGAGGCGTGCCGGCGTGTCTTAACATAGGGATGCGATCACGGGGAACGCGGTCGCGCCGCGGCTTGCGTCATATTCTTACCGCCGCGGCCGCGTGCTATTCCCTTGGGTACGCGCTGATTCCATGCGTATCCGACAAGTGAGCGGCCATGTCCGTCGGCGAACTCTTCATCCTTGGCTTCTACGGCAAGGTCGTTCCGCGCTGGCTGACGGAGTTTGCCGCGCAATTCGGGCTCGGCGGGGTGATCCTGTTCGATTACTCGTGCCAGACCCGGCAATACGACAACAACGTCGCTTCGCCCGCGCAGGTGCAGTCGCTCTGCGCCGAGATCGCGGCGCTGCCGTCAGGGCCGCTGGTCTTCATCGACCAGGAGGGCGGTCTGGTGCGCCGGCTCAAGGATGGCCTCGGCTTCCAGCCGCTGCCGAGTGCGAAGGATTTCAATCTGCTCGCGCCGACGGAGAAGCAGGCGATCCTTGGCGCAAGCTATGACGAACTGTGGCGGCTCGGCATCCGCTACAATTTCGCGCCGGTCATCGACGTCGACTATAATTCCGACAACCCCAATATCGGCAGGATCAAGCGGTCCTATTCGTCCGATCTCGGCGAGGTCGAGGCCAATGCGCGGCTGGTCGACGCCGCGGCGCGGCAGGCCGGAGTTGGTCTTTGCCTGAAGCATTATCCGGGCATCGGCGGTGCGTTCGTCGATTCGCATCTGGAGTTCATGGACATTTCCGATGCGCTGCGGCCGGAGCAGGAAGAGCTGTTCTACGCGTTGGCCCCGGATATTTTCGGCGAGGCGGTGCTGGTCAGTCACGCCATTGTCCGCCAGTGGGACCCGCATCATCCGATGACCCTGTCACCGGCCGGGATCGGCCGGCTGCGCCGCCGTCTGCCCGAGACGCTCTTGATCACCGACGATATGCAGATGCAGGGGCTGCAGAAGGCGCTCGGCACCAGCGCGGCCAGCCTGCAGGCGATCGCCGCCGGCATGGACATGATCTGCATCGGCAACAATCTGTTCGACCAGGAGCAGGCGATGGCCGGCATTGCCGCGGCGGTCGCGGGTGCGGTGCAGGACGGAACGCTGGATCAGGCCGCGGTGCGACGATCGATTGCGCGCGTGCAAAAGCGCAAGGCGCTGCTCGCCTGATGGCGTTGAACCAATTTTCGCGCGGTGCGACCACAAGAGACGGAACCAATTTCATTACCGCGATTTAACAAAGGCGCTCATCGGGGCTAACAACCATGAAGATGCTCAGGCGTCTCTTCCGATTGACCTGGCTACGCCGCGTCGCACGCAGTTCAGCCGATTTTCCACCTGCCTCCATCGATCCCGACGAATTCAGCCGCCTGCTTTGCAGCGGGCGCCGCCAGGATCTGCGGATATTGGCAAAGCGGCTGAGCGAGCGCCCGCGCGCTCACGCATAGGCAGCGCATTGGATCAGAGGTGAGCCGGTTCTGACTGAACCAGAACCGATAAGTCCGGCGCGCGGCCGCGACTTCAACTCCGATCTCGGCGCGATGCGCTACTGCTTCGCTTTTTCGTGCTTGCCGATCCCGACCGCCTTGTAGTCGTAGGTCGGATAGAACTCGGTGCGATAGGCGCCCCAGGCACTGCTCTCGATGACGCGGTTGACCTCGCGCAGCCGTGACGCCGGCAGCCGCAGGGTCACCACCTGGCCGGCGCCCATCATCACGTACCAGCTGACCACTTCGACACCTTCGGGCGGAAACGCCTTGTAGAAGCCCTGCCGCTCGAGTTGCGCATTGAGTTCGCTGAGCGGGCGCGACTGATCATGCTTGAAGAAGATCGTGATCATGATCGTGTTGTCCTGGGCCGGCGCTGCGTCACCGGTCGGCGTGGTCTGGGCCCGCGCACCGGCGCTGACCAGCAGTGCCGAGGCGAGCGCCGCGATCATCATCCAGGATCCATTTCGCCCGCTCCGCCCTCGCTGCATTGTCGCACCCTTTTTGTTGGTCGAGAGTTGTTGGCCGAGAGGCGGCGATCATCGCGGCGCGTGCCGGGGCTGTAAATTGACATTCGCCTGACCCCGCGTCCGCCGGTTCAATGTGAACCGCCTCATACGAACGTGGCCCAACGTGCGGTAAGCCGATGCGATCCCGTGTTTAGAGGGATGATCGATGTCGACCCGGCGAATGGCGTATTGGTGGTTCAGGTTCGTTCTTTCGGGGCGGTTCCTGCAGAAATTCCTCCGGCTCCGGCGCCCGTGATGTCGAAGGCGCGGCGCGCAATCCGGCTATCTCTGACGTGACAGCAGGTGTGGGATGCGTCCCGCGAAAAGCCGGGACGGTAAGAATTCACCTGTGGGGCCATCGGGACGAAGCAACCCGTCGTCCCGTAAGAATACTGTAATTCGACTCAAATATGCGAGATTCGTTGCCAAATCAGCGGTAATCTGCGCCTGCTTGGCAGGCTGGGGCCCGAGGTCACAGTTGCGTCACCCGTAGTTTTACGGAGTCCCGTGTTAACGCGGCCACAAGTTCACCTTCGGTAAACCATACTTATGACGCAACATGACAATCGAGCCGAGGCGCGCCTTCCGGCATGGATGGGCGGAACCGCGGCGCTCGAGGGGCCGCAGGCTGAGGTTCATGGGGCCACCGCGCCGCGACCGCAGGTCACCACCGACGCCGGTGCGGCCATCGTCCGGCAGTTCAACGGGCCGGTGACGGCGCTGCTGCTCTATATGAACGAGCTCAAACAGCACAGTCAGCAGTTCGCGCACGCGCCCGGCAACGGCGTCTATCTGCGGCAGGTGATCGAGAACGCGCTCGAACAGACCGAGCGGGTGTCCGCGATGCTGAAGCAGATTTCGGATCTCTACCCGAATGCTGTTCCGGCTGCCGACCTCAGGCCGCAGGGTGACGACAAGCCGGCTGGCGTCCGGTCACCCGATGTCATGTTCGCGCCGGAGGCTGGCCGCAAGCCGCTGACCAAGCGCGAGCGCGAAGTGCTCAGCCTGATCAGCGACGGCTATTCCAACAAGCAGGGCGCGCTGCGGATGAACATCAGCCCGCGCACCTTCGAGAGCCATCGTGCCGAGGCGATGCGCAAGCTCGGCGCGCGCAACACCGCGGATCTGGTCCGCAAGGCCCTGCTGCACTCCGCCTGAGCGGCGACCGGTTGTCAGAAATCGTCTTCTGCGGCGAAGTACAGCCGCGGCGCGAGCCGCGCGGCGGGAGCAGCCGTCTTCGGTTCGTCCGGAACGATCGTGACCACCCATGCCGCCGTTGCGCCGGACCTGCTTTCGACGATCGCACGCACCCGTCCCGTGACCGTCGCGCCGGCGGATCTGACGGTGGCGGGCCGGCCGTTGAACTGGGCCATGCGGAAGCGCCGGGCTTCCTTCCGGTCGGTCGTCTCGTACGTGAACATCGGCTCCCCCGTGCGTCCACGCGACTTTGCGGAAGCAGCGTTATCCGACGGTGAAAATCCTACGCCGTAGAAGTACGGCTTGCGCGACGGCCAGAACGTTTTTCGCGAAACGGGGACCGTTTGAATCCAAACGCTAGCCGCTGGTTTCCTTGCAACTCAGCAGCCCCGCATACTGCGCCTTGACCGCGGCGTAGCACTCACAGGCGGTCCTGATCAGTCCGTCCGCGTTGGTGATCTCGATGTGGCCGCGGCTGTAGTGAATGAAATTCGCCTGTTGCAGGGTATGCGCGACCAGCGACACGCTGTTGCGGCGCGCGCCGATCATCTGCGCCATCGCCTCCTGCGTCAGGACGATCTTGTTGCTGCCGGAGAGGTCGCGCGTGTGCAGCAGGCATCGCGCCAGCCGCGACTCCACGGTATGCGCGGCGTTGCAGCCCGCCGTCTGCTGGATCTGGGCGTAGACGGCGAGCCCATGCCGGAGCAGCATGGTGCGAAGCGTCGGGCTCTGGCAGGCAGCCGCGCGCAACGGCTCGAGCTCGACCGTCGAGGCGAGGCCGGGCACCAGCACCGTGGCGTTGTTCAAGACCCGCCCCTCGACCAGCGGGGCGAATGCGCCAAAGATGCTGTCGCGGCCGACCATGGCGACCTGGACGCGCTCGCCCCTCGCCAGCTTGACCACCAGCGAGATCACGCCCTTGTGCGGCATGTAGGTCCGCTTGAGCATCTCGTCGGTCTCGATCAGGACCGAATCGGCAGCGAGGTCGACCGTCCGCAGGTGCGGCCGGATCAGCTCAAAATCGCTCGCAGAGAGCGACGACAAAAAACCGTTGGGTGATCGCGGAACCGTATCCAAAGCAACCTCCTGCCTCCCGGCAAAGCTTGTCTCTGGTCACCAGGGCTGACGCGTGCAGCCAGACGTGCTCGCAACTTATTCTGGCACGTCTGGGTTCCAATGGAAACACATCCCGGTTCCATTAGGAATACGCTGATCGCCGCGGCCTCACATTATCCGCGGCGACATGAGGTCGGTGCGATCAATCTTCGGGCCCGATCAATTGTTCGGCGTGCGCCTTGACCGTCGCATAACATTCGCACGCCGCCTTCCGCAGGCCGTCGATATCGGTGATTTCGATATGGCCGCGGCTGTAACGCAGGATGCCGGCCTGCTGAAATCCGTGCGCGACGATCGAAACCGCATTGCGCCGCACGCCGATCATCTGCGCCAGCATCTCCTGGGTCAGCGGCAAGGCTTCGCTGCCGCACAGGTCGCGTGCGCGCAGCAGCCAGCGCGACAGCCGCGCCTCCACCGGATGCGAGACATTGCAGGCGACGGATTGTTGCGTCTGCGCCATCAGCGCCTGCTCATAGAGCGCAACCAGCGTCCGGAACTCGGCGCTGCGATCGGCGGCCTCGCGGAAATCCTCGGCCCGCACCACCGACGCCGTGCCCGGCACCACGACAATCGCGTCGGCGAGCAGCGGCCGCTCATGCAGGGCGGCGGACGCGCCGACCGCGCCATCGCGACCAATGGTTGCAATCTCGACGGATTGCCCGTCGGACAGATTGATCATCATCGAGACCACGCCGCCGTGCGGGAAGTAAACCCGCTGCACCGGCGCGCCGGCATCGGCGAGCGCCGTTTCCTTGGTCAGGTCGGCGGTTTCCAGAAGAGGATGAAGTTGCGCGTATTCCGCTGGGGGAAGTGCTTGCAACAGACGATTGGGCGGGCGCGTTACCGCGGACATTGGAGCTCCTGCCGAGGGCGGGAGCACTACGGTCTCGCATCACCTACTCTTGGCGTGTGGAGTGCGACCATAGCTTGCCTGTCCAATAGCACAAGGGTTGTAGTGCGAACCCTATACCCTCTAGGGGGCAGACGGTGGACATTGCATCCGTCTGCGCGGCGATTCGAACGACGCGCATCCGGCAGAGAGGTTGCGGCATTGTCTCGCATTTATTGATTTGCATTAACTCTAATACGCGCCCGAGCGTGCGTCGTCATGATCGCCGTCCCGCCTTTTCGAAGTGCCCGGCCGGCGCCGCCGGCATGCTGCAAGTCCCGCAAAGGCGAGGACAAATTCGCCGCCACGAGATTGATCCGGTGGCGACCAGGTCCCGCTCAACCCTGCGCCGGCGCCGGCGGCCGTAGAATTACCGGCAAAGCCGTTCTGGGTATTTGTACGGAGCAGCCCTTTAACGAACGGGTAGCGCGGACGGACCAGTGTGGCACCGGTCGCCGTGCGAAATTTACGGCGTCGCGTCAATCGTGTTCATCCAGAAGGGTATCAGTATGTCCGGCATCGTCCTCTCGGCATCGGTCCGTCAAAATCTGCTTTCGCTGCAGTCGACGGCCGACCTGCTCGCCACCACGCAGAACCGCTTGTCCACCGGCAAGAAGGTCAACACCGCGCTCGACAACCCGACCAACTTCTTCACGGCGCAGTCGCTCGACAACCGCGCCAGCGACATCAACAACCTGCTGGACGGCATCGGCAACGGCGTGCAGGTGCTGCAGGCCGCCAACACCGGCATCACCTCGCTGCAGAAGCTCGTCGACAGCGCCAAGTCGGTCGCCAACCAGGCCCTGCAGGCCGCAGTCGGCTATTCCCAGAAATCGCAGGTGACCACCGCCACGATCACCGGCGCCACCACCGACGACATCCGCGGCACGCCCACCTACAGCAACGCCACCCTCGCCGGTACGGCAGTCAACAACAATCAAACGTCCACTCAGCCGATCACGGCGGCGACCAAGCTCGTCACCGCGGCTAACTCCGATACCCTGGCGGCGACTCCGACCGGTACGATCAGCGTCAACGGCAAGTCCATCACGTTCTCGACCTCGCAGACCACGTCGACGACCGATGCGTCCGGCAACGTGACCCTCGGCACCGGCGCCGGCAGCAACCTGACTGTCGGCGACCTGCTCACCGCGATTGACGGCATCACTGGAACGGGCACCGCCTCCACCGTGTCGGCCGGCGCGCTCCAGATCAGCACCGGAACCAACCAGGACCTCAACATCTCCGGCTCGGGGCTCGCTGCGTTCGGTCTCACGGCTGGAACCAAGGCGCGCACAGTGGCAACGGCATCGCCGCTCGACGGTCTGACGCTGACGATCGGCGCGACCGGCAACGGCACCCAGACCAACATCACGTTTGGTAGCGGCGCAGGCCAGGTGAAGTCCCTCAACGACCTGAACAGCAAACTGGCGGCCAACAACCTGCAGGCCTCGCTCAGCGCGGGCGGTGCGCTCACCATCAGCACCACCAACGATGCTGCGTCCGCGACCATCGGCACGATCGGCGGTACGGCAGCCGCTTCCGGCAAGCTGTTCAACGGCCTCGCGGGCAGCGCCCCGGTGCAGGATCCGGGTGGCCTGTCGAACCGCGCCAACCTGGTCAATCAGTACAACAACATCCTGGACCAGATCACCACCACTGCCCAGGACGCCTCGTACAACGGCATCAACCTGCTCAACGGCGATCAGCTCAAGCTGACCTTCAACGAGACGGGCTCCTCGACGCTGAAGATCCAGGGCGTTACCTTCGATGCCTCCGGCCTCAACCTCACCAAGCTGACCGCCGGCACGGACTTCATCGACAACGCTTCGGCCAACGCCACGCTGAAGACGCTCAACAGCGCGAGCGGCCTGCTGCGCACCCAGGCTTCGACCCTCGGTTCGAACCTGTCGATCGTGCAGATCCGCCAGGATTTCTCGAAGAACCTGATCAACGTGCTGCAGACCGGCTCGTCCAACCTGACGTTGGCCGACACCAACGAGGAAGCGGCCAACAGCCAGGCGCTGTCGACCCGCCAGTCGATCGCGGTGTCCGCGCTGGCGCTGGCCAACCAGTCGCAGCAGAGCGTCCTGCAGCTGCTCCGCTAAGCGTAGCTGCAACAGACATCGACTATCGAGGCGGCGGGGGAAACCCCGCCGCCTTTGCTTTCTGCGCGATCGACCTTCCGCCCGGCTTCAACCAAAGGGCGATCCGGCTTTGATGCAGGCCGACGCCATGCCGCGAATGTTTCGCTCGGCTTAGCGGCTCCGCGATTTCATTTGATTCAAATTGCGATGACCGATGGAACGGCCTCTTTCCCGTCGGGGTGGTAGTTGCCGGAGACTGGCCGTGACGTCGTGCTGCATCGTCTGATCGCGTGACTCCTCGTCCGTATTTGCACGGACGGCAAAATTAACGTCGCCGTGAAGGCGGAGGAGTTATCGATGCGAGGCGAGCGTTCCGCAGCACCTTGAGGGGACCTATCCATGGACGATCTGTTGCGCGAGTTCCTGACGGAGAGCAGCGAGAGCCTGGATACGGTCGACAACCAGCTGGTGCAGTTCGAGCAGGATCCGAACAACGCGAAGATCCTGGACAACATTTTCCGCCTTGTGCACACCATCAAGGGGACGTGCGGCTTCTTAGGATTGCCGCGGCTGGAAGCGCTGGCGCATGCCGGCGAGACCTTGATGGGCAAATTCCGCGACGGCATGCCGGTGAAGGCGGAAGCCGTGACGCTGATCCTGTCCTCGATCGACCGCATCAAGGAGATCCTGGGCGGGCTCGAGGCGACCGAAGCCGAGCCCGAGGGCAACGACCGCGACCTGATCGATCAGCTCGAAGCGATGGTCGAGCACGGCATGGCCGCGATGACTGCCGGCGAGGCTGCTGAAGAAGATGTGCCGGTCGTCGAAGCTCCGTCCGTGCAGGCTGATATGACCGAAGGCACGCTGGTGGTGCAGACGCTGGAGCGCCCGTTGCGTCCCGGCGAGGTCTCGCTCGACGAGCTCGAACGCGCCTTCCGCGAGACCGAGACTGAAGTGGCTGCGCCTCCGCCCGCCGCGAAGGCCGTTGCAGCCGCTGCGCCCGCCGCCGAGCCGGCTGAGGCCGCGAAGAAGCCGGCCCGCAAGGCCGCCGCCGAGGATGTCCAGGAAGGCGACAAGATCGCCAACCAGTCGATCCGCGTCAATGTCGACACCCTCGAACACCTCATGACCATGGTCTCCGAGCTGGTCTTGACCCGCAACCAGCTTTTGGAGATCTCCCGCCGCAACGAGGACACCGAGTTCAAGGTGCCGCTGCAGCGGCTCTCCAACGTGACCGCCGAGCTGCAGGAAGGCGTCATGAAGACGCGGATGCAGCCGATCGGCAATGCCTGGCAGAAGCTGCCGCGCATCGTCCGCGACCTCTCCGGCGAACTCGGCAAGCAGATCGAGCTGGAGATGCACGGCGCCGACACCGAGCTCGACCGCCAGGTGCTCGACCTGATCAAGGATCCGTTGACGCACATGGTGCGCAACTCCGCCGATCATGGGCTGGAGACCACCGCCGAGCGCCTCGCGGCCGGCAAGCCGGAGCAAGGCACCATTCGCCTCTCCGCCTATCACGAAGGTGGCCACATCATCATCTGCATCGCCGACAATGGGAGAGGGCTCAACACCGAGCGGATCAAGGCCAAGGCGCTCCAGAACGGTCTCGTCACCGAGGCTGAGCTGGAGAAGATGACCGAGGCCCAGATCCACAAGTTCATCTTCGCGCCGGGCTTCTCGACCGCAGCGCAAGTGACCTCGGTGTCCGGCCGCGGCGTCGGCATGGACGTGGTGCGCACCAATATCGACCAGATCGGCGGCACCATCGACATCAAGAGCGTGGCCGGCGAGGGCGCTTCCGTCACCATCAAGATCCCGCTGACCCTGGCGATCGTCTCGGCCCTGATCGTGGAAGCCGGCGGCGACCGTTTT